>DATDQB010000013.1:0-149200 GCA_035292445.1 Candidatus Omnitrophota bacterium
ATACCATGGCGTCTCTAAAGAGAAATTCCCGTTTTATTTGAAAGAGCTGGAATATCGTTACAACAATCGTGATAAAGATATGTTCGTATTATTAACCAAACTAATGGCTGATTTCGTGCCAAATCTTTTATAATCACCTTAAAAAATAATGACGTTATTTTAAAATTCCAAGATGCAAGAAACAAGATATACCTCGCGTTCCGCTCGGTACTCCTCGCGAGAATCCCGAGCGAATGCGAGGGGCAAACAATATTCAAATCCCAAAAAATAAATTCCAAACGGTTTGGGATTTTGAATTTGAATATTGGAATTTGTTTGTTTCTTGTATCTTGTTTGATTTAATATCCATCATTTCAAATGACCAAATATCAAACTTTCACTATCCGTAATGGGCCCGCGCGCTTCCCCGTTAATGAACTGCTTAACCACCGGATGGGTCGAGGTCTTGATCTCCTTCGGGGTCCCTTCGGCGATCACCGCCCCGTGGTAAAACATGGCGATCGAATCGCCGACTTTATAGGCCAGGTCCATGTCATGGGTCACGACGATGGAGGTGACCTTAAGCTTGTTCCTTAGGTCAATGATCAGATTCGTGATCTGGTCCGCCGTGATGGGATCCACTTCGCTCGTCGGTTCATCATAGAGGATGATCTGCGGCTCCATGCACAAGATACGCGCCAAGCTCACCCGTTTTTTCATCCCGCCGCTTAACTCCGACGGATAAAGCCGCTCCACACCCTTCATCCCGACCATCGCGAGGGCGTCCACCACCCGGTCATTCACGGTTTTGCGATCCAGGTCCATGAACTCATCCAGCACGAACGAAACGTTTTCGGCGACCGTCATCGAGTCAAAAAGCGCGCCGCCCTGGAACAACAAGCCCATTTCCATCCGGATCTTATTGTAGGCCTTCTCCGAAATACCCGTGACCTCGGTGCCGTTGACCTTGATGGAACCCGAATCCGATGGTAGCAACCCGACAATACAACGTAAAAGGACGCTCTTGCCCGCCCCTGAACGGCCGATGATGACCTTGGTCTCCCCGGTCTTGACCTTCAGGCTTAAATTGTTAAGAACAGCGTGCCCATTGAACGACTTAAATAGATTCGCTATCTCGATCATAATATTGCGTAAGCCTTGGGGAAGGCTTACAATTTAAAAATGAAATAAAATAACGTCGTGAACATGCAATCCGCCATGATGATCAGGATAAAAGAGATAACGACCGAAATGGTCGTCGCCTTGCCCACCCCTTCGGCGCCGCCGGTCACCTTAAAACCCTGGTAACAGCCCACGAGCGCAATGATGGCCCCGAAGAAGACCGTCTTGATCAAGCCCGTCGTGACATCGGAGACATCCAGCGTCTGGCCGACCATGGAATAAAATAAAGCCGGCGTGATATCCAGCTTAAAAACGCAAATGGCGTAGGCCCCCCATAAACCGATCAGGTCCGCGAAAACCGTCAGGATGGGAAGCATGATGACAAGCGCCAAAAACCGCGGCACGACCAGGTATTTGACGGGGTTGACCGCAAACGCCCTTAACGCATCCACCTGGTCCGTCACGACCATGGAACCGATCTCGGCGGTGATACCGGCGCCCATGCGCCCGGCCACGATCAGGGCCGTTAGCACGGGCCCAAGCTCCCTGGCGAGCGCCACCGCCACGACACCGGGAATGTAGATCTCGGCGGAAAGCTGCTTCATCTGGTAGGCCATCTGCAGCGACATGATCATGCCGATGAAAAAAGCGATCAGGCAGGAAATGAACCAGCTGCCCGGGCCCACCCGTTTGGCCTGTGTCAAAATACGCTCTATTTTTAAGGGAGGAACAAAAATAAGGCCTAGCGTTTGGACCAACAACGCGGTTAAAGCGCCGATTTGTTGGATCAAGCGGCTGAACCTCTGCCCCGAATAACTGACCACATTGATCATGGCTTTAGAATTCTAGCTTTTGCTCGACCCCTAAAAGGGCCGATTCTTCCTTGACCGTTGACCCTGAAATGTCTTTGCGCAACAAATATTTAAGCTCGGTGGAGCCCATCTCCGTCCCATGAAGGCGCTTGATGGTCCATTCTTTCTTGGTCGCCGTTTCCGTCACCAAGGGGGAAATATGCAAGGCCTTGATCTGTTTCTTAAAATTGAGCTGGTCGCTGATGTCAACGGGGCCATCCACCATAAAGCTGACGCCGTCCGCCTTGGACACCGAGGTTTGAGCGACCTGAAGGAGCGGATAGACCCCTTGGGCGTTCAAATGGATATTATCGAAGAGTAAATTTTCAATATGGCCGTCATACACCTGGAGATTCCCCCTCATCTGAAGCTTGTCCAATGTCCCGGCCAATTTGATCTCTCCTCCGACAACGCCGGAGCTGTCGAGTTTGCTGTGCGGCGTCCAAAAATCAAGAAAATCCTCCAAAGGCAACTGGTCCATTTCCACCAGCATATCGACGGCAAAAGGATCCATGAATTCCACAAAACCGTTGAAGGCGATATGGGAAAAACTCAATGACGTCAAATAAACGCGGTCGCCTTTGATCTCAAAGCGCCCGGACAGCTCTTTGGTCGGCTTGTAATCGATGAGCGAATATTGGCTGGAGAGCTCCCCTGAAACGGCGCTTCCCGCCTTATCAAAGATGAGGCTGCTCTGGATCTGGCTGGAGAGATCGAAATAAGGCGACTTCATATGTTCGATATCCAGCGTCAGAAGGTAATCTTTACCGACGGTCTTAAGCCCCTTGGCCTTGATAAAACTCTGATCTTCCCAGGTCACATCTATGTCGAATTGATTTTGCGTCAAGTCAACGGACCCGCTGAAGGTCAGCAGTTCTTTGGCGTGAACGGAAAGAGGACTTACGCCGAGAAAAACAAGAAGACTAATTGTTATTTTCCATTTCATTGGTGAAAAGCCAATTGATCGTCTTTACGTTCCACTTTAATAAGGGTGCCTTCTTTGTACGTGCCGGAGATGATCTCCTCCGCGAGCGGATCTTCCAGAAACCGCTGGATGGTCCGTTTTAAGGGCCTAGCCCCATAGACGGGGTCGAAGCCTTTCTCGATCAATAAGTCAATCGATTCTTTGGACAGCTCGACCTTGATCTCTTTCTCTTTCAAGCGCTTGATGACGTCGTCGATCTCCAATTGGACAATCTGATAAAGATTTTGCCTATTGAGCGAACGAAAGACGATAATGTCATCCACGCGGTTCAAAAATTCCGGCTTGAAAACCTTTTTGACCTCATCCAGCAGTTTTAATTTCATGTCTTCATAAGTGGTTTCCTCTTTGGGCTGAGAAAAACCCAAAGAGCCTTGCCTTCTTAAGATTTCGGCCCCGACGTTGGAGGTCATAATAATGAGCGTATTTCGAAAATCGACCCTGCGGCCCAAACTGTCCGTCAAACGCCCTTCTTCAAACACCTGAAGAAGCAAGTTAAAAACATCCGGATGGGCCTTTTCGATCTCATCCAAGAGGATCACCGAATAAGGCTTGCGCCGCACTTTTTCGGTAAGCTGCCCGCCCTCTTCATAACCGACGTATCCCGGCGGCGCGCCGATAAGCCGGGAGACGTTAAATTTATCCATATATTCCGACATATCAATCTGGATCAGGGAATCTTTACTGCCGAACATAAATTCCGCGAGCACCTGCGCCAGATGCGTTTTGCCGACACCCGTGGGGCCCAAGAAAATAAAAGAACCGATAGGCCGGCGGGGGTCTTTAATGCCTGCCCGGGAACGCCGCACCGCACGGGCGATCGCGCTGATGGCCTCGTCCTGGCCGATGACGAGCTTCTTCATATGCTCTTCCATCTTAAGCAGGCGCTTGCTTTCTTCCTGCTCCAGGCGGGCCAACGGCACTTTGGTCCACTGCGAAACAACACGGGCAATTTCCTCGTAACCTATCGTTAACGTCACTTTATCGCGCTCTTCATTCCATTTGGAGCGCACTTTCTCCAGCTTGTCGCGGGCCTCCCGCTCTTGGTCGCGCAGCTTTGCGGCCTTTTCAAAGTCTTGGCTTTTAATGTACGATTCCTTCTCATTTTTTAATTGCTCGATCTCCTCTTCCAATGCCTTCATGCCCTCCGGTACCACCATCGCTTTAAGCCGGGCACGGGCACCGGTTTCATCCAAGATATCGACGGCCTTATCCGGAAGCGCGCGCCCGGAGATATACCGCTCCGAAAGCCGCACGGCGGCCTCCAGCGCTTCATCGGAAAATTTCACGCGATGATGCGCTTCGTATTTATCCCGCAACCCTTTCAATATTTGGATAGCCTCATCTTGGGTGGGGGCGTCAACGATAATCGTTTGGAAGCGCCTTTCCAAGGCAGCGTCTTTTTCAATATGCTTACGGTATTCATCGAGCGTTGTTGCCCCGATACATTGGACCTCACCGCGGGCCAACGCCGGTTTAAGGATATTGGCGGCATCAATGGCCCCTTCGGCCGCGCCGGCCCCGACAAGCGTATGGAGCTCATCGATGAAAAGAATGACTTTCCCCGAGCGTTTGATCTCATCCATGATCGCCTTGATCCGCTCTTCGAACTGGCCGCGGTATTTCGTTCCGGCGATCATCAAAGCCAAGTCCAATACAACAATTTGCTTATCACGCAAAATTTCAGGGACCTCGCCTTTGACGATCATTTGCGCCAAGCCTTCGACGATCGCTGTCTTTCCGACACCTGCTTCCCCTAATAAAACAGGGTTATTCTTGGCCCGCCGGCTAAGAATTTGTAAAATCCGTTCAATTTCTTCCTCGCGGCCGATGACCGGGTCGAGCTTGCCTTCTTTGGCCAACTTATTAAGATTACGCCCGTAGGCATCGATCGCCGGAGTTTTATCCGTTTTGACCGGTTCTTGCGCCCCGAATCCCGGAATGCCGGAGCCCAAAAGCTCCATGACCTCATTGCGCAATTTCCCCAGGTCCAACCCTAAATTAAGGAGCACCCGATAGGCCATGCCTTCGCCTTCCTTGACAAGCCCCAGCAAAAGATGCTCGGTGCCGATATAATTATGGCCCAAGGCGCGCGCTTCCTCGGCGGCCAGCTCCAGCGCCTTTTTACTCCTGGGCGTAAAAGGAATGTCGCCTAAAACTTGTGTTTGAGGCCCGGGCTGCACCAATTTCTCGACTTCAATGCGGATCGTTTCCAGGTCCAACCCCAGCTTTTGCAACACGGCGGCCGCGACCCCTTCCCCCTCGCGGACCAACCCCAGCAAAAGATGTTCGGTCCCGATATAATCATGATTAAAACGTCTCGCCTCTTCCTTGGCGTAGACGATCACTTTGCGCGCTCGTTCGGTGAATCGATTAAACATGTTAAAACCCTCCTAACTTTTTGCGGATGACATTAGCTCTGATGGTATCCCTCTCGGTAGAGGTCAATTTTTTTCCTTCGATCTTTTGTAAATGCGCCGGCTGGATCGTGATGAACAGTTCATTGATGGATTTCCGGTCAACCTCTTTGACGATCGAGAGGTCGATCCCCAGCCGGACCATGGACAAATGCTCCACCGTTTCCTGGCTGGTGATGATATGGGCTGATTTGAGAACGCCATAGGAACGAAAAACTTTATCCTCAAGCATAGGTTTATTTTGCAGCAAAAGCGCCTGGCGGGCCTGCTCTTCCTGCTCGATGATCTGCTTGATAAGGCCGTTGATGTTCTGAAGCACTTCTTCCTCGCTTTGCCCCATGGACAACTGGTTCGATATCTGGTAAAAATTGCCGCTGGCCTGCGTGCCCTCGCCATAAAAACCGCGGGAGGCGAAGCTCAGCTTCGCTACCGCTGCCAGCACTTTATTGATCTGCTTGGTCATGACCAACGCCGGCAAATGGAGCATCACCGAGCCGCGCAAAGCGGTCCCGGTGTTCGTCGGGCAAGCCGTTAAATATCCCCACTCCAACCCATAAGCGAAACTGAGTTTCTCGGAAAGGGCGTTATCAATGGAGGTCGCGATCTCCCACGACCCGGTCAAATTAAGCCCCGAATGCATGACTTGCAAGCGGATGTGGTCTTCTTCGTTGATCATGAGCGATAAGTCCTCTTCTTTGGAAACGACCAGCCCCTTGCCCTCGGGGTTCGTCGCATGCTCGTGGCTCATGAGATGCCGCTCGATCAAAAATTGCTTGTCAACGTTATCCAGCTCGTTCATCTTAAGGATCAGCGCGTCCTTGAAATAATCTATATTACGGACGGCGTCTTCGATCGTGGCCAGGATCTCATTGAGCTCGCTCTTCTTGGCCTTGTTGGGAAAGGGCTTATCTTTAAGGTTCCTGGCCAAGCGAACGCGCGAAGACATGACGATCTCGGAGTGGGCCCCTTTCCCTTTGAGCCATTCTCCCGTATAGTTGATAAATTCGTTAAGGTCCATATTGGTCCTTTTCCAGTTCCCGGATTTTATCCCGCAGCCTGGCCGCTTTCTCAAAATCTTCCATTTGGATGGCCTGCACCATCTGCTTTTTCAGCTCCTGCAGATCCTCGATCTTTTTCTTCTCGGCCGTAGGCATCTTGGAAGGCGTTTTGCCGACGTGCTGATTGGAGCCGTGGATCTTCTTCAATAGCGTCGACAGATGCGCCTTGAAAGCCTCATAGCACTGGCTGCAGCCCAGGCGGCCGAACTTGCGAAAATCATCGTAGGTAAGCCCGCAGTTGGGGCATTTCAGCTTGACCTTCTCTACTTCCTTGACGTGCTTGCCGAAGTCCGACAATCCGGCCAAGAGATCCGCCAGGCCGAACTGCTGCTCCATCTGCACGCTTTTCTCGCGCGCACAGTCCTCGCACAAATGCATCTCGGTGATCTGCTCATCAACGATCTCCGTCAAATGCACGGTCGCTTTTTTATCGCACAGGTCGCATTTCATGATTATATTGCCTTTACGTTGACAATCGCTCGTTGTTCGCTTCTAGAACAACGAACAATTAATATTTTACACCATCTTTATCCGTGATGGCATGGAACATCGTCATCAACTTTTTGGTGACGGGGCCCGGATTCCCCGCGCCGATGGTGCGGCCGTCCACTTTGACGACCGGGATCACCTCGGCGGCCGTTCCGGTCAAAAAGCATTCGTCCGCCTTATAGACCTCTTTCAGGGTTATTAATTTCTCCTGGGTCTTGATTCTTTCCGCCTTGGCCAGATCCAAGACAGCCTGCCTCGTAATCCCCAACAGGATATTCTGCTTCGGCGTGATGAGAACGCCTTTCTTGACGATGAAAATATTGTCTCCGGTGCATTCTGAGACAGCGCCCTTATAATCAAGCATGATGGCTTCCTGGTAACCCTGGTCGCTGGCCTCGATCTTGGCCAAAATATTATTGAGATAATTCAACGTCTTGAGCTTCGGGTCGACCGCGTTGGGGTTGTTGCGGATCGTCTTGGCCGTGATGACCTCCATTCCCTTCACGTAAAAATCCTTAGGGTATAGCGTGATCTTGTCGGAGATTATGATGATGCCCGGCTTGCCGTAGCATTTCTTGGGATCGAGCCCCAAGTCGCCTTCGCCGCGGGTCACGACCACCCTGATATAGGCGTTGTCCAGATTGTTCTTTTTAAGCGTATCGACGATCGCTTGGGCCATCTGTTGTTTTGTCATAAGCGGATCGATCCGTATCGCCTTGGCTGTCTGGTAAAGCCGGTCAATATGCTCCGACAGTTTGAAAACAAGGCGGTTATAGGAACGGATGCCTTCAAAGGCGCCGTCGCCGTAAAGAAGCCCATGATCGAACACAGAGACCTTGGCCTCGGCTCTTTCAACGAATTTTCCGTTGAGATAAATGTACACGTTCGCCTCACCTTTTTAATTCATCAGTTTGCCGTCACGCATATGGACCACGCGCCCCGACAGCCGGGCCAGGCCCTCATCATGGGTGACCACAACCAACGTTTGTTTGTTTTCCTTGTTTAACGTTAACAATAAATTTATGATCTCTTCCCCTGTTTGCGAATCAAGATTGCCTGTCGGCTCATCGCAAAGAAGGATCTTCGGCTTGTTGATAAGCGCCCGGGCAATGGCCACCCTTTGCTGCTCGCCGCCGGAGAGCTCGTTGGGCTTATGATGGACCCTTTCTTTAAGGCCGACCTTCGCCAACAAATCCGTCCCGCGCTCTTTAAAGCGCTTGATGTCCTGGGCGTCCTCTTTGACCAATAAAGGCAAGCAGACGTTCTCTAACGCGCTGAATTCCGGCAACAGATGATAGAACTGAAAAATAAAACCGACCTTTTCGTTTCGGATGTGCGCGCGCCTTCGGTCATTGACCTGATAAAGATCATCGCCGTCCAGACGGATGCGGCCTTCATTGGGGGAATCAAGCCCCCCTAAAATATGTAAAAGCGTCGATTTACCGGCGCCCGAGGGGCCGGCGATCGCCAAAACCTCTCCTTCGCCGATATTCAGATCGATGCCCTTAAGGACCTCAAGCCGCCGGGCACTTTGCTCATAAAACCTTTTGATGTTCGACGCTTCTAGGATCACGCTTTACTCGTACCTTAAGGCTTCGACCGGCTGCAGGTTTGCCGCTTTGGAAGCCGGATAAATGGTTGCAAAATAAGTGATCAAAAGAGCGGCAACGACGATGATCAGCATATCCGACAACTGCAAATCCACCGGGACCCGATCGATCGAATAGATCTCTTGCGGCACTTTGATGTAGGTCCTTAAGATGTAGCATAACCCGACACCGCTCACCGTCCCCCAAAAAGTCCCCAATAATCCGATCAGCATGCCTTGCTTGGTAAAAATGCTTTTGATGGAGCGTTTCGTCACGCCGATCGACTGCAGGATGCCGATATCATGGATCTTGCTCGTGACGGTGACGATCAAAGTACTGATGATGTTAAAAGAAGCCACCAGCACCATGAGCGTCAGGATGATGAACAATCCCCATTTTTCAAGGAACAGCGCGTCAAAAAGGCTGCGGTTGATATCGATCCATGTCTTGACCAAAAATCCGTAGCCGATAACCGCATACAATTTATCCTTAACGACCGTTGCTTGCTCGGGGTCTTCCAGCTTGACCCCAACACCGGAGGTCATATCGGCTTCAAATCCAAAGATCTGCTTGGCCTCATCCAGATGAACAAGGATCAAATTCATGTCAAAATCGACCATGCCCGTCTCAAATATGCCGGAAACGCTCAGCTGGTACCGCCAGCTTTGGCCCGCCAATCCCGAACCGGGGGCAATGAGAGTGATCTGATCCCCGACGCTAAACCCGTGATACCGGGCTAATTCGCTTCCGATAATGACCGACCCAGGCCTTAGATCCTCAAGCTTGCCTTTTTTTAAATATTTCCTGATCTGCGTAACACGGTGTTCGCTTTCGGGCTCGATCCCGCGGATGATGAGCCCCTGCGCGCGGCCGGATTTCTCCAGGAAAATGTTGCCCTGAATATACGCCGAGGACGCTTGCACGCCGGGGACACGTTCGATCTGTTTCTGAACGGCTTTGTAATCCCGGATGCCGACTTCCTTCTCGACCATGATGTGCGGGGTCGTGCCGATGATCTTCTCGCGCAAATTATTGCCGAATCCGGTCATGACCGCGGTCACCACAATGAGCGCCATGACGCCGATAGCCACCCCGGCGATCGAGATAATGTTCAAGAATGTCAAAAAGCGGCCCTTACTTGCGATCAGGTAACGATAGCTAATCCAATTTTCAAATTTCATCTCGAGTTCCCGATAACTCCGACGCTCACTTCGTTCGGTCGGAGCCCCGACCGACATGCAATGGCGCGTCGGGGCTTATCCAATTTTCAAATTTCATTTTGGCTACCGCGGCTTCAATAATGGAAACAAGATCACATCACGAATGGACGCCGAATCCGTTAAAAGCATGACCAAACGATCGATCCCGATGCCTAATCCTCCCGCCGGCGGCATCCCGTATTCAAGCGCATGCAAAAAATCCTCATCAACGCCGCGGTTGCCTGTTTCAGTGTCATCTTTCAAGTCGGTCAACAACCTCGCGCGCTGTTCGAGCGGGTCGTTAAGTTCGGAATAAGCGTTGCCGATCTCCAGTCCCCCGATGAAAACTTCAAAGCGTTGGGAAATGGCCGGGTTATCAGGGAGCGTCTTGGCCAATGGGCTTAGGAACGTGAAATATTCCGTGAAAAAAAGCGGATCAATGATCTTTTCTTCCTCCAGCATTTCTTCCACGATCTTCATAACACCTGAGCGGGTTAATTTACCCAGCTTTATGCCGCCTTTCTTCTTTTTCTGGACCTTCGCCATCATGGTCTTGGCGTCATCTTCAGGGTCGATATCAAACATATCTTTGATCGTCTTGGCGAACGAACGGCGTTCCCACGGTGGGGTGAAATCGATCTGCTTCCCCTGATAAATGAGATGATAAGAACCGTGGACCTCCTTAACGAGGCTGCTGACCATATCTTCAGTCAAGCGCATCATGTCCTCGAAATCGGCATACGCTTCATAAACCTCCAGCATCGTGAATTCCGGGTTATGGCGCGTGGAGACGCCTTCGTTCCTGAAATTACGGTTCATTTCGTAAACCTTCTCATAACCGCCGACCAGCAATCTCTTTAAATATAATTCAGGGGCGATACGCAGGAAAACCTCCATGTCATACGCTTGATGGACGCTTTTAAAGGGCCGCCCGCGCGCGCCTCCCGCCATCGGCTGGAGTATCGGCGTTTCAACCTCCAGGAACCCTTTTTGATCTAAGAATGAACGAATAAAAGAGTTGATCTTGGAACGTTTGATAAACAACTCCCGCACGGGTTTATTGGCAATAAGATCGATATACCGCTGGCGGTAACGCGTTTCGACATCTTTAAGCCCGTGCCATTTTTCGGGCAAGCTCATCAACGACTTTGAAAGCATGGTCAGCTCGCTCACGCGAACGCTTTTCTCCCCCATTTTGGTGACAAAAAGCGCGCCCTTGACCCCAATGATATCGCCGATGTCCAGCACTTTGATCAGCTCAAGGCCATTGACGAGCAGCTCTTCGACCTTTATAAAAAGTTGGATCCTGTCCGTTTGATCCTCAAGGTCGGCAAAAAGGACTTTCCCATGGCTTCGGGTAGCCATCAACCGCCCGGCAAGAACGACTTGCTTTTCTTCTTGGAAATTTTCCAGAATGGCGTGGATGCTTTCAGTGCGCTCGAACTTAAACCCGTAGGGAGGGATATTATGGTCTTTCAGCAGCTTAAGCTTACTTAACCTAACCTTTTTAATTTCATCAAGTTCCATTAAATATATTAAAAATTATATAATATTAGTATTAATTAACTGATTAATTATATAGAAAAATATTAATTGTGTCAATTAAAAGAGGCAAGCTTTTGGGGCGGGGAAATAGGCTGCTCTCAAAGAAAGTTTTTAAGCCGCTACGATACAAATACCGGCCTTATCGGCAAGCTTGATCGTATTGGAACGGTCAATGATCAGGGTTTTGCCTGTTTCGATAGCCAAGCATTTGGCCTTGGCTTTGATCATGTGCGCAATGGTCTTTGGGCCGATAACCGGGACATCAAAACGAAGGTCTTGGTTAGGCTTGCTCATTTTGGCCACCACCGCTCCTTCGCGGGCGATCTTTCCTCCCCGCAGAATGGTCCGGTCCGTCCCTTCCATGGCTTCGATGGCGACAACCGCTTTATCTTTGACCACCACGGTCTGGCCAACGTCAATGCCCCCCATAGTCTTGGCGATCGTCCGGCCGAACTCGATATCCTCGAGTTCTTTAAGCGTCGGGGCGCGTTTGGTCAGCGTCCCTTTGGGCGCCAGATAATCCTGGACAAGGAAGGTCGAGTCGATAAGCTCCAGCCCTTCTTTCCTCAATCTATCGGCCACGGCGGAAAAGATCGTGTCCGCCTTGCGGTCTTTCAAGGCCTCGAAAACGCGCTTGAATTCCTCATCCAGCTGCAGGGTGGGATCGAATAAATTGTCGGGGTTCACCTGGCCGGCCATGATGACCTTCTTGACACCGGCCTGCTTTAAATACGAAAAAAGCTTCTTTAGCTCGCCCACTTTGAAAATCCTGAACTTATCGACGAAAAACCGTAACAGGAAGGATGTGTCCCCCCGGACGCCGGCGGCGACGACGTTAATATCTTTGGCCCTGGCCTCCCGGGCAAAAGCGATCGGGAATTTGCCGTTACCTGCGATCAGTCCTAAAAGTTCTCGTGGCATGGGTATAAAAAGATTTTGTCTTTTGGGTGAGCAAAACCGGTTAGCTGCACAAGCCGCGCTTGGTCGTTTTGGCAAAGAAAATCAGATGCTCGATCTCGGAGCATGTTTCGATTTCCTTCTCGATGAGCTCAAGGGCATGCGTTCTGGAATGGCCGGACCAAAAAAGTATCTTAAACGCCCGTTTGACGCGCAGGGTTATTTCCGTTGAGATCTGAGAACGCCTTAAACCAACAGAATTAATATTGACGACCTGCGCCGGATGCCCGTCGCACATGGAAAACGGCGGCACGTCCTGGACGACTTTTGAACAGCCCCCCACGATACACAGCCGCCCCAAACGAACATACTGATGGATCGCGCTTAAGCCGCCGATCATGGCGTTGTCTTCCAAAATCACATGGCCGCCTAACGTGGCGGCATTCGCCATGACACATTTATTGCCAATAACGCAATCATGGGCAATATGAGAATAGGCCATGATCAAGTTGTCATTGCCCAAGACCGTCTTACCGCCACCTTCCGCCGTCCCGGGGTTGATCGTGACATATTCACGGATCACATTATTCTCCCCGATGTTAAGAAAAACGTTGTCGTCGGCATTAAACTTTTTATCCTGGGGAGCGCTGCCGATCACCGCGCCGGTATAAACCTTGCTGTTTCGCCCGATGGTGGTCTGACCCGTAATAACGCAATGGCTTCCAATCCTGACATTATCTCCCAAGGTCACGCCTTCCTCAATGACCGAATACGGCCCGACCGAAACGCCGGGAGACAACTGAACGCCGGAGTGGATAACCGCTGTTTTGTGAATTTTGACGTTTTCCATGATTACTTCTTCTATATTTAGCTATTTCAATAAGTTATAAATTTATTTATTTTATCCTAACCCTTAAACGGTATAAAATCAATACAAACATTGAGAATTTAATCCAAATACGACGAATCCGTAAAGGAAAAAACCATGTCTGCTTCAGCCACGACCTCATCCCCCACTTTGGAAACCGCATGAATTTGGGCTATTTTCGCCTTGTCTTTAACGACTTCAACTTCCATCATCAGCTGATCGCCCGGCACAACCACTTTGCGGAACTTGACGTTATCCACCGCCATAAAAAAGGCGACTTTCCCATAATGAACCTCATTCGTCAAAACCACCACCCCTGCCGTCTGGGCCATCGCTTCAATCATCATCACCCCCGGCATAACGGGCCTGGTGGGAAAATGCCCCTGAAAAAAACTGTCATTGATGGTGACATTTTTAACTCCGATGGCGCGCTTGCCCCGCTCGATCTCAATCACCCTGTCCACTAACAAAAACGGATAACGGTGCGGCAGAATTTTCATGATATCGTCAATATCATATTCTTTTTTTCCCTTCACGTTATACCCGGGCACAATCCCTTTGTGTTCATACCACTTTTTTTGCTCAACAACCCTCTTTAATAACTGAATGTTAAGGTAATGGCCGCTGCGCACCGCAAAGACAGAGCCCACGATCGGTATCCCCAGCAGATACAAATCACCTATAAAATCCAACACTTTATGCCGGGCAAATTCATTATCGAACCGCAGTTTGTTGTCGATGACCCCTTTATCTCCGACGACAAGAGTATTCTTGAACGTCGCGCCCCTGCCCAGATTTTGTTTCTTCAATTCTTGGGCTTCTTTCTCAAGACAAAACGTCCGGCAAGGAGCAATCTCTTTCTCAAAAATGGCCTCATTAATGACGGAAGAAAAAACCTGTGACCTTAGAAAGGGGTGATTGTAATCCAACGTGTAAGTAACTTCAAAATGCTCAGAAGGAAAAATATAAAGAGAAGCTCCATTTTGGCGTACGCCAACGGGTTCTTTAACCGTAAAGATTTCCCTTTCCTCTTCTTGAGCAAGAAGACCGGCTTCTTTAAAGGCTTTCAGAAAATCCGCCCCGCTTCCATCCAAACCCGGAACTTCCCGTTTGTCAATTTCAATAATAATATTATCAATTCCCAAACCAGCCAAGACGCTCATCAAATGTTCGACGGTATGAATGGAGGCTTTCGCATCTCCAATGGAAGTGCAACGAGGAGGCCCGCCTTGATAAACAATGCTATCCGCCTCGGCTTTAATCACCGGATGCCCGGGGAGATCAACGCGGATAAATTTTATCCCCTCATGAATACCGCCGGGCTTGAAGGTGAGCGTTGCTTTCTCGCCCGTATGTAAACCGACGCCGGATAGGGAAAACTCTTTTTTAATGGTTCTTTTTTTTGCCATGTTTTAATTTCTTTTCTAATTCTTCGACCTTTCTCGTCAACTCCTGGATCTTCTTCACATAAACCGGCAGCCGTTTTAACCCGGCTTGCACCCTCAGCTCTTCCTCGATCGGGCGGGCCGGGAATCCGGAAACTTTTGTATGCGCCGGGATGGACTTCATCACTCCGGATTTGGCGCCGACAATAACCCCTTCTCCGATGGTTAAATGCCCGGAAACGCCGGACTGACCGGCAAGGATCACGCCTTTTTTGATCTCAACACTTCCGGCAATGCCGACCAACGCCACAATGATACAATTCTCCCCGATGATCACATTATGGCCGATCTGTACCAGATTGTCGATCTTGGTCCCTTTGCCGATAAACGTCTTATCAAATCGGGCCCGGTCGATCGTGACATTGGCCCCGATCTCCACATCATCTTCGATGATAACGGTCCCGATCTGGGGGATCTTCGTATGAACACCATCTACGGCTTCAAAACCGAACCCATCTGAACCGATAACCGTCCCGCTATGAATAATCACGCGGTTGCCGATTATGATCCGCTCGCGAATCGTTACGTTGGGATAAATGTGGCAACCGTTTCCGATCTTTGTTTCATGCCCGATAAAGCAACCGGCTTGGATAACAGTGTTATCGCCAATTGATACTTTTGCCTCGATCACCACATGAGCGCCGACAGCGACGTTCTTACCCAAGCGAACACTTTCGGCAATAATAGCGGTCGGATGGATCCCTTTCGTCAGAAACTGCTGCGGCTTAAGCACGCTCTCAATGATTTTAGCAAAAGCTAATGATGGGTTCTCAACAAGGACCAACGACTTGCCCGGCAATTGTAAGTTAGTGGAAGCGAGAATGGCCGAGGCCTTGGTCTCTCTGGCCAACGGTGTGTATTTGGGATTGGCTAGAAAGGTCAGGTCGCCTTCTTTGGCTTCCTTAATGCCGCTTAAGCCCTTGATCGTAAGATTCCTGTTCCCGACGACCTTTCCCTTCACCAATTCAGCGACTTCGGCTAAGGTTTTATCTAGACGGATCACGGGTACTCTTACTTTTTGGGTTGATTGGCATTAAGTGTGGTTAAGATCTCATCCGTCAAATCCTTGACCGGATTACCGTAAATCAACACGCGGTCGTTGAGAATAAGGTCATACCCTTCTTTCTCGGCGTAAGCGCTGACTTGCTGCTCAATTTCCAAAAGGATTTCACGGATCTTCTCATTGCGTTCTTTGGTGAGCGTCGTTTTTTGCTGACGGTCATACTCCAGAAGGTCAGCCTTCATTTTCTCGATTTCCGCCTCTAATTCAGCCTTTTTATCGGCATTAAGAAGAGCCAGTTTCCCTTGGGATTCCTGAATCTTTTCAATCTTAGTGTTACGCTCTTTTTCAAACTCCTGATGACGACCTTCCAAAACCTTGTCGTAATCGGCCGTTTTATGATGCTCATCAAAAAGACGGCTCAGGTCTATAAAGGCGATCTTCTCCTGCTTTTGGGCATAAGATGTTGAAACAATTAAGGTAAGAGCAAATCCCACGATAATAAGAATTTTAAAAAAACGCATATTAGCCTCCTTGTAGGTTAAAAAGTACTAGTTTTTAGTATAAATATATTTCTACATATTATAACCAAGTGGGATTTAAGTCAAATAATAACTTTATTGGGGATCCTTGGGAGAAACTGCCTATTTATGAGGGGAATTCTCGATTAAAAACCGCGGCTGACGCTGAAATAGAACTTCCCGCCATCATCATCATCTCCGGGCTGTTCATCCAGCGGAAAGCCGTAATCCAGTTTGATAGGACCGATAGGAGTCTTAAAGCGAAAACCAAGGCCTGTACCGGATAGAAGGCCGTCTTCTCCGAAATCTTCCAACGTTGCCCAAACGTTACCCGTATCCAAGAAAACGGCAAATTTGATGAATTCAATGACGGGGATCGTATATTCTATATTGGCCACCACCATGGCCTCCCCACCGATTGGATCATTCGTTCCCGTATCAATCGGGCCGACGTTGCGCTCATCGTAGCCGCGGATGCTGTTGGCCCCGCCGGCGAAGAAGCGCTCAAAGATAGGGACTTTATCGGCATCGCCAAAGGCATCGACCAACCCGCCCTTAACCCGTATTTCCAGGACTCCATTAAAGATCTTGCTCAAAGGAATATAATAGCTGCCTCCTCCCGTCAAACGGTAAAAATCTTTATCGCCTCCCAGAAAGCCGCCGGCATAATCAAAGCCGCTATCCAGAACGAGCCCCTTGGTCGGGCTAAAAACATTGTCCGTTGAATCACGATTCAAGGTAAAACCGACCATACTGACCGTATTAGAACCTCCCTCGGCCAGTAAATCGGCCGAAACGCCCGCCTCAAAATCGCCGATATCAACTTCTTCTAATCGGTAGAACGTGCCGCCCTGGACAAATTCGGTAAATTGTTTACCAAAACGGATACGCCCGCCCGTGCGCTCTTCATCATAAGCATAACCGGTATCTTCGGAACGTTCCCGTTCCGTCATGAAAATATCAAACCCTGCGGAGACCGGATGATCAAAAAGCCAAGGCTCAGTAAAGCTTAAATAAAAATTGTTCTTATGGGAACCTGTTTCAGCCCTTAAACTGAGTTTCTGGCCGCCGCCGGTGAAGGTGGGCCAGTTGGTGAAATCAAAGTTGCGCTGCTGGATCTCGACAAACCCGACGATATCGTCGACCGTGCTGAAGCCGCCGCCGAAGGAGAACGTCCCCGTTTTCGCCTCCTTGACGTTAACAACCAGGTCTTTTCGGTCCAACGTATCCGTGTCTTGGATATCAAAGTTCACTTCTTCGAAATACCCGAGATTATCCAATTTTTCCTTGCTGCGGCGCAATTTCGCCCCGTCAAAACGGTCACCGGGGATAAGCTTAAGCTCCCGCCGGATCACGATGTCCCGGGTGCGAGCGTTGCCTTGAATGATGACCTTTTCGATATAAGCCAGGCTACCCTCTTCCACATCAATACGAACATTGACCTTGCCTGTCGAGGGATCCACCGCGGTCGTTTCCTCGGATTTGGCGAAGATATAACCGCGGTCAAAGTAAAGCGTCTGGATATTATTGACGTCGACGGAAAGTTTATCGCGGCTGAAAATGCTTCCTTCAGAAATTTCCTTCATCACTTTGCGGATCTCTTTTTCCGAAATAATGGAGTTGCCGGTGATATCCACCGTCCCCACCGAATAACGCCTTCCTTCATCGATGACGATATTGATATTGATGAAGCCTTTATATAATGCCTCGGTGGTATACGTTGCCGTGGCATCGATGTAACCCTGCTGTTCATAAAAAGATTTGATGCGATCCATGTCTTCCTCGATGACCTCTTCATTCAAATAGCCGGAACGAAACCACCACTTGGTCCGCGTTTTGAGGACCTTTTGGATCTTCTTCTTGGGGAAGGCCACATTCCCCAAGATCTTGATATCTTTAATGCGGATCTTATGGCCTTCCTCAATGACAAAATGAAGGCTGGCTTTATTCGTGACCTCATCAATGAACGTTTCCGGCTCAACCGTCACGCTGGTCAACCCCTTGGAGGCATAGAAATCTTTGATGATCTTCACATCGTCTTTGAGGACTTTTTGATCCAGGAACTTACCAGCCTGCGAATCGATCTTACGGGCGAGGCCTCTAGCGCTGATATGGCGGGTCTTGGAAAACGTGACCTCTTCAATGATCGCCTTTTCATCCACATAAATAATGACCTTAAACCCGCCTTCATGCTCCTGGCGGTCAACGCGCACATCGGAGAAATAACCGGTGTTATAAAGCCTTTTTAGATCGTCACTGATCACCGCTTGCAGATATTCTTGCCCCACACGGGTCTTGATCTTTGAAAGGATCGTGGCGATGCTGATCGTTTTATTGCCTTCGACTTCGATGGATTTGACGATCTTTCCCTGCCCGTCGTCTTGGGCATAAACAGGGTGGGTTAGAAAAACAGAGGCACAAAGAAACACGAAGCTTATACTTTTTAATTTAGACATATAATAAAGGTAAGGATTACTGAAATTTCTTTAGTTTTTTTGATTATAAGGGCAAAGAAAAGACGTGTCAATCAACATGTGCAAGATTTTCAAAGCGCATATACTCCTTGATAAAAGAAAGCTTTACCGTCCCGACGGGGCCGTTGCGCTGTTTGGCGATGATGACATCCGCGATGCCTTTATTTTCTTCGGTGGGGTTATAATATTCTTCCCGCATGAGCAAAACGACCACGTCCGCATCCTGCTCAATGGCTCCGGATTCTCTCAAATCGGATAATTGCGGCCGATGATCCATGCGGGACTCAACCGCGCGGGAGAGTTGGCTGAGGGCAATGATCGGAATATTGAGTTCCCGCGCCAAGGCTTTGATGGAACGCGAGATCTCGGAGATTTCCTGCTGGCGGCTATCCACCTTCGTTGAGCCTCTCATCAACTGCAGATAATCCAGGATAATTAAATCAATATGTTGATTCGCTTTCAGGCGCCGGGCCTTGGCCCGAAGCTCCAAGGCGGAGATGGCCGGCGTATCATCAATAACAATGGAAGATTCGGACAGCTTACCGGCGGCCGCCGTTAATTTCGGCCAATCGGCCGGTGAAAGAAAACCGCTGCGGACCTTATGCGCATCCACCCGCGCCTGCGAACAAAGCATTCTTTGGACAAGCTGCTCCTTGGACATCTCCAGGCTGAAGATCGCGACACAGCGCTTATGGGTGACCGCAACGCTCTCCGCAATAGAAACGGCCAACGCGCTTTTTCCCATTGACGGCCGGCCAGCCACAACGATCAAATCGGAATTTTGCAGACCGCTGGTCATAAAATCGATCTTTTCAAATCCCGTTGCGATGCCGGTGATATGTTCTTTTCTTTTATACAGATGGTCGAGGTTTTCGATACTCTCGCGCACCAGGTCCTTGATATGAAGGGACTTGGTCTTCTGTTTCAGCTCGGCGACTTCAAAGATAAGCTTTTCGGCATTATCCACCACACTTTCGATATCTTTGGTTGATTCATAGCTGTCATGGATGATCTGGGTGGCGTTGCGGATGAGCTTTCTTAAAACGCCCTTTTCTTTGACGATCTGGGCGTAATGCTCGACATTGGCCGAGGTGGGGACAAAATCGATGATGGAAGAAATGTAGGAGACGCCTCCGACCTCTTCCAAAATACCGTCACTTTTGAGCTTGTCCGTGAGGGTGACCAGATCAACGTTCTTGCGGACATTGTAGAGGTCGAGAACCGCCCGGTAGAGCTTCCGGTGGACTTCATCGTAAAACCAAGACTCATCGAGGATCTCGATGGCCAAACCGATGGCTTCCTCATCGATGAGCATCGACCCTAAAACGGATCGTTCGGCCTCGACATTTTGAGGGGGGATCCTTACATCTATTTCTTGGTGACCCATAGTCGTATTTTCGCCGTTACCTCGGGATGCAACTTCACGCCGACGTCAAAAATGCCTAATTCCTCAATGGATTTATCGAATACGACCTGTTTCTTATCGATCTCAAAGCCTTCCACTTCCAAGGCTTTGACCACTTCCGCTTCGCTCACGGCCCCGTAAAGTTTATCTAAGTCATTGACTTCCACATTGACCGTGCAAGAAACTTTATTGAGTTTTTCCGCCACTTGCATCGCATCCTGCTTCGTCTTCTCGGAGGCTTCCTGGCGTTTCTTCTGTTGGACTTCAATGCGCTTAAGGTTACTCTGCGTGGCCAAATAAGCCATGTTGTGAGGCAAAAGGAAATTACGCGCATAACCATCCTTGACTTTCACCACTTCCCCGATTTTGCCTAACGCGGGGACATCTTGTATGAGAATGATATCCATGATTACTTTTTCACTCCTCCCGTTGGTAAAAGAGCCAGGAATCTTGCCTGTTTGATCGCGTGGCAGAGCAAGCGTTGTTCCTTGGCCGAAATGCATGATATACGCCGGGGAACGATCTTCCCACGCTCGTTAAGAAATCGTTGCATAAAACTAAGATTTTTGTAATCAATGTCGGCTTTGTTATGGACTTGGAACCGGGCCGTGTTCATTCTTGGCCTGAACGTCCTTTTCTCTCTGAACCCCTTTTTTGGTCTTCTAGTATTATTCATCATTTTATTCATCCCATGCGATATCTTCAGGCTTGATCGCGTCGTTATTACTGCTATTATTATTGGGGGAAGTGGCATCCGCCAATTGCTCTTCCGCTTTTTGTGCCTCTTTTTCCTTGGCCGGCCCGTAACTTCCCAGGAATTGGACGCGCTCAGCGCGCACATCGATGGCGCTGCGCTTTTGTCCCTCGGGTGTTTCCCAGAAACGGGATTGCAAAACCCCTTCGACAAAAACAGGCTTGCCCTTGGTCAAATACTGGCAGCAGGCCTCCGCTTGCTTGTCCCAAACCGTTACCGTCAGAAAACAAACCTCTTCTTTCAATTCGCCGGAACTGTCCTTGAATTTACGGTTGACCGCGAGCCCCAGGTTGGCCACGGCAGTCCCTCCCGGCGTATAGCGCAACTCCGGGTCCCTCGTTAAATTACCGATTAAAAAAACCTTGTTCAAATTCGCCATTTCTTCCTCCTTAACAACCAATCGCTTGACGTTTTAAATAATTTTAGCTTCGTACCGCTTCGGGAACTTTTGGTTCGATCTTTTGCCATGCAAAACGCAGGATACGCTCATTTAATTTAAGAAGTGAACGGACCTTTTCGTTAATACTTCCATCGCTTTCAAAATTAACCAAATAGTACGTGCCTTCCTTGCATTTTTTGATCGGAAAGGTCAACCGGTGCTTCTCCAGCCAAACCTGACTATTGATGACCTTGCCGCCATTTTGAGAAATGATGTCGGCAACTTCCTTAAAAATACGGTCTTTCTCTTCCTGGGCCAACTTGGCATCAATGATCGCCATCAATTCATATTTTCTCATGAGTTCTTTATTTTCCATTTTCTTTCCTTTGATTAAACTGATCCATCGCCTTTTTTATCCCGTCTTTCGCCCACCCTAAACAACCGTCGCCGGCCAAATCGGTGAACTGGCCCAGCATCTTACGCTCTTGTTTAGTAAATTCACCTAACACGTAATCGGTCAGATCCTTCTGCACTTTGGGCCGGCCGATACCCAAACGTAACCGGGGGAATTCTTCCGCCCCCAGCTCTTGAATGACGGACCCTAAGCCGTTATGCCCCCCGTCGCTGCCTTCGGGGCGCAACCGCAGTTGCCCGTAGCTCAGATGAAAATCATCCGAGACGACCAGCAGATGCTCAAGGGGGATCCCTTTCTTCTCCAAAACTTTTTTTACGGCCTGTCCCGAATGGTTCATGAATGTTAAAGGCATCAGCAAACAAACGCCCGTACCATCGTAAACCCCCTCGGCCAACAATCCTTTTGTTAAAGAGCTTTCCTTGAACTTGAAATCCAAACGCTCGGCCAAGCGCCGAACAACCAAAAACCCGATATTGTGACGCGTGTATTCGTAATCTTTTCCGGGATTGCCTAAACCAACAATCAGTCGTGTGTTTGTCAACACATTCGTATATCCCTATGAAAAGCTGTCGATATACTCAGTGTTGACACTGAGAGCGACAAGCCCACGTTTTGTTTTCCGCCTTCAACGGATAAATTCCCCAATGCGACAAGTATTGAGCTTGTCGCCGAATGCGTCAAGGTTCCGTCGATTCCCAAATACTTACTTCTTTTCTTCCTTCTTTTTCTCTTCCTTCTTCTCTGCCTTTTCCGCTTTGGCCGGAGCCTCGGCGCCCGCTACCGCTTCCTCGCCAGGCTTAGGCTTCTTTTCCTTAAGGACTTCCGGCTCCGTTATTTGCTGTTCCGCCGGGACTTCGATCTCTTCTTTCATCGGCGGCACAATGGAGAGAACCATCGCCAAAGGATCGTGCTTCGTGCGCACGCCCTGCGGCAGCTTCAGATCGCCCACATGGACCGCATCACCGATGCTTAAATGAGAGACATCAACATTAATTTTATCCGGGATATCCATCGGTAAACAAACGATATCCAGATCGTGCAGCGGCTGGTCCAACGACCCGCCCTGCTTTTTGACGCCTGGGGCATCACCCTTGGGCATAATAGGGACTTTAACTTCGATCTCCTCTTTTAAATTGATGCGCTGGAAATCAAGATGAAGAAGGTGGTCATGGACAGGATGGTGTTGCTCGTCCCTGAGAATAGCGGAATAATCCCTTAATTTCTTCTCCCCTTCCATAATATTGAGATGGAAAAGGACGCTTTGCCCGCGATGGGCGCGCATAAACTTTTCGTAAACCCTTTTATCGATCTTTATCACCGTCGGGCTCTTCTGAGCGCCCCCATAAACGACCGCGGGAATAAAATTTTCCCGGCGCACACTTCTGATGACCCGGCTTCCGACTTCATTTCTAATTTGCACGTCCAATTTTATTTCTTCCATTTTTCCTTTCCCGCCTTTACTTATAGGTTACATCAAAAAGAATGCTGATCGATTCTTCATCATGGATACGATGAATGGCGTCCGCCAACAAGGAAGCCACCGAAACGACCGTGATCTTCTTTAATTGTTTTTCTTTGCTTAAAGGAATGCTGTTGGTAATAACCAGTTCCTTGAGCGGCGTACATTCTTTGATATGCTCGATCGCTTTCCCGGATAAAACGCCGTGAGTGATGGCGGCATAAACATCTTTTACCCCTTCTTGCTTCAACACTTCGATGGCCTCAACCAACGAACCGCCGGTAGCGATAATATCATCGACCAAAACGGCATGTTTGCCTTTCACATCGCCTAAGATATGCATGACTTCGGTCTTTTCAGGGCTTTCGCGGCGCTTATCAACGATCGCCAGGCCCGCCCCCAGCCGTTTTGCATAAGCCCGGGCCATTTTGATACCGCCGACATCCGGCGAGACCACCACCACGTTCTTAAGTTTCTTTTTGCCAAAATGATCACAGATAACATTAATCGCATACAAATGGTCAACGGGAATATCAAAAAATCCTTGGATCTGATTGGCGTGCAGGTCCATGGTCAAAACACGGTCCGCCCCTGCCGCCACGATCAAATTCGCTACCAACTTGGCCGTAATAGGGACCCGCGGCTGGTCTTTCCTGTCCTGCCGCGCATAACCATAATAAGGGATCACGGCCGTGATGCGCTGCGCGGAAGCCCTTCGGGCCGCATCGATCATGATCAACAATTCCATTAAACTTTCATTCGGCGGCGGACATGTCGGCTGGACGATAAAGACATCCTTGCCCCGGATATTTTGCTTGATCTGGACCTGGACCTCGCCTTCGCTAAAACGGGACACCAGAACATCCGTCAAATTGATCTTAAGATGTTTACAAATGCTTTTGGCCAATTCAGGATTGGCATTGCCTGTACAAACCGCTAATCCGTTCATGTGTCCTTTTTCTTCGGCACGGCTCTTGCCGGAACCCCGACCACGGTGCAGCCATCGGGGACGTTTTTGCCTCTCGTAACGACGCTGCCTGCTCCCACCACAGCCCTTTTACCGATCTTGACCGGTGAAATCAAAACGGCATCGGAACCGATAAAAGCATGATTGGCGATGCGGGTCATGTTCTTTTGCTGCCCGTCAAAATTGGCCGTTACCGTTCCCGCTCCGATATTCACGCTCGATCCGACCGAGGCGTCACCTAAATAACTGAAATGTTTCATGAGCGTCTTATCGCCGATCTTGGTCCGGACGATCTCGGTAAAATTCCCGATCTCAACGTGGTTGCCGAGCTTCGTCCCCTCCCTTAAATGGGCGAAGGGGCCAATCACGCATTGACTGCCGACTTTGACGTCCTTCTCTATAAAAGTGAACGGGCGGATGACCGTATCTTTGCCGATCCTGACGGTCGCGTCAATGTACGTCGTCTTGGGGTCCATGATCGTCACGCCCTGCACCATAAAATCTTTGAGCGTCCGCTTTCTTAATAGTTCCTCGGCCGACGCCAAATCCTCGCGCGTATTGATCCCCAACGCTTCGCCTGGGTCTTCCGTTTCCAGCGTGTCGATTTTAAGCCCCGTCTCAAAGAACAGCTCAATGATATCCGTCAGATAAAATTCTTTCTTCTTCTCATTGACCTTGATTTGTTTTAAGCCGCTATAGAGATCTTTGCATTTAAAGCAATACACACCGGTATTGATCTCGGCGATGTTGCGCTCCAAACCCGTCGCATCTTTATCTTCACGGATCGCAACGACATGTTCCTTTTCATCCCGGATGACACGCCCATAACCTTGCGGGTCATGGACAACGGCCGTCAAAAAGGTCGCCGAAGCCTGGGATTTTCTGTGCTTACGGATCAGTGCTTTAATAACGGACTTTCGGATCAAGGGCGTATCGCCGCAAAGGATCAGGACATCGCCCCGATAACCGGCTAAATACCGCTGGACCCTTTTGACCGCATCCGCCGTCCCCAATAATTTGGGCTGCTCGATAAGCGTGTGCACCTTGTCAAGATAGGCCTTCACATCGCCCATCTTGTGGCCTAAAACAACATACGTTTTCAAAGACCCGACCGCTTTCACGGTTTCTAAAATGAACTGAATGATGGGGCGCCCGCAGATCCGGTGCAGCACTTTCGGGATATCCGATTTCATCCGGGCCCCTTTGCCCGCCGCCAAAACAATTGTCCTTAAATCGCGCATAGCTTTATATCCTTAATCTATCATGCCCTTCGACTCATTCGCCGCAACGCTTCTCATTCGCTCGAAGTACTGCCCAGCCAGGGTTCGAACCTGGAAAAGCAGATCCAAATTCTGCTGTGTTACCAATTACACCACCGGGCAACATAAAAAACAAAATCGTTTTTTATCCAGGTTATTACTACGATGAATTCCCAGGAGCGCCCTTCATTTCGTAGCTGTGGCCGACGCCGCCTCTTTTTAATTCCTGATTGTAGGCATCAAGAATTTTGGACTGGAGGTATTCACGGAATTCCTGCGTAATGGGATGTGCGATGTCCCGATGTTCTGCTTTTGCATCGACGTCAACTGGCTCTCTCTGCAGGGAGATGGCCGAACCGCAACCATTACAATGTTTGCTGCCCACCTCATTCTTAAAGCCGCATTTAGGACATGGGTACTTCATCTTACGCGAAGGCATGGCAATAAATAATCCGTTAGGCCCCTGGATCACTTTAATATTACGCACGACAAAAGCATTATCGAAAGTGACCGTGGTGTAGGCCTTCAACTTCTTATCTTGCCCTTCCTTGAGAAAAACCCGGATCTCTGTGACCTCCATGACCTAAACTCCTTCCCTCAGAAAGTCCTTACGACAAATACCTGAGAATAGATTCTGGCCAATCGTGTTTTCAAACGTCTTGCCTGCTGGGCATTCTTCATCAGCGCAAAGACGGCGGGGCCGCTGCCAGAAATCATAACCCCTTGAGTATCTAGCAACTTAAGTTTCTGCTTTAACTTAAGTAGGTTGGGTTTCAGTCGAAAAATCGCCGTTTCCAAATCATTAATCATCAAAGAGCTGAATATCTTTATATTACTAATACTTAAATTGCGGATTAGAATATTAACATTGTCACTTCTCTTTGTCAACTTGATTTTCAGAGCCCCATAAACCTTAGAGGCATACAGTTTTACGCACGGGACAACCAGTACGTGAGTGAGCCTTGTCTTGATATTTAACGGTTTGATCACATCCCCCCGCCGGGTTCCCAATGCCCAAGAAGTGTCATAGAGAAAAAACGCGACATCGCTGCCTATTTGGCGGGCCAACCGCACCAACTGAGGCGTCTTTAAATCAAGGTTCCACAAACGATTAAGGGCCATTAAAGTCGTAGCGGCGTTACTGGAGCCGCCGGCCAAGCCAGCGGCCACCGGGATCCTTTTTTTGACACGGACCGTGACCCCTCTTTTGATCCCGTAAGTTCCTTGGACCAATTGGATGGCTTTATAAATCATATTTTTCCGGCCGGTGGGGACGTGCGGATGAAAGCAGATAATTTTAATCTTGCCGTGGCTGTTATCCGTGAACGTCAGCTCATCGCATAGATCAATGCGCTGAAAAACGGTGACGATATTGTGGAAGCCGTCAGGGCGTTTGTTTTGGACTTTCAGGAAAAGGTTCAGCTTGGCGGGCGAATTAAGCGTGATCGGCTTGGGCATGCTAAAATGCTCGTTACTTTTTGTCTATCTGGCGGGCTTGAATGCTTTTTACCTTCTCGATCTTTTCAAGGACCAGCTTCTGATCGGGCAACAATTCCAGCGACCGTTCCCAGTGTTTCAGCGCCTGGTCATATTGCCCAAGCTTGAAATAAGCGTCTCCCATATGGTCATAGATCACCGGGTCCTGCAAAGATTTATCGGCGCGGATAAACAGATCCAACGCCTTTTGATATTGTTCTTTTTGGTAATAGACCCAGCCCAAACTATCAAGGTAGGCGCCGTTGTCGGGGCTGACCTTCAGGGCCCGGCTGATCAACCGCTCGGCCTCATCCAAATTGCGCCCATCCTCGGCGTAAAGATAGCCGAGCGTATTCAGGCTGCCGTCGTGATCGGGATTGATCTCGACCGAACGCTTTAAAAGCTCGATGGCCTTTTCTTTATCTTTCACTTCCAGATAAAGCGAACCTAACAAATAGAGGACATCGGCATTTTCAGGGTCGATCTCACGGACCTTCTCGAACTGCTCGATAGCCTGATTATATTTTTTTTGGGAGTAATACAGCTGGCCCAGATAACCGTAGATCTCGATGTTCTTGGGTTCCGCTTCCGAGAAGGATTTCAAGATGAACTCATACTCCTGGGCGGCTTTGTCATAATCTTTTTGCGTCGAATAAATCAGCGCCAGCAGATAACGGGATTGCAGGTCTTGCTCATTATATTGCCGGACCAGCCTCAATTCCGACTCGGCCTTTTCCAGCATGTCCAGGCGGGCGTAATTGGCCCCGAGGCGTAAATGGATGAGGTAGCTGGCGTCGTCGAACTGGGCCGCTTCTTCGTATTCGAGGACCGCCCTGTTGGGAAGGCCCAACAGGTCGTACATCTGGCCCATGGCATAATGGGCCAAACTTTTGGAAAAGGTCACCCGGTCCTCAGTGACAAAAGCATCAACGGGGTTGATAAAGAGAAAAATGCCCGCCATGCTTAAGCCGATCCATTTTATCCACTGTGCTATTGGTCGCATGGTCAATTAACGCGAGAAAAGCTTATTTCCAGTCTCGCTTCTTCAAGTGTCGCAAAGATTTTCTAAGCTTCTTCCTCTTATGCGTCCTGATCTTTCTTCTTTTTCTTTTTCTGCCACACGGCATAGTGACTCACCTTTGTTAGTCGATGATCTTGTTTAACGAATATTCAATAATCCCCTCGGCGCCGGCGCTTTTCAGCTTAGGAATGAGCGTGCGCACCGTCCCTTCATCGATCACCGTTTCAACGGCCACCCATTTCTCATCCGCCAAGTGGGAGATCGTCGGGTTCTTTAAAGACGGCAAAAGACCCAAGACTTTCTTGATATTTTTCTTCTGAAGGTTCATCTTTAAGCCGACCATATTGTTCGCTCTGATGGCCCCTTGCAGCAGCATGCAGATCTGCTCCATCTTGGCTTTCTTCCAGGCATCCTTAAGCGCATCTTTATTGGCGATGAACTGGGTCACCGATTCACAAACGGTATCCACGATCTTTAACTTGTGCGCGCGCAGGCTGCTGCCCGTTTCCGTCAATTCGACAACGGCATCAACTAATCCGTCGGCGACCTTGGCCTCGGTCGCGCCCCAGCTGAACTCGACTTCCGCCTTCACTTTGTTCTTCTTTAAATAATTTTTCGTGACCGCGACCAGCTCGGTGGCGATGCGTTTTCCCTGCAGATCTTTAATGGACTTGATCGCCGCCTTTTCCGGAACGGCCAACACCCACCTGACCTTCACCGCGCTTTGCTTGGCATACACGAGATCAGCCAAAGCGGCGACATCGGAGTTGTTTTCACCGACCCAATCCGAGCCGGTCAGCCCGCAATCCAGCGTGCCGTCTTCGACATAACGCGACATCTCCTGCGCCCGCAGAAGGATCGGCTCAATCTCGACGTCATCAATGGTGGGAAAATACGAACGGCTGGAAATGAATATCTTGAAGCCCGCCCGCTCAAACACCTTGAAGGTGGCATCCTGTAAGCTGCCTTTCGGCAAGCCCAATCTTAATTTTCTCGAACTTTTCATCGTTTTTTACGCCTTAATGTCTTTAATTCAATAAACTTAAGAAAAAGTGAAATTATTATAACGACTGCCCCTTCTCTTGTAAAGATAATTCATTTTACCCTTTAAGTATAGGCATAGATAAAAGCTAAATCAAGAACCCAAAAGACATTTTCTGTTGGGGGCGCAGATTCAAGCCTTGGAAAAACACTTGTCAAAGGGCGGTTTCATGGATATAATCAACCACAAATTTCCTAAACACTTGGGGTATCTGAATGCTTAAAATCCTGCGCAGAAAAGGCGTCGCCAAAAAAATCCTTTGGTTCATTGCGGTTGTCATCATCATCTCTTTCGGGTTTTTCGGCACCGCCTATCTCTTGACAGGCACCCAACAGACCTCCTACGCCGGCACCCTCTTCGGCAAGAACGTCAGTTTTCAGGAATTTGAAAAAGCCTACCGCGACGTGCGCGTCCAGGCGCTCATCCGCTACGGGGACCAATTCAACGACTACATCCAGTACCGTAACTTGGACGCCGATACGTGGGACCGGCTGATCCTGCTTTATGAGGCCAACCGACGGAGGATCGCTATCAAGGACGAGGACGTCATCAATACCGTCAAGCAATACGGCTTCTTCCAGCGGGACGGCCAATTCGACTCCCTGCTATACCGCGACATTGTCCGCTACATTTTCAAGATAGAGCCGCGCGAATTTGAAGAAAGCATCCGCAAGTCCCTTAAGCTCAGCCGCCTCTTCATCGAGGAGACTTTTACCGCCAACGTATTAGAGGAAGATATCCGCCAAGAGTTCAAGAAACAAAACGAAAAGGTCCAGGCAAGCTACGTCTTTATCTCACCCGACACCTATAAAAGCGAGGTCTCCTATAACGAGGAAGAGGCCAAAGCCTATTATGAAGAGCATAAATTCGATTTCGGCGTCCCCTCAAGCATCAATGTCGAATATATCCAATTGCCCTTTGCCTTTAACGAAGATTCCCTTACGACCTCCGCTACCGCGACCGCGGAAGACGCAACCCCCGAACAGCTCGAGGAGAAAAAGAAGACCGCTGAACTGGCCGC
The DNA here is from genome assembly GCA_035292445.1 of Candidatus Omnitrophota bacterium. Taxonomy (GTDB): domain Bacteria; phylum Omnitrophota; class Gorgyraeia; order Zapsychrales; family Zapsychraceae; genus DATDQB01. Next base: position 29,635 of record DATDQB010000013.1, read on the forward strand.
AATCATTTATGAAGAGCTGAAAACCAACCCCAACATGGCCGAGGCGGCCCAGGCCCATGGCCTAACGGCCCAATCGTCCGGCTTTTTCAGCATGGAAAACCCCAACCTCGGCATGGGCATGTCCTACGAGCTTCTCAAGCGCCTGTTCGAGTTAGACGCGCAGGAGATCAGCGAACCTTACGAAACATCGAACGGTTATTTTATCGCCAAGGTCACGGAGAAAAAAGAAGCGTATGTCCCCGAATACGAAGAGGCCCAGGAAAAGGTCAAAGATGCCGTCCTGAGAAACGCCGCGATGGACATTACCAAGAAAAAAGCCGAGGAATTGCTGGCAGCGCTCAAAGTTGAATACCAAAAAACGCTTCCCTATGATTTCGCCAATGCCGCCAAAGCGCTGGGGCTTGAACTGGACCAGACGCCGGTCTTTAAACGTGGGCAATACCTGCCCGCTATCGGCATTTCCAAAGCCTTTCAGGAAGCCGCCTTCGCCCTGACGCAAGAGAACAAGATCAGCGACGTCATTGAAGAGCCCAACGGCTTTTACATTTTACACCTGGACGGCTACACCGCCGCCACTGAAGAGGAATACGAACAGCTTAAAGACGAGATCGCGCAGGTCCTTCTGGACCGAGAACGAAACGAGATCTTCAGCGAATTCCTCTCCCGCCTGCGGCTTGAATCCAACCTGATCGACAACATCTCGGCTTTGAAACAGCAGGCCCAAAGCCAGTAAGTCCCCTTGATTATTTCTGGGCGAGGATCTTCTCATAATCGGAAGGGATCTCGTGTTCGACGGCCTTGATGACGCCGTCTTTATTGAGGAAGAAGAAGGTGGGAACCCCGACGATGCCGAAATTCTCGGCTATCGATTGGTCTTCATCAAGAAAGACCTCATAATCGATTCTGTTCTTGTCCATATAGCCCTTGACCTGCTGGGCGTTCTCCTGAATGTCGACCAAGATGATCTTAATGCCCTTTTGCGTTAACTCTTGCTTTTTCTCGGCCAGCTCTTTCAGTTGCTTGCGGCAATGCGGGCACCACGTCGCCCAAAAGAAAATGATGGCGCTTTGGCCGTCGCGGAACTGGCTCATCGAGATCTTGCCGCTGTTTAAGGTGCTGGCGGTAAAATCAGGCGCCTGTTTGCCGACCAGCGGGTTCTCGAAAACGAAAAACTGGGCCTGCGCCGGCGCGGCGAAGAGCATCGCGGAACAAATAATTAAACCTGTGGTTTGTTTGAACGTCATCATGCGTTTACTTATCCTTTGTTGACTTACCAATCCAACGAAGATAGGGATTATACCCTTTTATAATCGGTAACGCAATGATTTCGGGCACATCATAAGTATGCAACGCTTTTACCGCCTTGGCCAACTTGCCGAATAAACCACGCTTGGTCTTTAAAAGAAGCAGCGCCTCTTTCGATCCATCGATCTTGCCATCCCACCAGAAAAGCGATTGAACGTTTTCCACGATATTGGCGCAGGCGATCAATTTTTCTTTGAGGAGTTTCTTGGCGATCGCCTTCGCCTGCCGCTTGTCTTTCGCCGTCACCAGAACAACGATGTACATCACCGCGCCTCCAAATATAATCAGGATTTTATCATCATTAAAGATATCATTCTACCGGCTTTTCCCTTTTCTCTGCGGTGGGAAAAACAGTTTTCATCCGCATACGTGCATACGCCGCAATCGTAAACATTTTTCTCGGTAACGCCTTGGGACAGGAGCTCTTTCCTGTTAGCCTGGACCAGATCCAGATAAAGGCAATCGTTCTTCTCGATAAAATCATTGGGGAAATACTCCTTGAACTCCTCCCCCACTTCATAATGCTGTGCGCGGATAGCGGGGCCGAAAGCGACCCTTAAATCCGCCGAGCGCGTGGCGAACTGATTTTTCATCACGATCATGACATTCTTGAGGATATGAAGATACGTGCTCTTCCATCCGCAATGGGCGATGGCGATGGCCTCGTGCGCCGGATCATACAAAAAAACCGGCAAACAATCCGCTGTCCTGATGACAATCGCCAAATTTTTCTGGTTGGTCACCAAGGCATCCGCTTCTTCAACCGCATCAAGTTTGGACAATTTGTTTTTGCTTGCGATAACGACCCGGTCGCCATGGACCTGATGGATGTTAACCACATCCGTCAAGCTGACCGGCAACTCGGCATTTAAGGCTTGGCGTTGTTGTTGGCTTAATTGATAACTTCCCGGTGGGAAAGCGTAATTGACCGAGCGGTCCGAAGTGTACGCCAGAATATGGGCTGGGAAAACGTCTTTAAACAACAGCATCATCATCAACAGGCTCTGGCGAGAGATCAATCAATATATCATCGGATTCAACCGGAGAAAGCTTCTTACCCTTCTTATAGTCTTCGATATGACGGATTTTTGCATCCAGATTCTTGAAACTTTTCGTTTTGACGTCTTCATAGGTTTCTTCCAGCTTTCCGATAGATTCACCCAACTTCTCAAACCTTGTCTTGAAACCCTCGTAATAACGGCTGAACTGATCGATAAGCTGAATGATTTTTTTAATGTCTTTCTCAAAACGAAAATGCTCATAAGCCTGACGGATAATACAAAGCATCGCATAGAGCGTAAATGGTGAACATAGAACAACCTTTTGTTTGAGAGCCTCATCCATCAACCCCGGCATTTGATCCTGAATGAAGCCAAAAACCTGCTCATTGGGAATAAAAAGAAGCACGAAATCCAAAGTGTTCTCTTGAGGATTGATATAATCGCGACCTTGGATTTCCTTGATGCGGTCTTTGACGTTACGCTCAAAATCTTTTAAATATCGTTCTTTCAAAGAAACATCCCCGATATTGACCATATTAAGATAATTATCAAGAGGGAATTTCACATCCATGTTAATAATGTGCTCATCGGGCAATAGAAACGTATAGTCGGGCTTGGTGGTTGTGGTGGATAGTTTAGTTTGTTTACGATAATTGACACCTTCGATAAGCCCGGCATAGCGGATGATGTCCTCCGCCATACGCTCCCCCCACTGGCCGCGCAGTTTCACATTACCCAATATATTATTTAGTTTATTGGTAGTTTCTTGAAGATTAAGAGTTGTCTTGTTCGCATTTTTAAGTTCGTACTCCAAATTACCATATTTTTGCTGCCGATCCCTTTCGAAGTCATGGACCATCTTCTTATATTTCTCCAGCTCTTCTTTTAATTGATCAATACTTGATGTGATAGCCTGTTTCTTTGTTTCCAGTTCTCCCGTTGCTTTGCTTTGATCGGTTGCGAATTGCTGCTTAGCGAGTTGTAAAAACTGCTCCTGGCTGCTTCTGACTTCGTGGGCAATTTGCCTTTTCATTAAGTTAAAAATGGCAAAAAACACGGTGAACAAAACTCCGGCGATAACAAAACTGGCAATACCGATCCATAAAACATTATCCATAAGACTTTCCTTAACTTATTTCTTATCCTGAAGCAATTTGATGATTTTTTCAAGCCGTGAGGTGATAACGATTGGGACGAAAATGATCCAGGCCAGCAAAAACACCTTAAGGCCAAAATACATGATGCTGTCAGATAAACCCATTTGCATATAGTGCATATTACAAGCTAACATAGGATCTCCTTGTGATGTGGGTTGCTATTTGTTACCAGTATAAGCCTCGCCGCAAAAAATGTAAAGCGCCTTGTGGGGCGCCCTATTGGTTTTTTGCCTGCTCCCGCTTGAGATCGTTAAGTAGTTTATAACGGTAGTGCTCATCAGCCACCGGGTCGGCGATCTTCCACATGTCCTTCTCGCTCAAAGGATACGCCAAATAAGGGGCCGCGAGCATGACCGCGTTCGCGTAATAAAACGAATCAGATATATGGGCGGATCCCAAAATGAGGATGAACTCCGCGGCTGTCAGCTTAAAACCGGCCCCGCTCACCATGTCGATCACCATATTCTTCGCCTTCATATCATCCTCGATGCCGGCAACGGCCTCCGCCATGGATTGAATGATCTCCTCCCGGGACAAACTTTTCCTGGCAAGGCCTGAAACCTGGCGGGAAGAAAACTCGAAACTGACGATGCCGCTATTTTCATCCGCCATGAGCTCATCGGCATCCTTGCTCAACTGGGTCGGCGCAGTGGGTTGGTTATTTTTTACGGCGCCGCTCTCAACGGTCACGCTGATCACTTCTTTGCGCTTCTCGCAACCGATAAGGCTGATGGATAGAAAGCTGGTTATCATAATCAAAAAAATAAAAGAGTATTTAGAATGTTTGAACATCATCTCTTCCTCCTTATTGTCATAGGAAAACTGGTGTCCCCCATTTATTTCAGGAATTGCTTATCTTTCAAAAAAAGCACCATGTGCGCCATGGCATCGCTGTTCTCGGCGGATTTATTATCATAGGTACTGACCAGTTCGTATTCATGGTCTTTATAGATCGGGATGCCTTCGACACTCGAGAAGTACTCAACCCGCTCAAGCCCCAGCCGGTCCCGGTGATTCTGGGCATGGCTTCTGAAAAGTTCTTTGCCCTCGGTCCGATCAACCAGGGCCAAGGACTCGGCAAAGGGATGCAGATGCACTTCTATATAGTGAATGGTCGTGTCATATTGGAGCTTCAAATTCTCCGTGATCGAGGTGGAGTTAATCTCCCGGCCGGATTTGACGACCCAATGCCCGGTGAATTCGTTGCCGTTGATATCCTTATAGATGCCGTTCAAGGCCGCCTGTCCCAGGGAACAGCCGGGCCCGTGAGCAGCCGGATCGGGATTGACCACCTTGTAATAAGGCGTGTCCCCCTTCACCAATACCAAAACCTGAGCGGCCGTTGTGTACAAGGGCACCAGAGGTTTTCTAAGATCGCTGTCGCGCACGTAATCGATCGTGACCTTGTGCCTGAGGCGTTTGTCGGGATTGTTGATATTAAGATTCAACGCTTGCGTCATCATGGACAGGGGTTCATTGGCCCTGACGGGGATGCCGAAACCTTTCGGCAGTATCATCGTGTATTGCCCTTGGGAAAGCGTCACGATCCGCGGGAAGGAAATGGAAACATTGCCCGACCACAGCTTGCGGCTGTTTAGGTCAAAATTCAGGTTCGTATGGCACATAAAGTCGTTGGAGGTGGGTGTCGCGCCGTCGGCTTCGACCATCTGGACCCGCATCCCTGTGATCCATAACAGTTCATCATCATTTTCATCACCCAAGAGAAACGATTCCGTGCTCGAGGGCCCCTGCATGGACTTGTAGATCCTGTCGATATGATACGCCGGCGAAACATAATCGTAGGTCAGCTTCGCGTCCGCAACGTCTTTTTTGGAGACATACGCAACAAATCGGCTTATTGAAAATACCAGTGCGCCGAGGGCCAAAGCCAACAGGAATATTTTGAAATGCTTGGACATTTTATTTCACTTCCCCTGCTCTATTTTTTATATTTGCCACAAAGGCGCCGAGCTTGGCGGCAAAAAAAGAAAAAAAAGGGGGGCAGGACACTGAGAGGGGACAGGGTGATTAAATATAGAATTTAGGGGCTGTCCCTTGGGAGTGTCCTGTCCCCTTCTCCTACTGGTGACTGAGCGGGTTAATAATAATTTTCGCCGTGCTTGATCACGTCCCGCCCCCGCTGTTGGCGTTTGGTATTTTCTGCGAACATCGAGAACATGCAGCCGCAATATTCCTGCTTATAGAATTTTTCCCTTTTCGAAACCTCATACATCATCAGCGAACCGCTGTTCTTGCGCCAGTCGTGCCCCCAGAAGGTCAATCCGGGATATTTGGCGGCGACCGCCTCCCCGCAGGCGTTGACCTGGTCCATATTCTTCCAGCGGGCAATGCCGCAGCTGGTCGCGAATACCTTGAAATGATGTTCGTGGGCATAGAGGGCCGTGAGCTCGAGGCGCATATCGAAGCACATCGCGCAGCGAAGCCCCCGCTCGGGCGCTTTTTCAAGGCCCCTGATCCGCTTCAGCCACTCCTGCGGATCGTAACCGGCGTCCACGAACGGGACATTCTTTTTTTTCGCGTAACGGATGACGTGCCCTTTTCTCAGCTCATACTCCTCTTGGGGATGGACATTCGGATTGTAAAACAAGAGCGTGAGATCGATCCCGGAATAAAGGAGTGTGTCGATGATATAGCCCGAACAGGGCGCGCAGCAGCAGTGCACCAGCACCTTCTTTTCCCCGTTGGGGGGAGTTAATTTAACGAGCCTGTTGTTGTTCGGCAATACGACGGCCTCCCAGGATTTGACGTTGTTTTTTTATTATAAATCTAAAAAGATAAAAGATAAAAGATAAAAGATAAAAAGATGGGTGATAGGCGCCGTTTTGGGGATGCTCCAAGAAAAGAAGGTGCCAGGTAATTTCCCCGAGGCTACCTGCAGCGAACGCAGTGAGCAGCCCCGCCAAATGCCGTTTTGCGGGGTCCACTTCTCCCTTCTCCATTTATTTTTAGACGGCGACTGGAATGTTGCCGTACTTTTTGGCCGCCTTATCGATCGCCGCACCACCCTTGGCCAGATCGGCAAGGACCATCGCCGGGTGGATCTCCACGCTGGCGTTGAAGGCCAGAAACCAGGGCTCTACCGTCGCGGGGATCTGCGATTCCTCCGCCAGATTCAGGACAATGATCCCGGTGCGCCGTCCGTTCATCTCGATAAAATAGGCCGCCTCGGGCTTTTGCTCATCCAGAATTGTTTTGATGGTCCCGCCCAAGAGGCCACCACTGGCCAATGTGTTGGCTTTTTCTGTGGGTAATTCGATCTTCAGTAGTACTCTCATTGTATTCCTCCTATTCTGCTGTTATACCGCTTCCTATCAATGAAAATGAAGAATGAACGATGAAGGGGACAAGATGAAGGGGACAGGACGCTCCCAAGGGACACCTCAATCAACTGCCCTGTCCCTTAACGGTGTCCTGTCCCCTTCTCTTTTCTCTTTGTCCCCTTCTCTCTTCTCTTTTCTCTTGACCCCACCTAAAATAAAAATAACAATATTGTACGGGCACAGCGCGCTGTGCCCCTACTTCTTATACAGCCCTATCATCTCCGCCTGCGCGAGGATGTGGCCTTTCATGGCCGTCTCCACTTTTGCCTTTGTCGCACCTTCGGGTAAATTCAGCTTCACATCAAGCGCGTACACTTTGAAAAAATAACGGTGCGTGCCGCTGGGTGGGCACGGACCGCCGTAGTCGTTACGTCCCCAGCTGTTTTTTCCCTGCGTGCCGGGAGTAGAATCCTCGGCGATCGAAGCCGTGGGCGCGATATCATAAACGATCCAATGGTCCCACGTGCCACCGGGCGCATCTGGATCATCATTGATCAAAACTAGCGTGACAGTTCCTTTTGGCAGATCTTCGATCGTTAGGATGGGATTGATGTCATCCCCCTGGCAGGTGAACTTTTTAGGGATCGACTGGTTATGCGAAAACGCGGGACTTGTAACTTTCATCGGCGCCACCTCCTGTGCGGCAACACTCACGGCAAAACCTAATAGGCAGGAAAAAAATACAACTGATCTTAAGAAAGAATCGTGCATCGGGCCCCTTATCAATTACCGCTTATTTTAACGGCGGAAGTAGGATTTGAGAAGGGAAATTATGGGCTAAAACGAAACCTTTTGTAGCGCCTTTCCCGATTAAGGAAATTGAGCGGGCAGGATGAGCAACGGGCTTTGGGCTTGCAGAAGTCCTTTCCCAACCGCACGATGAGAGCGTGGTATTCGTTAAAAGTTTTGACATTGGGCTTTAGCGCTTTGCTAAAGAGCTCCTGGACTTGATGGTACGTGTCATTTGCGCTACAAAGATGGTGCCTGGAAAAGATCCGTTTGGTGTAGGCGTCAACGACAAAAGTTGGCTTATCCAGCGCGTAGAGTAGGATCGAATCCGCTGTCTCGGGCCCGATCCCGTTCACCGAAAGAAGCTTGGGGCGCAATACGGTAAGCTCATCTTTTTTCATGCGTCGGATGTCACCTTTATATTCTTTAAAAAGGAACCGGACAAAATTCTTAAGCCTTCTCGCCTTTACATTAAAATAACCGGCGGGTTTGATGAGGGAAGCGAGTTTCTTATAGGAGATACGTTTAACTGCGGCGGGTGTGCATATGCCTTGCCTTTTTAAATTCGCGATCGCCTTCTCGACATTGCCCCAGTTGGTGTTCTGGGTGAGAATGGCGCCGACCATGACCTCAATGGGATCAGCCGGCCGCCCACGAGCCGTTTTCCTGATGGGGCGAGCCTCGCCACCACGCTTCAGCGGGGTGGCGGGCCACCAATGCTGGGGGCCGAATGATCCGTGCAGCCTCTTATATATAAGAGAAAGGATCGCCTTCTTTGGAGCTACCATGCCCTCTTCCCGCGCGTTTTCATGCGGGCGAACTCTTCGAAATTGAAATCGTCCTTATCTTTCTTGGCGGATTGTTGGGCGCCGGCTTCGAACTGGCGCGGATTGAATTTAACCCGGGGTTTCTTGCCTGATTTGCTCATTTTGCACCTCTTCCTTGGCTTGGACGTAATCCCAATTTTTTAGATTGCCTTCGGTGTCAAAATACAAATAGACCTTATCGGAGCCGAAAAACTTGGTGGCGTAACGGTACAACCAGACTTGAAGGGCGGAACCGTCCTTATCTTGCTGGTCGATCAGGATCGGATCGCCGAATTTCTTGCGGACGCTGCGTTGTGTTTTGTACTGGCTGATCTCGCCGGATTTGACAATGGAAACCAATTCATCGAATTTTTTATTAACGGCTTCCACTTCCTTGGACATGGCCGCCTGCTCATCGGAAACCGCTTTTAAGGTCAGTAACTGGTCCATGTGCTGCACCTTGGCGCAGCCGCAGAGTAAGATGAAAACTAAAGGTAGGATCGATCTCTTATTCATTTCAATAAATTCATTGTAGCACAAAATCCCAAACGGGCTAACGGCTGATTCTGATTTTCTCTTCTTCCAATTGCTTGATGGTGCTTTCGATCTCCCTTTGCCGGCGCTGGATCTCTTTGAGCCGCTGGCCATATTCTTTAAGCGTTGTTTCATCGCGTTTGTCAAAAGATTGGGACAAATGGCGGGACTTCACATAGCTTTCCATTTCCAGGTCCTTGAATTCCTTTTGAAGAAGGATGATCTCTTTCTTGATGTGCTCTTTGCGCTTGAGGGCCTGTTTGTGCTTTTGATGGAGCTCATCGTGCGCCTCGCTGGCCTTGGATGCGCCGCCGTCTTTTTTCGCGGAATGCTTCCCCGCGGAAGCCGCTTCTTTGGCAAGGCCCTTCTTTTCTTTCATGGCCGCGTCTTCCTTGCCCTGCTTTTTCTCCAAATAATAATCAAGCCCTCCCAAATACGTGGTGAGCTGACCCTGCTGGACATCAACGATACAATTGGCGATCTCCTTGATGAAGTACAGATCGTGGCTGATAAAACACACCGTGCCTTCGAACTGCTGAAAGGCCTTGGTCAAAGCTTTGATGCCGTCCAAATCCAAATGGGTTGTCGGCTCATCGAGAAGCATGAAATTCGGCGGGTCGATCAACAATTTCGCCAGGATCAACCGGCTTTTCTCGCCTCCGGAGAGGACCTTTACCTGCTTGAATACATCATCCCCGTGAAAATTAAAAAGCCCCAGGAGGCTGCGGGCTCTCACCGCCTGCGTTCCCTGCGGGGCGGAAGCTAGCACTTCCTCAAAGGCGTTGCGCTCGGGATTCAAGACATCGAGCCGCGCCTGCGAATAATACCCGACATCCACCTGATGGCCGAATTTGATGTCCCCGCTGTCAGGCTTGATCGTGCCCGCCAGCATTTTCATGAGCGTTGATTTACCCGCACCGTTGGGCCCGACCAGACAGACCTTCTGCCCGCGGATGATCTCAAAATGCATGTCCTTATAGACCTGCTTATCGGCGTAGGATTTGTAGATCTTGTCCATCGTGACCACCTGGTAACCGCTGCGCTTGATATCTGAAAAACCGAAATCCGAAATGGTCTTGTACTCCTGCGGCAGCTCGATATTCTCCAGCCGCTCGATCATCTTGCGCTTGTTGCGCACCGCTGAGGCGCGGTTCGGCTGGGCGTGGAAGCGCTGGGCAAAACGCTCGAGCTGTTCCCTTTTTTTTTCGACGACCTTTTGCTTCTTCTCCAGCGTCTTGTTCTCGATCCCCCGCTGGAGCTCAAAGGCTTCATAATTGCCCTTGACCTTGAACACCCGCTGGTTCTCCAGGACGATCGTGTAATTGGTGACCTCATTCAGGAAAACGCGGTCGTGGGAAATCAGGATAAAAGAACCGGGGTATGTTTTAAGGAACTCTTTGAGCCAAAGTGTAGCCGGCAGATCCAAATGGTTGGTGGGCTCGTCCAATAAAAGAAGGTCGAACGGGTACACGAGCATTTTCGCCAGAAGTGTTCGCATCTGCCAGCCGCCGCTTAGGTCTTTGATCGGCCGGTGGAAATCTTCCGGCTTGAAGCCCAAGCCGGTCAAGATCTTCTCGGCCTTGTGCTCCAATTCGTAAACGCCCAGATGCTCCATCTCCTCCATGATGTCCCCGTAACGCGGCGAGTCCGCCCTGTGCTCATCTTCGAGTTTGCGCTTTTCATCCATGATCCGGCGGATATGGTCATCCCCTTCGGTCATCTCTTCCATGACGGTCTTGGACGACTGGTATTTGGCCTCTTGCGGCAAAAACCCGATACGAAGGTTTTTCTGGACCGTAACACTTCCCGCTATCGATTCCTGTTCGCCCAATATAATAGAGAAAAGCGTCGTCTTTCCCGAGCCGTTGGGGCCGGTCAAGCCGATCTTTTCGTTCGGGAAAATGCTCAACGAGACGTCCTTAAAGAGTGTCCGGTTGGTGAAGCCCATGTTCAAATTGTTGATCGTGATCATCGCTTAATGAGTTTCCTTACGGCACTGATCTCCGCCTCGGTCAGATCGCGCCATTTCCCTTTTTCCAAGCTTCCCAATTGCAGCGGCCCCTGCGTGAGCCTCTTTAAGTAAAGCACTTTATGCCTCACTTTGCCGAACATTAACCTGACCTGGCGCTTGCGGCCTTCATGGATCTCAATGGTCAAATCGCTGCGAAGGGCGGTTGATGTGAGAAGGCGGATCTTTGCCGGCGCTGTTTTCTTCCCTTCCAGGACGACTCCCTGCTCCAATTGTTCCTTTGTCTTTTCATCCAATGCCCCTTGAATAGCCACCTCATACGTCTTTACGATCTCAAAACGCGGGTGCGTAAGATGGAACGTCACATCGCCGTCGTTGGTGAAAAGCAAAAGCCCTTCGGTATTTTTATCCAGCCGCCCCACCGGCACCAGGTAGGACAAAGAAGCCGGAAGCAGGTCAAAGACTGTTTTTTCCGCATGCACGTCCTCTTTGGTCGTCACGTAACCGGCGGGTTTATTTAACATCACATACTTAAACTGCTTGGTCACGACCGGCTTGCCGTCAACGAAGGCCTTATCTTTCAACGGGTCAATGAGCACGGACGGCTCCCTGATATTCTTGCCATTGACCGACACGCGGCCTTCCTGGATGATCTTCATCGCCTCCCGCCGGGAGCAAACGCCGTTGCGGGAAAGAAAGACCTGCAAACGAATCTTACTGGGATCGTTGACGGTTGATCTCATATAGCACGATAGCGGTTGAGACAGAGACGTTCAAGGAATCGACGCGGCCTTTCATCGGGATACGAAGCGTTTGCTGCGCCTTGCGCAGCCAGAACGGGCTTAAGCCTTCCCTTTCACTGCCGACGATGAGCGCCAAGGACTTGTTGACGTCAATCTGGGTATATAATTTTTTTGCCTGAGGCGAGGTGGCAATGACCTCAACGTTATTTTTCTTAAGGAATTCATACGCTTTGTCGCTCGTTGTCACGGCGACTTTCATGGTAAAGACCGTGCCCAGGCTGGAGCGGATCGCGTTGGGGTTATGGATATCGGTGGATGGGTCGCAGACGATGACCGCATCAGCCCCGGCGCCGTCGCAGCTGCGCAGGATCGCCCCTAAATTGCCCGGCTTTTCAACGCGCTCGATCACCACATAAACTGCCTTTTCTTTCTTCGGCATATCATTCAAGCCAAGCTCTGCCACTTTGGCCAAACATAATAAGCCCTGTTCTCTATCGCCATAAGCGATCTTCTTAAAGACAGGCGCCGATGTTTCATAAATGGGTTTCTTGGCTGAATTCAACCGGTCCATGATCTTGGCTTTAAGCGGGTCTTGGGACTCACCAAACCAATATAATTCCCGCACATCCACCTTGGCTTCCAACGCCATCCAGATCTCCCGTTCGCCTTCGATGATGGTCAAATCATCCTGCTTGCGGCTGCGCCGGTCGCGCAGCGCAACGATATGTTTGATCTTAGGATTGGTGACGCTACTGATGATCTCAGGCATTAAAGTAAATGATAACCCGTTAAGAACCGTTTTAAGTTATCTTTGAAGATGTCCTCACTGGAAAAAAGGCCTTCGTTATGCGTGCCCGTAAGATCGACGAATTCTTTCGGCGCCAAGGCCGCCTCATAGAGCTTGCGCCCCAGCGCGTAGGGCACGATCTCATCGTGGGGGCTGTGAAAAAATAGCTTCGGCGTTTTTATCCGGCCGACCTTATGGAGCGAATCCAATTTAGTGCCGATGATAAAAGACGGGACAAAAGGAACGATCCTTTTGGCCATATCGGCCCCATTGGTGAAAGAAGAATCAATGATGAGGGCGGCCAACTCCCTCTGTGTCGAAAGATCGATGGCCACGGCTCCACCTAATGAGGCGCCGTAGGCAATGATCTTTTCCGCGTTGATATCCGTACGTCCCTTGAGATAATCGTAAACCGCGATCGCATCCGCGTATATCCCGGCTTCCGTCGGCGCGCCTTCACTTTTGCCGTAACCGCGGTAATCAAATATCAGGACATTGACGCCGATCTCATGAAAAATTTCCAACTTGCCCAGCCGGTCCCCGATATTGCCGGCGTTGCCGTGGCAGAAGATCAACGTGCTCTGCGCCCTTGGCGCCTTGATGAGCCACCCATTCAGGCGAAGGCCGTCATGTGTTGTGAACATCACGTCCTCAAAATCCAATCCGATCCGCGATGGGTCGGCGAGAACTTCCCTCGCGGGCACGAACAACATCCTATTCTCCAAAAAACGGACATAAAGGACGAACAAAAGGCCAAAGCCGATTAAGTAAAAAAGGATCTTCATGGGTCCGGACGCTCATTCATCATGGCCCCGCCATTACGCCTCATTCTTGGATTTATGCTGGGGGATCAGTTGCACCATCAGTTGAACGGCCTTTAACACGTCTTGGATCGTGCAGGGCTTGGTGATATAGTGGTCAGCGTCCAGATCAAATCCTTTCTGGACGTCCTTGAGTTCCTTGCGGGCCGAGATGATGATGACAGGGATCCATTTGCGTATTGCGTTCTGCTGGCGCAAAGCCTGCAATACCTCGAAACCGTTCATCCCCGGCATGTTGATGTCCAGCAAGACGACGTCGGGAAGCTCGCTTTGGATCTTGCGCCACGCGTCTTCCCCGTCAAAGGCGATCACGCTGTCGTAACCGGCTTCGCTGACATGCTTGGCCATCACTTCAACGACATCCTGTTCATCATCGGCCATCAAAACTTTTGTCTTCGCCATACAATTCTCCGCCATCAAATGTCAACGATAGTTATCTTATCAGAAGAGCCTTGTTTTTCAATCTTTATGACACTTCTTGTTCGATGCGGCTTAGCAGGCGCTCGATACCCTCTTTAAAAATTGGCGGATCGGTCAATAAGCTGACGACTAAGTAAGGCTCTTCCTCAAAATCAAAAAAATACCCCGGGTGCACAAAAAGGTGATATTTGGACAGAAGCTTTAAGACCCATTCTTCCTCATTTTTTCCGGAATTGACAAGCTGCAGGATGGCGTACCAGCCGCCCTGCGCTTTTAATAATTGGACGCCCTTAAGTCCCGCCACTTCTTTTTTCAAAAATTCATAGTTATTGGTGATCCTTTGCCGGATCTGACCCTGGATCGCATCTTTATGGGTGAACCAGCTACGCAGCGCGTTCTGGACGGGCGTGTTGACCGAAAGGAACGTATCCGCGATCACCTCCAGGCGCTTTTTGGCCTCGCTCACAAGTTGATCGGGGCCGCTCACCACGATCCAGGAAAGTTTCATCTGGGGCAGGCCCAAAGCTTTCGAAAGGCCGCCTAAGGTAAAGGTCAAGGCGCCTTTGTTCGCTACCATGCTGACGGCGTCTTTATCACGTTCAAGCGGATAATCCCAGAAAACCTCATCGCTGATGACGGCCAAACGGTAATACGAACACACCTTGTTGAGCTTTTCCTGCTCCTTTGCATGCAGGTAAGAGCCCGTCGGGTTGTTGGGATTGACCACGACAACGGCCTTTGTAAAGGCATCTATTTTCTGCGGCAGCCCTTCCCAATCCGGCGCCCAATCCTTGTCTTTGATCAAGGAATAATTATCGATGACGATGTCGCTAAGGTCGCCTAAAAATGAGAACAAAGGATAGCTCGGCTGCGGGAAAAGGATGTGTTCGCCGTAGTTGGCAAGAAGGCGGAATAAAAAGGCATAGCCTTCCGATGTGCTTGAAGTTAAAAAGATGTTCTCGGGATCGACTTTGTGATGCGCCGCATAATAATCACTGATGGCTTCGCGGGCCTCTTGAAGCCCCTGCGCCGCAGGCTGGTAAGTCAAGTTTTCTTTTGATTGCAAGGCCTCCAGAATTTCTTTTTCCGGCAATGCGATGCCGCAGGCGGCGGGGTTGGAGACGGTCAGGTCAAGAACAGGTATATTCTGCTTCTTGAAAGAATCCAGCGTTTGCGTGATCTTATTGGCCGTCAGCGGCCACTCTGTCCGTTTGGCAAAAGGAAATTCGTTCATTGCTTGAGCCTGTCCCGTTCTTTTTCAACCTCTTTAAGCTTCTTCTCCAGTTCAAGGTAATCGGACTTGGCGACCCACGCGGTGTCTTCCTTTTTCTTGGCCAGATCCGCGTTTTCCCTTTTCAATTCAGCCACTTCCCTGCGCAACGCAACCCCCTCTTCGGTCAAACCCTTGACCTGCAGCTCGAGCTTGCGGCGGATCTCCTGAAGTTCATTGACCTCGGTCTTCCTCTGGTTCAATTCCCTATCGAAACGTAAATTCTCGGCGTGCTCTTTCGCATAATTTTCCTGCGCCTCAACAAGCTGACCCTTCAATCCCTGCAGCTGTTTGTTCGTTTTTTCAAGATCCTTCCCTTCCTTCTCCTGCCAGCCCCTTTCCTGGGTCAATTTTTCATGGAACTTCTTTGCTTTTTCCTGTTCGATCAGAAGGGCCTTCTGAAGGTCTTTCTCTTTCTTTTGTAAAACGATAACCTCGTCCCTCAGCTGGCTATTATGCTTTTGGACCCTCGTAGCGATCAGTTCCCAGTTCTTTTGCTCCTGCTGCTCCTGCAGCTGCTCCTTCTTTTTCTTCTTAGCAACCGCGCCGGAACGCGTCGGCATCGCCAGGATCACGATCAATAAAAGAAGGATGAAAACGATGGCAATGATAATGCTAATCTGCACCATAATGGTTAAACGCACCTTTCTTTAATCTTGCCCTTGTTGGGCTTTCAACTCTGACAACAGAAGCTGATAGTTGGCCCTTGTGGCGGCATCTTCGGGGTGTTGCTGCAGGATCTCCCCATAAAGCCGAAGAGCCTGCTCACGTTCGTTCAAAAATATGTAAATGGTGGCCAAATTCGTCTTGGCCATCACATTGCCGGGATCGATCGCCAGGGCCTTCTCAAAATGTTCCTTCGCCTCAAGCGGCTTTTTAAGCCGGGCAAGATCGATCCCTAAATTATTGTACAAAGTCGTATCGCCGGGATCCAACGCGATCGCCTGCTGCAGCCAATGGAGCGCCTCCTCATACTGATGGAGCGCCTCATAACTATGGGCCATGTTGAAACAAATCGTCTTTAAAAATTCCCGGTAAAATTTCGTGCTCTTTTTATCCTGGCTTTTAGGGAGATAACCGCTCATGATCGCATAGGCCTTCTTGTATTCCTGGATCGCCTGAGGGTATTGCCTCTCCCAAAAATAAGCGCCGGCCAATAACGAATGGACGCGGCCGAATTCACTCTGGTAGCGAAGGGTCCGCTGAAAAAGCGGGATCTCCCCCCGCCAGAACGTATTTTGCCTGATCGTCACGGCCAACGAAATAACACAGACCAATAGGAAGACCCAAAGGCTGCGCTGGCTGTTCCTTTGCGTCCAACCTTCGATAGATGTGAATAGAAAAAGAAAAACACCGACCATTGGAAGATATAAGAAATGCTCTGACGTCAGGATCAGCGAATATTCATTAATTAAAGGAAGGATCGTCGACACGGGCCCCCAGCACAAAAGGACCCACCCCACGCTAAAGATCAACAGTGTTTTCTTAGGCCAAGTGGTCCTTTGAACGACTAAAAAAACCACCACCAAAAAGATGGCCAGCAGGATCGTCGGTAAAAGAAAGGGCTGCAGTATGTCGGTGCTGCGGTAATAATGCAGATCGTACGGCAAGAAAAGGACCCTCAAATACATTAACAAAACCCTGGGTGTGGCCAGAAGCCTCAGCCAAAGCTCCGAGGTATTTGTCCCGATATGCGAGAGGACAGAGCCGATATAATAATTTCGAAAGGCCAGATAAAATAGCAGGATCAGAAAATAACAATAGATCCCGGGCTTGAACAGGGCCCGACGTTTATCAAGGAAACACAGCTCATACAGAAGTATTAAGAAAGGCAGGATGACGGCCTGTTCTTTTGTCAGTAACGCTAATATGAATAAAGCCAGCGAAGCCCAAAAGCTTCCGGGCTTTTTTTGCCCGGCCGAACGCACATAAAGAAGCAGGCTACCCAGGATCAGCAAAGTGAATAACAAATTGGATATGCCGGAAACGCAAGCCACGGCTTCCGTCTGCACCGGATGGATGAGAAAAACGACGGCCAGCGCCAAGGCAAATGCTTTTCGTTTGTTGCTGACCAGAAACATGATTTGATAAATAAGGAAACTGTTCAGGATATGTATCAAGACATTGATGAAATGATAGCCCGCGGGATTAAGCCCAACGAGCTTGTATTCCAGCCGGTAGAACAGCTCCAAGAGCGGGCGCCAATAGGTATTGATGACCGGGGTCTTCCCGGCTGAGCTGGATGTGTAAAGGAATATATCGACAAGATTTATTTCCTTGATATGCGGGTTGTCCTCGATGAAGACGATATCGTCATGGACGAAAGGGTGATTGACGGCGTTGCCAAATGCCAGAAGGCCTAAGACCGACAGGAGGGCAAATATGCGAAACGGCGGGCTTTCTTCAATAAAGCGGTGAATCTTCTGAGTAATGGAAGGAAGGAACACACCAGTCGTTGTTATTTAAGCTCTTGTTTGACGGTTTCGATCCGTTTTGTTAATGCCGTGTACGTCTCATCCAGCTTGGCCAACAGGTCATTGCCCGGGGACAGATCGTTCTTCTTAGCCATATCCTCCATTTGGAGGAATATTTCGCGCAAACTCTTGGCCGAGATATTTCCCGAGGCGCCCTTCAAGGAATGGGCCACGCTTTTGAGCTGGTCTATGTCCTTTTTCGAGATGGCCTCCCCCAATGCCGCCCGCTTGCCCACGTAATCGGCCATGAAGATATCCAAGAGCTCCAAAAGAAGGTCGATATCATCTTGCACCCGTTCTTTGAACTCGTCTAGATCCAACAATTGATCGTTCATGATTTTATCCTTTTTTTTAATGTGTTACTGATGGTTTCAAACAGGCTTTTGCGCTCGATCGGCTTGATGACAAAAGCATCCATGCCGGAATTGAGGCATTTCTGCTTGTCCTCCTGCATGGCGCGCGCCGTTAAAGCGACGATGGGGATATGTTTTCCCGTCTTCATCTCGTTCTGGCGAATGATCCGTGTTGTTTCAAGGCCGTCCAGATCCGGCATGCTGGCATCCATCAGAATAAGGTCGAATTTGTCTTTCTCCAACAAATTCAACACTTGTTGGCCGGTTTCAACCGTTGCCACAACACAACCCTGGTTCTCCAGAAGCTTACGTGCGATCTTTTGATTGACGATATTATCTTCCGCCAATAGTATCTTCAAGCCTTTCAGGTCCCCTTCCTTAAAGACCTTGGTCACTTCACTCTGGTCTTGGCCGTAAACGGGACTGGTGCGCGCCTTCTCTTCCTTAACAATTTTATAATTGGCCGTAAAATAAAAAGTGCTTCCCTTAAACTCCTCGCTTTCCATCCAGATCCGCCCGCCCATCATCTCGACCAATTTCTTGGAAATGGCCAGCCCCAACCCCGTCCCGCCGAAACGCCTGGTCGTTGAATCGTCAGCCTGCGAAAACACATTAAAGATCCTGTCTTGCTTGTCTTTGGGGATCCCGATCCCCTCATCTTCAACGGAAAAAAGGAACATCATCTCCTCTTTTTTTACCGAGGCCACTTTAATGGCCGTGGTGATGGTCCCCCGGTGCGTGAACTTGATGGCGTTGTTGATCAAATTCACCAGGACTTGCCTCAAGCGCACCGGGTCCCCGCAGACCAGCTCCGGCACCTTTGGGTCTATCTTCACTTCTAATTTCAAATCCTTCTCGTTGGCCAAGACCGACATCCCCTTCAGAACGCTTCTGGCGACATTGTGCAGATGAAATTCAATGGTTTCCAGCTTAAGCTTCCCGGCCTCGACCCTGGAGAGGTCCAAGATATCATTAAGAAGGCTCAAAAGATTAACGGCCGCTTCCTTGGCCACTTTAAGGTTCTCCCGCGGTTCTTCGCCCAATTGGGTGTCCAGGGTCAGATCGATCATGCCCATGATCGTGTTCATGGGTGTTCTCACCTCATGGGACATATTGGCCAAAAAGAGCGATTTGGCGCTGTTGGCCTCCTCGGCGGCGAGTTTGGCCTGGATCAGCATCTCCTGAATGCGTTTTTGTTTGGTGATATCCTGCATGATGCCCACCGAACCGATAATGTTATTTTGCGCGTCGCTTAAAACATTGATGGACAAGTCCACATCCATCGTTTCCCCGTTCTTGCGCCGGGCCCTGGTCTCAAAATGATGGAGAGAGCCGATCCTCCTGACATTCGCTTTTCGGATCCTGTCCCATTCACTGGGAGGATAAAGGATGCTCACATGCTTAAGGTACAGATCCTTCTTAGTTAAGCCCAGCAGATCTTCCATATACTTGTTCCATGAAACAATGCGCTCCTGCTCATCCGTCAGGGTGATCCCGGCGGCCGAGTTGTCCAGAATGATGCGGATCTTGTTCTCCGACTCGCGGATGCGCCGCTCGGCTTCCTTTTGACTCGTGATATCCCGGATAATGCCGATAGAGCCCATGATCGCCCCTTCGGGATCGCGCAGGATCGAAATGGAAATATTCACGTCGATCAACGCGCCGTTGCCTTTATACATTTGCGTTTCGATATCGGAAAGTACCCCTTTCTGGCGGATGCGGAACGAGCGCATCCTCTCCCACTCATTGGGAGGATACAGATTCTTGATCGGCTTATTGAATAAATCTTCCTGCTTCATCTCCAGCAGCTTTTCCGTGAACGGGTTCCAGGCAACGATCTTCTCCTCTTTATCGGCCACGGTAATGGCCGCCGCCGTGTTGTTAAAAATGGTCTTAAAAAGCTCCCTTGATTCCGCTGATTCTTTTTCCAGATCCTTCCGGTTTGAAATGTTCTCGATCGTCCCGTCAATATGCTGGCTTTCTCCCTCTTTATCTTTCACGACAACGGCCGAAATGCTGGCCCAGATCGTATTGCGGCCGCGGCCTTTCAGTTGTGTTTCAAAGCCCCTCAACGACCCTTCATTCAACAACAATTGATAAAATGACTTGAAAGAATGCCCGTCGACAAAAATGCTGGGCACGGTAAGCTTGGTGTCCTTGCTTTGGCTTAATCCCAACAGCGACTTAAGGCGGGTATTAAGGAAGATGAACTGCGGATGGCTCCCCTGCGTGCACCGGAAAACCCCCAGCGGCAAGTTCTCGATCAGGTCCTTAAACTCCAATACGCTTTTATTCATGGGGCATGCCTTTCCCCGGCAATTTCAAATTAATGATGATGGCCATCAGGTTGAACACCGATATGACCATCGCCAAAGAAACAATGCAGATCACGCGGATCTGCTCCCAATTCCTGGGATGCTCCGCCGGCATGATCTCGTTACTGACATATGAGATGACCGCCAGCGCAAAGATGACGGTCGAGCCGATCACCACAAACATAAAAAAAGAAAAAAGACAAGCGATCAAAACAACAAGGGCGTTGTAAACAGCACTGTTCCCTTTGGAAATCTTGCTGGCCGCTACCCCGATACGTTTCATGATCGTTTAAAGTCCATTAGAATTATAAAGGAAAAGTTGCCATTTGGCACGCAAAGAAAGCACAAATTTTATCTTGCCGCCGTAACGCCGCCATAATTATCTTTAACCGTTAGGATGCCCTCTTTGACCGCTTCGATACGGTCATCCAAATAAGGATGGCTGCGTAAGATCTGGGGCATCCGCACGCCTTCCTTCTCCTCTTCTTTCAATATCTCGAAAGTCTCGATAATGGCCTGAGGGTCATACCCGGCCAGATACATGTATTTAATGGCCAACCGGTCCGCTTCGTGTTCGTCTTTCCGGCTATAAGAAGAAAAGACGATGCTCATAACGGCGTTGGAACTTAAATTAGCCATGCGCTGGGCCGAGACGCTGTCGATCTGGCTAAGGACGAGCTGGCCGATCAGATCGTACGTCAACGCGGCCTGGAATTTCTTGACCGAATGGCGGGCGGCGCAATGGCCGATCTCATGCGCCAAGACGGCGGCCAGCTGGTCATCCGTTCTCAATTTGTTCAACAGCCCGCTGTGCACATAGATATTCCCGCCCGGTGCGGTAAAGGCATTCATCTCGTCTTCTTCAATCACATAAAAATGGTAAGCATAATCCTGCCGGTCCGACACGTGGACCAAATCCTGGCCGATGCGCTCCACCCTTTGCAAAGCTGCTTCATCCGTCGAAAGCCTGTAACGGCCGGTGATATTACGGTGAATATCTTCGCCCATTTCCACTTCGGCAGGGGTGGAGATATAAATGAATTCGTTGCGGCCGGTGGCCGGGTTATAGGTGGAGCTGCAGCCTGCCGCAAATATACACAAAACAAGGATAAGATCTCTTGCCGTCTTCATCGCTCGAACTTAACGACCTTTTCCCACCATTGGCTGGTATCGTATTTTTTCATGCTCTGCCACAGCCCCTTGGCGGAAGCCGTCTTTAAATGGTCCGGGGCCTGTTGAAAGAACTTCTTCGTCTTGAAATGGCCGCTGTCAAAATATTCCTTAGCCTGCAATAAACACTCCAGGATATCGGCATCCCGGGCGATGAGGCTTTCCAAAGTTTGTTGCCTTTCGTATTCTTTTCTTAAACCATTCAGCTCGCTTTTGATCGACGGATCCAGCTCCCCGATCTGATCGCTGAAGACCTTGCGCTCCGCCTCTTTGAAATTGATGTAATAATGGCCCATTTTATGCAGATCATTGATCCTGGCCTCATGAATGTCGTTAAAAAGGGCCATCACGATGGATTTATAAGGGTCCGCCTTTTCCAGATGCGCCAGGTAATACGCCATGATCGCGCAGCGGAACGAATGGTCCGCAACGCTCTCCGGGTCCTTAATGCCGGCGACCCACCAGCCGCTGCGCTTGATGAACTTCAAAAGCCCCGCTTCGGCGAAAAGGTTCAGCGCCGACGTATCATTGTACTTGGCTTTACGTTTTCTTGAATTTTTGTTTGATGGTTTCATAGCACAAAAGAGTCGTGGCAGCCGCCACATTCAACGACATGGTATCGACCAGCATGGGAATGGTGATTTTTATATCAAGGTTCTTCATGACGCCCTCGCGGATCCCCTTTTGCTCGCCGCCTATCACCAGGCCTATATGCGCCGGCAGCTCGACCTCGTAGATGTTCTCGCCGTTTCTGGTCACGGCCCCGATAATGGTAAAACCGCTTTCCTTGGCCTCTTCGATGGCGTGATTGAGATTGGAGACCTGGGCGACGGGGACGTAATTTTCCCCTCCGGAGGCGATGCGCAGCACGGTTTCCGTGATGCCGACGCTGTGGCGTTGGGGAAGGACCAAAGAGAACCGCCCCAGACTTCCCAGGCTGCGGATAATGGCCCCCAAATTCTGCGGATCGGTCAGCTCATCCAGAAAGATGAGCGTTCTTTTTTTACTGACGGCGTGCTCCAACAATTCATCGAAATCCACATATTCGGCGTCATCGACATCGGCCAAGATCCCCTGCGTATTTTTATCCCGGCCGATCTTGTGCATTTGGGCGGCATGGATCGTTAAAACAGGTATGCCGAACTTTTTGGCTTTACCGCGGACAAACCCACTCTCCGAGAAACCCTCCTCAAGATATATCCTTCTGATACTCCGGGGGTTGGCCCGCAGCCTCTCAAAAACTGGATTTTTTCCTGCCAATTTCATTATTGGGAAAGGATCGCGTCGCGCTCCTGAACTTCTTTGGTATAGTCGTTGTCCAATTCATCCATGCGTTCAACATATTCCGCGTAGGTGATCTCCTTGCGTAAATACTGGCCCTCCAGATCATCCCGCTGTTGTTTATAATCTGTAAAATGAGGGTCTTGGATGATCGCCCGCGGGTCTTCCAGATAATCTTTGAGCGTCTGCCCCTCATAGGCGCAACCGGCTAACAGGAGCGTTAAAGAAACAAAAAGCGCTTTTTTCATAGGATCTTCCCCTCTTTCGTTATTTTTTTAGACCGAATCCCAGATAAAAGACCGGCTTTAAAATACTCCACCAGCCGACAATGGGCTTCATTTTCGTATAACCCAATTTCCTCGGTGGATAGATCTTGGTAACGGGTGCTTCTTTGAATTTATATCCCAACTTAATGGCCTTGAAAAGAATATACGGCTCAAGTTCATAATGGTCCAGCCAGCTCTGGCCGACATTGATATTTTTATCGTCAAAAAGCGATAAGCGGAAAGCGCGAAAACCGTTCGTCGTGTCCGTCAGCTTTTTTCCCGTAAAGCATGACATCAAAAAGGGGTGAAGTTTCGTCGCCCATTTTCGGTAGGCCGGCATGTCCCCGCCGACACCGCCTTGCGCCAGATACCGTGAGCCTTGGACAAAATCATAACCGTCATTAAGGATCGGGTCGATCAGCCGCGGGATCTCATCCGGATTGTCCTTATCATTGCCCGCCATGATGACCAACGCCTCATAATGGTGCTCGCGCGCGTAGTTGATGGCGCTGCGGATGGCCGCGCCAACGCCCTGGCGGGCCTCGTGGCGGATCGTGGCGACACCTTGAGCGGCGAAGCTGCGGATCACGTCCGTTGTCCCATCGGTAGAAGCGTCATCGACGATCAAATAATCGGCTTTCGCTCGAACGGGAGTTTTCAAAAAACGCTGGATGGCACTCTTTAATTTGACGTTTTCATTGAAGGCCACCGGAGACACCAAAACTTTATTCATCAAAGACTAAACCCTTATTGGTCTTTTTAAATCTCTTGCCGCAGCGGCATTTGTACTGGCTGTCCAAGGAAAAGCCGCAGAAACACACATAGCCGATCTGCCTGGCCGGAGAGCCCACCACCAGCGCGTGATCCGCCACGTCCTTGGTCACCACACTGCCGGCCCCCACCATCGCGTAGCTGCCGACCGTCAATCCGCATAAAATGACCGCATTTGTCCCCAGCGTGGCCCCCTTCTTGACCAATGTCTTTTCGAATTCACAGCCGTCTTTGCGGTTCGCCCTAGGCAAACGGTCGTTGATAAAGGCGATGTTGGAGGCGATGAAACATTCGTCCTCGATCGTCACGCCGTCAAAAATAGCCACATTGTGCTTAATGGTCACGTTGTTGCCGACCTTGGCCCCCTTTTCGATGAAGCAGCCGTCACAGATGTTGCACCCTAGGCCCACGACGGCCCCTTCCTGGATATTGGAGAACGCCCACACGCGCGTTCCTTTGCCGATGGAGGCCCCTTCTTCCACGATCGCTTTTTCATGCTTAAAATAGTCTGCCATGGCCGATCCCTTCTAGAGTTTGATCCGTTTACCGTCTTTATTGATCGATTCCTGGATGCCGCAAAGGGTTTCGACGACATCCATCCCTTTTTGCGCGTCGGCGTTGATAGGTTGCTGGTCCTTCTTAACACACTCAAGAAAATACGACCCCTGCGCCTTTAAAGGTTCCGCCAGGTCGATCTTGGGGATCATAGTGTTCCCCTCCTGCGACAATAATTGAAACTCGCCGTACGTAGCATAATAGGTGCTCGTCTTCTCGACATGTTTATCATAGACCTTCACCGGCCCCGCGCTATCCAGATCATCCCACACCAGCATTTTCTTATCGCCGACGATCGTGATCTGCCTGACCTTTTTCGGGTCCAGCCAGCTCACGTGAATATTCACCAATAAATTATCCGGGTATTGCAAATGGGCGAAAGCCAGATCTTCCAAGGAGGTCCCCAACACCTTTTGCCCATGGCCGATGACGCTTAAAGGTTTGGCATTGAAAAGATAATTAAAGATCGAAATGTCGTGCGGCGCCAAATCCCATAAGGCGTTCACGTCGTAACGGAACGGCCCGAGGTTAATGCGCGTTGAGTACGCGTAATGGATGCGCCCCAATTCGCCGGATTCGATGAATTTCTTGACCCAGCTGATGCCGGCGTTAAAAACAAAAACATGGCCGACCATTAAGACCCTCTTTTGCTTGGCGGCGAGCGTTTTTAGCTGCGCGCATTCTTTGGGGGTGAGCGCCAAGGGCTTCTCGCACAGGACGTGCTTGCCGGCCAATAACGCTTCTTTGGTAATCTTAAAATGCAGATTCGTCGGCACGGAAATGACAACGGCATCCACTTCCTTGGCCTTTAAGAGTTCCTGGTAATCCTTGGTCGTTTTGATGGCGGGGTAAAGCCCCTGAATGTGCTTGAGCCTCTTTTCATCCGGGTCCGCGCACATGACGGATTGGCTATCGGGCAGTTGGGAAAAAACGCGGATATGGTTCGGCCCCCAATAACCGCAGCCGATGATACCTACTCTGATCAAGCAAACCCCCTTAATTTAATATTAATAATAGTTAGTATTATACTTTTTAACCCTTCTTAAGAAAAGCCTTAATTTTTCATTTGTTGATGACTGTGGTTTCCCATTTTCAAAGTTGCATTCATCGATAGTTGTAGTACAATGACCTTAAAGTACGCTATGAACTCCCCTCAACGACCAAAGCTTAGCTTTGCCTTCATCCTAAGAACCTTTCTCACCGCCTCCCTGGCCGTCATCACCCTCATTAATTGTTTCCAACTTTATAAAGAAACAATGTCCATTAGGAAAATAAAACGCGTCATGCCTTTTTCGTTCCCGGGGTTGCGCTTTTCGGGGCTTGAAGCTGTCTTTGAAGGCGTTGAACGCATCGGTTTTTATACGGATAAGGATGTGACAGCCGGCGAATACGCAGCGATCTTTGCCCAAGCCCAATTGGTCTTGGCCCCCACGATCCTCGATCTCAATAACCTTCAGCACACCTTCATTCTTTTTGATTGTACGCGGGAAGAAATGGCCATGGCTAAAATAAAAGAGATCGGGGCCATCCCTTTAAAGAGGAACCAGTACGGCATTATCCTGGCGAGGCGGACCAAATGAACGACGTACTGATCTATCTTCCTTTCGCCCTGTCTTTTCTCATCGGGTACTTGCTGATTTCTCTTGTGCTTAAAGACACTGGCCCCATCGGGCCCTTATTTCGTCTTTCCTTGGCGGGCGGGATAGGGTTGGGCGTGAGCTCTTATCTGACCTTCCTTAATTTTATGGTCCTCGATAGGTTCAACGCGCCTTTTCTGATCGTCGGCCACGCCACTGTCTTATTTCTGATATTTTTAGGCTTACTCGCGTCAGCTAAGCGTCCGGCCTCTTCCCGGCCTTCTCATAAATTCCCGCTCACGGACATATTGTCCTTTGTTGGGTTGATCATTATTTTCATACCCATTTACTATATCGCCACCTTTTATCCTTACGGCGGCTGGGATGCTTGGGCCGTGTGGCACTTTAAAAGCAAATTCCTCTTTTTGGCCGATTCCCACTGGCGCAATATGTTTGACCCAGTCCTTTGGCGCTCAAGCCCCCACTACCCTCTTCTGTTACCCTTTATCAACGTCTGGGGCTGGGCGTTGCAACAAAAAGCTATCTATCAGATACCGCTTATAACATCGCTTTTATTTACATTTTTGACATGCTCGCTTCTTGTCTCATCCTTGCAAAAACTCACCTCATCCCGATGGTCTTTCTTGACCGCCTTGGTGATTCTGACGTTGCCGTTTTATACCAAAACGGCCGTCAGCCAATATGCGGATGTGGTCTTGGGATACTATACGCTGGCCGCTCTTGTCTGCCTCGTTCTGGGGGGCATGCAACGCATGAGAAGATACTGTTTCTTAAGCGGGATATTTGTCGGGTTTTTGAGTTTTACCAAACCAGAAGGATTGATCGCGTCTTTACTTTTAATGTCGCTGGGCTCTTTGTACCTGCTTTGGTCGAACAACCCCAAACGTAAAGAGCTCCTCCTTTCCTATACGATCGGCGCTGCCATGACCCTTATTCCGTCATTGTTGTTTTATTGGCTGATAGCCCCGGCCAATATCACCAGTTTCAATGGGTTCATCTCCCAGGCGCCTCCATCGACATTGGAGCGGTTAAAGGTCATCTTTGTGTATTATCTGTTGGAATGGCTTACCCCAAAATGGAACGGCCTGCTGATCATCCTGTTTCTTGCCGTCATCGCCGGCGCGCGCTTATGTTTCCGGAAAGAGACGTGGGTTTTACCAACGTTCCTTTTCCTCTACATTGCCGGCGTGACTCTGTATTACTGGATGAATACCTATTTTGAGATCCTTTGGTGGCTTTCGGTGACGCTGAACCGGGTCATCGCTTCCCTCTTACCGGTCGTCCTTTGGTGGGTGTTCTTTGCGCTGGGGCGGGAACAACATAAACAGCCGCCGAATGATTAGAATTATTTCGGCCGTTCGATCTTAAGAATTTTGTAATGCAGCATGCCTGCGGGGACTTTGACTTTCACCTCAATGCCCGCCGCTTGCCCCATCAACCCCTGGCCGATGGGAGAAATGATCGATATCTTGTTTTCTTCATAATCGGCTTCTTCGGCGGAAACCATCATGTATTTGAACTTTTCGTCCGTATCCAGATCCTGGAGCGTCACGATAGCGCCGATGTAAATCTTATCACTGGGGATATCCTCATCTTCGATGATACGCACCGCGGCCAACTTGTTTTCCAGCCCCGCGATGCGCGCGCCGTTGTGCGCCTGGGCGTCTTTGGCAGCATCGTACTCGGCGTTTTCCGAGATGTCCCCCTGGTGCCGGGCCTCTTCAATGGCCCTGGAAATCCTCACGCGCTCCTTCTTGAGCCCTTCGAGTTCCTCGGCCAGCTTCTGATGACCGGCCCGCGTTAAATAAATTTCTCCTGACATAGATATCTTCCCTAAAATTGTTCCTTACGCTTACATATTTTCGAGCGCCTTGACCATCAAAGGAACGATTTCCTGGGCCTCATCTTTTGTCAAGCGCCCCATCTTGGCAAAGCGCCATTCCCCATCGACGCTCAGATTTTCCCGTGATATTTGAAGTTTTTTAGGGCCTTCATTGTAGGAAAATACCCCTACCGAAATCCTTGTATCTTCAAATTCCTTCACTTCTTTGAAAGTTTCCACATCTAACGATTTTTCGTACGGCATGATCCTTCCTCCTTTAGGTTAACACAAAGCATGTCATGGCGATCTTTAGAAATCGACCCCGCGGCATCTGGATTAAAAACAAAATTCTAACGGTCTTAAATTAAAAAAGCAAGTTTTATTTCAAACGGTACCCCAGATCGATCAGCGTCATCACCAAGAACGATTTCAGGAAAATAATGGCGACAAAAGCGATAATAGGAGAAATGTCTATCGCCATGGGCGGCAGCAGGCGGCGAATGGGCTGTAAAATGGGCTCGGTCGTCCGGTACAAAAATTGCATGATCGGATTGAACGGGTCAGGGTTGACCCAGCTAACAAGGGCCCGGATCAGGACCAGCCAATACATCATCGTCAATACAATGTCGACGATCCGGGCAAGGGCTATAAGGAAATTACTTAAAACAAACATAAAATTTTATTTTCTCGCATCTAATTCAAAAGCTTGCTCTTGGGTCAAATTGACCGCTTCAATAGGATAAGGAATGACAATCCCCTCTTGGGCGTAACGCTTATGCAGGCGCTTGATGAATTCATGCTTGATCAAATAGTTATCCACGAATTCTTTGGCCCTAAGAATGACGCTGAAATTAATGCTATAAGCATTAAAGGTATGATAGCGGATAAAGGGCTGGAATTCCTTGACCCCGCCCGGGACCTCCTGCAATGTTTGTTTGGCAACCTCGACAGTGACCTGTTCGACTTTTTCCAAATCCGACTGGTAATGGACCCCCACCTCGACCAACACCGCCATCTCCGTTTCAGGATAATAATAATTGGTCAGCCGTGAGTCTATCAGCAATTTATTGGGGATCACCACGACATTGTTGGGCAGCATGCGCAGCCACGTGGAGCGCCAGCCGATCTTGTGGATATAACCTTCCTCGCCCGATTCCAGCTTAACAAAATGCCCGACCTTAACAGACTGATCGGCGATGATCTGGATGCCGGCAAAAAAGTTCTCAAGGGTGGGCTGGATGGCGAGCGCCACCGCCAATGAGCCGATCCCCAAAGAAGCGATAAGAGGCGTTATGGAAACCCCGAAACTGTCCAAAAGAATTAATAAACCGAGGCCTATAACGATGATGCGCACGATCCCTCTGGCGATGCCTCCGGAGGAACGCAAAATATCAATTTTATTGGAATAAGCGTGAAGGATGCCGTTCGAAAAGCGGTCGACAAATAAAACAATGGCGATGACGGTCGTTACTTTGAAACCAACCAAAAAATAATTGGTAAGCTGCGCCTCTGTCGCCACCGGCAGCATTTGCTCGACCAACGCGCCGCCGCTGGTAAAAATGAGCAGAAGAATTGGAAAATCAGCGGAGTGAGTAAAAATATCGTCGAGATGCGTATCCGTTGTCTTGGCAAAACGCTTGATGGCCCTGAAAGCAAGATTCTTGAAAAAAAGCAGGACCGTTACCCAAACAAAATATATTACTGGGACGATTACCCACGCCGGGATCGTATAACCCAATAATTGAATAAGATCAGACATGCGCCTAAGCCCCTTTGCTAAAAAACCTTAAACAAGCTTCCCTCGATGATCTGCTGCTCCAATCGGTCGAACATCCTCTTTGACTTACGCGTGATCTGCTGCAGTTCGTCCATGATGTCATTAAGCCCCTCGGCCGTGATCAGTAGGGCGCGGGAAGAATCGACCATGACGTCCGTTAGTTCGACGATATCGACTTTATTGAGTTCCTCCGCCGTTTTGGTGAACGCCTGGGCGGCATCGGAAAACTTAATCGCCAGATCGCCGACATCAATCGGCTCTTCGCCGATAATAAACTGGTTAAAATCGGCCGGTTGCTGACCCTCCAGCGAATAAATCTCGACCAGCTTTTCCCCCAAGATCCCTTCCGTCTTAATGGTATACTGGGTCGCTTTTTCCAATTGCTTACGGTACTTGGTTAAGATATTGATCGTGACCTGCACCTTTTTCCCTTTCACGTCCCTTTCCAAAAAATCAATGCTCGCCACATTGCCGACATTAACGCCCGAAAGCAAAGCCGGCGCCCCTTCCGTTAATCCCCCGACATTATTAAAAAGAACGCGAATCTGGAATTTGGGCTGGGAAAAGCCCTTATCGCTTCCGATCGTAAAAACAAACAGGATAACTAAAAATATCCCTGTCAGGAAAAATACGGCGGCCAGAAATTGTTTGGTAAGCTCTTTTTTTTCCATGATATTTATCCGATAAACTCCTGAACAAATGAATTGGTTGATGCTTCCAGCTCCTGGCGCGTCCCCACGGCGATCAACCGGCAATCCTGGATCAGGGCCAAGCGGTCCGCGACACGCAACGAATTGTCGATATCGTGGGAGGTCATCACCGTCGTACAGCCCAGTTTCTTGGAAACATCCCGGATAAGATTAGAAATGTCCCGGCTTCGGATCGGATCAAGCCCGGAGGTCGGCTCATCGCATAAAAGGATCTTGGAATCCAGGATGATCGCCCGGGCCAAGGCGACCCGCTTTTTCATCCCGCCGCTTAACTCCGCCGGGAACTTGTCCTCAACATCCTTCAAATCCAGCGCATCGAGCGTCTTCTTCACCTTTTCTTTAATTTCTTTCGAAGTCAGCGTGGTATGCTCCCTTAAAGGGAAGCCGACATTCTCGGCCACGGTCATGAAATCATATAAAGCGCCCTCCTGAAACAAATAACCAATATTTTTGCGTAATTGCAGCAGTTCCCCCTCGTCCAATTTTGCAATATCAACGCCGTTGATAAAGACCTGGCCCTGGTCCGGCTTAAGAAGCCCTATCAGGTGCTTCAAAAAAACGCTTTTCCCTTCGCCGCTTCCCCCCAGAATGGCCATGATCTCCCCGGTTTTTACCTCCAGGTTGATGTCTTCCAGAACCTGCTCATTATCAAACGCTTTATAAAGGTTGGTCACCTTAATCATGAAGGCGCCTCTCAAAGTAACGGAATTTATTCTTCCCGAACTTGGTATACAACCGGCCGTACGGACGGACATCGATCTTATCAACGAAGAATTGCGTCCCGCGGTATTCACCCAAAATGTATACTTCCGAATCCATAAGGGTCTCCACCCCGTCCACGGGATACCACATCTCTCCCTCAAATTCGATCGGTTCCCCGTCACGGATCCACACGGGCTCGGTGGAATGGATCGGATAGGTCTGCAAATGCCCCAAATTGCCCGCTTTCATATTGCTCGTGCATCCGGTAAACATCATGCAGGCGAACAGGAAAGTATAAACTAAAAAATCGTTTTTATTGGTCTTCATGCGTTATCCCCAGATATTAAGGATCGTTTTCGTTAAAACCGTATTGGATAAGATGATAAAGATGTACGAATACGCCACCGCCTGGGTCGTGTATTTGCCCACCCCTAACGAGCCTCCTTTGGTGATCACCCCCTGGTAGCAGCAAACCCAGCCGATCAAAATGCCGAAAAAGACGACTTTGATCATGCCGCTGAAAAAATCGACATATCGGATGGCTTTAATGGTCTGGTTGATATAGAACGTGCCCGGGATATGGGCTTCAAAAATACCGATACAATAACCGCCGGCGATACCGATGATCTCCGAAATAACCGTCAGGACCGGAAGGGCGATGATACAGCCCAAGAACCTCGGGACGATGAGGAATTCGACCGGGTCAACCCCCATCGTGCGGGTGGCCAGCATCTGGTCATTGACGCTCATCGACCCCAGCTCGGCGGTGATCCTTGCCCCGGCCTTTCCCGAGAAAATGAGCGCGGTGAATACCGGGCTCAGCTCCCGTACCAGCGACAACGCCACGATCGGGGCGATCACTTCCTTGGCGCCAAAACGGATCAAGACAACCAAACTCTGCATGGCGATGACCAGCCCCGAGGCGAGCGACGTCAAAGCGATAATAATAACAGACTGCAACCCCTGCTCGTAAACCTGCTTGAGCACTTCCTTAAAACGCACGCGGCCGCTGAAAATGCAACGGAGCATATCGCCTAAGAACCAAAGAGCATCGCCAAAATCAGCGATAATATTTATGATCGGTTGAATAATATATTTCATGAATGTCGATATTATAAAGTAATTTGAGCTTAAGGTAAACCCTTTTATCAATCCCGTTTCTTCTAATTATTTCGAATGTTTTTCCTTAAGCCAAACGGATCTCATCTCTTCGGTGATCTCATGTTCAAGCGTATGCGGTATATTTTTAGGCTGATCTTTCTTGGCGGCCCCCTTGCCCTTTGAAGGCTTTTTGATCAAAAGGGCATCGCCTTTTTCGATAAACTCCTTGACCTCCATGGCCTTGGCCCCGAGGGCGCGGATGGCGTATTGCACCGGGCGGTCATTGGTGACCACAATGATATTCCCTCGATTCTCTGCCTCATCCACCAGCCACAAGATCTTCTCATCGGCCGTTTCATGGCTTGAAAAAACTATTTTTACCGTACTGGCGCCTTCAAAGCCGTAATGGCCCGACTTGCCGTCAAAAACGACCGTCACTGTGTTGTTCAAACTTCCCTGGGGGCGCTTGCGTTCGACGAAATCAATAAGCTTTCTTCTTTGCTCCTCCAGGCTACCCTTTGAAAGGGCCGGCACCTGGTAAATGATGTTGTACCCGTCCAGAAGGAAATGTAAAGACATAGACCACACCTCCCATCAGCCCCACGGCCACCATAAAAAAGAAGGAAATGAGCGACATGCCGACGGCGATCTCCTGGGCCACGCCCACTTTGGCAAAAAGATAGGCCGCGCCGAACTCCCTCACGCCAAGCCCGCCAATGGAAGGAAACGCCGAGGCGATGCAAATTAAGGGAACAAAGATCAAAAAGTAGATCAACGGAATATCCTGATGAAGCGCTTTGGAAATAAAATAGAACGAGAAAATGAAAACGCTCTGGCTAAAGCAAGCAATGGCCATGGCCTTGAAGGCTTCTTGAGGCTTGCCCTTAAGAAGGGATAGGTCATAATGCACTTCCATCAGCTTTGCTTTAATCTTCGGCAACCCGTTAAAAATAAGACAGCCAAAAGAATAGATCCGTTCGTTAAATAAAACAGCTACGGCCACCAAAGAACCCAAGCCCATCAGGGCGATCAAGATCAGGACCGAATTATCCTGGATCAGTTTATACCCGAAGAGAAAGGAGCAGGTCGCAACGACAATGATGGCCGCAAACCCGCTTAAACGATCCAGTATCACCGAAGCAACGACCTTCGGTTTCTGGGAGCTGTGCTGGCAAAGCCCTAAGATCTTGATCAGATCACCGCCGATCGAAGACGGCAAGAACAAATTCCCGAAAAGGCCGATAAAAAAATACCGGAACACGTTCCAGATCGAGACGCTCAGGTCCACCGCTCTTATGAGCACAAACCAACGGTAAAGCAAAATAAAATTAACGCTTAAAAATATGATGAACCCCAGCAATAAAACAGCCGCATCCGCGGCGCGAAGTAGCGCAAAAGTTTCCGCGGTGTCGATCTTGGAGAATAAATACCACAACAATGCGCCGCTTAGGCCAAGCCTCCCTAGAAGTGAAAACGTTTCTTTTGTTTTATGTTTTAAGGACATGCCGGATCCCGCTTACTGTGCGCCATGCACTCTTGGTAGCCTTCCTCAGCGATATAGGAACTGCGTACCAGGGGGCCGCTCATCACATGTTTAAACCCCATAGACAGGCCTTCCTGCCTTAAGGCGTCGAATTCGCCGGGGGCGTAATATTTATCGACGGGAAGGTGCCGTTTAAACTTGGTGGGCTGAAGGTACTGGCCGATGGTCAGGATATCGCAATCGTTTTCGCGCAGGTCCTTCATCACTTGAGTTATTTCATCGCGGCTTTCGCCTAAGCCGACCATAAGGCTGGATTTGGTCAAAAGAGCTGGATCAAGCCCTTTAAAATTACGCAGCACTTCCAGCGAGCGTTCATACCCGGCTTGCGGACGGACCTTCAGCGACAATCTTTGGACCGTTTCAATATTATGGCTGACCACCTCGGGCTGGGCTTCCACCAATTTTCTTAAACTCTCGATCTTATTGGAAAAATCGGGGATCAAAACCTCGATCTTGGTTTGAGGCGTGAGCTGTCGTATCTCCCTTATGGTTTGACAAAATTGCCCGGCCCCCTCATCTTCCAGATCATCACGGGCGACGGAGGTAATGACCACATAACGAAGGTTAAGAAGCTCAACAGCCAAAGCAACTTGCCTGGGTTCACCGGCTTCCACTTCCAACGGCCGCCCGGATCTGACCGCGCAAAACCGGCAGCCCCTGGTGCAAATATCGCCCAGGATCATGAAAGTAGCCACTCCCCGGCCCCAGCAGGTCCCGATATTCGGGCAACGCGCGCTTTCACAGACCGTGTGAAGGCCGCTGGCGCGAAACATCTCTTTCATCCGGCGGATCGTATCCATATCCGGCAATTCCTGGCGAAACCATGCCGGTAAGGGGCTTAGACGATGCGTGGCGTTGTCATCAACCAAGTGAGGCATCTGGGGCAACTCCTTCCCGGACCGCTTTCTCAAACAGTTCGATCAACTTTTTTCTTTCCTTCGCTTTGGCATAATCGAGGATTAATTTGCCATCCAGATGGTCGCTCTCATGCAAAAAGACCCGCGCCATCAATTCGGAAAATTCCTTTGTCACCTGTTGGTTATTTTCATCGGTAAATTTGACAACTATTACCTTCGGCCTTTTAACGTTGACGCTGACCCCGGGGATGCTCAAACATCCCTCTTCCATGGTTTGCGAGCCTTTTTTGTTCAGGACTTTCGGATTAATGATGGCCATAGGGCCTTCGCCGGTATCGGCGACGAAGATCCTTTGATTGATACCCACCTGGGGGGCGGCCAGGCCGATACCTTTATAGGCATACATCGTTGCCAACAGGGATTCGATCAGCAGCCGTTCACCAGGGCCGACTTCTTTAACAGGGTTGGATTTTTTCTTCAGGCAAGGATCGCCGTAAAGGCGGATTTTTAAGCTGGTTGGCTGCATATGCGGCATGCGAGCGCTTATTTCTTCTTGATCTTATTATTCTGATCCAAATAAACGATCTTTGTTTTGGCGGTTTTCGCTTCTTTTGGATCCATAATAGCGTAGCTAAGGATAACGACCTGGTCCCCCACCAAGCCCAGCCGGGCGGCCGGGCCGTTAAGGCAGATCTCTCCCGTTTTACCGGCGATCGCATAGGTCGTGAAACGATTGCCGTTATTCATGTTCAACACTTCGACCTTCTCACCGGGGATAATATCGGCGGCCTTTAAAACAGCCTCATCAACGGTGATACTGCCTTCATAATGAAGCTGGGCCTCCGTGATGTGCCCGTGACCGATCTTTGATTTGCAGAATTCGATGAACATTGTAAAAACTCCAGTTTATTGTTAATAGTAAATAGCGAATGGTTAATCGTCCGATGCGCCTGCGATTAACTATTTACTATTAACTATTAACATCACAACTGCGGCTTGATCTTTTCCAACATCTGCTCTTTCGACATCGCACCGATCAGCATTTCCACCGGCTTACCGGCCTTGAAGATGATCAGCGTCGGGATCGACATAATACTGAACCTGGCGGCTAACTCCTGCTCATCATCCACATTGATTTTCGCGACTTTAAGTTTACCGGCCAGATCCTTGGAGATCTCCTCCACAACGGGAGCGATCATCCGGCATGGCCCGCACCATTCGGCCCAGAAATCGACCAATACCGGCTTGGGTGATTTTAATACCTCAGCTTCAAAATTCTTCTCGTTCACTTCTAAAACAGACATCCCACTCCTCCTCAAAATAAATTACTATAATCTAAATATTAATCTTATTTTTTGATTTGCCTATTATAACATCCCTAAAATCAAGTGCAACCAAAAATATCGGCCTATAAATAGTAGAATTTGAGGTATTGATAAAGGGTCCGCAAAAGGCATATCATATAAAAAAATGTGAAATAACTCAACAAAAAGGTCCGCAGCTTTTCCTGTTTGACCATCTCACCCAACCCTTTGACGGTCATATAAATAATAAAGGGGGAGAAAAACAACGTAAGCCTTTCTCCCGTAAACGGATATAACTGAAGGCTCCCCAAAACAAACAGCTCGATAAAAAGAAACAGGCC
This sequence comes from Candidatus Omnitrophota bacterium, assembly GCA_035292445.1. Classification (GTDB taxonomy): domain Bacteria; phylum Omnitrophota; class Gorgyraeia; order Zapsychrales; family Zapsychraceae; genus DATDQB01. The sequence continues at coordinate 65,458 of DATDQB010000013.1, forward strand.
CACGCTTTCCAAATGGTAAAATTTAAGCCCATCCTTCCATACCCGCCTGAACCCATAGCCCAATAAGGCAAACATACAAAAGGGGATGAAAAGCGAGGCCGCGTAACGCTGCGGTTTGTTGCCGTCAAAAGGATAAACCACCATCCGTCTGACGCCGTCGCCGAACTTATCCCAGAAACACACCCAGGAATCGTAGCAGATAAAATGCCCGTCCCAATATTCAACGCCTGGCAAGGTGATGGAGTGGCGCACATCGAACCAATAAAATAAGACCAGGCAACAAAGAGAAACCAGGGCGTTTGTCAAAAAAAGCGGCAAGACTTTTCTGTTTTTTCCTAGCTGAAGCAAAAAATTCCAGCCCGTAAGCCAGAAAACAAACAACCCGGCGTAAGAAAAAAAGATCAGTAACGGCAGAAGTGCCACGATAACGTAGTCCTTCCGCCGCGGGGCCATCCCCTCGAACACGCGTTGGTAATGGACATACAGCGTAAAGATGGCGACAACCAGCACGTCCATGGAATACGGCTTCAATTCAGCCGCGTAATAAGAAAACTTATAAGAGGCCGTCATGGCAAAAACAGCCAATAACGCGAGCCAATCATTCCTGCTGTCCGTTCTTAACAGCCGGGCCAAGATGAGAAAAGCGCCCCCCATGCATAACAATGAAAAAAACCGTAAGGCCAAGACGTGGTTATCGAAATTGGCGGCGAATGCCTTGATGGCAATTAAATAAACCCTGGGGAAAGACTGGGTGGGTTCCAGCGGGCCGAACAACTGCCCATAATCAAGTGCTATGATATTTTTATAAACAAACCCTTCGTCCAGCCAAAGAGGCCGGGCCGTGAAATAATGCAGAAGGCACAACGCGGCAAATAGGAGAACGCATCCTCGGATGAGTTTAACGGCCATGGGAAATGTTTTGGGTGTTTGTCCTATCTCATGTACTTGTCATGCCACAACTGGAATACCATAACCATAAAGAGCTCTTTACCGTGATTCGCCGTACCATTGAGGTGAGCGTTCATCATTTGGGCGATGAATTCGTTCCTGAAAAATCCGCTCCTACCCAGCGCCTCTTTTGTCAGCGTGCCCTGAAGAAGGCCTTTGAGATCGCGGCGGAACCACGCGTCAATGGGGGAAGAAAGACCGTGCTTGGGCCTGTCGATGATCTCCGCCGGCAATAAGCCTTTGACGGCCCCGCGGACAAACTTTTTCGGCCTAAATACACCCGTTTTCAATTGGGACGGCAACCGGGCCGAGAACTCCACCAGCCGATGGTCCAAAAAAGGCACCCTGGCTTCCAAGGAAACGGCCATGGAAACGCGGTCAAGCTTGGTCAACATATCCTCGACCAAGGACGTTTTAATGTCGAGATACAACCGCCTTGAGAGAAAATCGAAATCATCCTTGTCCTTCAAATAAGCTTTATGGGCCTGCAAGGAAAAATCTTCCTTAAGGATCCCCTGACGGGAAAATAGGTCCTTTTTCTGGTCATAGCTGAAGCTGTAGAGCCCTTCGACGTAACGGTCATCATCGCTTAAGCTCATCAACCTCGTTTTTTTCTCGGCCCCGTGAAAGAAGTTGTAAAGCCCGCGGCTTCTTACCGACATCCTTTTGCCTAAATGGAACATCGGCAATAAAACCCTTTCTCTGATAAAAGGCGGGACCATTTTGTAGCCTTGGGCCATGCTTTCAGAGCCGTAGCGTTCATACCCGGCGAAAATTTCATCGCAACCGTCGCCGGTCAGGACAACCTTGACGCGCTCCCGGGCATGTTTGGCCAGAACATAAGTGGGAAAAGCCGCGTAGTCGGCAAAAGGCTCGTCAAAAAAGTGGACATACTCATCCATCAGATCGAACACATCAGCGTCCACATGGAAAACATGATGCCTGGACTTATATTGATCGGCGACCATTTTCGCAAAACGCGTTTCATCATGGTAACCGCCCCCTTCGAAGCCAATAGTAAATGTTTGGACCGGCTGATCACTTAATAAGCTCATATTGGCGACAACGCTGCTGGAGTCGATCCCGCCGCTTAAGAATGCCCCCACAGGCACATCGCTGAGCATCTGCAACTTGACCGCATCATTTAAAAGATAACGGAATTCCTCCTCATACTCACCGAGAGATTTATGGGCAGGCTCCCGGGAGAAATCCACGTCCCAATATTGCTTAACAATGCTCTTGCCGTCTTCGCAAAGCAAGATCGTCCCCGCGGATAATTTCCTAATGTTCTGGAACATGGAAAAAGGCGCCGGCACATAATTAAAACTTAAATAAAGGTCAAGGGCCTCCGGGTCCACCTTCCGTTCAACGCTGCGGTCTTCGATGATCGCCTTGATCTCCGAGGCGAAGAGAAGTTTTTCGTTGTCCAGATAATAATACAACGGTTTGATGCCTAAGCGGTCGCGCGCCAGCACAAGGCGCTGGTTTCCCGAATCCCAAATGGCGAAGGCGAACATCCCGTTGAGTTTATTCACGCAATCGTTGCCGAATTCTTCATACGCATGAAGGACGACCTCAGTATCGCTGTTGGTGCAAAACCGGTGCCCGCGGGATTTCAGGTCGCTGCGCAATTGCTGATAATTATAGATCTCACCGTTGAATACGATACTTTTGGTGTGGTCTTCGTTGAAGATCGGCTGATGCCCCCCTTCAATGTCAATGATGCTGAGCCGGCGTATGCCGAAGGCGAAATTATAATCCTCATAAACGCCTTCATCATCGGGCCCGCGGTGAATAAGCGCGCGGTTCATCGCTTCGATCAAGCCCGGCTCGATTCTTTTGTTTCGGTCAAAATATAATTTCCCGGTGATCCCGCACATAGCTCTTAACGCTCCTTACCTAAAACATCCTCCCACACGCCCATGGCCCCGGTGAGGGAGTATTCATCCTTTTTTTCTTGCGCGATCTTTCTCGCGTTCTCTGACAGCTTCGCGTAGAACTGACGGTCGCTTAAAAGCCGGTAACACGCCTCGCTAAAGGCCCTGACATTAAGCGGCTCAACGACCAGGGCATTATCTTCATGCCTGGCCACATCTGTTATGTCCCCCACCGCCGGCACGACGCAAGGTAAGCCGGCGCTCATCGCCTCAACAACGGCCATCGGAAGCCCTTCCGATTCGGACGTCAGGAGAAAAACTTTTGAACCGTTCAAACAAGAATAGATATCCCTTTGATACCCGGCAACAGTGACCTGGCGCTGCAGGCTCTTCTCATTGATGAATTTCTTTATTTCAGATTCTACGGGGCCCTCACCTACAATTAGGACGCGGACATCGCTCATTCTTTTTCTTAAATCTTCGATGACATCTAAAAATATGTCCAACCTTTTGACCTTCGTGAAGCTACCGATAAAAATAATGTCGTATTGACGCTCACTCTCTTTCCCTGCCTGCCGGGAAAACGCAAAAACGTTGGGAGGGATAAATATTTTCCCGCTTTCCGCCCCTTGCTGCAGAAGGTATTCCCTGGATGCTTTTCCTCTCACGCCTACTCGATAGGCGCTTCTTACGGCATAATTAAACAGGCGGTTGTTGCGCCAATATCCCGGCTCTTCCGCCAGCACCATAACGAATTTCCTGTTAAAGATCTTACCGACCAATAAAGCCAGGAGGGCGTGCGGCCAGAAATGGATACCGATAGCATAAGAGAACCGGCATCTGAAATTGACCATCAATGCCGCGAAGAATAAATACACGTAAGAAAGGAATTGGCACCATCTTAAAACGCCCGGCGGAGTGACACATGTGACTTTCTCATGCGCCAGCGGGTTGATCCTCAATAGCACTATCCGTTTAACATCCCCCCGATTGACAAGAGGCAATATCTTGGAAATAAGTTTGTGCTCGGCTAACCCTGCAAAAATTAAGATATCCATCACGCTGACCAACGCTAGATTATGGCACGCTTGGTTGATGGTCATGCCGCTCGATGCGGGCAGACATTTGACGGGATCCCCATTTCCTCTCGACGAAATCAACGAGCCATTGGGTTAGGTCCACCTTTTCTTTTAAAAGACGGGCCCTTCGCTGCTGCCACTTCTGCTTGATCGAAGGATCGGACAGCAGCTCATTGAGTTTTTCCAAGGCCTTGTCTTCTTCGGTGCATGTTAAAAGAAGCCCGTATCGATCGCTAAGCTCTTTATGGACGCCGTGATGCAGGCTGCTCACGTAAATGGAAGGCGTCCCTAAAAGGGCGGCTTCGGTCGCCATGGTCGCGCCTTCCCCGATATATAACCTCGCCAGCGATAAAAGATCGTGCATCTTGGCGGGGTTGATGGCCAAGCGATAAGCTTCAAATTCCGCCGGCAAGGAAGCCTCCGCCGAGATAAACACGCGGCCGCGGCGCTTGAGCGTTTCGATCAATTTCCTTTTTCCTTCCGGCGAAAACCCTTTATGGCCGGCGTCGTGGGTGGCATCCCAGGCGATAAAACGCACCACAAAAAAATTCTCTTCCCTGCTTAGCCCAAGCTCTTTGAGGATCCCCTCATCCGGTGTGAAACGCTTTGGATGCAGATACGCAAGCTCATGGAACCCTTCGTACCGGACGTGTTTGGCGCCGAAGTCCCTTTGAAAGCTGCGCGGGGATGCGATCACTTCCGAAAAAGGAACGTAAGGCAGATGGACCCGCATCGTTGCTTCCGTATCGGTGAGCATTAGGGAGTGTTTCTTGAAAAGTTTCGCGTAATGGCTCCCCCGGATGGAGCCGTGCCCGACGATCAGATCCGGATCAAAGTCCTTGACGGCTTTCATGAATTTATAATCAAGGATCGGGATGCTCAATATCTTGCGAAATAAACCCTTACCCGTGCGCCCTAAAGGTACGTAGCTCAAACCATGCTCATCCAGCAGCCGAAAGGCGATGTCCTTATCCACCGAAGTGATCAGGACCTCATGGCCCCTTTGCCTCATCTCGAGGATAAAATGCCTGAACAAATGCACGTGGGCCGGATGGCCGATATCGACGACAATGCGCATAGGATTATCCGCTCCGGGCTAAAATTTCCTGTGGCTCCATCGCTAAGCCGCCATCCACATAGCGGACGACCTCTTTCATGGTGCGGAAACTCACTTCATCAAATTCCTTGAGCATCTTAAGGAACCTCTTGTAAAATTCCTTGCGCCCCATCATATTGTGCGGATGCATCAAGATAACGCATGCTCCGTTGAGCAAAACCGTTTCTCTGATAAATCGGTGCATCGAATCCAGCATCACATCTTCTTGCGTCCTCGTGTCGCGAAGATAATTGTCATCCTGGACCATGAGCGGCAATTCCCAAATCCCGTACGGCTTCAGGTAGACCGGAAAGGGAAGCTTCACGCTGTTATAGAACGGGGATGCGATCTGGAAAGATGAATCGTACAAAAGATGAAGCCGCTTCAATTGCCGCAACAGCTGATCGCTTAAACTTAATGCCGGGGAACGATAGCCCACCACGTCGAAGCCTTCCAAAGCGTTCAATGCCCTGCTTAATTGCTCGAGCATGGTGGCCTCATCCCGGAACGCGAAGCCCTGGTCGTGCGTAAGCCCATGCAGGCCGATCTCAAAGCCGCCTTCGGCCAAGGCCTTCAGCAACGCCGGGTCCAACGGATAATCATCGCCGGTAAGAAATTGGAACGTCGCCGCTACCCCGAAATGCTGGTTGATGGCGGCCATTTCTTTAACGAACGCCGCCCCTTCCCGGGTATCAACGTCATGGCAAAGGCAGACAACGGCCCTTTTTCCCCACCACGGCCTTGCGTTAAGCATTTTTATTCTTTCAACGATCTTTTTGTTCTCTTCAAAATCCAAAGGATAATGGAGCTTCAACATGCGCCCGGGATTACGTAAACGCTTGGCCATATCGGTGGATAACCAGCGTATCGAAGAAGGCATTTTGTTGACTACCGGCGAGGCGAACCGGCGGATGAACTTTTCTTGAAAAGGGATTTCTTTGACCTCAAAAAGGCCGTCCACATCGATGCCTTCGGATTGAATGATGTCGAAATGGTTATGGAGGTTGGCGGGGATCATTTGCTCATTTCCATATCAAACCACATGCCGAACAAAAGGAACTGAAGGCCCGTGATGATAGAAAGCGCACACAAAATGGCCGTCGGGCCGGTCGCTTTCCCGGAAACAATAAAAAATTCTTTATAGATCAATTCAAACCCTAAATACAACCCGTAAGGGAACAAGATCATGCCCGCGAAAAAGAAAAAGACCAACGGGTGAAAATCCAAGTAAATATACTTGAATATCATGCGCCAAAAAAATCCCTTCAGGAGCATCGGGGAAACCCTTAACGCATATTTAAGCCCCTTGATCTGCGACTGGCGCTCGCCTTCCAAATAAACGGGCGTTCGCGCCACATCCAGCACGCGAAACCCGTAGGCGTTCAGCCGGATGAGAAAGTCCATCGGATAACCGTATCTTTTATAAGCCTTTCCCCAATCGATGATGTCGATGGCCTGTTTGGTGATGGCCGTGTACCCGTCGACCACATCCATGATCTTATAATAACCGGAGGCCAATTTTGTAAGGGCGGTAATGATGATGTTGCCGACGATCCGGATTCGTGGCATCTTATCGCGCGTCTTGTGCCAAATAAAAAAGCGGTTGCCCTTGGTGTAGTCGGCCTTGCCATCGATCAAAGGGTCCAGGAAACGCTCAACCTCATCGAGGTTCATCTGATGGTCCCCGCCGATGACAACGGTGATGTCGTAATTGTCCTTTGACGAACGCAAATACCCGCTGATGATGGCCCCGCCCGGCCCCTGGTTTTCCTCATGCCGGATAAGCTCGATGCGCTTGTCCTTCTTCGCTAGATCGCGGATGACCTCGGATTGATTATCGGGGCTGGCATCATCGACCACATAGATCTTATCGATCAGGCCCGGAACGGCCTCCAGCGTCGGCCGGATGAGCTTTGCCTCGTTATACGCCGGAATGACTAAAGCGATCCTTTTACCTCGATGCATGATGGAAGGTACCTGTGCGACGGCCGCAAGCGATTGAGAGTGTGGAGGCGACCTTATAGACCTCTTTATCGATCATCTCAGGGAACATGGGAAGCGACAAGATCTCCTGGGCGCAACGCTCCGCGACCGGAAAGCTTCCTTTCGAGTACCCCAGATGTTGATAAGCCTTTTGAAGATGCAGCGGAATAGGATAATGAATGCCGGCGGAGATCTCTTCTTTGGCAAGCACATCCAGGACCCGCTGACGGTCTTTGACACGGATCACGTAAAGGTGGTACACGTGTTTGGCATACTCGGCCACATAGGGCACGATGACATCCAGCTGTTCCAGCAGCATATCGTAATTCTTGGCGATCTGCCGGCGCCGGTGTGTCCACTTTAAAAGGTATTTAAGCTTGGCCCTTAAGATGGCGGCCTGGATCTCATCCATACGGTAATTGAACCCTTCGATCAAATGCTCATATTTTCCCGTGCGGCCATGGTCCGCCATCATCCGCATTTTGGAAGCCAGCTCATCATTGTTGGTCAACACCATCCCCGCATCGCCGTAAGCGCCCAGATTTTTCGCCGGATAAAAACTGTAAATGATCGCGTCCCCGAACTGGCCGATGGGCTTGTCTTTATAGCTGCTCAAATGCGCCTGCGCCGCGTCCGCGATGACCTTGAGATGATGTTTCTTGGCGATCGCTAAAATAGGTTCCATGTCCGCCGGCTGGCCGTAGATATGAACGGGGATAATGGCCTTTGTCTTCTCCGTGATGGCGGCCTCAAGCTTTTCGACGTCCATGTTGTACGTCTTCTCATCAATATCGACAAATTTGATCTTTGCCCTGGCCTGAGATATGGCCTCCGTGGTAGCGATAAAGGTGTTAGGGACGGTGATGACCTCAGCGCCGGGGCCGATGCGAAGCGCTGTCAACGCCAAATGGAGCGCGGTCGTGCCGCTGCTGGTCGCCACCCCATGATGGGTTCCGGAAATCGCGGCAAACTCTTTCTCAAAGGCTTTGACGTTCTGCCCTTGGATAAATTGGGTGCTTTCGATCACCGACTGAATGGATTCATCGATTTCTTTTTTGATGATTTTGTATTGGCGTTTGAGATCAACAAGGGGGATCATAGGTGGCCTTTCAGTTAGAAGAATGGTTACCTGTAACCTGTTACCGGTTACCCGTAAAAAATTGAGTCTACGATACAGGCAACTGGTAACGGGTAACTGGTGACCCGGCGGCTATCCTTATCTTTTTCCCATTTTCCTTCAACGAACGCTGCGCTGCTTCCAACACTTGAACAACCCGAAGGCCATTATACCCGTCCGTCAAGATCTCTTTATCTTCCAGAATGGCCTCAATAAAGTGATTACATTCTACCTTAAGGGGCTCCACAAAGTCAATTTTCGGATAATACACGTCCCCCGCCGACTTGACCAGCTGGTGGGAGCCGAAATCATCGAAACGGCCCATCGAGGCCTTCATATTCTGCTTCTTGATCCCCTTATCAAAGATCTGGATCTTGTTGTCGGCGATGTCATCGTAAATGATCATCTTATCGCTCCCCACGACCGACATGCGCCTCACCTTGCTGGGATCAAGCCAGCTGACATGGACGTGCGCGGCCACCCCGTTGGGGAAATCCAGGATCATAAAAACGATATCTTCGTTGCCGGGTTGGATAAAATCGAACCCGCGCGCGCTCACCGAAAGGGGCATCTCATCCAAAACATAAATAAGTATCGAAATATCATGTGGGGCGAGGCTCCACAAGGCGTTCACGTCGCTACGGACAATGCCGAAATTAAGCCGTTGCGTATAGAAATAATACGGCTTGCCGATGATGCCCAGCTCGATCTGCGTCTTTAACTCCTGCACGGCCGCGTTGAATTCGAAGGTGTGGCCGACCATCAGCTTTCTATGATGTTCTTCAGCCAGAGCAAGGAGGGTTTGCGCTTCCTGCGCGCGCATGGCGAGCGGTTTTTCCACCAACACGTGCTTTCCCCTAAGAAGGGCTTCTTGGGCCAGAGGGAAATGGCTGGCCGGATCGGTGGCGATCACGACCGCATCGATATCATCACAGAATAGATCAAAATAATCTTTGGTGGTTTTTATCTGGGGGTATTTCTTATGGATATAATCAAGGCGAGCGCTGTCCAATTCGGCTACCATGCGCACGTTGGCCTGGGGATGGGCGGAGAAATTCCTTAACAGATTGGGCCCCCAGTACCCGCAGCCGATGAGACCGATATTTAACATAAATTTGGTGGGAATTGACGTAGGGGCGTACGGCCGTACGCCCCTACAATATAATTATTAATATTAAAAAATCTGGATATGTCTTGGTATTACCTTATCAAAAGTTGGCGCTCGTGGGAAGGAATTTTTAAAAATTCTTGGAAGGAAAAAAGGTCAATTTTTATTAATTCAGATAACTCAGCTTCTCTACTTCACGGCCCTGAATATCCGGCTGATAACCGAAATCCGTATCCTCTTCTTCTGTCGTTAACCCCAAAAGAAGCGGCAGGTTATGGATGGGCGTGACATTGATAATGACCGGCAGAAAGCCTTCGATCTGCATCTCCATGATGGGCTGTTGATTAAGGGGCAGCGGTACACCATAGCTATCGCGTTTGATCTGAAGGTCAAGTAAGGCGGGGTTCAAGTCGATACCACCCACATCTTGCGTCTTGTGTCTTGTGTCTTGTGTCTGTTTTTGGGCCGCCATCGCCGCATCGGTGGGTTCTCCGACAACTGACTCTTCTTGGGCGGGGCCGAATACGCCGACTATTTCAGCCTCTCTGTCATATAACCTATTTTTTTCAACAACAAGCCTAATATTTCCCGATTGAGCTTTCAGCCTTTCCACTTCACCCGCCTCCCAAACATCCATCGGCATCACAACAACAGGGATCCCGGTCTGCTTGGCCAATTGAACCACATGGCCTTCCTTTCCCTTTATAATACCTGTTAATATCCCCGCGAACCGGCCCGGGCGAGCGCCTAATAACTCTAAAGCTGCCTTCACATCATTAACCACCGTAGCCTCATATCCCATATCATTTACCGTGTCTTTTACGAGCCTTTGTAAATTTTCGGCGCCTTCTATAATAAGGATTTCCTTTTTAACCACCATCGCCGCGTCGGGTCCTAGGCGCGATTTTACCCGGTCAGCTAATTCCTTCACACGAAGATACTGGGTATGCCAACGGGCATGATCAGCGCTACTATCATCAAATCTTCTCCAATACTCCGCGCTACCATATTGGGCATCACCGGGATCAAACCGCGGTTGCTCTGCTAACAAGCGGCTTTGTTCACCTTGTAACCTTTGTAAAAACCCTGCCAACGTTTTGCTGTCGGCTGTTTCCATAGCCGTCCGTATTCCGTCAAGATCGGATTGTGTCATCATCGCCACATCGCCAAGCCTCGATTCCTGAAGATCGAGAAAATGGCTGACCTCTTCCCTGAGAATATCCGGGAAAACCGGCAGCCGCAGGAATACCCTAAAACGATCGATCGTTTCTCGCCTCAGTTGGAAATGTTTCTTAGTGTAGGATGATTCATTAACGTGCGAATCTTGCAAAAAGCCTGTAACCTTAATGAGCGTGGCCGCTAGGTGGGTGAGCCTTTGAACGTCATTCATGGCATCAAGCCGAGCTTCAGCTTCGGCAGGATCCAAGCGGTCCAATCCTGCCGATATAATATCTAAATGCTGGATGTCTCTTGCATACTCCCCAGGAACTCTAAGGATCTCTCCGCCGGGTGTTGTATGCTCATAAACCTCACCTTCAGCAAAGCTTTTCTTAGGCGGCATCCGTTCAACCAAAATGGTCCTAATCGCATTAAACTCGTCTATTGTTATCAGCTGATCTTCTTCCCCGGCCTCATTTGTGTTGAGTTCGTTGAAAATCGCTTCAAAAGCCCCTTCCCTTTGCGTTTGATCTTCCCCGACAACATAAAGAACATGATGGAAAAGGGCTGCCAGGACAACTCTTTTGTCTGAAAAACCCAACCGCACCAAATGATAAGCCACTTCCAACGGGTGCGTCATAAAAGCGCGTAAATCATCATGAATAGGCGAGTTATTCTGGGTGCTGGTCATATAACGCGAAGCGACGTTGACGGCCCTGTCTAACAGGGCGCCGAATCTGTCATCATATTTGTTAGCTTCAATAAAAGCTTTACGAAATTCTTGATAAACATACCAATTAAGAACAAGGTTCGGATCACCTTCATAATCCGCTTGCAGCTTGGCTACCTCTTCTGGACTGCCATAACGGTATCCTTTTCTTTCTTCGATACCATCAAACCGAAACGTTGCCGCTTCTTTCGCCTCGAAAAGAAGAAAGGCATCTCTTCTGAACAACAATGGCATGTGATATCGCATAGACGATATTGGGCCCCATGGTACGTCAACAACATATTCTTCGTCTCCATGAATAGGACTGACATCTTTCTTAAACAGGCCCACCACATACCGATTTTCTCTTTCAGGACCCTCTCCACGGTCAAGAACAACGACATCCCCGTCTTGATAATCTTCAAGAGAGTACAGCTGCCTGCCCTCCATATACTCTCTAAAATCCGCAAAGCTTAATCCTCTCTCCTTCATAAATGTATCTAAATTAAAATCAGGCTGAGCGGTTAAATCCTGTCTTGCAATTCTTTTTAAAATCTCTGCTCGTAGTTCACGCGCCCCCTCTTTTCCTTCCGACAACATCGCCTCATCGACGAATATTTCTTCAGCCACAACTGCTTGTAATGCCTGCCGGACATTGTCTTTCTGTTCCAGGCCGTACTGATCCACCGTCCAATCTTCCCTTGAAAAAGCTTCAATACCCTGAACAATTTTGGCAACTTGTAATGCGGTTATGGGCCCTCCTCTCATCCTATTGCGCCATTCTGTCGCAAACTGGCTGATGCGCCCGAGATACTCTAAATAACCGCTCAAGCGCCGGTCTTCCTGTCTTAACTGCTCTGTCGTAAGCCGCAAAACATCCCATTTTGCCTTTTCCACGATACGAAGGACTTCATCAACCCTATCTGCCAGCATCGCCCGGTCACCACTTCCCCCACGAGGCCTGCCAATGCGTTCAATATTTGTTGTGGTCATGCGCAGCCCCCAGCCCCGTCGGCCACCGTTAGCTGCTGAAGCGCCGTACGTTCTCAATACTTGGGCAACTCTTTCCGGATCAATCTTTACATCTTGCGCCACACTATCCGGATTAATGTTATGCACGGTTCTTCTTGGGTTTATCGAAGCCAAGATCGCCTCTCTGATAGCGGTTTCTTCGTGAGACGCCGCCATCGCCGCGTCAGATGTAACGCTCGGCCGGACTTTAGGCTCTTTGATAGAAACAATTTTAACGTTCTGATTGGTGATTTTAAGCTGATTGCCCATTCGCCTCATTGACAATATAAGTTTGCCATCGGCAGAAAAATAATACAGTTCTCCCTTGCGGTCTCTATCCATAATTTCCGGTTTCTCCCATTGCAAAGCTTCTGTTACTTTAAAATTGCCACCGAATAAAAACTCTATCTGAAATGTTCGTTGCTTAGTTGCCTGTGGATCCCAAGCTTCTACGATAATCGGTATCTGCCATTTCGGCTGAACAATATAACTGTCATTTTCTTCCAATGACACGACAATCATCGCCGCGTCGGCAGGAGCCATTGCATCAGCCGCTTCAAGAGTCCTTATTGTCTCGTCAAAATGATCTTCTCCGAATGTGGCCCTTGCCCGATCGGCATCGTCACTATCAGAGGCAACAACAACCTCATAACCTTTTCCTTGCAAAATTAACGCTATGTGGCTGCGGATATTTAAATCGGGATTAATGACAAGAACGGCCTTTTGGGTAGCCTGTTGAACCTTACTCCCATCCACCTCAAGTAAGCGTTTGGCGGTACGAATCGCTTCCAGCAAATTGCTTAAATGGATCTCAAATTGTTCCTGATTCTTGGCGGCCAGTGCTACTTTGGCTTCTGTAAGTTCTTCTTTAAACTTATCCATTAAAGCGAGCCTGAACCTTGGGCTGGAACTTGAGGCGATTTCAATGCTTTGCCGGCTAGCCTGTTGTACTGTTGGCCCTTTGCTTCTGACCAATCGGCCCTGGACGATGAGCCCCCGGCCATCATCGTCAAAACCACCAAATTCGCTCAACCTTGTTCGCGCCAACTCTTGAATCCTTTCAATACTGGATTCTTCCAACAGCACCCACGCGCCCAAATCCCCAACGGCATCATCTAAAACTGTGGCCGTCAATTCATCAAAACTTTCCGGCTGTAAACGGTCGCTAAGTTTCGCGTATATATCATCGGATAACATAGCGGCATCAGGGGCCACCGTAACCGCCGCCTGCGCAGCGGCGATAGTGGCCAGATAAACATCTTGGGCCGGAACAACGAGCGTATCAATACCCAGAGCATGAGCCAATTCAATTAATTGAATATCATTAGGATTATTCACAATAATCGCTACTTGATTACCTAGATTTTGAGATTTAATATCCCTAACCGCTTCAGCTATCATTTCTCTAGTGGATGTTGGCGCAAAATCATAAGGGTCGCTTTCCCAAAGCCCTTCCTCAATATAACGCGCGAGAAATGCTTTCCGAGCATCAGCGGCAAATGCGGCCAATCCTTTCTCGGTCAAGCGCATCGGATGGATAAAGACCAAGCCCGTTTCCCGCGCAATCTCTCCGGCTGTAGTGATGGCATACGGTGATTCGATAGTTGCTGAGAAACGGACATTAACGTCATACTGTTCTAATGCCTGTTCTAATGATGGAATAAAAATGCCATTTTTAATATCTTTAAACCCACGACGTATAATCTGAATCTCTTTTGCATTAGGAACTAATGGTATGACGAGGTTAACATGAACACCACTACCACCAATGGAAGAAGCCCCTTCGACAATGCCTTGCGCAATGGCTATCATCAAAGGAGCCACTGGACCAAAAAATAATCTCGCGGCCCTTTGTCCGATGGCGGGATTTTCTTCTTCATACTTATTAATGTATCCTAAGACTTCGTTTCTCGAAACACCCAAAGCGCTCATTAACTCGCTAACTCTTTGTTCAAACGCCTGTTCATCTTCATATTCAAATGCATGTTCTAAAGCGATATTGGGAAGCCTGACCGCAATACTTCCCTGATGCTGAATATCCTTGCTGAAACGGCCTTCAAAATCTCTGGCGATTATCTCGCGAATTCTCAAAAGAAGCTGATCTTCAACTTCCTCATTTCTTGTACCTTTCAAACGCAATAAATATTCCTGAATCAGGCTGCGGACAGATTCATCGCTGGAGAAATATTCCTCTGTCGTAATCAAACCGATGCCAGCACCATCAAAACGATGCTGCCGATCGATGTCATCAACAGGCGTTTTCACGGCCACATCCAATACATCCGCATCCAATTCTTTAACTAAAGACGCCAGCTCTGCCTCTTCTTTAGGGTCGACATCTCCTCTGGGTAAACTTAAATTAAGATTCGCAATCACTTTGGCGATATTTTCCGGTGTAAAACCCTGTCTTTCTAAATAAAAAATAGCTTCCTTGTATTGCGCCCCTAAACTGGTTTGTTCGGCAATTTCGACAATTCTCTCAAATTTTTTCTTATTGATAACTACCGGTTTTCTCGCGTCCAGTTTCTCTTTCAATTCTCTTATCCGTTTCACTTTAGGTGGATCCAACGCCAACTGAACAGCGGCTAATCGAGCAAGGGGTAAACGAGGTGGACTCCCGCTCACCGAATCCACACCTATAGGTACAAGTGTCTCTCGCAAGGAATCAACATCTACCATTTGCTCTCCGCATCCACTGCAATCCAATAAAGCATTGGCGCCTTTACCATCCATGATGGTACGGTACATATAAGGCTCCATGCCTTCGACAACCGTTTGATACGGATCAGCCCTATAAATACCTGCGGCAACTGCATTGCTTAAATATGGTCCTGAATCATCCCGGCTGATACCGATAACGGTTTGAGCTATATCATTGGTGCCGAATGAGTCAAAATCAGAAACTCTGGCAATTTCATCGGAATTCATAGCAGCTGCCGGTGTTTCAATCATGGCCCCTATTAAGATATCTTCTCTATTAATATCGTCCCTGGCGGCAATCATCTCTTCGATCCTCACCCGGAACCATTCCATCTCTTTGGCATTCCCAATTAAAGGAACCATAATCTTTAATTTAACGGGGCGGCCGGTCGTTTGAACGTTGCTCATCGCATCAAACATAGCATTATTTTGCATAGTGAGAATATCCGGATAAACAACAGGTAAACGGGCTCCACGAAAACTGAACATCGGATTTTCATTGGCGTCATTAAGACGTTTAATTTCATCTATTACTTCTTGCGGGGTCCACCCGAGTAAAACGGCCAATTTCGCAATCTTTTCTTCTTCATCCAATTTTGGCAAAAATTCGTTAAGAGGAGGATCGAGAAGCCGTATGGTAGCAGGGCGTGTAACACCATCTTTACCGGAAAAAAAGAAAATACCGATAAAATCAGCCTTCTGGACGGCTTGTAATGTCTTTAAAGCCGCCTCGCGTCTGGCCGGGTCTTTGGCAAACAACATTTGCAAGAAAAGTAACGGCCGGTCATCCGCCGCGAACATATGTTCTGTTCTCGTCAGGCCAATCCCCTCAGCCCCAAACATAACCGCTTCCGCCATGCCTAAAGCCGTATCCGTATTGGCTAAAATATTGACGCCGTTATTTTCATGCCTATACTTATCAGCCCAGCCCATCAGTGTTTTGTACTTCCCATAAAATTCCCAGTCTTGCTCAGATAACTGCTTTTTTTGAGCTTTCTCAATGAAATCAGTAAACTCTTGTATCTTCTTGGCATATTCATAAGCCTGTCTAGAATTAAACACACCTAATTGATCCTGTTTATTTTGTTTCCAGCGCGCTAAGTGGTCCTTTGCCTCCGCCGCCTGTATTCTAAGACTTTCTCTTTCATCTTCTTCATGCAACTTAACAAACCTTTCCAGCTCCACATATTCCCAGTAAGAATCAAAATCAGGGTCCATGGCTCTTCCCAAATCATTAAAATGTTCTCCTCCTAATTCCACTTCAGGGATCATTTCAATATGCTGCGCTGTAACGATCGTTGAGGGTACTGTTTTAATGGCCCCTTTAAAAACACGGGCAACCATGCCTGTCTTTGTTTGGGAAACATCAATCGAAAGTATATCAACACCTTCTCTTAATACTTCGGTTGAACCGTCTTCCTTTGTGATAGTAATCGTTTCTTCATTGATTGCTAAATTTGGATCGCCAACAATAGTAGTTTTGTTAAATCCTCGGGCCACAACAGCGGCATGGGATGCCATCCCTCCCTTAGCCGTATAAACGGCTTTGGCGGCAAGCATCCCGGACAAATCTTCGGGGCTTGTTTGGGGCCTGACTAAAATCACATCACGACCTTGAGCATTCATTATCTCAGCCTTTTTCGACGATAAAGCAATGACTCCCGATTCTTGCCCGGGTCCTGCCGGTAATCCAGTGCTGGACAACAGTCGCCCCTCTTTTTCAGCCCTTTCTAAGTCATCCGGATCAAACCTCGGCACCAGTAATGCCTGAACTGATTTGGCATTTACCCGCTTGACCGCCTCTTGTTCGCTGATCAATCCTTCCTTAACCATGTCCACCGCTGTTACAACAGCCGCTTTAGCCGTTCTTTTGGCATTTCTCGTCTGAAGCATCCACACCTTTGACTTGCCTGTAGCTTCATCATACACAACGGTAAATTCCATATCCTGAACGTCGCGCCTGTTTTCCTCCAAATAAGCACCGATAAGCCGGATATGTTTGGCCACCTCCAATAAACGTTCCATCAACCGATCGAAATTCAGGATTTCTTCCTTCCCTAAACTGCCATCGACAACTGCCTCTCCTTGGGCATTGAAAGCAAAATCGATATTAAACTCTTTTGTCCCATCCCCCATGTCTCTGGTATGGGCAACACCTGTACCGGAATAATCGTTCAGATTTCCCAAAACCATTGATTGAATAGTAACGGCCGAACGTCCTTGTTCCGCCGTTAAGGGCGGATCCTGATTTGCTCTATAAACAATGGCCCGTTCATTATTGCTTGATCTCATAACGGCCACAACCGCCCCTACCACCTGCTCATCAATATCCTGTGGAAACTCCAAACCTCTATCAGCCAATATCTGCTTAAACGTTCTAATAAGTTCTTTTTGGGCTTCGACAGAAAGTCGGCTCTGATTCGATACCCCTTCTCTTTCAAGCATCCTTTCTTTCACCAACTTAAAATTGACCGGACTATTATCAACTTCTTCTTCGATACCTAAGACCGTTTGACCGTACATTTCAATAGCGCGGGCATAACTTCCCCAGGCGCTTCTCTCATTGGTCGCTTCAACCAAAGCTTCAACCGTTTCATCGTTAAGACCTAAATTTAAGACCGTTTCCATCATGCCCGGCATGGACTCTGGGGCCCCGGAACGGACAGAAACGAGATGAGGAATGCCTTCTCCCTTTCTAGCCCCCCACACCGTTCCCATGGACTGCGCTTGAACTCGAACAAGTTGTTTAATACGTTCTACAAGTTCGGATGATAATTTTCCTGTCTCACCCTCCTCAAAATGTAGCGTCTGCTCTGTGGCTACCGTCCCGGCCAGAGGAACGCTAATCGGATATTTACCGGCTAAAACATCTTCTCTTGTAATGCCAAATCTTGCTAACCATGCCGGATCATCGGCATGGGCCTTTTGCCACTCTAAAAATGCTCTTGCATCATCATGGGCCATTTCAGCTAAATTGGCGCCCTTTCCTCCCAATACCATCTTCATTTTCACATTCCCTTTAGGCAGCTGGCGATCGATATCGGCGCCATAGTTGCCAACAAAATAAATCGGCGGATGCTCATCCCCCTCGAACGCCTCGGTGCCGGCGAGCATAGCGGAATCTTCCGGAACAAAAGCGCTCAAGCTCACCCCAATGGGCAACCCCCGCTTGTTCGGCCAAAGCATGGGTTCTCTGGTGGTCTTCAAACCGGCAAGAACAACTGCCAAATGATATTCTTCGTAAGGCAATATATACTGACCAGGCCAATGCGTTCCCTGATAGGCCGGAGCCAGCGTCTGCTCCAGCGCCATGGGTTGATTGATATCATTAGGAACCTCCTCAACCAATTGGTTAGCGCGCGGCTTGTGCAGCTCCAAAAGCCGCATGTGGTAATTCGGCCTGCCGGGTTCTTTTTCTATCCATCGCCTGAGGAAATTAATGAAATCAGCGGCAACCACATAACCAGGGAGCAAACGTCCCTGCGGTTCATCATCGCTGTACGAACCCTCAAATTGGGAAATGACCAACTGTGTCAACATCTCTTCATCGGAAGGAATATCATTTTCTTTTATGCCCAACTTTAATAACGCTGCCGTTAAACGCGAGCGATCAACGGATTGAACGGCGCGACGAATAATTTCTCTGGCCTGATCTCTATCCTTTATTTTTAAACGTCTTTCATGAGGAATAAACTCCTCGGTGTGGACAAAATCATCTTTGTCATAACCGCTAAGACCTATGGCATCCAATCGAGCCTTTAAATCCTCATTAAAATCTTCCGGGTCCGTAACATCGGCCCACATCACAATAACATGCAGCCCCTCAATGCCATCAAACTCCGCCATGGTGTCACGTTCCCGCCCCAAGGCCGCTTCATTGAAATCGGAAACCACAACCACCAACGGATGCGTTTTCAGATTCTTTCCGCGATCGGTGTACTTAAGAATATAACGGGTAACATCCCTTGCCAATTGAGCATCTCCGGATCCCATATTGAAGAACCCGACAGACTGTTTATTTAAAGGTGTATTGTGATAAAGGTCGCGCACAAAGGTAAGAATACCGTCTTTAGTAATCTCTCCCGTCTCTTCATCAAATTCTCCCATATACGCATGATGCGCGCCGGAGGAACCCCAGATATCTTTGACCCGCCCGAATCGTCCCATGTGTTCATCGCTGTTTAGATTCAGCCGATTGGGATCACCGAACAAAAAATCCTCGAGATGAGCATCAATCAATGAATAAGCATCTGTCACGCCGTAAGAAGTGACTTTATCAAAAAAGGCTCTTCCCTTGTCTGTCAGGCTTACGAGTTGTTTATCAGCTTTAACAAGACCCTGCGCGTGCAGAAGCCGGAAAGCCTCATAAATAAAACCTTTGTTAAACTGTGCCGGCAGACGATCAAAAAAGAGATACCCGTTTTCATCAAACAACTCAAGAATGGAAGGGCCGATCTTGCTGATGATCCGATTTTCTATATTAAAAAAAGGCATCCCTAAAGAAACCATGACAGGGCTCATGAGCATTCCAATAAAATAGGAATGGATATGAATCAGGCCGCGCTGCAGGACAGGCATGGGCAACTGCGAAGAAAGCTTGGGTAAAACGATTTTGACCATTTCTAAATCTTGTTGATCCAACTCACTGGCAAGAATATTAAATATTTCAGAATATTCACTGTAATTTTTCTTCTTTAAGCGTTCAATAACACGTGTATATCTTTCGACCTTATCAACCAACTCTATAAATTCATCGTACGCCTTATGCACATCATCGCCTTTCCTTATTGGCGGCCCCCGGCGAAAATAATCATGATATTCCAAAGCATTGGCTATGGCCCCATCAAAGGTTTCTAAATAACCCACTTTCGCCAGCTCGACCATCAACCATCCCAAGTCCGTCAAGGCGACCTGTGTATCTTCATAGGCTGGTTTCATGCGCACAAGCCCCAAATGGGCCATATTCTCAAAAGCGCCGTAGATGTAAGCAAGATTTTCCTCACGGCCCTGGACCACTTCTTTGATCGAAACAAATCGGGAAGATCCGGGTTGGCCAAAACGGCTATCAAAGATTCCTTGTTGAGCCAGCGTATGCACGATGGGAACGCCTTTTTGCCCGTTGATATGCCGGAATAACGGATAA
Organism: Candidatus Omnitrophota bacterium; assembly: GCA_035292445.1. Lineage (GTDB taxonomy): Bacteria > Omnitrophota > Gorgyraeia > Zapsychrales > Zapsychraceae > DATDQB01. The sequence continues at coordinate 85,387 of DATDQB010000013.1, forward strand.
AGAACGTCCCTGGCCTGACTGATATTAACCCTGCCATCCAGGGCAATACCCAGGCGGTCATGACGGCGTTGGGCCTCCCGAAGAGACATCAGTATGCCATCGATCTGGCGCTGTAAACGATCCCAATCTTCTCTTTCGCTTTCTTTATCAACTGTTGAAATGTCTCGTTGTAATCGAGTCAACCGACCACTTAACTCTCGAACCTCTCGTCCCATCCGCTCATGTTCCGCGACTAAAGTTACATAGGGCGCTGTCCTTAAGTTTTCATCGGCCGTCGCTTGAACCGTCATGGCATTGTCCAATTGAATATAAGGACCCGCCCTCAACGCTTCATACTCAGTCAAGTCTGGACGTACGCCTAAGAGCCCTACCGTAATACTATGAATGGACCCGTGGGCCAGCTGAGCGGCATCTGCCGGTGTCAGCTCTTCCACGCCAATAGGCGTGATTTCAGGCACAATCTTTGCCCCACCGGAGAAATACTTTCTGGGAATGATCTCTTGAGTGGCCGGGTCGTAATCTTCTTTGATAAAATCGTACACGCCTTTTTGGAAGGCCTGGAGATACTGCTCGTAAATTTTCTGCTTGGCCTGCGGGTCATCCGTATCAACGCCTTTGGTCTTGTTCTGATCGACATAAACTTTGGAAAGAATACTTTCTTTGAGAGTTTCCTTGTACCACGTGGCCAGAATGACGGCGTTATAGATCTGGCGCAAACCGGCGAAGGTCTTGCCCTCATTGATCTCTTTCTCGATCTCAGGAAGAACAATTTCTCGCATAATTTGAGTCATCAGTCGTCGGTCATCAGTCGTCAGATTTTCATGCGTTGACTGAAGACTGATGTCTGATGTCTGATGACTGATAGCTAAATAATCCTCTTCCAACATGACCTTCAGATGGCTGGCAACGATATAAGCGCTGCCTTGATGCTCCAAGACAACAGCCTTGTCCGGCACGATCCACACCTTGTTAAAAGTATTCATCGGGATGTCGGTCGTGCCGAATTTCTCAAAAGCTTTTTTGTGGACGCGTTTCCAGAATTCTTTGCCTAAATCATCTTCCGGATAGATCAGGGAAGCCGTCAGCTGTTTTAAAAGATAATCCTGACTCAAAAGATCGCGGCCCATTTCGGTGACACCGAAGGATTCCGGAACAATACGACCTTTTTCGTAAGGTGAGAGATTAACCCAAAGCTCATCTTCCGGAACCGTTAAGGAGGCCAGAAAATATTTAATCAATCTGCTCGCTTCAACCCGCAAGGCTTCGCCCTCCAGGTTTTCATCGCCTGTATCAACAATAAAATCGAATTCAAGAGGATTGGTAGGATTCGGCGTGATGCCTTTAATCAGAGCGGGCGTAAATCCGGGGCTTAGGGCGACCATGGTTCCGGGTGCTGGCAAGCTGAACATCCCCGGCGCGGGTAGAGATTGCGCAAAGGCCGTTGGCGGCGGAATAATAGCGCTTAAAAGAAAGCTGGCGCAAATGAAAGCGCAGAAAAGACGGTAAGCTAAAGATTTTTTGTATTGTGGATGAAACATAAATCCTGCCCTTTTGTGAATAGTTAATAGTAAATCGTAAATAGTACAATACACAATTAACTATTGATCATTAACTATAAACGACTATTTCTTTTTGGGATTGAATGCAGTGCTTCCGGATGGAAATGATTATCCGTTTTACCGTGGCAGGATTTTTTGAATAATTATCTATTGATAATTATGACTAAATTATATCACGCGAAAAGGCAATTGCAAGCCCGGGAAAGGGTTTTCTTTTTATATAACATGTTGATATTAAATAAGTTGTGTGAATGTTGAAAAAAATCAGGATAAATAAAAGAATTAATTCAAGAGGCTGACCTTTTCAGGTTCTTTGGCTTGGACGTCAGGATTCAATCCAAATTCGTTTTCCTCTTCTTCCCCGCCCAATCCCAACAATAACGGCAGGTTCGTGACCGGTGTCACGTTAATGATGATGGGAATAAAGCCTTCGATGTGCATCTGTTGGATGGGCTGCTGGTTCATCGGCAGCGGAATGCCTTTGTCATCGCGTTTAATTTGCAAATCTAAAAGTGCGGGGTTCAGATCGATACCACCGACCGGCCCCTGGTCTTGCGCCAACTGGGCGCCATCGGCTGGGCCTATAGCTCCTTCAACAGCACCTTTTAATTGAACAATAGTAAACGGCTTCGCCAAAATACCCAAATAATCTGAGGAACCCGCTACTTCGGCAGAAGGCGCTCCTTCATAATAACCGGACATGAGCTGCACCTTGATGCCGGGATGATTCCTGACAACATGGTCTGCCAGACTAAATCCGGTTTCATCCGGCATCACAATATCCGATAAGACTAACACAAATTCCTGCTGAGATAATTGCTCTCTTGCTTCGGCGGCACTGGAAACAACCGTTACTTGATAACCAGCTCGCTCCAAAATCCGTCGGGCTACATTGCCCACAGATGCTTCATCATCCACCACGAGAACCCGCCGTGTTACCATCGCATTATCACCGTGGACGAAATCAGCTTCTATAAACCCACGTAACGTTTCGCCGAAGGCTTCATCTTTTGAAATGACCCGCTTGATATCACCGGGCGACGCGGCTTGACGGTACAATTCCTTGGATGCTGTATCCCCAGCCCCAAAATCTCCAGACATCAAGATGACCGGAATATTGGGGAAATTAACATCCGCGACCCTTAGATCTGCCAGCGCTCTCGTTAATGCTATACCGCTGATCCGCGGCATGTTCAGATCTGTTAATATACCTGCAAAACGTGTCGGATTAGCTCGAATAATATCTAAGGCTATTTTCCCATCTTGGGCAACAACAACTCGGTAACCCAGGCCTTCTAACATCTCTTTAAAATCTTCTCTTAAACCCGCATTGTCCTCGACAAGCAAAATCTCGCCCGTCACCATGGCTTGATCGGCGGATCCGAAGACTTCAGCGGCCATGGCCGAATCTCCAGAAACACTTCTTTGATTTCCGTCTCGATCAAAATAATAAAAATGCGTTTGTTGCCTCACATCTATTATAAAGACAATAGGATAAACAAAAGCCCTGCCGCCAACATGACTGACATAAAATTCCCGCCTCTCGTTCACGGCCCTTAAAACACCCTCGCGTTCAACAAGAATGGAATCCGGAATCACGGCTTCCTTCAGAGGAAGCTCTTCCCCTAATTGGGCCAATATAACGCCCATTTTCTTGACCATTTCAGAATAAGCTTTAACGATAAATCGAATATTGAGTAATTCGACCGGCCTTCTTAAAACAGAAAGATTCGCTTCCGTAACGTTCTGGATATCCATCGACTCTAACTCTCGCGTTGCTTCACTGATGGTGGTGAGCAATTCATCGTCCTGAATTTGCGCATCCAGGGCGATATCTGACACTTTAGTGTAAACATTTTCTATCGATGATTTCTGCGCCCCCCTATCTCCTCTGGTTTGACCGCGTAAAACTCTATCAGCCGCGATGTATTGTTTCATAATATCCGCGAACCTTAACAATTGTTCTCTTACTTCCGGGACGTCTTGAACACCGACGCCATAAAATGTAGCGCGAAGCTTCCTCGCCCGCTCAAAATCTTGGTCCCCTATCATCGCCGCGTCAGCCACTTGCGAGTCTGTCGAGACGTCGCTTGATAAAGCTTCTAATTGTGTTTCGACCATAGGAATATATTTAGTAATATCGGTTGCACTTAATAATAAAACCTGTGCTTGTAAAGCTAACCTTTCAGCTAATCCAAAATTCTGCGACTTTTGTTCAGCTATCCCTTCTTTCGTGACATTCGATGTGATCTGCGTATAAAATCGGATCGCTTGAGAAGTTCCTGAAGGGCGGATAGTGATATGATTTCTGCTATTAGTAAACGGGACCCCTGGCTCCAACGCTTCATCATCAAGAAAGAATCTAATGCCTTCATCCGGAAAACCTTCATAATGCTGAGCGTCATAACGCCCGGATTTGAATTCGACCGCGCCAATAATTCTTTGGCCAGATAAGACCCAAGGATTATCGGTTTGCGCCCGCGCATTCGCTTCTTGCATCCATTCTTGAGCCTTCCTTAATAATTTAATTTTCTCCGTAATACCTTCAGCGCCTTCGAACGAGCCCACACGGGGCAAAGGCTTATTGGCTGTTGCATAATGACCGATCTGCATATAAATATCATCCAATAATTCGAATATCATTGTGCCCCGTTCTTTGGCGTAAGCTGCCACCTCTAACGCCAGGATACCCGCAAAAACACCGTCTTTATCATTAACATGCCCGTCATCGGCTAAGATCTCTCCTTCGGCAACTGGCCCCCCCATAATGGAATAACCATTGGACTCTTCCTGCGATCCCTCATTGGTTAAACCCCGTTCACGCATCCTTTCAGCATACTGAGCTTGATACGTCATTCCCACCCATGCACGACGGCCGCTTAGATAATCTCCCCTGTTCTCTTTTCCTGTCACATCCAACATCTCTCCGAGAGCTTGAACCCCGAACAAAGCCGCCACTTCCTCGATAGCATCTGTTGTAACATGGCTTAAACTAACAAAATGCTGCTGGGGATTCTCTAATAATCCCAGTTCTTTCTTTCTCATAAGCCTATACCATGTTAACAATGTCCAAAGATCATTTGCCGACAATAAGCGATATTTGCCGAATAACTGCTGTTGGCTCTCAGGTACTTTGACAATCAGCCCTAAACGATCCGCATCGGGATCCGTTCCGATCAAGACATCTAACTGATCGAAAGCTTCCTGGCCATGCTCGGCTATAAATTCTTTTACAGCAATGTCCGCCGAAATCGAATCGCCGGGATCAGGCTGTTCTCCCCAACCAAAAGCCGGGAACAACCCGTCCAATTCCTGTAATTTTGAAATGACTTTATAATCCGTAAAACCTAACTCGGACAACAATCTGGGAACCGCTTTATTGCCCGATCCGTTAAATGCCGAAAAGCCGATTCTTAAATTACCCGCTTGTTTTTGAACAACATCATTATCAATAATAAATTTTTTGACCTGCTCCGCATGCAACGTATGCATGTCAATTAAATTGCCCGGCCTGCTGACATCAACTCCTTTATAATCCTTACCGTCAACGGGTGTTGCTCCGCCCAGCCATATTAATCGGCCCTCACCAGCTTCTTCTAATGCTTTTAACTTGATATCAGCTACCGTTGTAGCATTGATAGCTTTTAAAACTTCATTCTTCATGCTTTGGGGTAACTGGGCTCCCGTGTTGTTGGTAATTTTATATCCATTGTACTGGCTTGGATTATGGCTGGCTGAGATAAGAATGCCGATATCCGCCCGAACAGCTTGTGTTGTGACACCAAAAGATAATTCCGGGAACGGGCTTGCTTCATCAAACAAATAAACAGTAAATGGATAATCCTCGCTAGACTGCCCAATAAAACTTTGTGCGATCATCTCGGCAAACTGCTCACCGGCGATCCGGCTGTCAAAGCCAATGGCGACTTTATGAAATCCGTTTGCTTTCATGTAATTGATGACACCCGCGGTGTATCGTAAAAGAACAATATCATTGATCGTATTCGGCCCCTTCAGGATACCTGCGCCGGGCCCATAGGTTTTAAGCTCACGTAATTCATCCTCCGTTAACGCCGCTAATCCCCGAATACCAGCGGTTCCGAAGACGATATTTTGCCGAAACACTTCAACTAAATCCTTCCATCGCTCTTCCTGTATCGCTTTCAGTATTGCCACCTGTGTTTGTGGAGAAATCCTCTCGATATCAGGATTCGTTGCCCAAGCTTGGAGGTTGGGAAATGTTTCAGCAAGGGCTTTATTGAATATTTCATCGGTGATCCTTCCTTCACTATGTTGTTCTCTTAAGTAGTCCTCAATGCTACCTTTTGCAGAAGCAACCACCGAATTTCGACTCACCAGCATTGCGCGATCGGGTGAAAAGATCTCAACCTCACCTTGCTGATCAATCTTTAGACTGATATTTCTTAGAATCAATCTCCCATCATCGGTTTTCTCAAAAATACCTGCATATCGAGCATCATTAAGGTCAACTATTTCTTTAAATTCACTGGCAATCGTGACACTCCCTTCCAAGACCGCTCTTTGTAAATGCACCCGGCCGGCGATGCTTAATTCATCCAAATTCGTCATATCCGTGCCATCTAAAGCCCGAATGGCATTTTCCACATCCTCATAATACGGATCCATTGCTCCAAACCCCGGAAGATGCGGCGCGGCATTGTTGACTAAAACACCGTTTGCGGCATCCACGCTAAAATGACCGGTGTGCGCATAAAGAATATGATCAAACGCGTATTTGGTCGGGGTAAAAAAATTGGTACGGTTTTGCGGGTCAACATTAACCATATAAAGAAGCCGCTTAAAACCATATTTGTTGTCCTCCAACAAAGCGCGCACCCTCTCGTCATCGGTCGTAGTCACAAAAGCATTTAAATTTAAAAGAGCCGAACCCATGGCTCCCTCCAACTGTTTAACGCTTCGCCCCTCTTTTATTTTTGAATTACCAATCAAATCAGGCGTAACAATCTCATTAAATTTCTCGCGGCCGATAATCTCCAACAAATCTTTTAAGAAAGGCTGAAGCACGCTGTAATTCATAACAGCGACATTGGTATTAAAAAGCTGTCCGCCAGGCTCTCCTTGCGTTAAACCCATCTCATAAAACAGCTGTTTTTGCTCGTCAGTCACTTGAGCTAATTCAAGGATTTGCGGTGCCGACTTGCCATTAGGCAGCACTTGCCGGCCCAATTGTCCTCCCTTTTTATCCAACGGCGTTTTAGTGGTTGTAATCATAACAATAGGGATTTTATTAGTGACCATCCAGCCAATAATATAATTGTCGGGAACATTGTTGACCCCATCACCGTTATAAACGCTGCGGATTAACGCTTGGCCGTCTGTTGGTAAATCGACCGTTAAAGCGTCCTGTAAGGCCATTGAACCTAATTGCCCATGCCCGCCCGGTGCCGTAAAATCAGTGGTTAGCTCACCCGTTTCGATATCGATGACGGGTAATGAAGCCTGTTCAATCATGCGTTGGCCAAGTTCTATGCCCGGCGTTTCCTCAATCACCTGACGATAAGTTCTTCTTTGCGAAGCGGGAATAGATTGGTCGATACGGTCAAATAGATAAATCGTTTCACCAAGAAAATGCGTCATTGGGCCGATACTCTCTTCATTAACCAACTCTTGAATAACCAAATTGGCGAATTGACCCTGTTGGGCGGCTTTAATGGCTCGAATATATTTTAATTCTGTGATGCTGACCAATTCCGTAACTGTTATGGGTTGGCCGCTTTCATCATGTCCTTGCATCTGCACTTCAAAGAATAAATCCATTGATTTGGCGCCTAACTGAGACCGTCCCGTAAGTCGCAGTAAATAATCTTTGCGTTTAACGCTCGTTCCCAAACCACCATCCATCGGATTGGCCAAAACAATTGATTGCGCCGCGGCTTGTGCGTAGGCAGGGTTATCAGCAATTTGCGTCGTATAGCCCATTTCCCCTAATTCTTCTTTTCTTTGATCAGAAGTCAATAAAGCAGATGGAAAAAAATTACCGCCAATCTTCAATGATTGCTCTTGTTGTGAAGAGCTTTTCGAGCGGACATATTTAGCGTAAAGACCCGCCATATAGGAACGATCGAACCCAGCCAGGCCTAATGGGGCAACAAAGGCTTCAAATTCGGCTAGTGAAAGCATCGCCCGGTCGGTAGGAGCGCTGGCCTGCAATCTCTCTCTGGCCCGGCCGAGCCTTAATATATCGTTGGCAAACTGGGTAAGCTTTTCCCTGGCCTGTCTTCTGACCTGGGCATTCCCTTCACGTGTGTCTCTTTCGGCTAGCAGGGCGGCGGCTTCGATCCTGGCGGTTAATCCATCGATTTCTTCAAGGTTATAACGGTTCTCTCTTAGACCCCGCCGCTCCTGTTGTGTTAAAGTATTATCTGCCAACATCGACTGGTCGGAACCAATAGTAGCCATAGCTCCCGTTGCCCTTTGTGCCTCGGCAACACCGTTTATTCCGACCTCGTTCAAGGCAACCGTTACGCGCTCTGTTTCTCCGTGGTCAACCACGGCGGCAACAAAATCCGTAACTCTGCCGCGCTGCTCTGGCCTTAAAACCTCCTGGCTTGCTTTAATACTCTCGAAACTCATCATCGCCCGGTCAATAACGTATCCGCCGGAGAAATATTTGCGCGGGATCACCTCTTGGGTGGCGGGGTCGTAATCTTCCTTGATATATTCATAAACGCCTGTCTTGAACGCTTCCAGATATTGGCTGTAAATCTTCTCTTTAATGGACTTATCCTCAATATCGATGCCGACAATTTTGTTCTGGTCGACATACACTTGGCCCAAGAGGGATTCTTTCAGATTCTCCTTGAACCAGATCGCAAGAAGCAACGAATTCGTGATCTGTCTTAAGGCGGCAAAGGTCTTGCCTTCATTGACTTCCTTTTCAATTTCGGGGATCAAGACCTCGCGAACGACCTGGGAGCTGACCTCATTAATGGCCTCGACATCTTTGTTGGCCAGCATGTCGGTGCCGAACTTTTCGCTGCCGATATTCTCCTGTAACGCAACGTAATCCTCTTCCAGCATGACGCGCATGTGGCTTTCGATGACATACGCCGTTCCCTGATGTTCATAAATGGTCGCTTTATCCGGCAGGATCCAAACTTTATTGAAGGTGTTAACAGGAATATCTTTTGTCCCGTACAACTCAAAAGCCTTCTTGTAAACACGATCCCAGAACTCTTTGCCCAAGTCTTTTTCCGGATAGATCAATGAAGCGGTCAATTGTTTCAAGATATAATCTTGGGCCAAAAGATCGCGGCCCATCTCCGTTTGGCCGAATTTTTCCGAGATGATCCGGTTCTTTTCATAAGGGGAAAGGTTGACCCACAGCTCATCTTCGGGAACCGTTAAGGAGGCCATGAAATATTTGATGAGCTTGTTGGCCTCCATGCGTAACTCTTCGCCTTCTATCTTGTCATCACCTGTATTGACCAAAAAATCGAATTGCAAAGGATTTTCGGGATTAAGCGTTAGACCGATGATCATGGCAGGCGTATAACCCGGGCTCACGGAAACCATTGTTCCGGGTGCGGGAAGATTCAAAATGGTTTGCGGATTGATCTGGGCGAAACTGGCTTGCGGCGGAAGAATGAGGCTTGAAATAAATGAAGCGGAAATAAGAACCGAAAGGAGCTTTCTTAAAAATGAATTTTCGCAGGTATGCAGGTACTTAAACATAGATAATCTTTATCTAATATTAATATTAATTAAATTTAGAGGTTAATAAAAGTCTATCATAAGAATATATAAAATCAAGCTTGGATAGGCCAATAATTTATTATAAGATATTGATATTAAATGAGTTATGTATTGACTAAAAATTTTTGCCTTAAAAACCTAATTGTCCCCTGAGCTTGCTTCATGGCACTCCGCTATCATTCAAAGCCGATCTTCGATGCACCTGCAATCCTATGCAAAAAGCAAATCATCCTTTACATCAAAAAAAATGTCTGGTAATATGAGTCGCCGTTAAGAAAATTTCGTTAATTAACGTCCCTGTAGCTCAGGTTGGATAGAGCATTTGCCTTCTAAGCAAAGGGTCGCACGTTCGAATCGTGCCAGGGACATTCTTTCTTAGTATATGCTATGCCCTGCCCCGACGCGCTATTACATAGCGGTCGGGGTCCCGACCGAGGTGAAACCGAGCGTCGGGATAGCTCAGGTTGGATAGAGCATTTGCCTTCTAAGCAAAGGGTCGCACGTTCGAATCGTCCCGGGGTCATTTTCTTTAACCATGAAGATAAAACCCATCTATCGATTCTTTATATGGCTCGCCTTCATCGGCCTCGTTATCCTGGCCTTCCTGGCCTATTACTTCCAGAACCATGAAAAAGACCTCTTCCTTGCCGCCCTGCGGTCTTCTCTCGACCAAGGCATCAGCGCTTCCGATGTCGATTATGATTTCCCCTTCGGGTTCAGCTTGGATGACTTCCAGATCGAAGGCGTCGTTCAGGCAAAAAAATTAAGCGCCCAGCTTGACCCGCGTTCTTTCATAGAAAAAAAGATCATCCTTAGCCAGATGACCCTTCACCAGCCTATTATCACCTGGCGTAAAGAAAAAAAGGCGGCCGCTATCGCGGAAAATCAAAATGTTTCCAACGGGCCTTCGGTTGGCACCCCGAAAACGATCCCCCAGGAGGCATCAAAACTTATTATCAAGCAGCTGCGCATAAAAAACGGCCGTTTCCATTTTGCCGATGAATCGGCCATCCCGGCCCTTTCCTTTAAGCTGGATAATCTCCAGATGAAAATCGAAGACCTTATTTTTCCGCTGTCTCCAACGGCAACCACCTTTCAATTGAAAGCCAATCTGATCAAAGAAAACGCCCCGGTTTCGGGCAGCGTTGTGCAAAGTAACGGCTGGATCGATCTGGCCAAAAAAGACCTGGATGGAACTCTTCTTATCATTGAATCGGACGGTAAGACCGGCTTAAGCGCCCATGCGATCTCAAAAAACAACGATTTAAACGTCGAAGGCAAGATCAAGGCGCAAAACTTGTTCAAACAGTCCGGCGAAAATCCATTGGAGACGACTGTGGATAATATCGTCCTTAACACCTTATCGAATATGGGCATCGAGATCGGTGCAAGTTTTTCCTTTAATACCAAACTCGATGATTTTCGCATCGAACAGATCTCTTTCTCAGGAAGCGTCTCCACTCATGAGGTTCCCGCAACCGAGCCGATGAATCCTGTTGCGCCGTAGGGAATTTGTGATAGAATTCTGAACGTTAGTTGGTGGGTGCCCTGACTTCTCTTTAAAAAAATTATGGTAGTCAGGACTACCACCATTTTCTCTAAAATTTAAATTGTGGTAAATGGTGGGTGTAGCGCAGCTGGTTAGCGCACAAGATTGTGGATCTTGTGGTCGCGGGTTCGAATCCCGTCACCCACCCCATATTAAAAATCCCAAGACACAAGATACAAAAAAACCAAACAATATCCAAATTTCAATATTCAATTTCCAAACAGTTTGGTCATTTGAATTTGTAATTTTGTATTTGTTTGTATCTTGTTTCTTGTATCTTGGAAATTAAAAAGGCGGTCTCCTTACGGAAACCGCCTTTTTTGCATTGCTTCTTAACCTACCGTGGCAGAGTTTTAAGGTGCTGCCCCTTGCCACCTTATTACCCACGGAGAATTTAAGAAGGTGCCCCACATTCGTTTGCGTCCTTCGTCACTCTTCCTTCGTCCATCGTGACACGATTAACGAAGGACGATAGACGAGGGACGAACTTATCCTTTAAATATCGCTATCCTATCCAACACATCCCTCAGCGTGAACTTGCGCATCGAAAGCGCTGGCGCTTTCTCTTCCTCATCCTGTGCCTGCTCGATCGGTTCATCCGGAATAAAATCTGCGATTCCCAACAGCATCGGCATATTATTGATCGGCGCGATGTTAATGATCACGGGAATAAACCCGTCAATATGAATATTTTGCAGCGGTTGCATCTCAACCGGCAGCGGAATGCCGCGGCCGTCGCGCTTAATTTGCAGGTTAAGAAGCGCCGGGTTCAAATCAATACCGCCGACCGGCGTTGTTTCTTGAGCTGTTACAGCTCTATCAATGCCGGCCGATGATGAGACGTCCTCTTCCTCTGAAGGAAAGTTGACAATTAATTGACCTTCCAAAAATTCACGGATAATCCTTCTAAATTTAATCTCCCGCACCTTAAAATCTCTTGCCGAGTTTATGTGGGTTGCTCTTGTCAGATCTCCTTTTGAATAAAGATCCGGCGCATCTTCGCTTAGCGGGGTGCTCAATTCTTTACCATCAAGATAATGGATCAACCGGGCGAGGAGCCCGACGCGATCGCCAAATAATTCTTCATCGCCCATTTCTTCCAGTAAATCCTCGGCGATCTCCCAAGCTTCCGCAGGCGTCAGCATCGCGCCGTCGCCCTGCTCCGTCATGGCGGCATCGATGCTGACAATTGTATGATCGACTTCCACCGGGAAGATCTCGGCTTTCAGTTCATTTCCAACGTTATAAATCTTAATCACCACGGATGTTTGGCCGCCTTCCGTTGCCTGCGTTCCAGTTTGACCAAAAACCCAATCATTGGCTATGACAGTAAAAATACCAACAACATCGCCTTTTACATCTTGTTCCGTAAAAAATTTTTGCCCATTAAGAATTGCTCCGGCATCACCATAGCTTTCCCGTATAACACGAAGCTCGGATGCCTCAGCTAACTTAAAATTATAGCGTTCGGAAAGGTCAGGCAATTCTTCTCCAGCAGCGTTTTTATTCATTTTGGCGTTATAAACCCGAACCCCGGCCACAGCGCCGATATATTTTGCGGCACCGGCAATCGCTAAGTTCATAAATCCTTCGGCCGAACCGCCAACGGTTATAACTGTTTTGTGGACACCATAAGAACGCCCTGTTGCGGCCTCATAAAGAGCCGGTGTTAACGTCGCCCTTAACCCATGTGCAACAGTTCCATCCTGAAGCGTCTTTTGAACAACGCTCACACCTTGTATTCCATATTCTTGCTTAACCTCTTCAATGGCTCGTACAAAAGCAGTTTCTCGTTTACGGTTCATCACGATAATCTCTTCCTGAACTTGCGAGAGTTCTTGTCTACGAATAGCGGCCAAAAACTTAAGGTACGCCAAAATGCCTTCTTTAGGGTGAGCCGCATATAATTCAGGATCGTAAAGATGGTATTTTTCCCCACCCACTTCAACAGCGGCTGCCCTTAACGCGTCGGCATCTTCACCCACATTCGTAATAAACTGATGAACGTATCCATCGGGGACGTTTCCTAAATCGCGCACACCGCGCCCGACAACAATATCGCTATTGGCTCCCGCCTCATTTTCCGGAGCTTCCTCCAAGGATCTGTTGCCAGAATTGGTGACAAACTGATTAGTCCCTTCGACCACGTCGATAATGGCATCAAGAATCGGATAATACCGGCCATTTTCGCTTAGGTAGAATTCATCGCCACGGTCAATGGCCGCTTTAATGGCTTCGACTTCGTGTTGGATCAAGTTAGGCATAATGACTTCATTGGATTTTAAGCTTTCCGCCACTTCATCCCGGCCGAAACCTTCGGAAACACGAACCATCATAATGATACCCAGTTCTTTGATAGTCCGTTCAAAAATCCTTTTGGCGAAACCATCGACCACATCTGTAATGGCCGTTTGCATTCTTTTTAATTCATCTTTGGCAATGGTTCCTTCTTTCCCCAAAACCATTATTGCTACTTCCGCAAATTCGCCCCTTTGCGTCGTTTGATGAAGTTGAGTAAATAACAATGCGATCTGCGTCCGCTGCTCAGATGTATCAGAGACACTTTTAACAACATCTAAAATTTTTTGATAAGCACCTCGTAAACCAAGAGCGGTTAATTTGGCGGCCGTGTGTGTTGTCAATATAACAGGCAACTCATCACGAATGGCGCGTAATCTCGTTGCTTCTTCTTTGTTTGGCTGTGCCGCCATCGCGGCGTCAAAATCCCTAATCATCTGCCCTAACTGTTCATTATCAATGTTGACCTGGACCATCCGGCCATAAACATCAACACGGGCAACGAAGGCCTCAACGCCGATGCGCTCAATTAACGCATCGTACTCATCCATGACACCTAAGCTGGCTGCCTGGATCCTGAAGGAGGCGCGGACGAACTCGTTCTGCGCCGCTTGTTCGTTAACAAAATCCCCATTAAGGACCGTTAAAGCGGTCTCCTTGGAAGCCCTAGAGAAGGAAGCAGCATAGCGCCAAGGCGCTCCCACCCGCTTCGCTTCTTTCACAATGGCATTTAAATTGCGGGCCGCCTGATCAGCGGTCTGCCCCCCTGATAAAAAGACAATCGTGCCTAATTCCGGAGGAAGACTATCCATATGCACGGCAACAGTCGCTCTAGCCACTTCTTCGGGTGTATCTTTAGGCGCTTTATCACCCGAGGTGACCATGCTCACTTTAATCGCGCTGCCTTTCAAATCAACCCCTAGGCGGCTGGCGGCTTCCGTATAAACCTTAAGAATACGCCTGTTCGCCTCTGCGCTGGCTTCAATATCATGAGAGCCTTTAATCAACACCTCTGGCTCAGGCGTTGGGACCCTTCCTAATAACTGAACATCTAAAACATGTTGGGCCAACATCTCCATATTCGCTTCGATATTACGTTGCGTCGGAAGACCAGCATCTGTATCAATCGTAAATGTTTGACGGAATTTATCGGCATGAGATGTGGGTATCATATCCATAATCGCACGAAGGTTATCGATCCCCAAACCTTTTGGTTTAGAGAGCTTCTCGGGATCAAGGCCTTCACGGCTTGGCCGAGGGCTCTGTGTATCATCATCGATACCCCGATCAGTTTTATGGATAATGCTTATCCCTCTTCCTTCCACGTGGGTGGCTAAAAGAGGCTTGTCTTCATCATCCACATAGCTGACGGATTCATCCTGGACAATAATGCCGCCAAAGACATACTGGATGCCTGGGGCGGTATAGAACATCCTTCTCATTCTTTCGCGAAGAAGATAGTTCGCGCCGTCGACTTTATCAGCATCCGGATAAGCCTTTGCATCCACTATCTTAAAACCGTATCTTTTAAGAAGTGCATTGCCTGTTGATGGAGACCCATCCGAAGCAAAGTAGTTACGGCCTCGCCCCGTCAGGCTTTGTACTCTTTCACGAAGAAGGGTTTTTTGGACATCCGTCAACATCGCGTGATCTTCGTCTTCCGGGGGGTATTCCGAAATTGGTCTAGGCGGTAACACCTGGGTAGCGCCTGTGTCTAAATCATCTACTTCTTCCTGTTCTCCATCGACTACGGTGCCTACAGGGTTGGGGTCGCGGTTAATTTCATCCATTACTTGGAGCAAGCCTAAACCTAAACCTGAATTGACAATCAATGCTATAACGTCATCTTCACTACTCTCTCCCAATGAAAGAAGTCGATCATAGGCATCCTTGACCATGATTCTTCCAGCTAATAAATCTTCCAGAATTCGGTCAGCCGCCATCATGGCGCTGTCGCCAGAAAGCAATTGCTCACCCTGACCAATAAGACGATTGATTCGAGCTCTTTTTTCATTAAGCTCGGATGATCCCAATTCATCCGATAATTGGCCTATCTCCAAAAGAATCGCCCTTTGTCCAGCTCTCAATATATAGAGTTCGTTCTCGATGTCTTGTGCCGGTTCGGGATAAAAGGTTTCAGGTGCAGCGAAGCGCTCCTCAATGTGATCAAGGCTGACATCCTCCAAGGGAAAAGCGACCTCATCTGCTCCTTCCAAAGGCCTGATGCGACTGATCGCTCTCTTGAGCAACCCTTCTATCGTATGTCGGTCGGTTGTAAGTTGGGCTATCTGTTGCGCAATTGAACTTCTTTCCTCTGGTCCATCTTTGAGGCTACGCTCCCTGGTCCTTAATTGTGTAATACGGGTTCTTACGCCTATCAAGGAAATTCGCAATTTGTTGATAAGATCCGCCAATTCATTAACAGACAGATCATGTTGTAACGCCGTTTCTTTTTCTGCAATCTGTCTATGTATTTCTCCCATTAAATCATCTTTGGCTTTTAATCCGGCCCGGTCTTTCATGGTATCGCCTTTACCACCCTCAAATGATATGGCGGCAGTTTCCCCTATAGCAACCGATGTCATGAATTCCAGCCCTCTGTTGCCGGCAAAAACCTGCGGGTTGATCGACATGCCGCTTTTTTGCTTACGGCCGATCTCTTGCCACTGGGCCAGCCCGTCCATACCGTCCCTTAAATATCCCCCTTTACCGTCAGTCCCTTGCAAAAACTGCATGGTAGCGGCGTGTAGGAATGTGGATCCGCCGTAGGTGATAAAATTGAACTGGGAATATTTTCCCTGTTCCGGCAGAAATGCCTTTCTTTCTTCCGGCGTCATTAGACGACTCCCATCCTCGGTTTTGGCAAGCGGCCAATAAAAGGACGGCGACGTGTTATTTGCTTTTATTCTGGTTGTCGCATCCAGTAAACCCACGGCATCATCATGAGCTAGGTCTAACTCTTGAAGCGCTTTTAAGGCATATGAATAACTGTCCGGATCAACTGGCCGGTTATTGTGATATGTTTCGATAATTTTCTCTACCTGAGTTTTAATTCGATCTCGAAAAGCCTGATCAAATCTTTCAAGAATTTCGTCATACCAGCCTTCGGCAAACAATAAGCGTCTGGCTTCCGCATCCAGGGCGGTTGACCACTGCTTGACTTCGCCAATATGCGGATGGTGCTGCTCAAACCAAGAAATGTCCGTATATGGCAAGGCTGATTTGGAACGGGCAATGGCCATTTCCATGCCGCTATTGATCATCCAAATGGTACGGCTTCTCTTCTCTACCGAACGGGTGAGCTGGAAATCCCATAATACGTTGATCGTGCCTGAGAAAGCTTCAGGCGCTTCATCCACCAACTGGATTTGACTGCTGTCGATGAGGCGAATTCCGATCTCTCTGGCCTTTGCTTTTACCAGATCGAAAAATCTTACGTCTCTTTCATAAGGTATAGCCGCAACAAAAGCTCTCCATTCTTCAACCGTCATACCAATCTTATCCTGATTTGCGGCGATAGTTCTTGCCACAATTTCATCGATCGTCAAAAGATTGGCCATGATCTTCCATTGATTATGGACCTTTTGTAATTCGGAAGCCTCTAGCCCTGATTGATTGGCAGCCGTGATAACATCTTGATAGGTTTGGACCCTACCTTTGCTATCGTGAATCAAAGGTATATACTTCTGCCAGTCAGATCTAAACCGGGTGATTGTTGCCGCTATCTTTTCAGCCGGCATTTTTTTGGCAACCAGGTCTTTTTCCAATGCTTTGACTGCTTCTTCCAGACGTTCAGCTTCATCGGCCTCAGTAACACCAAGAATAAATTTCTGATCACGTCCGTCATCATGGCCCGTGATCCATTCGGCCGATTCGGCATCGGTCCGGGCAACGATCAACGTATTAAGACCCATGCGGTCAAACTCAAAACGGGCCTCAAGAAGTGTTTTGATCCAATGATCCGTACTATCGAGGACTTTGCCGCTCATATGCCCGCACATTTTACATCCGTGAGCTTGATCTTCAATGTGGACTGCGGCGATATGTGTTTCTTCCTCGCCCATTGACAGAACCCTTCGTGCCATCTCCTGGACCTTTAAATGTCCTTCGTCAAAATCAACAAAGATAGGCACGTAGAAATCAACCGGTCTAACAAGAGAACGTTGTTCAGGCGTCATTTGGGCCCTGGCGATCTCCTGATAAATGGCATGCCATGTATTTAGCTTTGAGATCCTGGCAGCCAGTATACCCAAATAATCATATTGGTCCCGGGCACGGTCTCCTTTGCCTCTGAGCATTTGTGCATCCCATCCACCCAGATAATAGCCTTCAATATGCTTAAACAAATTCTGTTGCAGAAGAGCGAATATAATGCCGGATCTTTCTTTGAAAGCGTCATCGATCCTTTCGTAATATTCCTGCTTTACATTCTCCATCATGGAGAACGAATCCTGAATAACACCCGTTTCAGCATCGATGAAGCCTAATGATGCTAAATGATTATACAGGGCATCAACTTCATAATCATAAGCCACATCTAATAATTTTGTCTTTGTGATAGGTTCGGCTTGAAGAATTTCGGATACAGCCATGGCTTCGGCCATCAATTCATTGCTAGGGCCGAAGGTATCGATGGATTTTACATCCCTGAAATACCTTCGCAGCTTGCCATTAAATTTCTCGGCCATATGGTTGGCGATCGACCATGTTCTTAAAACAGGGCCTTGCGCAGCCGCGACTTTTTCTGCGCTCCAAACACGCTTGATCCAGCGGCCTTCGGCTCTTTGCTGGTTCCATCGCTCCTGCATGATTTGCGCTCGTTCTTCTAAAGAAGCCACCATCGCCGCATCGCCGCCCATGCGGGCAACCATGCCGCCTTCAGGTCCGGGTATATTCATCTGGGCAACTAACGCTTCATATCGCGCCAACACTTCAGGGCTAAGCGCCCCTGTGAAACGCTCTTTCCCCACCTCGATCATAGCCCACACGTCTCTTAATCGGCTTGAAACTGTCCCTTTCACATCTCCAAAGGTCGGCACCTCGTTATAGCGTTCTTCAGGATCTCTGGAACGGGCCCATTCCTCATCATTCTTGTCTTTTATTTTTTCCCATCTTTTAATTAATCCCGCCAATTCATCTGGAAGTCTGGCAAGTTGCTCGATAGCCGATTTTCTATCCACACGATTGAGCTTATCGACACTCACCTCTTTGCCTAAAAGAGCCGCTAAAAACGCTAATTCTTTCTCAGCCCTATCAAGATCCGCTTCTACTTGCGCTTCATACATCCCGCCTGGAAGCGCTCTGTCATATTGCGCTTTAAATCCTGCGACGCTCTGTAATAACCAATTAAAATACTCCTCGGCAACGGCCCTAGCATCCACCGCCATCGCCGCGTCACCTTCTTTGGGAGTTCCCTTCTGATCTCTCTCCCTCAATGACGCTATTATACCTCTCATATGTTTTTCAGAAGCAGCGGGTTCTTCCGGTACTAACTCACCACTTAAAGGATCTCCCCTGACAAACCTGGGTCCAAGTTCCGGCGCCCTATCTTTATCGCTGGCCGCCATCGCCGCGGCTGAAGTTAGTGAAGTTATCCTTTCCCGTATCTCTCGAATGGCCAGTTCGGTTTGTTCCTTTTCACCTTCCAGCCCCTCGACAATGACGACCTGATCTTGATATTCCACTAATTCATTTCCAATTTGTCCTAAACGCTTTTCCAGTTCTGCGATGGCACCTCGAAGCTCATCCGCCGTTCGGTATCCTTCCTCGCTGGTAAGAACGGCTTCTAAAATCCTGACCGCCCCCATCGCATTATCAATGCTGTCATCCCATTGCGCTCTTGTCCGATCAATTGTTTCCTCAAGCACTCTTTCCTCTTCCAATAAAGACGGTAAATCACCAATGTCTCCATCTTCATATTTTGCTTTTTCTATTCTTTCTCTAACTTGAGCAAGTCGATCAATCGCGCGAAACCATTCTTTTTGGGCAGACTCATCCCCCACCATCGCCGCGTCGATTGGTTCTTGAGAAGTCCCGCCTCTTTTTCCAAGGTGACCCATTTTTTTACGTTGAGTAAAAAGTATATCCCCTGCCGCGGCGTCAACGGCCCGAAACATATTATCAAATGTTTCCCCATAAGCTAATTCGGCGATACGATGAGGATCCATCCGTAATTTATCCAATCTTTCAAATCCAACACTGTCCAAATTTTGTAGAATACTCGATTCAGGATAGTAGCTTCTTCTTCGCGAGTCATCGAAATCGGCTATTTTACTCAAAATATAACTGTTAGAAGCCTCTTCACTTTGTAATCGATCTCTGAATCGGTATAAGACCCTCCTTCGCTCTGGCTCCATTAAACTTAAATAATCTAACGCCCTTGTAACTTTATCTCTTAACTGTAAATCATCAAACTGGGAAACAAAACGTTTTGCATTCTTCGGAAATTGATTACTAATACGCATAGCCCGAAAGTCTAGGGAAATCATACCTTCAATGACCGAATAGTCCTCAATCCTATCCAAAAGGATCCGTGTTGAGAAATAATCAGACAGGATCATAGCTTCAAAGATATCGGCATCCCTGTATCTTTCTGTTACCGCCATCGCCGCGTCGGTTTCCGCCACAGAGACAACCGTCTTTTCAACAAGTCTTTCTAAAGTCTCCGTAACTTCTTTAATTTTGCGTTGCAGGGGTCCTATTTTATCTTGATCATAAGCGGCAAGGGTTCTGAAGCTCAAAACGTCACCGGAACTGCGAGGTATTAAGATTCGGTAAAAGGTCTGAATCGCTTCTTGGGCTGTCGTTAAAGGTACATTTTGACCGCCTGAATCTCGAATGGCCCTTTGAAGCGTTTGAATCATCTCCAACAACCCAACCCCTTCTTCTCTGATTCTAGCGTCTTCAAAAGCTACTACCATTTCTTTAAGTTCTTCCAATTGCGCCGCCACCATCGCCGCGTCACCTTCTTTGGGAGTTCCCTTCTGATCTCTCTCCCTCAATGACGCTATCATGTCTGTCATATGTTCTATAGAAGCAGGTTCTTCAGGTACTATCTCACCAGTTAAAGAATCTCTCCTGGCAACCCTGGGCCCCAATTCCGGCGCCCTGTCATCTGACTTTCCAGCCGCCATCGCCGTGTCGATATAATTCCCATCACGTAGCGCATTGGCTATTTTTTCAAGCTGCTCTTCAATAATTGAATTTGACGCCTCCTCGCCTTGAGGATTAAAAGGAGCATACCCCGCAGCAACCGTTTGTAATCTTTCTTGCAAATTCAAAAGTTCTGCTCTCGTCAACACGCCGCTTTCCACTCGAATCTCTTCTTCCGGCGTCAACATCGCCGCATCGGCAAGCTGGAACGGAGCAAATAAAATTCGCCGATCATACAGGTTGTCCGCATTATCGTGGATAGCAAAAAATCGTTTCAACTTTCTTTTTACATCAATTAATGTTCTGTCATCAAGGGTTGTGTTAAAAACAATGGATTCATGAAGCACCATATTCTTTGAAGTGATAATGCTTTTATTGATTTCTCTGGCAATGGCGATATCTTCATCGCTAAATCCCGATTCCATATATCTGGCCTGGGTATTTCTAGCGACTTCATCCATAATTTGGCTTAAATATTCCCATGTAATGATTGTGCCTGTATCTGGGCCTTCCTGCACCTTGGCCCCCGATTTAATCAACGTCCACAGCCAATATTGGGCTTTCTTGGCCGTAGCTAAATCAAACATGGTTCTTCCGCCATTATGCAAGTTGTCTACGGCAACAGCCGCTCCTTGTTTTCGATAACCTAGCGTATATGTCAGCAGTTCATATAAGTTCTTATATATTTCAGCTCTCGCTATATTTCCCTCTGGAACATGTAATAAATCGGCATATAACCCTTCATTATAAACAGGCGGCGCCACTTCCATTTCTTCAACATCGGCTCGGAAGATTTCGTTTTCTTTGGGAATGGCGATTGGTGTCGCTGCCCAAGCTTGAAGTTTGCCTTGTTTGCGTTCATCTATTTTGTCACCTATAAATCCTGTGGTAGCTATTTCATCCGCGGCCGGGTCCATCGGCGCTCCATCTGGATATCTGCGTGAGGTCATTCCCGTCCACATGCCGCCTTCAGGATGAACACCGCGTTTTTTACTGGCCGATAAATTAAGGCCTGTATAAGGTCTAAACGGTTTGTCTTTCATGCCTATTTTATCCAATCCCGGCCATACGCGTTTCTTCAAAAACCAAGCGAGTCGTATCGCTGAAGCACCCCAATCCCAACGTCCATCATTCGAAAACTTGATATGATGGCGGCCTGCCCAGAACATTAATTCCAGCATTAATGTCGCCTCTTCGACTTCATGCATAAAAATAAGATTGATCTCTTCTTTAAGACCTAAAAACTCCTTTGTTTCAATGGCCGTCTCCACAAACAATTTTACTTCTTCCCAATGCTCCAATTTCGGCACAACAATATCAATGCCTTGTCTCGGATCGGCTTCTAAAGCCTCGAAATTAGGTTCAACATAATACGCCAAGTCTCTCATCATCATTGATACCGGCATACCCTTATAGGATTCATGCCGTGACCACAATTGCAATCCGCTTGGCCTTTTTGTTACTGTCGGCCAATATTTCCTGGGTAATACTCTATAAATTTTATTTTTGTCTCCATGTTTTACGCTCTTGAGTCTTCCGTTAATAATATCGGCACCGATTTGGTGTTCGGCAAACCTTTTGTCACTATCTATTCCAGCGGCATCTTCATCGTCACCAAAGATTCTTACAGGTCTCATCGCTTCTATATATTCAGCTATCGCTGGATTACCCTCAATAATTGCTATGATTTCTTCATCAGTTTTTTCCTTTAAACTTATTCCAAACTTCTTTTCCACTTCATCCAATACATTTGACCCAAACGCACTCAAGGCAAAAAATAGATTCCATGGACCTGACAATATGCCGCCTGCTTTTGTTAACCTTTCTGGCGCTTCGTCGACTTTCCAATCCCCTTCTAATATTTCACGCACGGTCAAAGTATTTCCATACGCATCGCTCACCTTATCATCCATATTAGGAATATAAGAATTTTCTCCGCGCTCAGCCGCGTTTATTCTTTCCCCGCGTTTCTTTAATAACTCGAGCTGCCGCTCGCCGAACTTCTCCATTAAATGCGCTATTAATGCCTGGCTTCGCGGATTTATGATTTTTCCACTTCCGACATCTCCTTCAAATTCGCTTAAATCTACGGCCTGTCCTTTTTGATCCAACACCTCTCTAATATCTAAATCCTCTACGCCCGCCACCATCGCCGCATCGCTGGTCGTCAGCAGCCGGATGTGATCAGGCTTATCTGAATAGTCATCGAATAGTAATGCCTCATTGCGGATGAACGGAACAATATAGGCGTGAGACGATTGGAACTGCACTTTCGGTTTAACGAGCATGATCTGGCCTTGATTCGCGGGGACATCTTCCCGGCGGAACACGGGCAGCTTATCAAAGTCAGGATGGACAACAATTCTTGATGCCAGAGAGCGCGCGACCCTTTCAATGATATCCTGGTATCCTTTTAAACGTTTATAGTCATCCGATATGGTTGGTATCCTGCCCAGAACAACATCTAATATGCTCCAGTAAATTTGATAATCAATAAGGTCTTGAGCTTCTCTGTAAACGGAATTAAACCTACCATTGACTTGACTGATGGCAGAGTGAACTCTTCGACGGACTATGGTAATGGTATTTAAATGGCCTTCCGTAATGGGAGTGATCCCGTGGCGTTCCGCCACCTCCAATAACTCCTTTAGATCATCCGCATTCGGCGGTTCTTCTCGCCATATTTCCGGCCTGCGCGCAAGACGCTGCTGGCGCTCAGCATCCGTTGCGGTGGACGGATCTGTAATGACCGCCTGGTCGGCCAACCGGCTGCTAGCCTCATCGACCGCCAATTGGGCGCTGTCACCGGCAATTGTTTCTAATAAATCAACATCCGTATCAAAAAAACGGCCCGTGGGGGAAGAAGCATTGATAACCTGCTGTTGGACAGCCTCAGGAAATTGGCCTAAATCGCCTTCTATTTCGGCTACCAACATCGCCATGTCCCTGCCATCAACGCCCCCTGAGAAATATTTACGCGGGATGATGTCTTTTGTCGCCGGGTCATAGTCTTCCCTAATAAAGTTATAGACGCCTTTCTTGAAGGCATCGAGGTATTGCTCATAGATCTTATTCTTGGCGTCCTTATCTTCAATATCAATGCCGCGGATCTTGTTTTTGTCCACGTAAACCTGGCCTAAAAGAGAATTTTTCAGGTTCATCTTGTACCACGTCGCCAAGATCATGGAACTGTAGATCTGGCGTAAACTGGCAAACGTCTTGCCTTCATTGACTTCCTTTTCGATCTCGGGGATAACAACATCCTTAAGAATCTGGGATTGGATGGAGCTCATTTCAGTCGTCAGTCGTCGGTCGTCAGTCGTCAGTAACTGATGACTGACGTCTGATGTCTGATGACTTAATGCCAAATAGTCTTCCTCCAGCATGACCTTCAAATGGCTTTCAACGACAAAAGCGGTGCCGTTATTTTCATACACCAGCGCGCGGTCAGGGACGATCCATACCTTATTAAAGGTATTCATCGGGATGTTGGTCGTGCCGAATTTCTCGTAGGCCTTATCTTTGACGCGTTGCCAGAATTCTTTGCCCAGCTCCTGATCGGGGTGGATCAAAGACGCCGTCAATTGTTTGAGGATATAATCCTGCGCTAAAAGGTCGCGGCCCATTTCGGTCGTACCAAAAGCTTGGGGAATGATACGGTCTTTCTCATAAGGGGAAAGATTTACCCAGAGTTCTTTTTCGGGAACGGTCAGGGAAGCCAAGAAGTATTTAACTAATCTATTCGCTTCTTCGCGAAGCTCTTCGCCCTCGAGGCTCGTATGGCCAGTATCAACAATAAAATTAAAATGTAGGGGATTAACGGGATCGATCGTGATGCCTTTGACCATGGCCGGCATAAAGCCAGGGCTTGGGGAAACCATCACCCCCGGAGCCGGTAAATTAAGATATGTGGGTACGCCTTGGGCGTAAACGGATGCAGGCGGCGTGACAGAGCTAAAGATAAAGGTAAAGGCGATAAAAGCGGATAAACCTTTGTGGAATCGGGTATTTCTTCTTCGCTCGAGAAAGCTTATCATTTTTTATTCCCCCTAAGATTTAAAAATTGTTCCCGCAATTGTATTTTCATCGTTACCAGTGATTTGAACCATCGAAAGCGTTTTCCCGCATCAGTTTAAAAAATGGCCGCACAAAATAAAGGACCGTGCAACCAAACAAGCGAAGGCACACGAAAAGCCTCAATGCTCGTCGAGAATTAAAAATAAACTGTGATATTAGGAAAACAACTTTTCAGGAGGACATTTACATCGGGTCAGATCGACCCCCGTGGCAGGATAAATAAACGTCTCTCAACAACTCTTATTGTTGCCACAAATATAACACAACAAAATTTACCTGTCAAGCCCTAATTCTTGCTGCATGTTCAGATCGCGTTCCACCCGCGTGATCACCGGCTCAAAGCCACCAAGGTTTAAATTTTCAATGGTGGAGGCTGCAATCGTCATTTGGACGCCGTTCCCCTCCCGCTGAACGACCAAATTCAACATAGCCATATTCAAATCAATACCACCCCTACTATCCCTGTTACCCGTATCAAGCTGGGCCATGCCGCGCCCTATAACCTGAGCCATATTAGAAATTAGCCTCTGCTCTCTGATACGAGCCAATGAATCGGCAGAGATATTCGGTCTTTGCTGTAATACTGATAACAACCTTTCTTCTCCCCCATCAAAGGCTTGGGGATTATTTCTAGCTAAATCGCCAAAAGCGGTCACGATAGGTTCAAAATCAATCGATTGAATACCACTGGCACTCATAACTTGTTCAGCCATGGGTCTAAAGACATCTTGGAAGACTTGGGGATTGGCTATATTTTGCGGCATCAATCTTAAGAGGGTATCCGACTGCTGCCTCGCGCTGGAAACCTCTCCAAATTGCCGAACCACAAAAGCGTTCGAAGCCTTTTCCGCGGTTTCAGGAGCGGCTCCTACTTCACGTAGGCCTGCTTGAAATTCGCTTAACGAACGTAGCGCTGCTGGATTTCTTTCGGCTAGTTGCGCAACCTGGCCGGGCAATGCCTGGATTTCCTCAGATGTAAATCGAAGACCGAATTGAGACACCTCTGGCGCCCGTAAAGAGTCCCTATAATCATCTTCAAAGGCCTGCCCCATAGCCGCCTCTACAACAACACGGGCAAGTGTAGGGTTATAGCTCATCCGATCCCCAGCAGAAGAGGATTCAGCAACCGCCTGGTAAATCCGCCCAGACAGCCCTTCGCTATTATCTATAACAATACCTGCCATTCTTTGGGCAAGCGGCTCAGCCACGTTCAAACTCCGTAATTCGGTCAAATAAGTGCTTCTTAAGCCATCGCGGTCTCCCAAGAGCTCAGGCTTGGCAAGGACATTCACTAATGCCTGCGCCGCCGGCTGGGCTTCCGATGGGTTAAGAGGGGTTGTCCGATTAAGCGCCTCGGCTACATTAATAACATTCGTTCGTTGATCTCCAACCAACGCAAATCGCGTCGAAGAACTGGCCAAATGGCTATCAACACCTTTGAATTCCTCCGCTTGCCCGGCCAAATTATTAATCCGGTCAATAACTTCTTTGGTAGCGACCCGGCTCGCCAAATTACGGACAGAATCTTCAGGCATCTGCGGCTGCGCGATCCTTAAGCCTTCGGTTATTTTTTGCTCGAGTTGATCCAATGACCCATATTCGCGTAAATTTTGCATTACAGGTGTAACAGCTGCAATTTCATCTTCATTAAAATTATCCGTCTGCAAAGCGGACGTCACAATGCTTTGCATACGCGGCTGATTGACGGCGTAAAGAACAGGCATAACGGATATTTGCATATTGAATTGATAACGGCCCTGGGTTTGGTCGGCCACTTCGCGCATGGTATCCAAATCCGAGGCAATTCTTGCGGCAGTAACAGCCGTCGGCCGGTCGATGCCCTCCCTTTCCAAGCCAGCGGTAATGGCCGCTTCGTATTGAATAGGCGTTGAGAAAGCTTCCGGTGATTGCGTCCTAAGGCGTGTTATGACTTGAGCTGTTGTTGCCGCTACAGATCGGGCTTGGGCAGGTTCGATTTCTCCTTCTCCTATTAATCTATTCGCTACGCTCGCGCTATACGCATTGCCGGCTAATTGTTGATTGGCAGCAATACCGCTGGCGACATCAACTAATACCGGCTGAGGCGTTGAGCGTTCAAAAACCGTTTGGGCTAAAGATGGCAGGCTCTTTTCGACCGTAGGGAGTGTTTGTTGGGAGATCCCTCGAGAGCTTAAAACACTCATAATCTCTTGAGTGGTACTTCGCGGCGCCCGGCGTAACGTGTCCCCCACTATACCCACCACTAAACTAATTTCTTCCTGCGGCACTCCTTGCTGCCCTAAAGAACGCCCAAGCTCGGCATTAAAAGAAGGAGCGTTTGTCCTAAGAACGGCAGCCATATTAGGCAAAGTGATGCCCATGTCTTGTGCGGCGTTTGGTTCCCGGTTTCCCAAGGCGAAAGAGACTCTTGCAACCCTTTCAGGGTTAGTCGTGGCTCTTTCCAACAGCCTATTGACCGAAGTCATCATAGCCTCATCAAGGCCGGCTTGGGCCAAGGGTACTTCTGCGGAAACCTGCGTTGTCCCTGCCCGAACGACTTGAGCCGCTCGATCCCCCGCAAAACCTCCCGAATAATACCGCTTCGGCACCAAAGAAAATGTCTCCAAATCAAATTCTTTTGTCGTATACTCATAAGCTCCCTGCTGGAATGTCTCCAGATATTTATCAAAAATCTTTTCTTTAACCGCCCTGTCTTGTGTGTCTACGCCTTCAATTTTATTCTTATCGACATACACTTGGCTTAAAAAACTCTCTTTCAAATTTTGTTTATACCACGTTGCCAGAATCATGGCATTGTAAATCTGCCTTAAATTGGCGAAATTCTCCCCTTCATTGACTTCTTTTTCAATTTCCGGAACAATGACTTCCCTGACAACATTACTGGCAATAGCATTGATCTTCTTGACGTCATCTTCCTGCATCCGGTCCGTGCCGAATTTCTTATTATCCATATTTTCCTTTAATCCCAAATAATCTTCCTCTAGCATCACTTTTAAATGGCTGTCCAAAACAATGGCGTTGTTACCTCTTTCTAAAACAACCGCTTGATCAGGGACAATCCAAATCTTGTTAAATGTGTTCATCGGTATGTCAGAAGCGCCGTAGAGCTCGTTGGCTTTGCTTTGGACTTTTTGCCAGAACTCTTTTCCTAACTGATTTTCGGGATACATTAAAGATGCGGTGAGCTGCTTGAGAATATAATCCTGGGCTAAAAGGTCGCGCCCCATTTCTGTATACCCGAGATTTCTGGGAATAATCCGATCTTCTTCATAGGGAGAAAGATTAACCCATAACTCCTCTGAAGGAACGGTAAGAGCTGCCAGAAAATATTTGACAAGCTTATCAGCCTCTTCTTTCAGGGCATCTCCATCAATATTCACATCACCCGTATCGATAATAAAATCGAATTTTAATGCATCGTCGGAGTTGACGGTTATCGCCTTAATAAGAGGTGGCGTGAATATTGGACTTTGGGTAAGCAATGTCCCCGGCGTGGGTAGCTGCAGGGCGCTGGAACCGACGGTTTGAGCGGAACTAAGATAGGGAGTTAAAACAAGGTGGCAGGAGAAACAAAGCACTGTTAAACAGCTTAAAAATCGAAAGCCTGGTTTGCTTCTTTTTCTTCGGGATAAAACTTCCATTCCACCAGTCCTCGTTTATAGAAAACAATTCTTTTTTCTGGGAGGATTCACAAGAACCTTATCGTGGCAATGATTTTCTATGGTGTAAATATAACATTATTAATAATTACTGTCAATGAGGCCATCAGAGGCGGCGCCATAGAAAGATCGAGGACGAATATTATTTAAATGGTCGGGGCGGGGGGATTCGAACCCACGACCCCTTGCTCCCAAAGCAAGTGCGCTAGCCAGCTGCGCTACGCCCCGTTATATTTTTTGAATAGTGGCGCTTAGTATATCATTGGGTTTTGAAATTTGCAATTACTGTAAAATTACCCACTTATGCTATAATACCGCCATGCGAAAACGGATTATATTTATCTTATTGTCCCTGTTAATGTTAGGCACCATCGCCTTCTTCTACGTCCAAAACATCCTCATCCCCATTAAAGTAAAACAGTTTATCGAAGAAAAGGCCCAAGATTACTTAAAAAGAAAGATCGAAATCGCCGACATCCAATTCAAGCCCTTCCAGGGCTTTCGATTCATCAATATAAAGATCTATGAAAAAGACGCCCCTGAGACACTGTTTTTCTTCGCGGATGAAGTGCGTTTTCAGATCCTCTTCGCGGCCTTCTTTCAACATAAGACGTTGATCGTACCTTCCCTCCAGTTGGTCAAACCCACCCTGCATTTGACGCGCGATGAAACCGGCGCCTGGAACATCGCTGACCTTCTCAATCTTAAACAAGCCAAAGACGAGCGGATGGAGTACACCTTCTTCGTACGAAAATTCATCCTGGAGAAGGCAACCGCCGACTATGCCGATCACAGCAAGGATACAAAATTCTTTGAATCGTACGAAAACATTGATCTTGATGCGGCCATTTCTTTCGACCGCTCCATCCATTACGAAATAGCCGTTGACCTTCCCATAAGAAAGGCCCGCCTTAAATCAACAGGAACCATTGCCGCGGCAACCAAAAAGATATCTGCACAGCTGGCGCTTGATAATTTCCCGCTTTCCGATTACGTCAGTTTATTGACAAACGACCAAAACCTCACCATGAAAGACACTTTTGTGACAACGCCCGATCTCACCATGAACTATCAAAACAATAGCCTGGACATCAAAGCAAGCCTTAAATTCCCCTCCTTCTTCCTTAAATATGCCGACGGACAGATCTCCGGCCCCTTTGATATTACCAACGCAAACTTTAAACATGAAAATAACGTACTGTATCTCTCGGGGACCTTCAGCTCAGCGCAAGCTGTCTTCAAAAAATCCAATCTGTTTTTGTCCTCCCCCCTGTCATTAACGCTTAAAGCCTTAAGCTTGAAAAATAAAGAAATAAAAATGTTGGCGGATTTGACCCTCAACAACGCCCAATTCTCGTGGTCGGAAAATAAATCCGTGCGCGGCCAGCTGATGATCCAGGACATCCGGCTCGATAAAGCGCAAAGCAGCTCTCTCACGTGGCAGAAAGCGGTCTTGGAATCGGCTGAATTGATCTACGAAGACCGGTTAACTTTCAAGGGAAACCTTCTCATGGATAAGCTCTCCTTGACCCATCAAAGCGATGACTTATCCATTGACGTACCTTTCCGTATTACAAAAGCGGATTGTGCGGTCGGCGAAGATAAGATCATCCATTCCGACGTCTTGGCAAGAAAATTCCAGGGCCGCATCAAAGGCCGAAAATTGTACATCGATACCCTTGTTGACCTGCCCAACATGGAAATCCTCTTTGGCCAATTCCAGCGATTCCTCGGCAGCCCCAACATCGAGCTTCATACGATATTGGACCTTGGGCAAATAACGCCGCCTCTTTATAAAGGAAGCGTTACACTTAGCGATGTTTTGTTGGAAGGCATGAAGCCGGTCGGTGACATCACTCGGCTCACGGGAAAAGTATCTTTCGACAATGACGTCTTCTCCAGCGAGCAGCTGAGTTTCCGCGCCTTGGATAGCGATTTTCATGCTTCGGGCCAATGGTTCAATTCACAAAACCCAACAGCCGATATTCAACTTTCAACCGATAAAATTGATCTGTCACAACTGGCAAAGGTGTATCCGCCGCTAAAAGAAGATTATCAACTGATTCCTTCCGGGCCCGCTGCCATCGCCGCTAGTTATCAGGGACCTTTGTCTCCTTTCTCCGCAGGGTATCTTATGTTGGAATCACAATTGACAGGGGCCCATCTGGTATGGCAAAAGGGAAATAAAAAATTTTCCGACGTTTCAGGCCGGTTAACCCTTGGCAACGACCAGTTGATCTGGAAAAACCTCACCTTTGCCGTCGATGGCCAAACGTATAAAATGGAGGGCTCATTGAGCCGGCTGAAAACGCCTATCATAGAAACCACCATTCAAAACGAACAGCTTGATGCCAAAACCATCCTTGCCTACATGGACCAAAGCTTTCGCGTTGATTCACTTAAGGGGCGGTATTTATCGTCAAGCTTTAATTTGAGCGGGGAATTCGGTTTCAATCGAAACGTCCGTTTGGAAGGAGACGGTGTTTTGAACCTGGAAGACCTGGCGGCATCACCGGGGCCGCTATCTCAACACATAAAAACGCTCCATCCGTTGGGCAGCCTGATGTGGAAAGGCTCATTCCTGGGCAATGCCGGTGATTGGAAAACCTCCGCAGTTAATGTGTCCGCTCAAACAAAGGCCATGAGATTATTCCATTACCCGATCGATAACGTAAACATCAATTTCAAACAAAAAAATCAATCCGTGCATGCGCTTTTAATGACGGCCAGCGTGTATGAGGGGCCGTTGAATATCGAGGCCAATATCGATCTCTCCAAAGACGGCGCGCCTTTCCAATCCACCACCAGCCTGGCGGACATGAACCTGACCGCTTATCGAAAGGATAAAAAGACAAAAAATGTGCATCTTTCCGGAAAATTGACGTGCGAATTCAATCTAAAAGGTGAACTGCTCGATCAGCCCAGCTACCAGGGAATAGGTTATTTCGCCATTACGGAAGCTTATCTGGGACAGCTTGTCCCACAGCTGAATGAAGCCATTTACACCGAGG
This sequence comes from Candidatus Omnitrophota bacterium, assembly GCA_035292445.1. Lineage (GTDB taxonomy): Bacteria > Omnitrophota > Gorgyraeia > Zapsychrales > Zapsychraceae > DATDQB01. The sequence continues at coordinate 116,429 of DATDQB010000013.1, forward strand.
CCAACGCGGATTTTGTGATTAAGAACCGAAAAATAATCACCGAAAATGCCATGATCATTAGCAAAACCGTCGATCTTCTTGCCCAGGGATGGGTCGATTTTGATAAAAATATCGACCTCGACATCACACCCGCCTTAAAACAAATCCAAAGAATCGATACCGGTTCCATCAAGATCGATCCCGCCACGTTTTTGACGCAGGCCGTCAGCCTTAAAATGACTGGAACTCTGGATAACCCAATCAAAAAAATCAACACCTCTGCCAGTAAGGTGTTCAAAAACACAACCGGTGTGATAAAGGAAGGGATTGGGAGTATTTTGGAGGAAATATTTTAGGGAAATACAAATGTAGGGGCAACCCTTGCGGTTGCCCTATAAAGGGCGGGTGCGAGACCCGCCCCTACAAAAATATTCATTCAATATTTTTTTAATTTTCCTAAACGCGCGGGCCCGATGGCTTATCTTGGTTTTAATGGAAGGGTCCAACTGGCCGAAAGTCTTGTTATATTGGGGAAGGTAAAATAAGGGGTCGTAGCCAAAACCGTTTTTCCCCTTGGAACGAAGATCGATCAATCCGCTACAACTGCCACTGACAACATCAATGATCCGGTTCCCGTCCACCAAAGCGGCGAAGCAGCGGTAACGCGCGTTTCTTTTCTTAAGCGGGACTCTTTTAAGGCAGCGAAGAAGCTTCAGGTTATTCTTCCGGTCGGTCGCATTCTCCCCCGAGAAGCGGGCGGAATAGATGCCTGGTTTGTTGCCGAGGGCCTTGACCTCAAGCCCTGAATCCTCACCGAGGGTTAATTTCTTCGTATAAAACGCGATTGTTGCCGCTTTTTTGAGCGCGTTCTGGGCAAATGTTTTTCCGTCTTCATCGACCCTTGGAGCGCTGGGGTAATCGACAAGAGAGGTGATCTTTATGCCTAAATCGGCAAGCAATTCTTTGATCTCACGCAGCTTCCCCTTGTTTGTCGTCGCCACAACCAGTTCTTGCACGTTAGAACTCCACACCCTTCAAGTGCTTTTTCTGCAACGTGATAAGCCGCTTGATCCCTTTTTTGGCCAACGCAAGCAGCTGGTCCAATTCTTTCTTGGAAAATGAGCTCTTTTCCGCTGTTCCCTGGACCTCAATGAAATTGCCCTGCCCCACCATGACGACATTCATATCCATATCGGCTTTGGAGTCTTCCTCATAATTCAGATCGAGCGCCATTTGGCCCTTAATAATGCCGACGCTGACAGCGGCGACATAATCTTTAAGAGGGATGGTCGCGATCAAACCGTCTTTTTTCATCTTTCTAAACGCCAAAGCCAAGGCGATAAACCCTCCCGTGATGGCGGCGGTCCGGGTACCTCCGTCGGCCTGGATAACATCACAGTCAATATTTATCGTGCGCTCCCCCAACTGGTCCAAGGCCACCACCCCTCTTAACGAACGGCCAATCAGCCTTTGGATCTCGAACGTCCGCCCCGATTGAAAAATTTTTTCCCGGCGCATACGTGTATTGGTCGAGCGCGGGAGCATGCCGTATTCGGCAGTCACCCAGCCTGTGCCCGATCCCTTCAAAAAAGGCGGCACACTTTCTTCCACCGAGGCGGTGCAGATCACGCGCGTTTCCCCAAAACTGATCAAACAAGAGCCTTCGGCATGTTTATTATAATCTTTCACAACCGCAATCTTGCGCAACTGCTTATGATTGCGGCCATCATGTCTTGACATTGAAAGCCTTTCTTTTATCGTTTCCTTCTTTTATATTCCGCCGTAACGGTTGTCCCTATCCCCCCGCGCGGGTTCATCACCACTTCGATCTTCGCCCACCGCGGCTGGCACGCCTTGACAAAATCTTCCAGGATCTTATTGGTCAGATGCTCATGAAATATCCCGACGTTTCGGTAAGCCACCAGGTATAATTTGAACGATTTTAATTCGATGCACAGCTTATGGGGGCCATACGTCAGATTAATGATCGCAAAATCTGGCAGCCCTGTTTTGGGGCAGATGCAGGTAAACTCGGACGTGTTCAGATGAACGGCATAATCTTTATGCGGATATTTGTTACTGAACACTTCCATGTCGGGAAGTATTAACGAATTAATATTTTCCTGCAAGCCTTCATAACTCGACTGGTGTTTCGGCATTTATTCTCCTTGCTATTTAATATAAAAGTACGGGCGACCCGCCGGGTCGCCCCTACATCATCTTAATTTCATAAATTTATGGACCTGTGGCAAAATGCGGACATTATTTAATCGTTTTAAACAAAGATCCTGAAATTCCAAACATTTTTTCATGACGCCGTTTTTCAACTCATAAGTGTTAGGCTGCAAAATAAAAAGGACATCGGGGTCTATACCGGCAACCAGTTGAACGCAGCGTCCAATATCTTCCTTATCGGTGTCGCTACTGATGACTGTTTTGATAAAAACATCTTTTTGGCGGGCCAATTTCAGAAAAGATTCGTGCTCTTTCCAGAAAGGCTGGCATTTGGTTGAGCTCGGCAACTTTATATCCATGGCGATGGTGTCAATGCCGTCTATGACCATGCCCAGCGCCTGTGGCAAGACGCCGTTGGTTTCTAGGTAGGACTTTAACCCTTCTTTTTTAAGCGCGGGCAACATACCCTTAATAAACTCCGCCTGAAGAAGCGGCTCACCCCCGGTCAAACTGACCGACTCACAGCCCGCTTTAAGTGCGCGCACACGATCCATGATCTCATCCAGCGTCATTTCTTTGAAATTTCTGACGGTATCCCCGATAGAGTTGGGTGTGTCGCACCAAACGCAGTGCATATTGCATTCAAAAAAACGCACAAACACCTGTTTGATGCCGGCGTATTTGCCTTCACCCTGGATGGACTGGAATATTTCAAGAACCTTGGCTTTCATTTTAAGATCGGGTCTTTGGACCCCGCTTCCTCAAATCCTTTTTGCCTCAACCGGCAGCTTTCACAAACTCCGCACGGAGTTTTGCCACCCTGATAACAGGACCATGTTCTTTCATAAGGCACTTTCAACCGTTTCCCCAACCGAACGATCTGCGCTTTCGTTTTACGGACCAACGGGGCGATGATCTTGATGGGGCTTCCCTCCACCCCTGATTTCATCCCCGAGCGGACAACTTGCTCAAAAGATCTAAAAAATTGCGGCCGGCAATCCGGATAACCCGAGTAATCAATGGCATTGGCCCCGATAAAAACGGCCCTAGCACCGATCGCCTCCGCGTAGGATACGGCAAAACTCAAAAAAATGATATTGCGCGCCGGCACATAGGTCGACGGGATCTTTTGAGGGTCGATCTTCTTTCGCGTGGGAAGCCGCATCCTTTTATCCAACAACGATGAACCCCGCCACGGCAGTGAAATGCCAACCAGCCGATAATCACAGCCTGCTTGGGCGGCGATCCGCTTGGCCGCCTCGATCTCCTTACGGTGGCGCTGGCCGTAATTAAATATCAAACAATGCGGCGTATAACCCGAATGTTTCGCGTAATAAAGGATCGTTGCTGAATCCAATCCTCCGGAAAGTAATACGACCGCTTTCTTACTCATAATACGTCACGCTCGATGTATCGGATTCCCAAACCCTGACCTTACTGATCTTAAGCGGCACGATTTCTTTGGCAAAATGCTTATAAACGTATTTGGCTATATTTTCCGTCGTGGGGTTATCCCTCTTAAAATACTCCAGGTCATTCAAGCAAACATGGTCCAATGGCTTTAAGAATGCCTTTAACTTCTTTTTTATATCTTGAAAATCGATCACCATTCCGATTTTATCCAACGACCCGCTCAAAACCGTTACCTCGATCTTCCAGGTATGGCCGTGCAGGTTCTTGCACGGGCCCTCATAACCGGGAAGAAAATGGGCAGAGGCGATATGGTCGCAAACGGATAACTCAAACATCTTAGACTCCCTTTATCGTCTGAACATGGTCGATATCAAAGCCGAGAAAAGTACGGGCGATCTTTTTGAATTGCTGGGGCTTATCGCTGATGAGGAACTTAACCTTTCCCCTGCTATGTTTGCGGTTCACCAATCCGAGCCGGCTTAAGGTATCTTTGACTTCACTGGCGACCTCTTTGGCCGAATCGATCAACGTGACTTTCTGCCCCATTGTCTTTCTTAATGTGTTCTTTAAAAGAGGATAATGCGTACAACCCAAAATCAACGTATCCACCTTACGCTTCTTTAACGCCTGCAGATAACTGTCGGCGACATCAAGAGCGATTCTTTTGTTGAACCATCCTTCCTCGACCAAAGGGACGAACATGGGGCACGCCTGGGTGAACACCTGGGCGCTTTTTCTAAAGCGCTTGATGGTTTTAGGGTACTGGCCGCTGGCGATGGTTGCGGAAGTCGCGATAACGCCTACTCTATTATTACGCGTCTGGCTCGTCGCTTTTTTGGCGCTGGGGACAAGCACGCCGAGAATAGGAAGGGAAAAATTCCTCTTTAAAATGGGCATCGCATAACTCGAGCAGGAATTACAGGCCACCACCACGCACTTGACTTTATGCTTTAAAAGGATCCTCGTATTTTCTTTTGAGAAACGGATAATGGTCTCTTTGGATTTGGTCCCGTAAGGCACGCGGGCGGTATCGCCGAAGTAAACGATATTCTCAAAAGGAAGTTGCCGGCGCAGTTCCTTGACGACCGTTAACCCTCCGAGGCCTGAATCAAAAACGCCGATGGCAAAGTTGCGCTTATTGGCTGTTGATATAATCAAGGATACCCCTGGCCAAGGCATGCGCCAACTTTTGGCGATAGCCTTTATCTTTTAAAAGTTTCTCCTCTTTGGGATTGCTCAAATAACCCACTTCCACCAGAATGGCTGGGATTAACGTATTGCGCAAAACAAAAAAACGGCTCGTCTTAGCGCCGAGATTCTTTGCCTTTACATAACCAGCCGCCTGTTGTGATAACTCCTGGGCCAATTGGACTGATTGCCCCTGTTTATATGTATAGAGCATATCCCCGACAATGCTTTTTAAATTTTCATCGCTTTGATGCATCGATAACTGCCGATACAGCGTTTCTTGGTTTTCCTGCCGCTGGAGATCGTTGAGCTCAAAAAAATCCAAATCCTTCAAAGAATAGACCTCGATGCCATTGACGCTTCTTCTGTCGTGAGCATTGGCATGGATACTCACAAAAAGATCGGCCTTCGACTCGCTGGCTAAAACCGTCCGGTCCTTCAAGGAAATAAACTCATCCGTACGCCTGGTCATAACCACCTTGATGCCATGGCGCTCCAAGATCTGTTTGAATTTCTGCGCAATGTCCAAAACAACCGTCTTTTCGTATAACCGGGAAGCGCCGATCGCACCGGGATCCTTTCCCCCATGGCCCGCATCAACGACCACCTTTCTAATCTTTCTTATGGAAAAATCTTCTTTACGGGAAATCTGTTGCAGTAGCCGGTCCGTCACTTTTTCTTTAAAATCCGCCGGAACAATGACGGCACCGCGCTGAAGCTTTAAAGGCGCGCTTAAGACCACCTTTTCGTCATCGACCAGAACAATATCACTGCCGACCATCGCGTTGGCTGTCCCCGCCCCCCCATAAAGAAAGATCGCCTGAGAAACGGAATCCAGGCTGAAACTAATATTATGTCGGTCGCACAGCTCTTTTAAAGACAGCTCTGCGGAAACAGCAGGCACCTTCTTGGAAGGCCGCGCCGTCGCACATCCTGCCAACAGGCACACGCACAGAATAACGACGACATGCTTGAACGAATCTTTTCTCATACCTTTTATGGTGAAATCGTATTGACCGTCAGAAACACGATGATTTCCGTATTACGTAATTGCTCTCCCTCGCTTTGAAACGCAAAGCCCAGTATCGGTAAATCGCCCAATAAGGGAATTTTCCGCAAGGACTTGACAAATACTTCCTTTAGCATACTTCCGATAACGATCGTCGCCCCGTTTTCCACCTCCATGATAACCGGTTCCTGGGCTTTTTCCTCGGCCAGGAGCCCTCGCTCTCTTTCCTCGCCATCGCCAATACCGGGTAAAACACGAGTTGCGCTTTTGATAATATCGGCCCCCATGGCAACGCTTCGTATAAGAATATTTTTTCTCGGTTTCTGCTGGCCATTTTCATCGACAACGACATAAACGGAAGGCTGGATTTCAACGGTAATCGCGTTATCCTCCTGCCATTGGGGGCTCAAAACAAATTTAACATCCCCCTCTCTTAATTCAAATCCTACCTGCGTATGATCCTCTTCTACGCGCGCAATCTCCTGCACGGGAATAAGAAATTGGGCCTTACCGTTACTTTGGGTCATTAATTCATCGACAAAAACCGTCTTAATGGCTCCGACGGTTTCCAGTGCCTCCGTTAAAATAACCAGATCTTCGGCCGAGATGGTCCCCATGCTGATTTTGTTCTCTTCCACGGCCAAGCGAGGGGTATCAAAGACATCGAAAGGCAGGCTTTGATAGGTGGAAACGATCGCTTCCCAATCGACTCCCGTTTCATGCTCGTCGCTTAAGATAATCTGAATCACTTTGACATCGATCTGGATTTCTTTGACAGTATCCAAGATCCTGATCAATCGTTCGATCTCCTGGACATTCGAGAGCCTGTCAGTCACCAGCAAGCTATTTTTTTCCGCATTGACTTCCACCCTGCCGACTTTGGCCGTCAATTTCTCGGTGACCTTCTTGGCCACCTCGGCGGCGTCCGCATTTTGAAGAGCGATCTCTTTACTTTCCATAGGCACATCCAGCTCTTTAATGACCTTTTCCATCGATGCCAACGTGTCCGGGTGGTCTATCAGAATGAATGAATTGGTTTCTTCGTTATAGATAATCTTGCCAGAAGGGGTTTTCAGCTGATTTAAAGTGTCCATCAAATCCTGCGCTTTAAGATAGACCAGCGGGATAATACGTGTCTGGATTTTTTTACCGAATGCCTGACCGTACTGTTGCTCAAAAACGCTTTCAGGCATGACACGGATGCTTTTTTGCTCTTTGCCGTCAATCATCTCTGTTCCCTCGCTAAAAGCCAGATCGAGCTTCTCTAAGATAATTCTTAAGGCACTGAGCACATCAATATCTGTCAGGAAAATGTCCACCCGGCCCCGGATCTCTCCCTCAACCTTTATGGGATAAGAGCTCTTTTGGGAAATCTTTTGTAATACCTCGCTGATGTCGGCCCCTTCCGCTTCCAGGATTTCAATATAACCTCCGTCCCTTAACTCCAGCGTGACGGAAGGATCCTTCAGCTCTTGAGCTTTAAGAGGCCCTGGGCACCAGATAAAAACATTCATCAACAAAAATGTAACTAGATAAATATTTCTCATAATAGTACTATTCAAATTAATATTTATGGAAAGTAGTGCCCCTATTTTTATACAAGGAAAGAAAACTGTCAAGCTTCATTTAAGAATCCCCCTTTAAAACGCCTTTAATCCGAGCGGTTCATCTGTTTTCTCTATTTTGCAGGAGTTTTTGCCTGATTGGGAGGGCTTCCCGGTAACGGCCTAATTTCTCTAAGACCGCGGCCTTCGTGTCCAGAAAGATCTTATCGTCCGGAAAATAAGATAGCGCCTCGTTAATGGCTTCCAGCGCGGCATCGATATTCTGGTTTTCCTCCAAATAAAGATGCGCCAGCTCGTGGTGCGCATCGGCCAAATCCGGCTCTTTTTCGATAGCTTGATGCAATAATTCCACCTTTTGGACGAAGTTTAATTGATCAAAATTCGCCTGGTATCGAACATACGCCGGGTTGGAGACCATCATCATAATGGCAGGAATAAAGGTCACGGCGGCGTTATAAACATAATGCATCACGCAACTGGCGATCGTGGATCGGGTCCACGCCCGCATGAGCGTCAACGTAAACCCGATAAGCGCGATCATCACAAGTGCGAGCCAATCCCCCCAATATTGCCCCACATGCAAAACAGCGAAAGACAAAGAAATAACGATGATGGTGAATTTGCTTCCCTTTAGCTGCCGCAACACATGGAAAAGATATCCGCGGAAAATGATCTCCTCGACCAGCGGGGCCACGCCAACGGCCATCAAGAGAAAGACCAAAAGAATGTACGAAGACTGCGTTTCACTGATGATCTCGCCAAGAGGCGTTGAGGGCGTTATTTCCCGGGCAAAAACGATAAAAACGGATAAAACGGCGAACCCCAACCCCGCCAAAGACGGCAAAACAAATAATTTTAAGAAACCGTTGGGCCCTCTGATGAAACCCACATTATAAAAGAATCCCTTGTCAGAAAATCTGCGACTGGCCTCATAAACCAATACCAAAAGAAGGATCGAAGAGCCGACCGCGGAAAATATCATCTCGCCTAACAACGAGTCGAAATCAAGGACGGATTCGAAATAAACCCCCACCAACGTGGATATGATCCCACCGCCGAGAATCCACATCAAAACCACGCCGAAAGCGTCAGCCGCCAGATGAAACCGCTGTTGTCTTTGGCCCAGGGCTGCCACAAACTTGAATCGCTTGATAAGATAATACGGCAAGAAAACAAAGAAAACCACGATAGCCAACGCCTGCGCTTTTTCTTGGGCCAAAATCAATACAAGGACAATAAAAAACGCCAGCAAGGCAAGATAAGCATTTCTCAAATAAAAATTCTCTGTGAATAAACGCTCATCTTCTTTTTTTAAAAAACGCGCATCAAAGAAAACGACCAAAAGAAGCAGGCTTAAGGCTAAGATAAGCATCATAACCTCTGTAGTTTGGCGATAAAAAACGCGTCCCAAAGCCTGTCGGGCCGGATACGGGCACAGGCGCTCACCAAGGAGTTATATTTTTTATTTTTCCACTCCTTAAGGGCGGGATAAACCGGTGCGCCGGTAATTTGAATATGTTCCGGATGGACAGCGCCGTCCATTTTACGCAGGACCCAATCGATGACCCCTTCGTTTTCCTCCGGAGCAAAGGTACACGTGGAATAAACCAACGTCCCGCCCGGCTTCAACAATTGACACCCGCGCAATAAAAGGCCTTTTTGCTTCTTCTGCATTTCCTTTATCTTTCGCAGGCTCCAATAAGCGAATGTTTCGGGATCATTGGTATCGAAACGGCCCTCGCTGCTGCAGGGGGCGTCCACGAGCACCTTGTCAAATAGCAAGTCCTTGGGCCGATAGCGCCTGCCGTCGAAACGCTTGCACTCAACGTTTATAACCCCTAAAATCCCTAGAACTGACTTTAATTTGTAAAAACGCGATGGGACGGGCTCGATAGCAACGATGCGGCCCTGACTGTTCATCATCGCCGCTATCAGGCTCGTCTTGCTTCCCGGCGCCGCGCACAGATCCAAAACAGCCTCCCCCGGCTTAGGGTCCAGGATCTTCACGGCCGCTATGCTGGATAAATTCTGAAAATATACCTTCCCCTCTTTGATCAAATCCGATTGAAGAAGCCTTTGCCGTTCTTGAGCGGAAACCGTCAAGACCTCATCAAAAACAGGATGTTCCTGAAAAGGAATTTGATTCTTTCTTAAAATATCCAAAACGGTTGATTTGGCTGCCTTTAACAGATTGATACGAACGGACCATTGTTCCTTTGGGGAAAGGCTGGCCAACACATCCTTTCCATCTTCGGCAGGAATAATAGCGTCTAAGCGTTGCAAAAACTGTTCGGGGAATAAAGACATTTTTAAAAATCGAGAATATTAATAGTTCTAGATTGAATGTCCATTATATATAGATTATACTTAATTCACCAGAGGGATTTTCATGCCCAACCCACTCCAAAAGATGACAAACCGCCGTGGCCAGCACGTCATGGAATATTCGATTGTTCTTATTATCACCATGGTGGCCATGATGATCGCCCTTCCTCATGTCATGCGAGGCTGGAACGCCAACATGAAAGGATGGGAAGACTCCGCCATTGATTCTCTCGAAGACCCCCTCTTGGAAGCGCCTGTTGTCACCTCATTGCCCGGTTGCGCCTGCAACTGGTCTATGCCCCTTGGTTGCGGCAATGGCTCTTGTTCTCGACAACAAATGGCTAGTCAATGTATTTGTAATCCTCCTGGTTGCGGCTCAACAAATCTTACACTAAATTGCACGGAAGGAACTTATCAATGCCCTTGCGATTCGACATGCTGCGAACCTTGGCAGCCGACGGGCCTTTGCGGTGCCGCTGCCAATCCTCCTTGCCTGACCGGAGAGATGCGAAAAACACGCCTTTGTGGTTGCAACCCCACACCCCAATCGCAATGCCTGCCCGATCCGGCATGTACATTCGCCTGCCAAGGCATTAACGGAAATCCTCCCGGGATAGACCAGCCACTGAATTCGCAAGAATGCCCAAACTATGAGAGTTGTCTGAGCCAAAATAGGAGGAATGTTTTGGTGGACGCTTGTAGCGGAGGGTGCGACCATTGCGAATATATTTGTACTGCTCCCTTTTTTGCCAATAATAACCAGTGCACAACCTGCCCCATCGGTAAAGTTTTTCAAGGGGTTTGTACTACCGGCCAATGCCAATACACGACAGCCTGTTCCGGAGGGACGTGTCAAACAGTCGGCGCTCCGCCGCCGCTACCGCCACCTACATGCGGCACAAATGGCTTACCCTGTTGTACAGGTAACGTTTGCAATGCCGGTCTACTTTGCAGCAATGGGACTTGTATACCATGCGGCAATCCGAGTGAAGCCTGTTGTACTGGGAGCGTTTGTTTTTCTAGCACATGCATTAATGGTACCTGTGTATGCGGCGATCCCGGCCAGTCGTGTTGTGCGGGCGGCGTTTGCAATAGCGGCTTAAGTTGTAATAGCAGTTATCTTTGTTCATGCGGCGACATTGATGAAGATTGTTGTAGCGGTGGTACTTGTAACGGAGCTCTTCAATGTAACGGCGTTGGTAAATGCTGCCCCATCACTTATACCGGTTACTGCAGTATAAGCAGAAATTGTTGCGAGGTCGATCTCGACTGCCCTCCATCCGAATCCTGCGTATATATCCCCCTTCCATAACTCTAATTAAATATTCCTGATAAGAACGCCTGTCTTTTAAGGTAAAAAATTATAGCTGGCGGGGCGGTGTTCTGGATAGAAAACAGTTTAATGTTAATTATTGTGCCGGCCAAGCGCCGACCGTATACCAATATTCATAACCCCATGGGTCGTCGCCATTCGTGTCACGAAAACACACTTCAACCTGAAACACTACCCTTCTGGAGGAGGAATCCATACCTGCGGAACCCATAATCCTTATACTTCCAAGGTCATAATGGTGGTCACCGTTATTAAACCTGAAATGCCACGCCCGTAATGCGACAATAGGTTCGCCAACCAAGGCTTGATTAAAATCCACTATCTCGGGCTGAGTAATACACGGCGTGTTGGACCCAACATTGGTCCAGGGACGATGCAGCTCTTTTACTACGGGCGCATAAGGGATGCAAACCGGTTGTTGGGCGCATGTTTCGCGGGGAATTAAATAATCTCCTATGGAGCACAAAATGGAGATGATCAAACAGGAAAGGATAATATAATAAACATTTTTATTCAACTTCTTCATATCCACTTTATTGCCACCTTGCGATAACATAATGGGAACTAAACGCCATATTATCGTCATCATTACCGTCGTTAAGGCAACCTTGGGAAGTAAAATATACCTGAGATTGGTTAGAACCGGGAGCGGACATAAAGACTCTCATCTCATCTAGGTGATGGTCATTGCTCGTCGAATACCTTACTTCAAATCCCGCAGATGCCAACCACACATCAAGGCCGATACCTCCGCCTGCGGACACATAGGTCGGATTTGGATTTGGGGAGGCACAGCCCCCACCACTGCTCCCGCCCACTACGCCATATGTGGCCGTAGGTCGAATCGTTGTGCAAGATTGGGCTTGTACACAATCAGGGACCTGAAGCTCATAGGCAAGGCTTATGGCAAAGATTAAAAATAATGATAAGAGTAATATACCCAATTTACGAATTTTCATTCTTTATCGATCCTTCTTTACCTAAAAAAATACTTACCATTCATGTTATTGCCAAGCATAAAGAACAAAATAGACCTGATATTCGTGCGCATTATCGACGTTATCGTCATGTAAACAAACGTCAATATTAAACATGATGGTGCTCCCAGACGCCCGCAAAGTGCTATAATCTATCATCGTCCTTGCCCTTTTTAAATGTTCATCACCGGAAGCGGTATAATGCAAATACCAGCCTGTTAATGCCAAAACATAATTTCTCGGATTATCGGTAAACGTGAATCCGGGCCAACTTTTGTTGACCGACGCAACGACGCAGGCCTGAGAAGAGTTCCAGGACGTCCGGCCCGTCCACCAGTATTCCACATAAGGATACACGTTATAACACGTTTGGGCATTGACACAGCGCGGGGTTTTAAAATCATAGAAAAAATAGACGGCAGCGATGACAAGAATCGACAAAACAAAAAAAAGAAAGGATTGCTTTTTTTGTTTTTTATTTATATCCATATGATTATAATAGTCTTTGTATAAGTATAAATCATCTCTTTATATAATACAATAACATCAACCCCTCACATGAAAAAGCATAACTTCAATTATTTAAACCAGTTGCAAGAAATTCTATTTCGACCCGTTGATCCTTCTTCCTTATCTCTTTTCAGGCTTTTTTTCGGTCTTATATTAGGCTGGTACGCTTTTCACCATATTGGGGCAAACTTGATCCACATCAAATATATCGATACCCATTTCCACTTTTCTTTATGGGGGCGGAGCATTTTGTGTCCCTGGATTGCCTGCGCAACCCCCAGCTGCGCCTTAAACCGATCCCTTTCTGGAACATCCTGATTCTCAGGGCCCAAATTGTCATTGTTTATTTCTTTGCCGGGATAGCCAAAATAAGCAAGGATTATTTGGACGGGCGCCAACTGCGCAGCCTTCTAATCAGCGATGATAGATTGCCATTTCTGCAGTCCTTTGTATCGACAGAGTGGGGCATAACCTTATTTGTTTATAGCGGATTATTCATCGACTTACTCATCGGTTTTTTCTTGTGCTACAAACCCACAAGGCCTTTAGCATTTTTTGTTGCCGTTATTTTTCATATAACCAACAAGTTGTTTTTCGACATCGATATTTTCCATCATTTCATGATCGCCACCCTCATTCTTTTTGTCAAACCCGATGAACCCAGAAGGCTTTTGTATAAAATATTAAACTTTTTTAAAAAAACGGCTTGAAACCGCCCGTGTTTGAGGCCGGCTCGAAGAGCCCCCACAGATTATCCCGCCCTTTAATCAGCGCCTTCTTATTTTTATACCTGATGATCCAAGTCCTTCTGCCGTGGCGACATTTGCTCTATAAAGGCGATGTGAACTGGACGCGGGAGGGGCATCGCTTTGCATGGCGTTTAAAATCCAACGTTGTCGGCGGCGTCATGAGCATTATCGCCGTAGATCCTTCGACCGGTCAAATCACTCCCATTATTCCGTTCGATGACATCAGCCCGGAACAATACGTCCTCATGATTTATACCCCAGATATGTTATTGCAATATGTGCATTATCTTAAGGAAAAATTGGAAAAGCAGGGCATGAAAAATCCCATTATTAAAGTCGACGGCAAAATATCGGTCAACCGCAGGCCTTTCCATCCCTACATTGATAGAAATGTGAATCTTGCGGAAGAAAAATACAGGCTTTTTTCTTCCGCCGACTGGATCCTCCCCCCGCCGCCTGATCTTTAAATAAAAAAGGCAACCTTTTTGGGGTTGCCTTTTTTACTGTTAATATCACAAACGCTTTACGTCTGTTCGCTTTTCAAGACGCCTCTCAATTTTGTCGCAATCTTCGCATAGCCATAACCCATAATAAAAATGAGCAAACCGATGAGGACCTGTGTGAAATCCTGATTAACCACATGAATGAATAACACCAGTACCCCTAAGAAAATGATAAAGACACCGCTGCGGTAACAGGTACGACTTAAATTATCCAGCGCTTTGGCATTTTGCTCTTTCATAAACATCCTCCCTTGTTAATAACATTCAGTATAACATCAATCACTTATTTCTTCCTCATATATTTAAAAAAACTCCACAGGCAAATAAGCTGGGACGCAACAATGACGATGGCCACATATCCATGGAACCAAGAAACGAACGTTATAGTGGAGGCCATATGAACGACGAACAAAAAGGAAAAGAAAGCAAAGCACAAACCCCACAGCTCGGCTCGGGTGACAGGGTTGGGTGAGGGGTCCTGCGGTTTAGTCATAATACTCCATGCCTAAATGGGTAATGAGGTCTTCCCCCCGTAAATAACGCAGGGTGTTTTTAAGTTTCATCAGCTGAATGAAAAGGTCATGCTCCGGATAAAGCTGCGGTGCTGTCATAGGGCTTTTGAAATAAAACGACAGCCATTCCTGGATACCGCGCATACGAGCGCGCTGGGCCAAGTCCATAAAAAGGACCAAATCCAAAACAATGGGAGCCGCCAAAATACTGTCGCGGCAAAGAAAATTCATTTTTATCTGCATCGGATAACCGAGCCAGCCGCGGATATCGATATTATCCCAGCTTTCTTTGTTATCCCCACGCGGCGGATAATAATTGATGCGCACTTTATGGTAATAGTCTTTGTAAAGCTGCGGATAAAGCTTGGGCTGCAGGATATAATCCAACACGGAAAGCTTGCTCTCCTCCTTGGTCTTAAATGACATCGGGTCATCAAGGACCTCTCCGTCTCGATTGCCGAGGATATTGGAGGAATACCAGCCGTCCAAGCCTAACATCCTTGCCTTAAGCATGGGAGCAATGGCTGTCTTGAGCATCGTTTGCCCGCTTTTAAAATCTTTACCAGAGACCGGAACATTCTTTTTTCTGGCCAAATCAACAAGCGCGGGAATATCAACGGTCAGATTCGGTGCGCCGTTGGCAAAAGGAACGCCACACTTAATAGCGGCATACGCATAAATCATGCTGGGGGCGATGGCTTCGTGATTGTTCTCCATTGCTTTTTCAAAGGCCTTGAGCGTTTCATGCACCGGCTGACGCTCCAGGTAGATTTCCGTCGAACCGCACCAAACCATGACCATCCGTTCCAGCTTGTTCTGCTTTTTGAATTTCTCGATATCATCAATCAGGGCTTCGGCCTGTTCACGCTTGCTCTTTTCTTTCTTGACATGCGTTCCATGGATACGGCTGACATACTTTTGACTGAAAACCGCCTTCCAGGGCTTGATCGCCTCCAGCTGAGGGCGCAGTTTATCGATCAGGCCGATCTCCAACACACCGGCCTTGACCGCGGAAATATACGCATCGTCGGGGATCGGATCCCAAGAACCGAAGACCATATCCGACAAATCAGCTAACGGAACAAATTCTTTGATGGGAACAACGCGGTTGTCCGTACGTTTTCCTAGCCGGACGGTACTTAATTGGGTCAAGGAACCTATCGGCAGGGCCAACCCTCTTTTGATAGCTTCAACTCCGGCGATAAAAGTCGTTGAAACCGCCCCTAACCCGGGAAGCAAAACGCCCAGCTTGCCTTTAGGCTCAAGGATCTTAATCTTCGTCTCTTTCACTTAAGTTTCCTTCCGTTCGTTTCCATGTGTAGTAAATTCGGTCCAATGCCGTGAAGTGTGTGGCGAAAGCGAGGATCCACAGCGCCGGGACAATTGCTCCAAACAATCCGCCGATGCAAATTATGAGAATCCTCTCCGGCCGCTCGATCATGCCGACATCACAATGCCTGATGAGGCTCTCGGCCCGGGCCTTGGTATAACTGGTCAAAAAAGAACCGGCAATCACCGCCAGTGTCAGTAGGACATAATCGGCCTGATTGGCCTTGGCGAAATGGACCGTCAGGCCACCAAAGATCAGAAAATCGGAATAACGGTCGATCACCGAATCAATAAAAGCGCCGAATTTGGAAGTTTTATTGGAGCTTCTGGCCAGGGAGCCGTCCAGCATATCGAAAATCCCGGCAAACAAAATGACCAAAGAACCGCTGGAGAAGTGGCCATGGGCGTACAAGATACAGCCTAAAATATTCACCAAAAACCCCGTCATGGTCAACTGATGGGGGGTCACGTTATAGCGGTCCAAGCCTACCCCAATTTCGTTGACAACCGCTTTGACGGGCTGATAAATAAGATCCCTTAGCCTTGCCTTTGTCATAACCTCTTAACCTTTAAAGAATAATGAAGCATTTTAGTATGAGTTACCGCAAAAAACAAGCAAATAAAAAGGCCTGCCCGAGATAAATCGGACAAGCCTTTTGAGCCATGAGAAAAGGCAGATTTTATTTTTTGGCTTTTGAGGTTTCTTCTTGTTGTTGGACTAATTCTTCAGCATGGCGTAAATACTCCTTGCTGGGTTCATAGCCTTTTTCCTCAGCCTCTTCTTTGCTAATACGCTCCACTCCTTCCACTTGAGAAAAACGGCTATTTTCCGGATGGTACTTCTTGCCGTTTTTCGTGACGTAGACCCATTCAGCAAAACACACGCTCGTAAGCATGGCCGAGGTGATAAGCCCCAAAAACAGAACTTTCAACGCTCTTTTCATACGATCGCCTCCTTTCTATTCAACGCACTATTTTTGGGGAAATAACGGCTATTCGGGGGGATGATACAGTATAGACAAGGTACCACATATTTGATTTTTTGTCAAATATTTTGATTATTGTGAAATAAGCGCTTTGGTCGCTTCTTTGGCAAAATAAGTGAAGATGATCCCTGCCCCGGCTCTTTTAATAGCAACCAACACCTCAAGCATGGCCGCCTTTTCATCCACCCATTTCATCTTGGCAGCCGCCTTGATCATGGCGTATTCGCCGCTGACATTGTAGGCGGCAACGGGTACATGGACTGCTTCACGGACGGCACGGATCACATCCAAATATGGCAATGCAGGTTTCACCATCACGATATCCGCCCCTTCTTCGACATCCAGCTTAGCTTCGCGGATGGCCTCCTGGATATTGGCAGGGTCCATTTGGTAAGTTTTTTTATCACCGGCTTTAGGTGCCGAATTGAGCGCATCGCGAAAAGGGCCATAAAAGGCTGAGCAATATTTTGCCGCGTAAGAAAGGATTCCCACATCTTCAAATCCATTTTGATCAAGTGCTTGACGGATAAATCCTACGCGCCCGTCCATCATATCCGATGGAGCGACAATATCGGCCCCGGCTTTGGCCTGGGCGAGTGCCATGTCGGCCAAAATGGGAAGCGTTTCATCGTTAAGTATTTTGCCGTCTTTGACCAACCCATCGTGCCCATCGCTGGAATAAGGGTCCATCGCCACATCCGTGATGACCAACAACTCCGGCAATTTATCCTTCAACGCTTTTATAGCCTGCTGCAGCAACCCATTAGGATTTTTACTTTCGGTTGCCCTTTTGTCCTTTAATTTCTCATCAATGGCCGGGAATAACGCGACCGCAGGGATCCCTAAAGAAAACGCCTCTTTGGCCTCTTTCACAAGTTGATCAATACTAAGCCGGTAATACTCCGGCATCGAAGAAATGGCGATCCTTTTATCCTTTCCATCGACAACAAACAACGGATAAACAAAATTATCCGGTGCAAGAACCGTTTCACGGACAAGCCGGCGCATTGATTCGCTTTTACGGTTTCTTCTGGGCCGCTGGGGTAATGTCACGTTATTTTTTGAAGCCATGGCTTAATGCTTTCATCCGTTCATTAAAATCCGTGTTGAGTTTCCGGCATTCTTCGTCCAAGACACCGAAGCGCACATGAACTCCGGCTTGTTTGAGGATCTCAATGCCGCGGCCTTGATGCTGCGGATTCGGGTCAATGGTACCGACGATCACTTCCTTGATCCCGGAGGTGATGATGGCCTTGGTGCAAGGGCCTGTTTTTCCCACGCTCGAGCAAGGCTCAAGGGTGACATAAAGCCGCGCCCCTTCTTTGGGGATGCGGCCTAAATGGCTAAGGGCATTCACTTCCGCATGCGCAGCGCCCGCCTTTTCATGAAAACCTTTGGCGACGATTCCTTCGCCTTCAACGATGACGCAGCCGACGATAGGATTGGGGAACGTTTTTCCCTCACCCTTTATCGCCTCTTCGATGGCAAGGCGCATCCATTGCGCGTCGTTTGTTTGAGGCATGGTTAGAAAAGTACGTCTTGGTTAGCTTCGGCGATCTTAAAGTTCGGCTTCGTCACACCGAACTCTTTAAAAATATCTTGAGGAGTGGTGAATCCCTGCTTAATAGCCAAATCCAACAAACGAGTGATGACCGTCACCGTTAATTTGACATCCGCGAGCGCGCGGTGCGTTTCCTGGACATTAGCGCCAAAGTATTGGGCCAGATTCTGCAGCCGATACGTGCTTAATTGAGGCAAGAGCCGTTTGGCCATCTTGATCGTATCAATGGCGGGGGTCGTGTCTTTTAATTTACGCCCTATCAAAGAAAGCTCGTAGCATAAAAAATCCAGATCGAATTTGATATTATGGCCGGCCAAAGGGGTCCCACCGATAAAATCGATCATTTTAGGAAGGAATTCCTGGGCCGTCGGAGCATCGATGAGCATGTCATCGCTTATGTGATTGATGCGCTGCGCCTCAAGCGGGATGGACCGTTGAGGATTGATCAAAGACTCGATGGTGGCAACGACCTTCCCTTCTTTGACCTTGATGGCAGCGATTTCGATGACCCTATCGCCCTCCAGCGGTGAGAGGCCCGTTGTTTCCACGTCAAAAACAACGCATTCGATCTGATCGACTCTCATCTGGTTGCGCCTACTTTTTCCCTCATGGTCTTGGCGGATTCCACCATGTTCTTGAGCGATGGGATAACCTCGTCCCACTGGCGTGTCTTTAGCCCGCAGTCAGGGTTGACCCAAATATTCTCGACCGGCAAGACCTCCTCGGCCTTATCGAGCAATTCATCGATCTCTTTCTTGGTAGGGACGCGCGGTGAATGGATGTCATAAACACCGGGGCCGATCTCGTTGGGGTATTTGAAATTGACGAAAGCATCCAGCAATTCCATTTTGGAACGCGAGGTTTCAATGGAGATAACATCCGCGTCCATAGCTGCGATGGATTTAATGATGTCGTTGAACTCCGAGTAACACATATGGGTGTGTATTTGCGTTTCATCCTTAACGCCGCTGGAACTTAACCGGAAAGAATCCACCGCCCATTTCAAATAATCGTTCCAGTCGGAACGCCGCAATGGTAACCCCTCTCGGATGGCTGGCTCATCGATTTGAATAGCGGCGATACCCGCCCTTTCCAGATCGACCACTTCATCGCGGATGGCTAAGGCGATCTGTTTGACGGTTGCCTCCCGCGGTTGGTCATCGCGCACAAAACTCCATTGGGAGATCGTCACAGGGCCGGTCAACATGCCCTTCATCGGTTTTTTCGTCAATGACTGGGCGAATTTCGACCAGCGCACCGTCATCGGTTGGGGCCGTGAAACATCGCCGTATATAAAAGGCGGTTTCACATATCGCGAGCCGTAGCTTTGGACCCAGCCGTTTTGCGTGAAGGCAAAACCGTCCAGTTGTTCCCCGAAATATTCCACCATGTCATTGCGTTCAAATTCGCCATGGACGTACATATCAATGTCAATCTCATCCTGGACCTTGATGGCGTTTTTGATCTCGTCTTCCATGTATTTTTCATACTGCTTTTGGGTGATGTCGCCTTTTTTCAGCTTGGCCCTCATGGCGCGTACCTCAACCGTCTGAGGGAACGAACCGATCGTTGTCGTCGGAAAAAGAGGCAGGTTAAGTTTTTCGTGCTGGACCCTCTTGCGCTTGACGAAAGATGATTTTCGCTGCAGGTCTTTTGTCTTAACGGCGCTCAGGCGCTTTTTGACCGCCTGATTATGGATGCGTTTGCTTTCCCGCCTGGATTGCAGGGCCTTTTTGTTCTTTTCCAAAACCGATTTGTCGGCTTTACCGGCCAGAATGTCGGCCAGATCTTTGATCTCTCTAAGTTTTTCTTCGGCAAAGCTGAGCCAGCTCTTCAATTCTTCATCCAATTCATTCTCATTCCTTAAAGTGTTCGGCGAATGGATCAAGGAACAGGAGCTCGCCACGATCAATAAAGCATTGCCCAACTTTTCCTGGGCTCTCTTTAGAAACTTCAATGACTTCTCATGATCATTCTTCCAAATGTTCCTTCCATCAACGACACCCAACGAAAGCGCCTTTCCTTTGGGGAATTTGGAGAGGACCCCTTCCAGATCGTTGCCCGCGCGCACGCAATCGATGTGGAACCCTTCGACCGGAAGGCTTAAGAACGTTTCCAGATTATCTCTTAGATCCCCGAAATACGTCGTGATGATGACCTTTAAGGACGGAACGCTTTCTTTGATCTTCGCGTAAGATTTCTTTAAAGCCTGCTTTTGTTCGTCGGTCAGATCCAACGCAAAAATAGGCTCATCGATCTGCGCCCATTCAGCGCCCAAGGAAGCCAGCTTTTTAAGGACCTCGATATAAACGGGAAGGACCTTATCCAATAACGTAAAGCGGTTAAAATCAGGATTCTTTTCATCATGCACCTTACCGAGGGTCAGGTATGTCACCGGCCCGATGAGAATCGGCCGCGTCTTAATGCCCGACTCCAGCGCTTCTTTGAATTCATCAAAAACCTTTGCGGCCGAAAGTTTGAATTTCGTCTGGGAAGTGAACTCGGGGACAATGTAATGGTAGTTGGTGTCGAACCATTTGGTCATCTCGCAGGCGGTCGCGTCAACCTTATCCGCCCCGCTTTCGCGCGGGCCGCGAGCCATCAAAAATAAAGTCTCAAGGTTAATATCGGCGCCGTCCCATTTGAACCGTGCGGGGACATTGCCCAGTAAACAGCTCATGTCCAATACTTGATCGTAGAGGCTGAAATCATTTGATGGGATGATATCAATGCCGAGGCTTTTTTGTAAATTCCAATTCTTCTTGCGTATGTCCCGGCCCGTTGCCAGAAGGTCGTTCTTGGAGATCTCGCCTTTCCAAAAACTCTCCGTGGCTTTTTTAAGCTCTCTTTTTTCGCCTATGCGCGGGTATCCTAAAACGGCTGTCTTTATCGTGTTGGTTGCCATCTTGTTTCTCCCGTTCATTTTCTTCATTTTCTCTCAAGGAGAAAATGAACGAGGCTCGCCCGCCTTAGGCGGGCGGCCTTACACTATTATTAAAATTTATTATAAAAGTCTATCAGGTTATATCAATAAATCAAGTCCCTTTTCTATAGGAAATTATCCTTTTTTGACCTGCCAGCTTGACCCACCTAACGCATCCTGGATCTCGATCCCCAGCTCGGCCAATTCTTGACGCAGCTGATCGGCTTTGGAAAAATCTTTCCCGGCACGGGCCTGGTTGCGCTCATTGAATTTTTTCTCGATCTCCTTCACATCAAGCCCCTTTTGCTTGAGCAACATGCCATCCAGTTTCCTTAAAAATTCCTGAAATGATTCTTGAAACAATGACATCATGGCCCCATAGGGAAGGATCCAGTCCTTAAAGGCTTTTGCGACGGCTTTCATGGACGGGTTTGGTTTGGGGTTCTTCAGCAAAAGTGCATTAAAAGCGCGCACCACATCGAATATCTTGGCGAAAACGGCCGGCGTGTTAAAATCATCATCCATCGCCTCTTCCAGTTGTTGAGTTGATTCCTTAAGAGCTTTGACGAACGAGCTGTCGAGGCTCCCCTCTTTGACATCCGCTCCGATCAAGCTTTCAGCGGCAGCTAACGCCGAATAGATCCTTGCCAACGCAGCGACAGCCTGCTGGATCTGCGCATCCGCCAGGCTCAAGGGTGAGCGATAATGGACACTCAACATCATATACTTGAAAATCTCAGCGTTATATTTATTCAAAAATTCGCGCGCCGTCACGACGTTACCCAACGACTTGGACATCTTGGTATCACCGAAATTAACAAAGTTATTATGCATCCAATAGCGTACAAACGGCTTATCCGTTGCCCCTTCGCTTTGGGCAACCTCATTTTCATGATGAGGGAAAATAAGATCGATCCCGCCGCCATGAATATCGATCGTGTCGCCTAAAAGCGTTTTGGCCATAACGGAACATTCGATGTGCCATCCCGGACGGCCGCGCCCCCAAGGTGAATCCCACGAAGGCTCATTCTCTTTGGAAGGCTTCCATAACACGAAATCCAATGGATTCTTCTTGCGCGGGTCCACTTCGACGCGCTGACCGATCTGCAGTTCATCCAGATTTTTATGGCTTAACTTGCCGTATTCTTTAAAACTGTCCACCGAATAGAAAACCTCCCCGCCTATCACATACGCTTTCTTCTTATCAATTAACGTCTTGATAACCTCGATCATTTGCTGGATATAGTCGGTCGCCCGGGGGTTGTGATCATGCGCTCTCAGCTTTAACGCCTTAAAGTCCCTCTCATATTCCCTGATATACATCGCACTGATTTCCTGGGCGCTTTTGCCTTCCTGATTGGCGCGGTTGATGATCTTATCATCAATATCGGTATAGTTATAAGCGAAATTGGCCTTGTAGCCACCGTGCTCCAGCCAGTTGCGCACCAGATTGAAGAAAACGGCCCCGCGGAAATTGCCGACATGAAGGACGTCATAAACGGTGGGCCCGCAGACGTACATCGTCACTTTGCCCGCCTTCAAAGGTTTAAATTCCTCTTCTTTGCGTTTTAAGGTATTGTAGATCTTAAGGGCCATTTTTTACTTTCGCTTGATTCTTCGTTGTTATAAAAAATCCTATGCCGAAAACGATCATCACAAGGCACAACAATTGCCCCAGGCTCAAAGCTTGGATGACAAAACCGATATGCTCATCCGGCTGGCGGAAGAATTCGATGGCAAACCGTACGATGCCGTAACCCATGATGTAAATGCTGAACATCGCCCCATCGAACAGCTTTTTCTTACGAAGCGGCCAGAGGATCAAGAACAGAACAATGCCTTCGAAAAAAGCTTCATAAAGCTGCGAGGGGTGCCTTAATTCATAGCTGGGGGCGTACGGAAAATACATGCCCCACCACTTCTGGGTCAGCCGCCCGTACAATTCGCCGTTCAAGAAATTACCGAGCCGCCCGAAGGTGTATCCCAACGGGAACGCCGGAACTATAAATTCGATCAACTTCATACCGTTCAACCCGTGGCGACGGCAAAAAAGCATTGTCGCGGCAACGCCGCCGATCAACCCGCCGTGATACGACATGCCGCTGATGCCGAAATAAGCCTGGCCATCGATCGTCTGAACCGGCCAGAAGACCTCCAAAGGATGAATCATGAAATAAGCGGCATTATAAAAGAACGCGTAGCCTAAACGCGCGCCCAGCAAGACGCCGATGATCGCCCACGTCGTGTAATCATCAATGATCTTCTTTGTGAACGGCCCTTCCTGATTTTTGAGGCGATAAAGAATGAGCGCGTAGACGGCCAGGAAGGAAAATAAATACATGAGCCCGTAATAACGGATCTGCACGACCCCCAACTGTAAAAAAACCGGATCGATATCTTCCGGTAAATGCTGCCACCAATTAATGAATTGTTCCATATGAATTGATTATTTCTTTTGTTCCGGAACAGGGTCAAATCCGTAACTGCCCCACGGGTGGCACCGGCCGATCCTTTTAACAGACATCCAACCGCCATTGATGATGCCGTGAGCGTCAATGGCTTCTTTCGCGTATTGAGAGCATGATGGGATATGCCGGCAGTTCATGGGGAATAAAGGGGAAATCAACCTTTGATAGATCCCGATAATACAAAAAATAAAAGATTTAAGAACTTTTCTCATTTAGCAAGATCAATTCATCGATTAATAAAATCGGGATGTTGTCCCGGATAGGATAAAGGCAGCTGCGGTCGCCTTTGCGGAACAATCCTCCATCGATATTCTTGGAAACGCGCTCCTTGGCCCTGTTGAGCAACTTTCCTTGCCGGATCAGATCGTTCACCTGAGCGACCGTTTGCTTATCGGCCAACTCCAAATCCTTTTTTGTCTCGGGACAAGCAAGAATGCTTAATAACGTTTTATCGATCATATCAAGCTCCTAGGGTTCCAATGGGATCAATTTTACGCCTGTTTCCGGGTCATATTCCAGATCGCCGCTATAACGCTTTCCTGTTGCCGGCGAATATTTGATGTTGATGTTTTTCCCTTCCAGCGACTCGCTGATGGCTTCAACGGCCGTCTGCGCTTCCTCATCCGATTGAAGCTTCTTGGCGACCTCTCTCATCTTTTCCTCATCCATATCCTGCTGGGAAATGGACCCGGCCACCGCCCCCAACGCGCTTACCGCTTCCTGGGGCGTTTCTTTTTCCGATATTTTTATTGAAGCGCATCCAGCCAGTAACGCCAACACTAATATTACACCGCTAAAGTTTTGTCGGGTTAGGCGCATCGCCGTAGACTTTCTTCGGATCGAAAACTTTCTCGGTCTCTTCAAACTTTAATTTGACGGCTCCCTTATCTTTCTTGACGCTGCGATAAAAACAAGAACGGTAACCCACATGGCAACTGGCGCCGCCTTGAACGTCCACTCTTAACCAGACACAATCCTGGTCGTCGTCAATCCTTAATTCCTTGACCTTCTGCACCAAACCGCTGGTCGCCCCCTTGTGCCAGAGGGTCTTGCGGCTGCGGCTGTAATAGACCGCTTCATTCAATTCAATGGTTTTCGCTAAAGCCTCCGCGTTCATATACGCGTGCATGAGAAGCTCGCCCGACTTATAATCCGTCGTGACGACCGGGATCAATCCGTCTTTATCGAACTTGGGGGCAAGCTCATTGCCCTCTTCGACCTGCTCCACCGTTTTTCGCTGCGCAAAAATATCTTCAGGTTTCGTCATGACAATCTCCCATCTATTTTTTTCTGGCTTCTACCGCCGTCTTTTCCTCTTCAAAATCTTTGTAAAGCAAGCTCGGTTGTACGCCTTTGTTATTCTGATACTTGCTGCTTTTATATTCGACATAATCGCCTTCGATCGTGTGATAAAAGATCTGGCAGATCTCAACGCCCGGATAGATCCGGATAGGTTTGACGCAGAACATCTCAAGCGTCCAATAACCGCAAAACCCGACGTCCCCGAATCCGGCGGTCACGTGCACGAACAAGCCCAACCGTCCGATCGAGGAACGGCCTTCCAGCATGGGAACGGTCGTATGCGTGCGCGTGTATTCCACGGTGCGGCCAAGGTACAATTTACCGGTCTCAAGCAATAACCCCTCATCGGGGATGGTGATCATATGCGCCCTGTTGGGCTTTTTCATATCCAGCACGTCCTCATCGTAAATAAGGACCTCGTTATGCAAACGCAAGTTATAACTGTTGGTATTAAGCTGTTTTTCATTAAAGGGATCAATATATATTTCTTTGTTAAGCCTTTTTTTGATTTCCATTCCAGAGAGGATCATGCGTTTAATCCTTTGTTAACGAGTTAATTCCCAGGCCAAATGCTGCAATTCCGGCTCGATCAATTTCTTCCAGGCCAGCTCGACCGCTTGCGGCGAGCCCGGGATTAAGATGACCACTTTATCTTTATAAATACCCGCGGCCGCGCGCGAAAGCATCGCCGCCGCCCCGACCTGTTCGAAGCTCAACATCCGAAAGATCTCGCCGAAGCCGGGAAGGACTTTCTCAAACCTTTTATGAAGAACATCAAAAGTGCGGTCACGCCGGCTGATACCCGTCCCGCCGTTAAAAATAATGATCCTTGCCGGCGTCTTGGCAAATTCCTCAAGAACACCTTCGACTTGGGAAGCTTCATCCTTGACGATACGGTAGGCCACCACTTCATGGCGGGCTTTTTGGATCTGGCGCTTGAGGTATTGCCCGTTTTCATCCGTCTCTTCGCGGCGGGAATCGCTCACCGTCACCAGCGCGATGGGGATCGTGCCCAGCTGAAGCGCTTTCTTTCTGTGTTCTTCGGAGGAGATTTTAACCATGAAGACTTATTTAGTTATGATAGTCCGCCGGGAATGCCTTTACGGATGACCGCAACCGCATTATGGCTGTGCAGGGACTCCCAATGCTCTACCGAAACCACCCAATCCAAAACGCGTTTATCGGCGTTTAAAACCCTGCTCAAGCGCCGGGTGGCGTGCTCGACGAACATGGGGTTTTGGGCGTTCAAGACCGCAAAGGCCTGCTCATCGACGCGTTTGGCAAAACTTTGCGTCTCGGTAGGGATCGCTTTTCGGATCAACTCCACCAGATCTTCAACAAAAAATTCCGTGCCGAAGGGAATTTCGACCGTGACCTTCGCTTGCGAACGCTGGCTGTGCGGTACCGCCATGCCGTTACCTTCACTCGTTAAATTAAGCGCATGTTCCGTTTCATATTGTTTGGACATGCTTAAACTGCATGGGCAGGTGGACGAATATTCGTAGTGAGTCGTCAAAAACATGCGGATCTTTCCCTGGCTGTCTTTACGCCCTTCCATTTCGCAGACATAATATTGCCAGCCCTCTTTTGGGCTTTTAAGAGCCGGTTGCTTAAGGGCATAATTGAACTTAAATTTCAAATAAGCGGCCTTAAAAAGGGATTCATCGTCATTGTCGCGCATATCCCGGCGATAACGGGTCAGTATCTTCTTAAACAACTGATGACTGACAAACGATTGGTCCGCTTCTTCCTGCAGGATCTCATAAAGGCGGCTCATGTTGATGCCGGCTTTCCCTTTCGGGAAATGGATATACATGCTGGCGATGCCGTCATGGTTCATGACAGTGCCGTCTTTGTGGCGGAATTTAAGCGGGATGCGGAAACGGTTGATGCCGACTTTATCGATATCAAAGCCATAGATATCCGGCATCTTGTGAAAGTCGCTTAATCCACTTCCATCTTTTTCCACTTCTTCTACATCAAACATTCGATCTTCTGGTGTCATAATGGGCCCCATTCGACCTCCCTAAAGACGGCCCGTAAACACGACGCGTTATGGATAAAACGTAACACGGTGATCTACAAGCCGTTTATTTTTGTACACAAACTTGGCTGAGAAAAACTTATCGACTTTCAGCCATTGAAGGAAAAACTTATCGCCTTCCCACAAATTCAAATCCAGCAACTTACCGTCCTCGACCCACTCAAGATGACCCTCGCTCGATTCGATGAGCGTTCCCGCAAATTTATTCACCGTAAACAAAAATACCAGCCAATCCTCGTTATCCTTAAAAGCCGGGAACATCATCACCCCACGCAGCCTGGGGTTCCTGATCTTAAGCCCCGATTCCTCTTCGACCTCACGAACGACACATTCTTCAGGCGTTTCCCCCGTCAGCAACTTTCCGCCCAAACCGTTATACTTTCCCTCATGGACATCGTCTTTTTTCTTGACGCGATGAAGCATCAGCGTTTTTTCGTCGCGCTGGATATAGCAGAGTGTCGATACATGCATGACTACGAGCGTGCTCGCTTGAGGACAGCGGCAATCGCTTCCTTCGTAAAATAAGGGGCTTGTCTTTTAACCCTGATCATGTCGTTGATGATAAAGAGCAGCTTGCCCGCGGCATTCTCCAAGCCGGGGATAAAATGTTTCTTTAAGGTGCTTTGTGCAACAGAGGCGTTTTCTTCTTCAACCAAAAATGAACGCCCGAATCCAACTTCTTTGAAACCATCCATATCGTTCCCGTTTGGGTGCCCGTCATTTCCGATATAAATCATATCCAGCTGCCGCTTTTTGTTCGCCGCGCGAGCCAACCGTAACGCATTCAACCGATAATCTTCGATCTCAATTAATTGGCCGTTTTTTCCGAAGACCGCCATGCTTGCCCCGCCGTTACCGACCAAAATAAAACGATTTTTCAACAGATCTTCAATGCCTTCTTTAACCCTCACGACCGTGCGCTCAAGATTATTGCCCGAGATGAGCATAAACACGCCACCCATCCGTAAATATTTATTAAGAGGCTCTTTCGTTGGGCTTTCCTGAAGGGTCGGCATGGTTGTCAATGTCGGGCCGCCATACATCGTGCTGTCGCCATCCGCCGCAATGATCGTCTTCGATCGAGCCGCATCTATTAAACTACCAGACGTATACCCCATCACTTTCAGCACATGGGCCAGATTCTTCTCAAGATATTTGAACGGAAGCGCTTTGTTCACGCCGGCCACATTAAATTCTATGCTGGATCTTCCGGCAAACTTGATGGTAAGCTCGCTTTTCCTGAACCCTTTTTTAGCCCTTAACCGTTTCAAAGCAGCCATGCGGAAATCTCCCTCAATACCTTTAGAAACTACCTGAGCAGCCCCACCAATTGCTGGAGTACGCCTTATTTCAATGCGCACAAAATTTTTGATGGCCTCCTCTACACCCTCTCCCATTTCAACCATCCGCTGATCGCTAAAAAAGGAAGGATTCTGCCGAAAATTTTCGGCGCATTGGCGCATATCGGCGCTTAAATGAGCTAAAACGGCTTTGACGTTTTTCAAAGAACTGTACGGAGATTTCTTCTTGGGGTACCCTAAAAAATCCAAAAATAAGCGAATTTCCTCACCAGATGCTTGAATAATCCGTTCAACAGCTTCATCGCTCAAGTAAGTGGAATGGGTTCCCATCTCAGTGCCTCGTTTCAAAAATTCATAGAATCTGTCTTTAGAAATAGAGAAGGTTTAAGCGAGAAACTCGGCACTGTTATACCGAGTCCCATTCTTAAAAAAATTTTGGAACGAGGTATCAGTAAGTACAAAATAGTATCAGTTTCGTTTGGGGTTGTCAATACAATTCACGGGGCGGGCCGAATAGAACAAATCTACTTGAAAACAAAGAGGTTATATCAATTTTATAAAATAGACCCTCATCAATTTAAGGGCCTATAAGTAATAATAATTAGATTATTGTAGCGGTATCTCTAAAGAAAGGTCGGCTTTGGCATGGCTTTCGATTTCCACTTTGACGGTTTCGATCGGCCTTTCTTCATATAACTTTTTGATGAGTTTCGCGTATTTTTCGTTGGGCAACGCTTCTAAAGGACGTCCGTAACCGGCCTTGACAACGGTCGTATTAAGAAGCACAAAGAAGTCCCCTTCGCCTTCTGAATCAACAACATAATGGACGTCAAAATCATTTGGGAAAATAACCTGGTCATTACTGTAACGCGGCTCGAACTTAAACCATACATAGGCAAGGATATTGCCATCGGCATCTGTCTTTTCGACATCATACTCTAAAGCGACCACGCTGCCGCTGACCAAAGAGCGTACAAACTCGGCTGCCTCGGCGGCCTTTTCAGGGGGTACGTCAATACCGATCAAACGCACATATTCCCCGTTTAAAGTCTTTAGCGTCTGCCCATCAACGACCTTTTGGATAAACTGGCCTTCCGCCCAGACAAACGGCGTCAACAAAAAAAATACCCCTATAACCATCAATAATCGCTTCATTTTAACCTCTTTTAAGCTCTCTATTTGATACAGAGTAAGTATAAAATAAATACGGGGGTAAAACGGGGATTGGCACCCTCAAAAGGAAAGCGTTTTCTTCAGATTGGTTACTTAAGGGTGGCTTGCTGAAAGGCTGCCGGAAGGATTGATGTTAAGATGAATGCTTCTATTATTAAATCCATCGTTTGCGCTTAAAATAAATGAGCATGGAGGTCCCCATAATCGCCATCAGGCCTAAAATCGAAAAATATCCCCACTCCCACTCCAACTCCGGCATATTCTTAAAATTCATCCCATAAATGCCGACGACAAAATTAAGGGGAATAAAGACCGATGTAAAAATGGTAAGAAATTTCATGACCTCGTTCATATGATGGCTGAGGCTCGATAAATAAACATCATGCATGCCCGAAAGGATGTCGCGGTAAGATTCGATCGTATCCATGACCTGGATGGTATGGTCATAAACATCGCCTAAAAAAATGGTCGTATCTTTAGTGATTAATGTTGCCTCCGTTCGCTGAAGACTGCTGATGACCTCTCGCAGAGGCCAAACCTGCTTGCGCAGGAAAATAACGTCTCTCTTTAAAAGATGGATCAGCCGTGGGGTGTCATCTTCCATAACCTTTAAAATCTCCTGCTCCAGCCCCTCGATCATTTCACCCAAATTCTCCAAAACAAGAAAATAGTGGTCGACGATCGTGTCCAATAAACAATACGCCAAATAGTCGGCCCCAAAGCGCCGGACGCGGCCCTTACCCTGACGTATGCGCTCTCTGATAATATTGAAGATGTCACCTATGGATTCCTGGAAAGAGATCACATAATTGGAACCAACAATAAGACTGATATGTTCGGCAATGACTTTTTCGTCCTTAGCATTAAGCGACAACATCTTAACCGCGATAAAAATATAATCTCCATAATTTTCGACCTTCGGCCGCTGGTCCGTGTTGACAATGTCCTCCGCTACCAACGGATGAATGCCAAAATGGTCGTTGATCTTCTGAATAACCTCCACCTGCTCAATGCCGTCGATATTGATCCAGGTGATGCTTTTCTTCTCTTTATAGACAAAGCAATCCTCGATCTTCTGGATTTCCTTCTCCTCGACATGATTGGCATCGTAGTCGATGACCGTAATCTTGGTCTTCCTCTGCCTTTTGGGACCAACGTACACGAGCGTGCCCGGCGGTAACCCTAAGGTGGCTGTTTTTTTAGCGGCTGATGCCATCAATTCCTCATTACCAAGGTTTCTTCCCAATAAGAAATCCTACAACAAACCCTATAACCAACACAAGCGGAATTAAAATAATTTGCGACATGCTGATTTGCCAAAAAAGAAACCTTACCGTGACCACTTGAGTATTTTGTAACAAAAGAATAATGGGAAGCATCAAAATAATACCGATAAAAACGCCTTTTGTCTTTGCTTGCATAGAAACCTCTATGCTTTCTTGATGTCCTGGAGATTCTCTGTTTGGCCTTGTCTGGCGATACCGCGCAATAATCGCCCGAGAATATCCGCCCCCGTGATGATACGTTTTTGCTTGCCCCAATATAAAATCAAATCATTATCCACCACATCATCTTCAGCGCTTTCCACCTGGACATTCAGCTTCAACATCACCTCCCCTAGCACTACATCCGAACTGCGAACAATAATGGGCCGATGACAATAAGCATACACTCCTCGCGTTTCTTTATCATATAGCGTATCTCTTAAAAACTGATCGGCATGAATGACTATAATAGGTTCCTTATTAGGATCGGTAACAATCACCCATTTTTTCCCCGATTCATGAAGCTGCTGAAGAAACGGGTCATTGGCCTCCCGCTTGAACTCGGGGAAGATCGGCAGCCCATTTTCGTTAACAGGCAAACTGATAATGCTCTTAGGATTAATAATTTCCCCCTCTTCCTCCACCCTAATATCATCAAGAGCCAGGAAATTCATCGCTCCGATTGTTTCCAAACGCGCCAACTCCGACATACCCTCGGCGGCATGCTTTTTCAGCATAGCCATAACCTCTTTTTCCTTAAAATAAATGACTTGTTCTTTGCCCAGCCACTGATCTAAAAGAAGAGCCGTCGGTTTGGTGATAGGATATAAAAAGAATTGATAGAAGCGCACGATGGGGACAAGCACGATGCTCATCCGTAAAGCATTTTTGGCGAAGAAAGCTTGAGGGAAAATCTCACCGAATAACGTAAGCACAAAAGTCGCAAATACAAAAGCGCTGATGCCTGTCATGACGGAGTCGGTCAATATGGTTAAAAGAACGCTGCTGGCCACATTGCCCCATAAAATCGTGGATAAAAGAAGATGCGCGTCCTTTCTTAAAGAAAGGATCCGTTTGGCATCCTGGTCGCCGGCCTCGGCCTGGACTTCCAGACGCAAACGGCTTAACCCAAAAAATCCCAGATTCAGCCCCGAAAACATGGCTGAATGCATTAAACAAGCGAGAACACCGATCCAGTTACTAAGTGGCATGGTTATTGATTAAAAATCCCTTTGAAATTTAAGCGGCGCTTTGTTCTTTGATTGTACCTTATTTGAAGTATTTTCCAAAGAACTTGTTTTATTTTAACAAGAAAACTCCTCACTCCGTTCGTCGTATCTTCTTTGCTGCATAGGAACGGAGTTTTCTAGTAGCATCTGCCTTTTATACTTTCCTATGCTGCAAAAAATATGCCCTGTCAGAAAATGTGACAGGGCATATAATAAGTTAAGAAGCGATCAATTAACCGTTAGTCTGATCGCCGGCATCTTCCTTCATTTCTTCCGCGGGTACTTCTTCCGCCGCATTCTCTTCCACTGCATTCCCTTCCGCAGGCTCTTCCATCGCCTCTCCCATATTTTCTTCCATCATCACTTCTTCATCCTTGGCAACGGCCATGGCGACCTTTTGGCCTTCCTCTTCTTTAAATTCAATTTCAATATCATCGCCCGGTTTGAGAGCGGATAAACCTTCAATATTAACGAATTCCGTCGTTGCATTGACGGCGTACGTCACATCCGCTTCCTGTTCGCTTTCCAAATTGTATTCTGAGATAGTGATCTGGTCATTACTGACACTGGCCACTTTGCCGAAAGTAAATTCCCACTGTTCTTCGACTTCTTGAGCCATGACTGGCGATATCGCCATCACCCCGAAGGACAATGAACATAGGGCTAGGACGAACATTCTTTTAAACATTTTACCTCTCCTTTTTAAAAAAATTGTTTACCTGATAAACCCTTAAGAAAAAACGCCTTTAAGTTATGTCTGCAGAATACCTTATTGATCCTATAACTTAAAAGCGTTATTCTTTTCCTTTTTAAATTAGGTGATTATAAAAGATTTGGCACGAAATCAGCCATTAGTTTGGTTAATAATACGAACATATCTTTATCACGATTGTTGTAACGATATTCCAGCTCTTTCAAATAAAACGGGAATTTCTCTTTAGAGACGCCATGGT
>DATDQB010000014.1:0-20907 GCA_035292445.1 Candidatus Omnitrophota bacterium
ATTAACCTTCTCCGGCACCATGGTCAATATTGTCGGTGTTGGTGATGCCATCCAGTACAACGTCTCCGGCACCCAGATCGCCTTTATCGATGGGCGTATCTCCAATACGGTCTATTCCGTCCAAAGTTCAACAGGCGCCACACCAACAGCGGCGCCGGCAGCAACAGCCACCAGCATCTATCGGGCGTACACATCACTTTTTAACTGGGAAGCACAAGATGAGAACAATAACATCGATGACGCGGTTGAGAACTTTGATACGTCGACTAATCTGGCTGGCGACAATACGGTCATGAGTGCGGCCTGTTATGCGGATGGAGAGGATACGAATGGTGTTATTGATATACTCAATACCGAATGGATTACTGATGCGGAAAATTATATCCGTCTCTACACGCCAGTCTCCTCTAATGAAGTTGGAGTTAGCCAGCGCCATAATGGTACATGGTCAACATCGGGCTATATATTAAGAGATGCATCGGCAAATGGATCTGTTCTTGCAATTTACTCCAGTTTCACCCGTGTTGAAGGGCTTCAAGTTTATGTTGATCCTCCATTTGACGATAATGGCTACCGGGGAATTGCTGTTTTTGGTGGTTTAGGTCGGGGTGGTCATCGCGTTTCGCATAATATCGTCCGGCTTAATAATGCACTCTTTGCTGTTTTTGGTAATAATGTATTTGGAATTGTTGTCGGTCCTGATTATGGATCTGATGATGTATATGTGTACAACAATATCGTTTATGACTTCATAACGGGACAAGCTGGCACTGGAGGATATTCTCTTGATGGATCAAATCAGGCGGGAGGAGAGGTTTATGTCTACAACAATACGTCTGTTGATAATGAGCGAGGATTTAATGGTAGTGGTGGCGCTTCAACAGACAGGGTTCTTAAAAATAATCTTTCTCAAGGAAATGTCACCGATTACAGCGGTACTTATGACGGAACTAATTCGACCAACAATCAATCTGGAGATGGAACAGCACCGGGTGTTAATACAGTCACGGGTACAGTTATTTTTGTAAATGAATCAGCCGATAATTTCCACTTAAGCACCTCTAATACGCTAGCAGTTCATCAGGGAACGGACCTTTCTGCTGATTCGAACTTGTCATTTAACGATGACATAGACGGAGACACACGTCCCATCGGTTGGGAGTGGGATATCGGCGCGGATGAAGCGCAAGTCACTGGAACCAACTATGTTTGGACGGGAAATACCAACGGCTCCTGGGAAAACCAGGGTAACTGGGATTCAGGAGACGGCAGCGCCGGCAATGACGGTTATCCGGATGATAACACAGATCTTGCTTTAATTAATTCAACAAATGATTCCATCACAACCGCCGGTACTGTGACAATCGGCGAACTTCAAATTACCGGAACGTTCACCGGAACGTTAACGATGTCAGGGACAACGACATTTATAATTGATAACGCTGTCGGGCGAAGCGGGGATTTGAATTTCACCGCGGCGGGAACGATCAATCATACAGACAATACCACTGTTGCTGCTGGTGAGAAGAAGCTCACCATGATTATCGATGGAGACTTTACGTTCGGTATTAATGCATCAATCAATGTGGATTTCTTAGGTTATGATGGGGATGAAGGGCCCGGCGCGCCAAATAATGCTACTGGAGATGGTGGCGGTTACGGAGGCGTAGGTGGTGATTATAACGGCACCGGAGCAACCAGTACGACGTATGGAAGTATCACAGCACCATCCAATATTGGAAGCGGTGGTGATGGTAATAGCGGTGGAGGTGCAGCAATCCTTACCGTAACAGGTACGACAATGCTAAACGGTGTCTTATCAGCTAATGGAGAAGATAGCTTTTTTGGTGCAGCTTCTGGTGGTTCGATCTACTTAACGACAGGTAGTATGACCGGATCAGGAACACTACAGGCTAATGGCGGCGATGATAATAATTCTGGTACCGGCGGCGGTGGTGGAGGACGTATTGCTGTTGTATTAACAGCAAGTGGCGCTGATTTTAGTAGTTTTAGCGGAACAATGATCGCTTTTGGCGGACGGTCTCAATTTATTAATCCCTATCAAGACGGCGCTGCCGGAACCATATACCAGGAAACAGAGTCTCAAGCTAGCGGAACAGGCACGCTTATTATAGACAATAATAACCTCTCGACTTATGGCGCGACAACAACTCTGATGCCATCATCCGTTAATGTAAATAACTTCAACAATATTGTTATACAAAATAATGGTAATCTTGGTATCGGTGATGATGATACGTATAATTTTGCTACTGGAAATTTAATAACTTCTGGCCCTGATGAGTCCTTTATTACAATTGTCGGAGATACGTTGGTTTCATTTCCAGCAACGTATTCAATTTCAGGTTATACGCTTAACACGGATGCCGTTACTTCAGTTGCTGGTGATTGGACCGTCGCTAGCAATGGAGCCCTATCTCATTCAAGGAATGGAGAATTCGAAACCTATAAAATTAATTTTACTATTGTTGGAAATCTTACCATTAATTCTGGTGGTGCAGTTGATGTTGATCTCATGGGATATAGCTATGATCAAGGGCCAGGTACTCCAGGTAATGCAACGGGTGATGGAGCCAGTTACGGCGGTATGGGTGGAGACAATGTGACTAATGGAACAAACAGTATGATATATGGCTCCATTACAGCACCAACTAATATTGGAAGCGGTGGTGATGGAGGTCAGGGTGGAGGTGCAGCGATCCTTACTGTAACAGGTACGACAACGCTTAATGGATATATGACTTCTGATGGAGAAGATACTTCCTCTGGACCATCTTCGGGTGGAAGTATTTACTTAACAACCGCATGGCTCCTCGGATCAGGTACGATGACCGCCAATGGAGGGAATGATACAGTTGGTAACGCCGGCGGTGGTGGCGGGCGCATCGCTGTTATCTTGACCGGCACGTTAAGTGATTTTGGTGGTTATACCGGAACGATGAACGCTTTTGGAGGCGATGCCAATCAAGCCAATGAAGAGGGCGCAGCCGGTACTGTTTACATGCAATCGCAGTCACAAGGTTCCACCGACGGGACCTTGATCATTGATAATAATAATCGAGATCCGTTTGATTTCGGTGATGGGGGTGTTGTCAACACAACCGTTAACGGCACGGTGTCAGGCGCTAATGTCGGGGCGGTTATTATTCGTGGCGATGCAACGTTGCAATTATCAGGAACACTTCAAGCCTTTACCGTCAGCGGTACATGGTTGAACCAGGCAACACAAACCATCACCGCCGGCACGGTGATCTTTGATGGCGCCCAGGCGCAAGCGGTCACGACCAATGGTGGGACGTTCTTTAATGTTGATGTTACCAATGCTTCCGCCGCCGGCGTTACCTTCAATGATGAAACCGAATTCAATAATTTTACCGATACAACCGCCAGTTCCCGCTTGACCTTCAATGCCGGAGCGACTTATACCGTCAGCGGTTCATTGACCTTGGACGGCGGCTCGACATCAACAAGGATTGTCTTAACCAGCACCTTCCCGCCGGCCCGGTTTGCCTTTAGTGTCAACGGTTCGCAATTTGTAAGCTTCCTGAATGTCAACAACTCCGAAGTCAATGTCAGCGGCGATATCGTGGCCACAAACTCATTGGATAATAACACCGATAGCGCTGATGGTTCCCCGCATTGGATATTCTCCGGTATCAACTTTACATATACCTGGACGGGCAATGGTAATGGCACCACTTGGGAACTGCAGACCAACTGGGATACGGGTGACGGCACGCCCGGCAATGACGGCTACCCGGATGACAACCAGGATGCGGCCATTGTCAATTCAACGAATGACAGCATCACGACCGCCGGCACTATCACCATCGGCCAGTTCGAGATCTCCGGCACTTATACAGGAACGCTTACGATCAGCGGTACCACGACCTTTATCATTGATAATGCCGGCGGCGGAAGCGGCGATCTGAGCTTCACGGCAGCGGGTACGATCACGCATACTGATAACACGACCGTTGCTGCGGGAGAGAAAGTCCTGCGCATTACGGTAGACGGGGAATTAACGATAGGACCAAACGCACAAATCGTCGTTGATTTTCGCGGTTTTGACGATTCGGAAGGCCCGGGAGCGCCGTCCACAGGATTTAATGGAGGCAGTTATGGAGGCATCGGAGGGGATGAAAGTATTGACGGTGGTTTGGGGACAACTTACGGTTCTATCATAGCGCCGGTCAACGTCGGCAGCGGCAGTGTCACGGGCGGCGGAAATGATGGCGCCGGCGGCGGCGCGGTGATCCTGACGGTTGTAGGCACAACGAGCATCGATGGAACGATCTCCGCGAACGGGGATTTTAGCAGCGGCGGCGGCTCAGGCGGCGGCATCTTCATTACAACGGGAGAGCTGACCGGCAGCGGAACGCTTCTGGTGAACGGCGGGGGAGCAACCACAGGCGCCGGCGGCGGCGGAGGGCGTATTGCCATCGTGTTAACGGCTACAGGCGCTGATTTCAGCTCCTGGAGCGGAACATTGCACGCGTTTGGTTCGAATGGGACCGATCAGCTAGAGGACGGAGCTGCCGGTACGATCTATTTGGAAACAGAAGCAGTTGCTTCCGGTCAAGGCACATTGATCATCGATAATAATGATGAAGGTGACGCGATTGGTACCGTCACGACCCTTATGCCGACAACCGTCAACTTGAATAATTTCAACGAGATCATCATCCGCAATAGCGGCAATCTTGCCGTGAACGCCGATGATACGGTTAATTTTACCACCGTTAGTATTTCGGGCGATGGGTCCGATGAGTCGTTTGTCACCATCACCGATGTTGCGGGCGTGACCTTCCCTGATCCGTTTACTATTTCAGGATACGCATTAAATGTCGATGATGTGACAACGGCAACGGGTGATTGGACCATTGCAAGTTCGGGCGGATTATCCCATTCGCAAAATGGAGGCGAGGTAACCTTTAGGATTAACATGACTTTAAATGGCGATCTGGTCATTGCATCCGGAGGTGAGATCAATGTTAACGCTAAGGGCTTCGCGGTTAACGGACCCGGACAGCCTTCATCAGATTTCGACGGAGGCAGTTACGGTGGCGTTGGCGGAGATGAGGATGCCAATGGGACATCGGATGGCATGACCTACGGCTCGATCACCGCGCCGGTTACATTGGGAAGCAATGGTTATGGTTCCGGCTCCTACGGCGGCGGTGCCGTTGTATTGACCGTCACAGGAACAACGACGCTCAATGGGTTGATCACAACGACCGGAGGCGTATCTTCATCCGGAGGATCGGGAGGAAGCATTTATCTCACAACAGCTAGGATCACGGGAGGCGGAACATTAAGAGCCAACGGTGGAGCAGGGAATACCTCAGGCGGCGGTGGTGGTGGGCACATGGCTGTTATCTTGACGGCAAGCGGCGCTGATTTCAGCAATTACACCGGCACAATGAACGCCTTTGGTGGCAATGGGCCTGATCCGGGTGATGACGGCGCCGCCGGTACGGTTTACTGGCAATCACAACCGCAGGGATCAACGGACGGCACGTTGCTTATACGAAACTTTACAGGAGCAACAGTTTCTTCGATTGTGGTCACAACGATTAATGGTACAGTGTCTGGGACAGATGTTGGTGATGTCCTGATTCAGAATGGAGCAACACTCGACTTATCCGGTACGCTTCAGACCTTCACGGTCAGCGGCACATGGTTGAACCAGGCGACCCAGACCATCACCGCCGGCACGGTGATCTTTGACGGCGCCCAGGCGCAAGCGGTCACGACCAACGGTGGAACGTTCTTTAATATTGAGGTAACTAATGCTTCTGCAGCAGGTGTTACCTTCAATGATGAAACGTCTTTCGAGGATTTCACCGATACAACCGCTGGTTCCCGATTAACCTTTGAGGCCGGAAGCACCTACACCATCAACGGAACGCTCAACTTGAACGGCCAGGCCACGGGCACAAGGATCGTCTTGGACAGCACGGATGGCTTAACACGTTTCGATTTTGTGGTGGCGGCCGGTGCACAAAGTGTCAGTTATGTGGACGTCTCGAATTCGCAGGTCTCCGGCACCTCCGGCGATGACATCACGGCATTTAATTCATTTAACAGAACTAACACGGACGCGGCGGAAGCTTCGCCGCATTGGATCTTTGTCAGTACCGGCCCCTTGCGCGGGGCGGCGATGGTGGTCGAAGGGGATTGGTAATAAAATGGCCATATTAAAGTATGTATAAAAGTATTTATTATAAATCACAATAATGGTATACTGTTATCATGATCAAGAAAAGAACAAGCAGTTTTGTTTGGGATCCCCGGAAAGAGCTGGTCAATATTTATAAGCACGGAGTTAATTTTAATACGGCTGCCAAAGCGTTTAGAGATCCGCATAGAAAGGTTTATATTGATAGCCGACATAGCCAGAAAGAGCAAAGGTATTTTTGCATTGGAAAAATAAAAAACAAGATTCTTACTGTCCGATTTATGTATCGGGCCGGTAAGATCAGAATCATCGGCGCCGGGTATTGGCGAAAGGGGGAACGTTATTATGAAAAAGAAAGTACAAAAGGATTTTGATCAGCCAATGGGTAAAATGAAGATGGTCGGAGATTTTCTCCCTCCACCCGATCAATTGGTTATGCCGGAAGAAACGGTTAAGGTGACGCTTTCTTTAACAAAATCCAGTCTGGAATTTTTTAAACGGGAAGCCAGGCGGCATAAGAAAAAATATCAACGGATGATCAGGGAATTGGTTGATCGTTACGCGAAGCAATATTAGCATTAGTGGGGACAGACACCGGCTGAAAGAGGTTATCCGGTTATCCGGTTATCCGGTTATCCGGTTATCCGGGTAGTTTTTGTAAATTTTATAAAGTTTTGTCCTGAAGATTAAATTTCAAACCATTTTTGATATTAAGATAGTATGTTATAATGCAGAGAAAAGGAGAGGGCTTATGAAAAAACGCATATTCATTTTTTTATTTCTTTTGCTGGCTTCAACGTCTTTCGCGGACCGTGTTAAGGTCCAGGGGATCATTAAAGGCGATATTTTGCAGTTAGAGGACGGGCAGTCTGTCCGGCTCATCGGGATCAATGCCCTTGAAGATCTGATCTTCAAGAACGCATCCAGGCGGTATGAACGGACAGAGGCGACGGATTTCGTCAAATCGTTGAAACTTGAAGGGAAGGAATTGCGCCTGGAATATGACAACAAGGCGGAGGATGATTTTAAGCGGACATACGCCTATGTTTACCTGAAAGTCTGTAACGGCAACTGCATCAACAGCGCCAAAGAAGGCGAGTATTTTGTCGAGCTGGACGACGGCACGTATAATTTCCTTAATGCCACCCTTTTAAAGTCCGGTTACGCCGAGCCCATACCGGTCAGGCCCAACACAAAGTATCTTAAGCTGTTCCAGGAGCTGTTTGTTGAGGCGCGTAACAATAATAGAGGGATTTGGAAGTAGAAATAATCCGTGCTGGCTAGATTAAAGGGTATCAGGATATCAGGGGATCGGGGGGCAGGTCATTAGGGTATCAGGTTATCCGGATATCCTGATCACCCGATATCCTGCATCCTGATCTCCTGATTCCCTGATAGCCTCTCATGTTATACTAATCCCCAATGATTTTAATTAAAAAGCTATTACCCTTCCTTTTCATTACCGCCATTGCCCTCGCCGCCTATTCCAATTCCTTCCACGTTCCTTTTCAGTTCGACGATAAAGAATACATACAGAAGAACCCTTTTATCCGGGACCTGGGGCAAACGGGCATCTTGTGGTTCAAGGACGCCTCTCACCGCGCGCGCTACGTTGCTTATTTGACGTTCGCGTTAAATTACAAATTCGGCCAATTGGACGTTTTCGGTTTTCATTTTGTCAACCTTTGCATTCACATTATCAATGCATTCCTTGTCTGGTGGTTGGTTGAATTGACATTCCTGACGCCACGCATGAACGTAGGGGCGGTTCGCGAACCGCCCCTACATACGAATATCATCGGTCTTGGTGCCGCGTTGTTATTCGTTTCCCATCCGCTTCAAACGCAGGCCGTCACCTATATCGTGCAGCGTTTCGCCTCGTTGGCGACGTTGTTTTATTTATTGGCGCTGTGTCTGTATATCAAGGGAAGGCTGAGTGGGCGCTGGGTTTTCTTCGTGGGGGCGGCCTTTAGCGGTGTTTTAGGCATGTTCACCAAACAAATCGTTCTCACGCTTCCTTTTATCATTGTCTTATTTGAGTTCACCTTCATGGATATCAAACGGTCCTTGAAGGCGCATAAAAAGGTATTTTTGTTGCTCGCAGTTGTTTTAGGCCTATCGGCGCTCATTATTCCTACGGTTTATTCCTATAGATTTAGCGACCTATTATCGGCGCAGGCAGAATCCGCTTCGCATTACGGGGATGTGCTGACCATTAAAACGTATTCTTTGACGCAGCTTCGCGTTTTGCTCACTTATTTACGGCTGTTGTTCCTCCCCATCA
This sequence comes from Candidatus Omnitrophota bacterium, assembly GCA_035292445.1. Taxonomy (GTDB): domain Bacteria; phylum Omnitrophota; class Gorgyraeia; order Zapsychrales; family Zapsychraceae; genus DATDQB01. The sequence continues at coordinate 8,487 of DATDQB010000014.1, forward strand.
ACCAGAACCTTGATTACGATTATCCTGTTTCGCAGAGTTTGTTCGAAGCCAAGGCGCTTATAAGTTTCTTCATAGTACTTTCGATTATCATAAGCGCGATCCTTTTTTACCGCCGCAACAGAATTGTTTCGTTTTTTATTTTATGGTTCTTTATTGCCGCATCCGTTGAGTCTTCATTCATCGTTATAGGCAATGTCATTTTTGAGCACCGGGCATATTTGCCATCGGTGGGGTTTTTTATCGCGTTGGTGGCGGGGGTGTTCGGATTATTTAAAAATAAAAATGTAGGGGCGGTTCGCGAACCGCCCCTACGTCTAGGTATTGTAATTATTTTGGCGATGGTTTGTTCGTATTTAACGTATCAACGCAACAAAGTCTGGCAGACGGAATTCTCCCTGTGGGACGATGTCCGCCTTAAAAGCCCCAACAAAGCAAGGCCTTATAAGAATTTAGGCATTGTTTATGCCGAAGCAGGCTCGTTCCATTCAGCCTTTTCTTACCTGCAAAAGGCCCATCAATTGGAGCCGGATGACGTCGATGGCATCAACAATTTGGCCAATGTCTACAACCGGCTGGGGGATAAAGAAAAAGCCATTCAAATGTATGAGGAGGCTATCCGGCTTAACCCCAACCATGCTTCAGCCCACAATAATTTGGGCAGCGTTTATTTTGACCTGGGGGATATGAACAAAGCGCTTGGTTATTATTCAAAAGCCGAGAGATTAAACCCCATTGATCCGCACGTCTATTATAATTTGGCCAATGTTTATTTTCGGCTGGGAGAGAAAGACCGGGCCGTTCGCATGAATAATCTTGCGCTCCAGCTGGATCCCGGTTTTGTCGATGCTTATCAGAATCTGGGGGTCATTTACTCGGAAATGGACCAGGGGGCGCAGGCGATGGCGTATTATCAGAAAGCGTTGGAACTGAACCCGGGATACGCCAAGGTGCACAATAATATCGCGGCCTTGTATTTTCAACAAAAAAATTATCCAAAAGCGATCGAGCATGTTGAGGCGGCGCGGCGCTTGGGCTACCAGGCCAACCCTTTATTCTTGAAGGCGCTGGAACCGTACCGGGCGAGGTAAATCAGATGGATTTCGCCTTGTGTCCTCTCAAAAGTGGGGATAAAATACAGTCAATGAAGGTCAAAGAGGAGGGGGACTATGGGCGATTTTAAAAACAGGAAGCTATTTTTCCATACCAACAAATATCAGCGGCAGATCATCAGGCTCGCGTTACTTCCTTCCTTGGCGTTTTGCATCATGATCTCGGTCTTTTGCCTGCGTTTTCGTTTTGAGGTGGTCGATATGATGCTCTACGGCACGCGGTCTTTGAGCTTGCATATCATCGATAAGTGGCTGGTCATCATCATGATCGGGCTTTGGGTGTTCTTTGTTTTTATTCTCTGCCAGACGTTCAAGATCTCCCTTGATCTGGTCGGGCCTTTCGAGCGCATCAATAAGGATCTGGACCTGACCATCAAAGGCGAGATCCGCCAGCACCTCAAGGCGCGCGATGCGGATACGCTGGCCAAAGAATTGCTGCAGCGCGTCAATGTCCTGATCGATAATCTTCCCATGCCCAAGGCCCCTTTGAGAATCCGTTAGCGCATGGTATGAAAAATGTTTCCGGCCCAGGTATTTTCCTGTCAGGTTTACTCATCCTTTGGTTATGGGGCTTATTGATCTATTCCAACACGTTTCAGTGCCCCTTCGTCTTTGACGACCTTCCCTTTATTGTCCATAACAAGAATATAAAAGACCTTGGGGATATCCCTGCGATCTGGAATGCCTCTTTATCCCACAGCCGTTTCATTTCATTTTTGAGTTTTGCCGTCAATTACCGTTTCCACGGGCTCGATGTCAGCGGGTATCACGCTGTCAATCTCATTATCCATCTTATTAACGCCGGATTGGTCGCTTGGTTGATGCTTTTGACGCTTTCAACGGAAAAGTTAAGGAAATCGGCGTTTGCCCAGAATCGGAAGCTCATCAGCTTTTGCGTGGCCATCCTTTTTTTGGCCCATCCGGCTCAGACCGAGGCGGTGACATACATAACGCAGCGGTTCGCATCGTTGGCAACGATGTTTTATTTATCGAGCCTTTGTTTTTACGCTTATGCCCGGTCGAGGTGTAAAAATATTTTTTATGGAGCGGCCGCTCTTACGGCGATCGCGGCGATGTTCACCAAAGAAATTGCTTTGACGCTGCCGCTCATGGTTATTCTGTATGACGGGTTCTTTTTAAAGAAAGAAGGCAAGGGGTTCCCTTTATATTGGCTGGTTATATTGTTGTTATTGCTCATTATCCCGGCCTTTTATTCTTTTAAAATATCGAATGTTCTTTCAGGCCAGGCGCTATCAGGCTCTTTCTTGGGGGAGCCGGTCGACCGGAACAGTTATTTCTTGACGCAGTTTCGCGTGGTCCTGACGTATATCAGATTGCTTTTTTTCCCCGTTCATCAAAATTTGTTATATGAATACCCGGCTTCGAAAAGTTTGTTGGAGGTTCCGACGCTACTTAGCCTTGTTGTTCTTGTGGGCATATTGATCTTCGCGTTTCTTATGCGCCGCAAGAATATCCTCTTGGCATTCGGCATCTTCTGGTTTTTTATCGGCTTGTCGGTCGAGTCCAGCGTGATCGTGATCCGCCATGTTATTTTCGAGCACCGGGTTTACCTGCCATCGGTCGGGTTTTTCATGGCGTTCGTGGCGGGGATATTTGGATTATTTAAAAATAAAAATGGTGTAGGGGCGGTTCGCGAACCGCCCCTACGTATCGGTATTATAATTATTTTGGTGATGGTTTATTCCTATTTGACCTATGAGCGCAATAAGGTCTGGGCGGATGCCATCAGTTTATGGGGGGATGTGGTGGCCAAGTCGCCCCGCCTCATTAAGGCGCAGCTTAATTTGGGGGCGGCCTACGCGCAAGACAAACAATATATGGAAGCAATCAAGGTCTATACAAAAATGATCGAGCAGGCGCCCAACGCCGAGGCCTTCGGCAACCGCGGGAACGTCTATAACAGCATGGGCGCTTATGATATGGCTATCGCCGATTATGACAAGGCCATTGCCATCAAGCCGCGCTCCGCCCAGATGCACACCAACCGCGGCGATGCGCGCTTTAACAAGAAGGAATACCAAAAAGCCATCGACGATTACACCAAAGCCATTGAGTTAAATCCAGAATATTTCCACGCGTACAGTAACCGCGCCAGCGTTTATCGCGTGCAGGAAAAATATGTCTTGGCGCAGAAGGATTTTAACGAAGCCATTAAGCGCAACCCGTATTTTATAGAGCCGTATATGGGCATTGGCGTGATCGCTTTTTCGCAAGGGGACTTTGTCAAGGCGGTGGATTATTTCAGCCAGGTCCTAAATCTCGAGCCCGCAAATGTCTCGGCTTTGATAAACAGAGGGAGCAGTTACAGCGGATTGAAACAATTTGATCCGGCGCTTAATGATTATCAAAAAGCGCTGACGCTTGAGCCGACGAACGGCCAGGTTTACTACAACCGGGGGATCGTCTTTAGGAAAATGGGAAAAGAGGATAAGGCCCAAGAGGACTTTGAGAAGGCGAAAGCGCTGGGGTACGAAGTAAAGGACATCAGGTAATCAGGGGATCGGGATGCAGGATAACAGGATATTAGGTAAAACAGGGACAAATTCAGAAAGGGCTATTTAGTTTTAAAAACACTTCGCTTTTTACGAACATAATTTATAAAAGAATTGATTCCTCTAATTAATCCTTCGTATTCTGCAATTAATTTTCCTGAGATTTCTTTTCTGATTTCATTGCGGGATTCTATTGCTCGCAAATGATTTTGAGTTTCAGCGGCTTCTTTACGAGCTGTATATAAACTTTTAATCTTATCGTTATAATAGAAGCTCATATAGCCTTCAGCGATATTGGCGCTCACCGAAGCTGAAGATCTTTCGATTTGATTACGAACTCGATATTTTTCTTCCATAGACAGTGTTTTTGTAATTTTATGAATTTCAGCCATAAGGGCATGTGCTTTCTGCTATATTTTTAGATCTTCAAAACCTGACATAGTATTTCCCCTTTCTTTCCTGATACCCTAATATCCTTTGACCTGATATCCTGATTACCTGATGTCCTTTCAATTCCACCACTTCCGATCCAAACTTCTGTACTGGATCGCTTCCGCAATATGTTCGGTCTGGATATTTTCCTCTTGTGCCAGATCCGCTATCGTGCGGGCGACCTTGAGGATTTTATCGTGCGCCCTGGCCGATAACCGTAGCTCTTCAAGGGCGCGCCGTAAAAGTGATTGGCCTTCCTCGGACAACTGGCAGTGTTTTTTGATCTGTTTATGGCTCATCTGCGCATTGGTCACAACGGCCGTATTCTTAAAGCGGCTTCTTTGGATATCGCGGGCTTGGGTGGCGCGTTTTTTTATCTCGGCGGACGGTTCCGACGGTATTTGCTGGAGAATATCTTTGGGGGGAAGGTCGGGGACCTCCAGGTGAAGGTCGATCCGGTCCAGCAGCGGCCCTGAAAGCTTGGAAAGGTAACGCTGCATTTGATAGGTGCTTGTTTGGGGATCGTCCCATCGTCCGGAAGGAGAGGGGTTCATGGCCGCCACCAGGGTGAACCGGCAGGGAAATTGCAATGATTTGTTGGCGCGGGCAACGCTGACATAGTGGTCTTCCAGCGGCTGGCGCAATGCCTCCAGCACGTTTCGGTTAAACTCCGGCAGCTCATCCAGGAACAGGACGCCATTATGGCTTAACGTCACCTCTCCCGGTTTGGGGTACGTCCCGCCGCCGACGATGGCCGGGGCGGAGGTTGTATGGTGAGGCGCGCGGAAAGGCCGTTGGAGCATTAAAGCGGGCGTTCCTTTTAACAGCCCTGAGACCGAATAAATTTTGGTCGTTTCCAAAGCTTCCTCCAGGCTCATATCGGGAAGGATGGTGGGAAGCCGTTTGGCCAGCATGCTTTTGCCCGTTCCCGGAGGCCCGATCAGCAGGACGTTATGCCCACCGGCGGCGGCGATCTCAAGCCCGCGCTTGACGTGCAGCTGCCCTTTCACGTCGCTAAAGTCAATGTCAAAGGACGGCGAGTGTTTGAGGAGTGTTTCTTGGGACAGTTGAAAGGGCGGGATCGCATCGGGCTGATGAAGAAAATGGATGATCTCTCTTAAATGGCGGACAGGAAAGATGTTAATACTTTGCGCCAAGGCCGCCTCGCAGGCGTTTGAATGGGGGCAGATGAGCCCCTTAAACGAACTATTTCTCATGGCTAAAGCGGTCGGCAGGGCGCCGTTAACGGGGAGGATGCTCCCATCGAGAGATAGTTCCCCCAAAAAGGCAAATTGGCTTAACGCTTCAAGCGAGATCTGTTCTGAGGCGGCCAAGATACCTAAGGCGATGGCTAGATCGAACGCCGGGCCTTCTTTTTTGGTATCGGCCGGAGACAGGTTGACCGTGACGCGGCCTTGAGCATACTGATAGCCGCTGTTTTTAATGGCAGAGCGAACCCGTTCTTTGCTCTCTTTGACGGCATTATCCGGCAACCCGACGATCAACGTGGCCGGAAGGCCGCGGCTGACATCGACTTCGATGGTGATCAAGTACGCATCAAGGCCGAGGATGCCGTAACTGTAAGTTTTAGATAACATTTCTACCTCCGGGTTTTAAGTCATAAGTTATAAGTTATAAGTCATAGGTTATTAAATAAATGTTTTACCTCCAAGACTCACGAAGAAACGATAAATCATTCGGCTTAATTCAATACCATCTTGTTCGAGACTGTTTAGTTCATGGGCTTCGTCCAATAAATTTAGCTTCTTGATTAGTTCCAAACAGGTTAAAACTTCATTAACGGAACGATAGGAATAAGTTATGAATTGGGCAAATTCTTTTTTTGTTGCTGACCCGGCTCCTTCCGATATGTTTAAGGAAATAGAGCTGGCGGCTCTTTTAATTTGAGAAATTAATCCGTATTTTTCATGAACAGGCAATTTAGTTGAAAACTTATAGATGACACTACAGTAATCAATAGATTTTTGATAAATATGTAGTTTTCTGAAATCCTGCATAAAATTTATGACTTATGACCTAAGACTTATGACTTCTTTAAGGGGGTTGTTTAGGGGGAAGTGAGCTTTATACGGGGATGAAACTTCTTGCTTTTTGAACCTCTAATATTATAATGTAGATTAACATAATACGGATTTTTCGTCAACCCTTCGATTAATTCGCTCAGGGCCCTGAGCGACCGAAGGGAGTCGAATGGGCTTTCCCAATTTCTCGTATCGGTCCGCAAATTCTTAATGAACTCCATCTTCAATAATAAGATTCTGATGATCACCTTAAGCGTTTGGGCCATCACTCAGGTGCTCAAAGTGGTTTTGGGGGTTATTCGGGAAAAAAGGTTCAATTTTAAATGGTTTATAGGGACAGGGGGCATGCCTTCCAGTCATGCTGCCGGGGCAACCGCGTTGGCAACTTCCACAGGGTTGTATGTTGGTTTTGAGTCGCCTTTGTTCGCCTTGGCAACGGTCTTTGCGCTGGTCACGATGTTCGACGCCCAGGGCGTCAGGCGCTCCGCCGGCCAGCAGGCCGCCATCCTTAACCAGGTCATGGATGATATGTACTGGAAAGGCAGGATCGAAACCAACCGTTTGTTCGAACTGATCGGCCATACGCCGCTGCAGGTCATTGCGGGCGCGCTTTTAGGTGCTGTGTTGGCACTTATTTTCTATCAACGCTGGAGTTAAATCTTTAGGAGGGTCAAAAGAGGTGAATAAGAGAATCTTGATTATAGGTGGTTTGGGGGTTTTATTGGTTATCGCAGTTTTGGTTCTTATCCCCAAAAATAAAAAAGAAAAAGTCGATACAAGCGCTCAAACGCAAGTCCCCGCACCTAAAGTAACGACCGCACAGCTTTATCAACAGGCGCTTGCTTTAAATAATTCGGGAGATCTTCTTCAGGCCAGGCAGCTGTATAAGCAGATCGTGACGGAACATTCCGATTTTGAGAATATTGCCAGTGTCCAGAAAGAGCTTGAAAGCCTGAACATGCGCCTTATCTTTTCCAATACGCCGACGGAAAAGTCTGTCATACATGAGGTCCAGGCGGGCGATACGCTGGGAAAGATCGCAAAAAAGTACGGCACGACCATAGATCTTCTTAAGGCCAGCAATAATTTACAAAGCGACATCATCCGTGTCGGGCAGAAGTTAAGGGCCTGGACGGGACAGTTCAACATTTTTGTCGATAAATCCCAAAACACCCTGATGCTTAAAGACGGGGATGAGGTGGTGAAAGTCTACCGCGTTTCGACCGGCTCCAATAACAGCACCCCTGTTGGAACGTACAAGATCACATCCAAACTGGTCGATCCCGTGTGGTTTAACAAAGGTATCGTCTTGCCGCCGGAAAGCCCCCAAAATGTTTTGGGCACGCGCTGGCTGGGGTTTGATTTGCCCGGCTACGGCATTCACGGAACGATCGAGCCCGAAACGATCGGTCAGCAAATAACGGCCGGTTGTGTGCGTATGAAAAACGAAGATGTGGAGGAGCTTTATCGTCTTATTCCTTTGGGAGTAGATGTTGTCATCGTCAATTAACGACGGCCCCCCAGCCCCTTTTAGAAAACCGATCGGTTTAAGGAAGGCCAGCTGGGGTTCATTATTGATAGGATAAACAATGGGTATTCTGGATTTTGAAAGACCGATATTTGAGCTGGAAGCCAAGATCAAAGAGCTGCAATCGTTGGGTTCCGATAAAAATATTTCTATCGAGCCGGAAATCAAGAAGCTTAAAGAAAAGCTCGAGAAGATGAAGGGGGATATCTATAACAATTTGACATCGTGGCAGCGCGTCCAGATCGCGCGTCATCCGGACAGGCCTTATACGTTGGATTATATCAGGATGATGATGACGGATTTTGTTGAGATCCACGGGGACCGGATGTTTGCCGATGATCTGGCGCTTATTGCCGGGCTGGCGAAGCTTAACGGCACCAAAGTTGCCGTTATGGGCCATCAAAAGGGACGTGATACCAACGAGAATGTCCGGCGTAATTTCGGCTGCGCCCATCCCGAAGGGTACCGCAAGGCGATGCGGGTCATGGACATGGCCGAGAAATTTAAGTTGCCTGTTGTGATCTTTATCGATACCCCGGGCGCTTACCCCGGCGTCGGCGCGGAAGAGCGGGGCCAGGCCCAGGCCATTGCCTCCAATTTAAAAGACATGGCCCGGTTGAAGACCCCTATCGTAGCCACCATTATTGGTGAAGGCGGAAGCGGCGGGGCTTTAGGGATAGGCATAGCCGATAAAGTGTGTATCCTGCAGCACGCGTATTATTCGGTCATTTCTCCTGAAGGCTGCGCTTCCATTTTGTGGCGCAGCAGCAGCAAGGCCCCGGAAGCGGCGGAGGCGTTAAAGCTGACCTCGGAACATCTGCTCAAATTCGGCGTTGTCGATGAAATTATCTCCGAGCCTTTGTACGGCGCGCACATCGACCCTCCCCAAGTCGCCGCTCAAATGAAAAAGACGATCCTCAAATATATTAATGAGCTCTCCAAACTCACCCTCGAGGAATTGATCGAGAACAGGTATAATAAATTCCGCACCGTTGGCGAATACGTTGACCGTCAGAAAGAACAATTGGACGAACAGAAGTAAGCCCTTCTTTCACCATGCAAGCACCCCAGCCCAAACAAGATATAAGAGATTTTTCTTACGAAGAGTTCACCGCCTATTTGCATCGTATAGGCGAAAAACCGTTTCGGGCCACGCAAATCTTTGAGTGGATCTATCAAAAAGGCGTCTGGTCTTTTGATGGGATGATCAATTTGCCCAAACCGTTGCGGGAGCAGCTCAAGCAGGATTTCATTCTTGCGCCCCTTGCCATTGCTCAAAAAGATGTTTCCAAGGAGGGAACCACCAAATTCTTATTCGACCTTGCCGACCATGAGAAGATCGAAAGCGTTTTGATCCCCACCGCAACACGCACGACCGCCTGCATTTCCACCCAGGCGGGCTGCAAGTTCGGCTGCAAGTTCTGCGCGAGCGGGATCGGCGGCTGGTCGCGCCATTTAAGCTGTGCTGAGATCGTTTCCCAGGTATTGCATGTGAAGGAAGAGGCCCTGAAACATAAGAGGCCTTTGTCGAATATCGTCTTTATGGGGACGGGAGAGCCGCTGGATAATTTTTCGAATTTGATGAAGGCGATCCGCCTTATTAACTCGGACAAAGGCATCGGTATCGGCGCGCGCCATATCACCGTTTCCACCGTCGGATTAGTCCCCAAGATCAAAGAGCTGGCCCAACAGGGGATCCAGATCGAACTGGCCATTTCTTTGCACGGTTATGACAACGAATCAAGGAACGTCCTCATGCCGGTGAACCGTAAATACCCTTTTGATGAGCTTATCGAGGCTTGCCGTGAGTACGTCCGGATGACGAACCGTCAGATCACTTTTGAATACATCTTGATCAAAGATATTACTTGTACGCCGAAGGCCGCCGAAGAATTAGGAAGGAAGTTAAAAGGATTGATCTGTAAGATGAATTTGATCCCTTATAATAAAGTCGAGGAGTTTGACCATCAGACACCGACCCGCCAGGAGATCTACGATTTTAAGGACCGTTTGTCGCGTTCTGGCATTCACGCAACGGTGCGCATGCCCAGGGGGCGCGATGTGGCCGCTGCGTGCGGGCAATTACGGCATCAATCGAGCTAGTTTGTGCCGCTCCCTGCTTCGCCAAATTGTTTTCACATTTGGCTTCGCAGGGCTCAGGTTTCGTTTTTTAAAACCAGGCGAAGTTCCCAAATGAAAATTTTGGAACGAAGCCTGGTGCGGGCAGCTCAGACATGAATCATCAAGTTCCTGAAATTCCGAAGGGTGTGCGGTTTGGGTATGAAAAGTCAAGGTGATGCATGAAGTATGATTCTAAAAGTAGCCGCATAAATCTTGTCTTCATTTTATCTCTTGTTCTTTTGGCCCATATTAATATTTTTCATAACGGCTTTGTTTTGGACGACTTCGATTATACATTCGATTGGCCGCTTATTCAGGACTGGGGTAACCTGCCTAAATTCTTTATCGGCTATGAGCCGCTTCCTTCCCAGCCGGGCATCTACTCTCCCTTCAAAACGCTATTTCATGCTATAAATTATCATCTCTTTAAAGATAACGTTTGGGGTTATCATGTCGTTTCCCTTCTGATACATGCGGTAGGCGTATGGCTGGTCTATCAGATCTGTTTTCTTCTTGCCGGCAGCCATATCCTTGCATTTTTATCCAGCCTTTTTTTTGCGCTACATCCCGTACAGGTCGAAGCTATTACCTACATAACGGCCAGCGTTGACATGATCGGTATTGTGTATCTATTTGCCGCATTTTTCTGCTATATCAAATCGAAAGATGACAATATCTATTATTGGGGGGCGCTTATAGCCGCTTTTTTGGCCATCTTTACACATGAATTAGCCATCTCATTGCCGTTATTGCTCTTATGGTATGATTTGACCCTCCGGGAGTATCAGAGAGGCCTTAAAGAAGTTTTTACCCGCCTGTGGCCCTTCTTTGTCATCGCCGTTTTTTATGCCGTCTGTAAATACTTTGTTTTAGGATCCATCACGCGGGGAGGCTACGTTTATGACAGTTTTTATTTAACGATGCTGATTTCAGTCAAAGCGATGGCCAAATATGTCTGGATCTGTTTTTTTCCGTTTGTTCTTACCTTTAATCATGTCATTTCCAAAGGTATTTATTCATTCGGTGTTGATGATTTTGCTCTCTCTACAGTGTTAGGACAATCGATCTTCGATGTCCCGGTGTTGGTTTCTTTGGCTGTTTTGGGGATTATTTTTTATTTTGCTTACAAAAAATATAAGGAGACACCACTTATTACTTTTTGCATAGGATGGTTTTTTATATCTTTGCTGCCCGGTATGAATATCATTCCAAGCGGCGTTTATTTTGCGGAGCGTTATTTATACCCCGGCCTTTGGACGTTTTGTCTTATCGTTGCCTTATATTTGGAAAAGTTTTATCATTCAGAAAGAACGTGGTTAGGTGTAACTTCAAAATGTTTAACGGCAACTTTAACTGTCATCGTCGTTGTTTTTTACATTGGGAAAACACTGGATCGCAATAGAGATTGGCATGATGATGTTGTTTTATATGAGTCTGCCGTTAGAGCCAATCCAGAAAGCGCGCTTATGCGGACAGATATGGGGATTGTTTATTTAGATTTTCAGCAATATGATAAGGCCATTGACAGTTTGGAAAAAGCACTATCCATTCGGCCGGATGATCCTGATATCCATTTTGCTTTATCCAAAGTCTATGAGGAGACAAAGCAATATGATAAGGCCATTGAATCTTTAGAAACGGCTATTAAGTATGACCCTGATTTTGCGGCCGCTTACTACAATCAGGCGGTCTTATACATGGTGATACAAAATATCCCGGAAGCGCTAAGAGCGTTGAATATCAGCATGGATCTCTATCGCAAGCGGGGAGAAGTCGAAGAAGCCGTACAGATAAGAAAAGTATTCCGGGATTATTTCGGTTATTAACAGGAGAGTACATGCTTAAGATATCCATTGTAATTCCCGTTTATAATGCAGCAAGCATTCTTAAGTTTTCTATCGAGCAAATCGATGCTTTTTTCGACCGCCAAAACTATGACTATGAGATTTTATTAAGGGATGACGGAAGCAGTGATCACAGCCGCGCTATATTGGAGCGGCTCGCCGAAGAACATCCGAAGGTGCGCTATTCTTATAACCGCACAAATGCCGGTTTGGGGTTTACGTTAAGGGAATTGTTTCTCGAAGCCTGTGGGGATGTTATCGTTTATAGTGACTGCGATCTTCCCTTTGGTGTTGAGGGGATTCAGGAAGTTGTGACGAGAGTTAAAGAGCACGATCTCGTGGTTGCTTCGCGTTATCGGGGAGCGGCGCATTCTGTCTGTTTTTCTCGAAAGCTAGCCAGTCGGGCCTATTATCTTTTGTGCAAGGCTTTATTTAATGTACCCGTTATCGATATCGGTTCAGGATTAGTGGCCATCAAGAAAGAAGTGCTTGAACGAGTAGTTCTTAAATCGATGGGGTTTGAGATTCATGTCGAGCTCTTTATCAAGGCCGTTCGGGCAGGATTCAATATTTACGAGATTCCGATGATATCCGAAGAGGCTGCTTTAAATACATTCAGTATTATCAGGCATGGGCCCAAGACGGTGTTAGAAACCATCCGTTTAAAGATTCAGTTAAATAATTAAGGGATACTGGACTTGCCCTGAAAATGTGGACAGTTAGTTAATAGAGTTTAACCGTTCATATTCTGCAGGGCTTAAGTAGCCCAGCGTTGAATGCATCCTTTTACGATTATAAAAGATTTCGATATATTCGAAAATGGCTGATTGGG
>DATDQB010000015.1:0-21881 GCA_035292445.1 Candidatus Omnitrophota bacterium
CAAGCTCATCGCAATCGTTGACGATCGGGAACGATCACTGTTGGAAAAGAAAATCGATCAAAACAATTGGTCTGCCGAAGAGCTGGGGGTACGGATCAAATCGCGCAAGTTTAATACGATTACTGTCAAAGAGGAAACGGCATCTAAACAAGATCTTCTCACACCCAAACGCGGCGCGCTTTACACGTACCGGTTGGTGCAGAGGCCGACGTTGGGATGGCGAATCACCGACTCGCCCCTACAATTGGACCTGGGTTTCGGCGTGTTCCGCGATGTGGAGCCAAGGGTGGCCTCTAGATTCGCGGCTGAGCAGATCGTTGAATCGCTTAAAAAAGACGGCACGTATTCGATCAGCGCCAGCGAGCGCACGGCCAAAGATCTGTTCACCTACGCCGCTTATATCGAGCGCGTCATTGACGCTGACACGCTTAAGGTGCGCGTTGACCTGGGCTTTGGCATCTGGCACCGCGAGACGCTGCGCTTACGTGATATCGATTCACCGGAGGTGGGGACGAAAGGTGGGGACGCGGCCAAGGCCTTTGTCCAATCGCTTTTGAAAGAAGCCGACACCATAATTCTCCACACGACACGCTCGGATAAATATGATCGATATTTGGCAGATGTTTTCATTGGCACTGACACATTCCTTAATAACCTGCTGCTTGAAGAAGATCACGCGCTTAGAGTTTAATTTTAAGGTAACCCCAGAGAAAAGAGAAGAGAAAGAGAAGGGGACAGGACACTAAGAGCCCCAAATGCTCCCCGCACCCTTTGGGCGCGAGTCGCGCTTTGGGGCCGTTCGTTCTTTTCCCAATAAATTTTGTATGTTAGTTAGAGGAAGAACTTCACGGTTGACACCCACACAAGTGGATGGTATAAAACAATAGTTGCAAACCTGCCGTAGTTTCCTGCCCGCAACAAACAATAATAACTCCAATGATCCAGAAAACAGGACTTGCCATTACAAGTGATTACTTGTATACTTAAAAGGAGCGTCAGATGCGTCGTTTCGTTTCTTTGTACTTTACGACAGAATCCGGTAGGGCTCCGGTGCGTGAATTTGTGAGCACATTGCACATAAGGACTCGACAGGCATTTTTCCGCACGAGAGAGCTGCTTGAAGAAAATGGTCCCATGTTGGCTGAGCCACATTGCAAGAAGATCGATGCTCATCATGGGATCTATGAGTTAAGATTCAGTGGGATCGAGGGAAGGGTAAGGATTTTCTATTTCTTTTTTGATCAAGAATACATTGTTTTTACCAATGGCTTCATAAAAAAGAGGCAAGATATACCTAGAAATGAAATTAAAACAGCGATTATAAGGAAAAGAACTTATTTGGAGAGGTGATCATGATCAAACAATTAAGCGTGGAAGATCATTTGAATGAAGAGCTCAAAGACCCATATTTTAAAGAACTATGGGAGCTTGAACAGCAGAAATTGCAGGTGATCAAACCCATCATTAATTACCGTATCAAGGAAAACGTCTCCCAAGCGGAACTGGCCAGAAGGATCGGTGTCACCCAGCAGCATATTTCCAATATCGAAAACGGCATATTCAGCGATCTGGCAACGGTGAGCAGGGTTTTGCTATTTATCGGCCATAAAGTACAGATCAAAACAATCGCTTTATCTTCAACCCGAAAGAGACAAGTAAGCGTATCAATGAGAAAAGAGCATAAGCGAACTTTAACGGCGAAGAGGAAATAGGGACATTACTCAAAAGGTTTTAAGTTGTACACCGCTCGCTTCGCTCGGGTGCTGCTTCGCGGAGTCATAAGTCGTAAGCAAAACATGCCCACACTCGACCCCCAAAAGATCCGTCCGCCGCATTATTTGTTGGCGTGCCTGATCATGGCAACGCTGTTGCAGTTGTACTTTAAGCCGGCGCGCATCATCGGCCCGTTTTGGCTGGGTGTGATTCTTTTTGCAGCCGGAATCGTGATCGTGCGCAGCGCCCTCAACTTATTCGGCAAGCACCAAACCCCGGTACGCCACAGCGAACAACCCGCGGCGCTCGTGACCGGCGGCCTGTATCGCTTTACCCGCAATCCGATGTACGTCGGCATGGAACTCCTTATGCTGGGACTCGGATTCATGGCCGGGACGTGGGCCTATCTTGCCATACCGGTTGTCATGTTCCTTATCTTGCAGATCATTTTTATTCCGTGGGAAGAGAAGAGGATGGAGGAGCTGTTTAAAGAAGAGTATATTAAATATCGCCAGAAGGTCCGGCGTTGGTTGTAGTGGCCGCCCGCCAAAATAAGCCGTTGACACCCACACTAGCGTGTGGTATAAAAGATTAACTCCAATTAATCGTTGCTCCATACCCTTCCCCGTGCCCCCGCAACAAAAAACAGAAAGGGGAACAAATCATGTCAAAAGAAACAGCATTAATCAAAGCCGTGGACTTTAAGGGAAAACAGATTCGCCGCATCTGGGATGAGCAAAAGGAAACATGGTTCTTTTCCGTGATCGATGTTATTGAAGCCCTTACTGAAAGCTCAATTCCCAAGAGGTATTGGTCAGATCTAAAACGAAAATTGCTTGATGAAGGAAGCCAGGTGTACGAAAAAATCGTACAACTGAAATTTATGGCAGGTGATGGAAAAAAATATTTAAGCGACGCCGCTGATACTGAAATAATGTTCCGTCTTATCCAATCCATTCCTTCCCCCAATGCCGAGCCATTCAAGCTCTGGCTGGCGCGGGTTGGCTACGAGCGGGTGGAGGAAACCGTTGATCCGGAGCTCGCCATCCAGCGGGCCATGCAGACATACATTAAGAAAGGCTATTCCCCGGAATGGGTCAATATGCGGCTTAAGAGCATCGAGATCCGTAAGTTCTTGACGGATGAATGGCTCAAGCGCGGCGTTAAGTCCCAGAATGAATTCGCGACGTTAACCGATGTGATCTCCCTGGCTTGGGCAGGCATGTCAACGCAACAATATAAAAAATATAAGGACCTCAAGAAAGAAAACCTTCGGGACAATATGACGAACCTTGAGCTGGTGCTCAATATGCTCGCCGAAGCCAGCACGACGGAAATCTCGCAGGTGAAGCAGCCCGAAACATTCCCGCAAAACAGGAAAGTCGCGCGGCAAGGCGGTGGGGTGGCCCGCACCGCTCGAAAAGCGATCGAATCCAAAACAGGCCGGAAAGTCATCAGCCGGGATAATCATTTGAAGAGGCTTTCTCGTTGACCATTTTCTCTATGCGGGGAAAATGGTTGTTGCTTCACACCCTTCCCTGTGCCCTCCTGCAACAAAAATAATCCAACATAACGTTTGCTTATTAGTAACTTATATGTTACCATTAATTAGGGTCGAAGAGTACATCACTAAAGACGGTAAGTGTCCGTTTGCTGAATGGTTCAATGATCTTGAGCCCCAAGCGGCAGCCAAGGTCAACACTTATTTGACCCGTATCGAACAAGGCAATACATCAAGCCTCAAACCGCTTAAAGGCGCATTTCAAGAAGTGGTGATAGATTGGGGGCCGGGTTACCGGATTTATGTCGGCAAAGATGGAATGAGATTGATCATACTTTTGGGCGGCGGCACCAAGAAGGAACAGCAGAAAGATATTAAAGCCGCATGGGAATATTGGGAAGATTACAAGAAGAGAAAATGAGGTAAATAAGATGCCGATTTCACGTAATTTCAAAGAAACCATTAAAGAACGCGCGCTTCGCGATCAGAAATTCCGTGAAGGGATCTTGCGGGAAGGGATCGAATGCCTGCTTGAAGGCGATACGGATACGGGGAAAGCACTTTTGAGAGATTATATTAACGCCACCGTGGGCTTTGAAGAACTGGCTCAAATAACGAAAAAAGAATCCAAGAGTTTAATGCGGATGTTCAGCGAGAACGGCAACCCGACCGCGAATAATTTATTTGAAGTCCTGCACATTTTACAGAAAAATGAAGGCGTTCATTACGAGTTGCAAGTGAGGTAAGCAAATGACAAAAAAGAAGGCAAAAAAATCTGAAAAGAAATGGGAAGAGCTGCTAAATTTTTTCAAGAAGAAACCCACCAGACTCAATTGTGTTGCAACGGACAAATGTCAGATCAATTTTGAGCAAGAGATAAAGTAGCCCCCACCGCTCGAATTTTTCCCCATAAGCATAATCTTCGAACAATCGTTTTGGCAAAAAATGTATTTGCCAACTGTACGCTATTAGCGTATACTTGAAAGAAGAGAGTGGGGGGAGAGTTTAAAATGAAAGATAAACATTTTGAAGAGCTGCTTGAAAGCGTTAGGCATGCCGGGGAATACATCCGGGGGACGCGTAAAGCTTCGCGCGTTTTTCGCTACACGCCGGCCAATGTCCGCAAGATCCGCCGTGAAATGGGATTATCTCAAAGCCAGTTCGCCCGGGCCTTTCATATCAGCATTGATACGTTACAGAATTGGGAACAGGGCCGCTGTGTGCCCGAAGGCCCGGCCCAGGTGCTTTTGGAGATTGCCCACAAGAATCCAAAGGCAATTCTGGAGGCGATCCACTAATTTTATGCCCACTCCTAAACTTCCCTACGCCTACCGAAATTCAGCCCGCCTTATTCTAAAAGTTTTTCTTCTCTGCCAAATTGACATGACCGCTTTAATTGAGTTATAGTAATAACTCATTGGTTATCGCCCAAAGAGAGGAATCCTTCATGAAATTCATCTGTTGGAATGTTAACGGCATTCAGTCCACCTTAAAAAAAGGGCTGTTGGATTTTATCAAGAAAGAAAAGCCGGACGTCATTTGTTTCCAAGAGACCAAATCGCCCAAGGTGCCGCCTGCCATAGAACTTGACGGGTATGAACAGTATTGGAATTACGCCAAAAAGCCGGGTTATTCCGGAACGGCCGTTTTTACGAAAATTAAGCCGTTAAGAGTAACCAACGATATCGGCATCGGCAAGCACGACCAGGAAGGCCGCGTGATGACGTGTGAGTTTAAGGATTTTTATTTGGTTAACGTTTATGTCCCCAACTCCAAGCGTGAGTTAGAGCGGTTGCCTTATCGTACCAAGGAGTGGGATGTCGATTTTCTTAAATTCTTGAAAAACCTTGAGAACAAAAAGCCGGTTATCTTCTGCGGTGATCTGAACGTGGCGCACACCGAGATCGACCTGGCCAATCCCAAAGGCAATGAAAAGAATCATGGCTTTACACCCGAAGAACGCCGGGGATTTGATAATATTGTGAAAGCCGGTTTCATCGATGCCTTTCGCGAATTTGAAAAAGGCGGCGGCCATTATACCTGGTGGTCCCCGATGGGCGATTGCCGCAAAAGGAACATCGGCTGGCGCATCGATTATTTTCTGGTTTCGCCGGCGCTGCGAAAACGGCTTAAGAAAAGCTATATCCTTAAAGATGTGATGGGCTCGGATCATTGTCCGATTGGTGTTGAAATAAATTGAAAAACAAAAAACTGCGTTTGGTTACCCGTTACCGGTTACCAGTAGTTACCGGTTTTTTTGGTAACAGGAAACAGGTAACTGGTAACCACAATTTAGATTATGAATACTGAACAAACACCACGTGAAAAAAGCCTGAACACCTCCCTTTATAAAGGCGTTTTCGGCTGTTGCATGACGGGTTTGATCCAGGAGAACTTTACGCCGTTTCTCCTTCATCTGGGCGCCTCTGCGGTGCATATCGGTATCCTTAACAGCGCCTCGAACTTTTGCGCTTCCTTGATCCAGCTTTTGAGCGCGGATATTAATCGCAAACTCGGCTCGCGCAAGAAAACAGTCGGGTTCATGTTGATCCTGCAGGCGGTTATGCTTTCGGCCATGACCATTTTTGCCTATTCGAGAAATCCCCATTACGCCATTTTTATCGCCATTATCGTTTCCTTCACGGCTTTCGGCAGCCTTTTTCAACCGGCATGGGTGTCTTTGCTGTCGGATCTGGTCAACGTCAATAAAAGAGGAGAATACTTCGGCTGGAGACAGCGCGTGCTGGGGTTGCTTACGGTCTCTTCGATGGGGCTGGGGGGCATTATCATAGAGCGCATGGGAAGGATCAATATGGCCTACGGTTTTACGATCATTTTCGCTCTGGCGCTTATATGCCGGTTGGTGTCTTTTTATTTCATGAGCCGGATGTACGAACCGCCTTTATCCTACCGGGACGAAGACCAGTTTTCTTTTTACGCGTTCTTTAAGAGGATCAAGGAAAGCAATTTCGTTAAGTTCGTCGTTTTTGTCGCTTCGATGAATTTTGCCGTGAATTTGGCAGCGCCGTTTTTTGCGGTCTTGATGCTGCGGGACCTTCATTTTAATTATCTGTTGTACACGACGATCATCATCGCCGCGCCATTGACGCTGTATCTGGTGGTGGCGCGTTGGGGCCGCCATGCCGATAAGGTGGGGAGTTTAAAGATCTTAAGGCTTACTTCACGGCTCATTGCCATCGTCCCGCTTCTTTGGGTCATCAGCCGCAATCCCGTGTATTTGGTCGCTGTTGAGATGTTCTCCGGATTTTTATGGGCTGGCTTTAACCTATGCACGATCAATTTCATTTTTGATGCGGCATCCCCCGAAAAAAGGACGCGCTGTCTGGCCTATTTTAGCGTTGTCAACGGCATGGCCCTATCTGCCGGGGCCGCCATCGGCGGCCTTTTGGTCACGCATCTTCCAGCGTTATTCGGTTATCAGATCCTGGCGCTTTTTGTCATTTCTTCTTTCGCGCGGCTTACGGTCGCCTTCATTTTGCCGCGGCATGTCAAAGAAGTGCGAAAGACAGAGCACATCAAGAGCGCGGACCTTTTTTTCAGCGTGCTTAAGGTGCGGCCGATCCTGGGAATTGACAGGACCCGCATCGAGAGGATGTAGGCGCGGCTTTTGTCTTGCAATGCATGGGCTGATTTGTTAATGTAAAGGACGTATGAAATTCTATACCGACTTACACCTTCATTCTTATTATTCCCGCGCGACCAGTAAAGATCTGAACCTCGAATACCTCGAATACTGGGCCCAGCTTAAAGGCATCCAAATTGTTGGTACGGGAGATTTTACGCATCCGGCGTGGTTCAAAGAGTTGCAGGAAAAGCTTGAGCCGGCGGAAGAGGGATTGTTTAAATTAAAAAAGACCGGTAGGGAACGGTCAATGATCGTTCCCTACGGAGACGTTCCCAAAGCCTGCCAGAGTGATGTCCGCTTTATGCTCACCGTTGAGATCTCCAGCATTTATAAACGTTTGGATAAGGTACGCAAAGTCCACAACGTTGTTTTCGCGCCGCATTTTAAGGCGGCGGCGAAACTTATCGAGAAATTATCAACCATCGGTAATTTGAAATCCGACGGCCGGCCGATCCTTGGCCTGGATTCCAGGAACTTACTGGAAATCGTCTTGGGCACGGACCCGTTAAGTTATTTGATCCCGGCGCATATTTGGACGCCGTGGTTTTCGGCGTTGGGTTCCAAAAGCGGGTTCGATAAGATGGAAGATTGTTTCGCGGATCTCACCAAGCACATTTTTGCCGTCGAAACGGGGCTTTCATCAGATCCTTTGATGAATTGGCGTTTAAGCCAGCTGGACCCTTACGCGCTTGTCTCCAACGGTGATGCGCATTCGCCGCCGAAATTGGGGCGCGAAGCGACGATCTATGATACGGAATTATCCTATCCGGCGATTTATAAAGCGTTATCTGATCCGAAAGACAAAGGTTTGACCGGCACCGTTGAATTTTATCCCGAAGAAGGAAAATATCATTACGACGGCTGCCGCAATTGTCAGATGCGCATGCATCCGCAAGAGACGCTTAAACACAAAGGCGTTTGCCCTAAGTGCGGGAAGGCTGTTACGGTCGGGGTGATGGCCCGCGTGGAAGAGTTGGCCGATCAAAAGGAAGGCCGCAAGTCGCCGCGCTGGCGGCCCTATCAGCGCTTGGTCCCTTTGCCCGAGGTGATCGGGGATGCAAAAGAGGTGGGGCCTAACAGTAAAGCCGTCCTTCAGGTTTATTTTGATATGTTGAATAAACTCGGCAATGAATTCTTTATCCTCATGGACGCGCCTTTGGAAAGAATCCAAAAAGTCGCCGGCTCTTTGATCGCGGAAGGCGTCCGCCGCAACCGCACCGGAGAGCTCAATATCGCCGCCGGCTATGACGGGGAATACGGCACCATCAAGATTTTTTCTTCCAGCGAACGGGAAAATGTAACGGAGCAGCTGACGTTATTTTAATATGCCCCCAACAAACACGGTTCAAATTCCCAAACAACTGAACGCCTCCCAGCAACAGGCTGTTGATTATCGAGATGGCCATCTTCTGATTGTCGCCGGGCCTGGCACGGGAAAAACTCACACGTTGACCTGCCGGCTTACCAAATTTATTGAGAAGCTTAATGAGGGTCAGCAGATGCTGGCCGTTACTTTTACGAACAAAGCGGCCGAAGAAATGCAAGAGCGTCTTAAAAAGATGATTCCTGATGCCGATCGCATCGTGGTTGCGGCAACTTTTCATGGTTTTTGTTCTAAAATTCTTACGGAATTTGTTCATAAAACTTCTTTTCAAGAAGGGTTCCGGGTTTTGGATGAAGACGCTCAAGATGAGATGATTCAACATCTTTGGCCGTCGCTTAAGAAAAAAGAGCGCAAAGAGCTTCTTCATAAAATTTCAATGTGCAAATCCGTCGCTTTTGAAAGTGAGGGGTGGGAAGAGCTTAATGCCTACAATAAACGGTTAAAAGAAGCCAATTCTTTCGATTATGATGATTTAATCCTGGAGGCGTTACGTTTATTGGAGGAAGAAAGGGACGTTCGGGAGATTCTTCATAAGCGTCATCCTTATATTTTCGTCGATGAATACCAGGACATCAACGCGGCCCAGCATAAACTCCTTACTCTTTTGGTCGGTTTCGATAATTCTTTGACGGCTATCGGGGACCCTAACCAGGCGATTTACGGGTTCCGCGGCTCGAATGTCCGGTTCTTTCAGGAATTTCGCAACGATTTTCCCGGATCAAGGATTTTTCATCTCAATGAAAATTACCGGTCAGCCAAGAATATTTTATCCGCTTCTTCGCAGGTGATGGCGCAATCGTCCCTGGATGTTCCTGCCGTGACGGCCAATATTTACAATGAAGGCCGTTTGGTAGTTCATGCCTGCCCGAGCGAGAAAGCCGAGGCCGAGTACGTGGTGCACAGCATTGAACGATTGGTCGGCGGAACGAGCATGTTTTCGCAGGATACTTCACGGGTGGCGACAGATGAGGACGGCCAGGCCAGCTTTGGGGACATCGCGGTTCTGTACCGGTTGAATTCACAGGCGCACGCGCTTAAAGAAGCGTTCGAGCGTAGCGGCATTCCCACCAACATTTGTGGCAAAGAAAATGAAGAGGATGATGTTTGCCCCACCAGAGGGGTCGATGTTATGATAGATGCCGAGAAAGTTTCCTTGATAACGCTTCATGCGTCCAAGGGGCTTGAGTTTGGCGCTGTTTTTATCGTCGGCTGCGAGGAAAACATTTTGCCGCTTCGACTGGAAGGCCTGAGCACGGAAGTGGAAGAAGAGCGCCGTTTATTTTATGTGGGAATGACACGGGCTAAAGAGCGCCTTTATTTAACGCGGGCCCAGAAACGGATGATGTTCGGTAAACCGATGGAAAACCCCGTTTCTTCTTTTGTTTTGGATATCGAAGAAAGGTTAAAAGAGATCGAACAACAACCGAAGTTCAAGAAGAAAAAACAAGAAGAGCAAATGAGTTTTTTATAAAAGAGGAGAGATCAGATGGAAAAAATTATTGCTGTTATGACGGCCATGCTTCTTTTTGGTGTCAATGGTTGGGCCACGCCGCCATCAATCTTGGAGATCGATTATATTAAGGAAGAAGGCAAGCTCTATGTATATATGGACCATCTCTCGCGGGACCACACCCGGCATTACATCCGCAAGGTGTCGATCATGAAAAATGGCGAGGAAGTTGCGACAAAAACCAACCGCCAGCAAGTGGACCCCAATCATTATGCTTTTTCGATCGATGTGCAGGCCGCCGCCAATGATGAAATCACGGTCACAACCTTTTGTTCGGAAGGAGGGAAAAAATCCACCTCTATCGTTGTCCCCAAAGATGAAAAAGAAAATAAAGAGGCCAAACCGAGCGATATCAAAGCCAAAGTGGAAGGCTTAAAAGATAAGGAAGAACAGGCGCCGGTGTACAGTTCAAAGGGAGAAGTTTTTCAGGATAAAGCGGATGTTTATGAAAACAAGGAAGATATGATGAAGCGCAAAGGCGGCTATTGAGCTCCGTCAGCCTGATGCGGTTATATAATACAAATAAACGCGTTATCAGTTTTAAGAACAACCCCGTCCCTTTTTTGAACGGCCTGACCTCCAATGACATGCAGGCCCCGCATAATGCTCTTTTGAATATCCATGGGAAAATTATTGCCACCTTTGCCCAGGCGAAAATTAATGATGACGAGTTCTGGATTTGCGTGGAAGAGCTTTATGTTCCGGCGGTCCATGAGCATCTTCAAAAGTATGTCGCCTTGGCCAGGGTCCAGATGAGCGTGCTTGATCAGCACGTTTATTATGATCTAGACGGGGAGTATCCGTTAGAAAAGGATGAAGTGGCTATTCCCCAAAGGAAGGGGCGGCTCATTATTACGCCCCGTCATTTAACCGCCGATGTGACCGAGGAACAGTTTACGGTATTTCGGCTTAAGAACAATATTCCGCAAATGGGCATCGATTATAAAGATGATTTTATTCTTAATGTCTGTGCTGATGATTTTGTTTCTTTCACCAAGGGGTGTTTTTTGGGCCAGGAACCGGTGAGCAAGGTCTATAACCGTTCCAAGCCGACGTGGAAATTGATTGTTAAATATGAAGGCGAATGCACGGACGAGGAGCGGGCGAAAATGACATCGAAGGCCACGGACAAAGAAACCGCGCGGACGATGGGATTTGTCTTTGTAAAAAATTAGGATTATTTAAAAGGAGTGATCGATGAAAAAAGTCCTTGTGATGGCTATTGTCAGCATGGTTCTGTCTTTACCTGCCGTTACCCTTGCGCGTTTCGGGGTATTACATTAATTAAGCAGGCTGTTTGATATTGGTAAATAAAACGGTCAGTTTTTTTGGGTTTCGGTCTAATTGCAGAAGAAATTCAGCTTCGTGTTTTTGAGAGAGAAATTTGAAGATCTCTTTTAGAGAAGGTGATGTGATCTCGCGATAGAATTTAGTGTTGTCAAAGATGTAGTACTTCCCATCCTTTATAAATAAACAAATCACGTGAGCTTCTTTGCCGTGGCCGTAGGCCAGCACTTGCGGTTCATAGCCGAAATGTTTAAGCACTTCCGCATTTAAAAAGGCGATATCTTCGCAGTCGCCGGTCTGTTTATTCAAGGTGATCAAAGGATCCGCCCAATCGTCTTTGTCCGCATCCGATGCGTAGGTCACATGTTCCTGCAGCCAGCGGACATAGTCTTCCAGGTTTTCTATGCGATTGGACTTAAGAAAGGCGGGGATATCCGTGTAATTATGAAAATAGAGTTTCTGGAGCATGGCGTGGGCAAAGGAATGCCCGAGCAAGCTCAGGGACAGAAAGATCAGAAATACCAAGAGCCATCTGGACGTTTTTTGGCATCGTAAGGTTTTGAATATTCATATATGCGACATTATAATTCACCAGCTTTTCCTTTTCGTTGGCCCTATAAATGATTTGGGCCTCCTTATCCTTTAAGGAGGCCCAAAGTCAGGCATTTAGCGGATTATGTTTTTCCCTAAATGCTACATTTAACCTCCTTAAGGTTAAAGGGTTAATACTTAAGGAAAGTATAAAATATAAAGAATATCCAGGGCAAGCAAGCACAGGCGGTTATTATATCGTAACTTATTGTAAATAAACGTTTTATGGACGTACATTAAAAATTTATGTATGCAGGGGATATTTTGGCACGATTTTTTGGAAATCAGTCTACCCCAGGTTATTTTCATTGTGATATAATACAGCCCTAACAGAAAGGGTGGGGAAAATGTCAGAGCACAAAGCCACGATTGATTGGAAAAAGAGCACACAAAGTTTTGATTATGAAACCTATAATCGGGAGCATACCTGGCAGTTTGATAACAAGGTAAAGATTGACGCCTCGGCAGCCCCCGAATACAAAGGAAAAACGACCCATATCGATCCCGAAGAGGCGCTGGTCGCAGCCGCCGCCGGCTGCCATATGCTGACCTTTCTGGCCATCGCTTCAAAAAAGCGGCTCGTTGTTGAAAGTTATCATGATGAGGCGGTAGGTTTTTTAGAGCAGAATGAAGATGGCCAATTGGCCGTTACAAGGATTCATTTACATCCGCGCATCAGCTTCAGCGGGGATAAAAAGCCCAGCCAGGAAGAACTACAGTTATTGCATGAGAAGGCGCACCTTCATTGTTTTATCGCCAACTCCATTAAGGCCCATGTAGAAGTGAAATAATATATGAAAATAGACGGGGTTTTTGATAGGATGTTAAAGAGAGCTTAATTACTCAAGCGTTAAAAAGGAGAATATTGATGAAGACAACAAAATTGATGGTTCAGCTATTATTTCTCAGCGGTTTATTAATGATGGCGAGTGTTTTGGGCGCGCAGGAAATGGAAGCCTTAAAGCCCATTGTAACTTCCATGGAACAATCCCAGGAAGGGATGACCGTTTGGCAGCTGATCAAAGCCGGCGGAAGCCTCATGTTCGTTCTTCTTTTTCTTTCTATTCTGGCGGCGGCCATTATTATTTATGATTTTATGACGATGAAGGAAAGCAAACTTTCACCGGCTGCCTTTGCGGGGGAAGTGATCCAGAAGCTTGAGCGGGGCGATAAAATCGCCATCAAAGAGTTGTGCGAGAAGCAGGATAACATTATTTCCCGCATTGTACTGGAGGGGCTCGCCAAAAGATCGAGAGGGAATGTTTTTGCCAAAGAAGCCATGGATAGTCTGGCGCGCAAAGAGGTTGCGGCTTTATGGCAGAATATCAGTTATTTGGGGGATATTGCGGTGATAGCGCCGCTCGTTGGATTATTGGGAACGGTTCTGGGGATGATCCAGGCATTTAACGTCGTTGCGTTTCAGACCGCCGTCGTCAAGCCGATCTTGCTGGCCGGAGGGGTCGCCAAAGCCATGGTGACAACGGCCGGCGGGCTAAGCGTTGCCATCCCGACACTCATGTTCTATTCCTATTTTCGCGGTCGCGTCCAACAGATCACGAATACCGTTGAGAATTATTGCGCCGATATCATCAAGCTTGTCGGCGAGCTGAAATAAGGAGAAAAGCCATGCCCGACTATAAACCATCCACTTATCAGCAGCAACGGCCTGAAATACAGATGGCCCCCTTGATTGATATCATTTTTATTACCATGATTTTTTTTATGACACTCTCGGTTTTTGCCCAGCTGGAGTCCGAGATCAATATCAGCGTCCCCAAATCCAAGACGGCCAAAGACGTTATACGCTCTCCGGGGGAGGTCATCATCAACATCACCAAAGAAGGGAAGTACATCGTCAACCAGAAACTGTTAAACGCGCAGGAGCTGGAGACCATGCTGTTGCGGGTTTCCGCGTTATTTCCCGATCAGCCCGTGATCATCCGGGCCGATGAAAGTACCATGCATAAATATATTATCCAGGTTCTTGACGCCTGTGCCGGTGCCAACATCTGGGATATCTCGTTTTCCGCAACCGCCAGCCAACAAAAGTAATGGTCTTAGCCTATCGTAAATTTCTTCTGTGTTTATGTTGCGGGTTCGTTTATTTGGCCGCTCCATCTTTGGCGCAGGAGCAAC
Source organism: Candidatus Omnitrophota bacterium (assembly GCA_035292445.1). Lineage (GTDB taxonomy): Bacteria > Omnitrophota > Gorgyraeia > Zapsychrales > Zapsychraceae > DATDQB01. The sequence continues at coordinate 13,769 of DATDQB010000015.1, forward strand.
CTGCCAAGGCGTTGGAGCAGCTGGATTTCGCCAACGGTCTTTTTGCCCGCGGGTTATACGATCTCGCCGCAACGGAATACCAAAAATACATTGAAGACTATAAGGAAGGTGAGTATTTAAGCGAAGCCTATCTGGGCATCGGCGAATGCCATTTTTTTAAAAATGCCTATCCACAAGCCGCCGAGGCTTACCGAACATTCCTTTCCCGTTTCCCCAACGATTATAAAAGGCACATCGTTTATATCCGTTTGGGACAGATCCATCTCCTAGACAAGCAATATCAAGCGGCAGCGGACTCCTTTGCAAAAGTCCAGGAGGACCAGCTTCCGTTTGCGTTAACGCAAAGTTATCAGTTTTACGCGGGCCAGAGTTTTGCCGGGTTGGATCAATTGGATGCGGCGGAAGGATTCTTGAAGAAGGCCGCTTCCCATGAAGCAGGCGAATACACATCACAGAGCCATCTTTTTCTCGGGGATGTTTATCTAAAGAAAAATCAGTTGGCTGAAGCGTTGGCCGCTTATGAAAAAGCGCATGAATTGGCCCCCGATGATGAGGTGCGCCAATGGGCGCTTTTCAAGAAAGGCGAAGCGCAGTTTTCCGCGCAGCAATATGAAGAAGCCATCCAGACGTTCAAAGACATTACTTCTAAATATCCTGGTCAACCGTTGGCGCAGCAGGCCGCGCTTAATCTGATGAGCGCTTCTTTTAATGCCGGCCGGTTCGGGGATGTTCAAAATACGTTTTCATTGTTTAAAGAAAAGGCTGAAAAGTCTAAAGAGGATTTTCAAGCGTATTATGTCATGGCGAATGCGCTGATCCGGCTTTCCCAATTCGCCCAGGCGTTGGAAACGATCAACCAAGCCCTTCAATTGCCGCAGCTGGACAAAGAGCAGCTATCAATGGCTTTGGCAAAAAGGGCGGAGATCTTGATCAAGACCAAAGAATATCAGAAAGCCCTTGAGATGGTTCAGCAAGAATTGGCCCCGGTCGTTCAAAAAACGGATGAATTGCTTTTTCTTGAAGCGGAGAGTTATTATGGGTTGGAACAGTTTCAAACCGCGTTAAGCGCGTATGAAAAAATCATCAGCGACCACCCCCAATCCGCTTTTTTGCAGGAAGCGATCTGGGGCAGGGCACTTTGTTTAAAAACGTTGGGGCAAACCGAGCAGGCCTTGTCGTTATTGTTGAATTTTTATGAAACGGCACCCCGCGAGCCGCTCAAAGAGCACGCTTTATATAACGCGTTTCTTCTTCAAGCACAAACAGATGAGATAACAAAAGCTTTTGAGCTTGGCCGGGCCTATATGGAAAAGTATCCTGCCGGGGAGCATCTTGAGAAGGTTTTTTATTTACTGGGGCATGTATATACCAAAAGCAATGACCTTGGGGCGGCGGCCGATATGTATCAGCAATATTTGAAACAGTTTCCCGATTCGACAAGGGTTTCAGAAGTCAAATTTCTTCTTGGCTACAGCCAGCAGGCATCGGGTCGTTGGGAGGATGCGTTAAAGACGTATGCGTCTATCTCTTTGGAACAAAGCGGCGAGAAGCAGTATTATTCTTCGTTGAAAAATTCCGTCGGTATCTTTATCGAACAGGATGACCCTCAGAAAGCCTTTGAGTTCTTGAGAAAAATCTTGAGTGAATTCAAGGAAAATGACCTGACGGTCGCCACTTTCATCTGGCTCGCCCAGCAATTGATCGACAAAGAAAAATATCAGGAAGGCTTGCAAGCGTTAGAACAGATTCCTTTGGAAAAAGCGACTGCCAAAGAGAAGGCGGCTATCGCTTATTTTAAAGCCGAGGCGTTTTACGGGATGAATGAGCATCAAAAAGCCATCGAGCAATATGACGTGGCCATTTCAAGCCCCGACAGCGATGAATACAGCGCGGCGGCTAAAGTGAAGAAGGCCTCCAGCCTTCAAGCGGCCGAGAACTACGATGAGGCGGAAAAAGCCTTAGAGGAGATTGTTGAAGCCAATCCGCAAGATAACACCGTCAGCATTCATGCCCGTTTTCAGTTGGGAGAGCTTGAGGAGTTGCAGGGAAATTTGGAGGCAGCGGTAAAATATTATCTATTGGTCGCGGTTTTATACGATGACGAACAGCTTGTGCCCAAGGCCCTTTATAAGGCGGGGGAGTTGTTGGAGAAACAAAATAAACAGCGAGAGGCGCTTAAGACTTATGAAGAATTGGTGGAACGTTTTCAAAATAATGAATTGGCCCAAAAAGCCGGCGAACGAATCCAGGCTATTCGCCAATAAACACTATCGGTATACGGCCCTGTTTTTATCCTTGGGGATCCATCTAGGCTTTATTATTACGTCCAATATTCTTCGTATTCCGGGAGTGGTTGTCCCGCCGTCGTCGCCTGATCGGTTGTTTCAGGTCAAGATCGCCCGCGATGAGGCGGTGATTGAGCAGCCGCTGATGCCTATTTCTACGGATAGGCCCGAGGCCACCTTCCGATTTGAGACGCCCTCCGTTGTCAAGGATATCGAATCGTTCTTGGAAAAAGAGCGCACGCAGAATAAGCCCTCCGCGGCCTTTCCTGAGAAAATGGAACAATTGGCTAACCCTCAGGAACCCATTCAATTGATCGAACCCCGTGAGACAGATTCCGTTGAGTACGATCATTTAAGAAAAAAAATAGACCGTCCGGTCAAATCTCAATTGGCCGGCACCATCGAGCTTAATTACCGGGACGTTATTGATGAGGCCCAAGAGGCCCAGATCGATGTCAGCGAAGATTTTATCGATAAAATGCCCGGGTTTACGCCGGCGTTGGTCAAAGACACTTTTGAAATGACCAAGCGGCAGGAAACGAATGTCAAGCAAAGGCAGATGCCCGTGATATCCCGTTTACAAAACGTTGAGGAATTAAAAACGGAGCTGATATGGACGCTGGGCGTTTACCAGGACCCGAAGGATCAACAGAAGTATTTTAAGATCACCATCCGCGCGGGGGAAGACAACAAAAATTTGAAGACCGATTCGAAAGAGGTCATATTCCTGGTCGATTGTTCCAACAGCGTTGAAGAAGAGCGGCTTGAGGAGTTTAAAAAGGGCATCGCGCAGAGCTTGGCGCTTCTTAACGAGAATGACCTTTTTAACGTGATCATGTTCAAGGAGATCATTTTTGAGTTCCAGCAGGAATCGGTGCCTCCCACTCAAGTCAATATTGACAGGGCTATCCGTTTTATAGAACGGTTTCGTACGGCCGAAAAAACGGACGTTTTTGAGGTCCTTTCCAAAAGCATCCATCGTGGCGCTAAACGCCAGCCCGCTTATCTTATCCTCTTAAGCGATGGCCATCCGACCAAAGGCCTTGTCAATCCCCGCGAGGTCATCAATAAAATCTCAAAGATCAACAATGGTAAAAAGGCCATCTATACCTTAAGCGGCGGGTTGAGGGTGAATAGGTACATGCTGGATTTCATCGCTTATAAAAATCGCGGCTGGTCGGAATATTCTTCCCGGACCAATCTGATCAGCCAGCAGATCATGCAGCTTTCTGAAAAAATTGATGACCCTATCATTCTTAATCTGCGTTATTATTTTAGCGGCCTCGATGAAGGGGAGGTATTCCCGCATATTTTGCCGGATTTTTTCAGAGGCGCCGAGTTCTCTCTTTACGGTACATATGACAAAGAAACCGAATTTGCGATGCAGCTTTTAGGTGAGGTGGAAGGCAAGACCAAAGAATACATCTTAAAAAGCGGCTTTGACCAGGCCTATCTCGGTGATGAGGATATTGCCCGCAATTGGGCCTATAACAAATTATTCGATCTGATCAGCCAGCTCCGCTATGAAGGGGATAATACGGTTTTGATCAACGAGATCAATGTTTTATCGGAGAAGTTCAGCCTTAAAACACCTTACTTGGAAGGCATTATTAAATAATATGACCCATGGAGCGCTAGGCATCCTGGTTGGCGTGTCGGTATGGTCGTTTCTTTGGTTTTCTTTGAACAAGCTGTTGCCGTGGATATTCTCCGGGCAATTTAAGCCCGATGGAACGACCGATCATTTTGTTATTAATTTAATTATTGTGCTATTAAGTTTTGATTTTTCATTTATCGCCGGGTATATTAATGCTACGATCACAAGGGCCCATAAAAAACGTTTTGCTTTTATTCAAGGGATCATTCAGTTAATTATCGGTATTTTTATCCAGCGCCGTTATTGGGGGATCGTTCCTTTGTGGTTTCATGTATCGTTCTTGAGCTTTATCATTCCGGCTGTTGTGGCCGGCGCAGTTTATAAGGTCATTTCCAAGAAAGGATAGGGGTTTATGAAAAGAGTTTTAATGATCGGACTTGTGTTTTTTTTAACGGCGTGCGTCACGACGAAAAAGATCGATCCTATTGAGGAGGCCTTCAAGACGGTCGTTTATGAAGACGGCATCACCACCGATGAGGCGATCATTATCGCCAAGAAGATCGTCAAAGAAAAAACGCCGCCCAAAAGCTACAACCTCGAGGAGCCGCTGCTTTTAACGGAATTTGAGAACGTCCCCCGCCATGAAGATTATTGGTTCGTCGGTTTTCATGAAATGCCCAAGGGGATGTTCCCAGTCGTTTTTCTGGTCTCCCTCAACAAACAAACGGGCAAGATCGTTTTCTCGCGCAGTTATAACATGGAAAATGAGTGGGTCCTCCAGGCCACTTTTCTTAAGCTTTACGAAAGAAATAAATAATATTTAGAAAACGACCAGGTAAAGGGCGGCAAGCGCAAAATAAAGAATAGGGTTGTGCCGAAGGCGTTGCGTTTGTGAGGGTTCCTCAGGCCGGTGGATAAAGGCCACGTAAGAACAAAGCATAGCGTATAAAAAAGCGGCGGAGTCTGGTGCGCCTGTAAATACTAGTGCGCCTGTGTGAAATAAAATGCCTAAGGCGATGGCCAGGGATGTCAAAGATGGAAAGGTAAAAAGGACCGCCAGCGCCCCTTCCGCCAGCATTATCAGCCAGCAAATTATTTTTGAAATAAGCATGGGTGAAAACTGATCGGATAAGCTGATATACCAGGAATGCCGCAATATTTCCCTAGCCCAGAATTCAAAATACTGTCCTGTCAACCAGTCCGCGTCAAAGATTTTATTTAATCCGGCCCCGAAATAAACCAGCGCGATCTGGGCTCGTAACAGCCACAGGGATTTTTCATTATTGTAAAGCCCGATGAGCATGAGAAAACAGGCAAAGAAGAAATATGAGTTGGAGAAATAGTCTCTGGCGCCGAGGATGCAAAGAAAAATAATGAATCCCGCCATGAATGAGCAGAGGCGGACGACCCTGTTAAGAAAAAGCATCATGGCAAATATCAAAAAAGCGCATTGGAGGAATTGAGTATACAGATAAGGGCTCTTTATTAGGTCAAAGACGGGTATAAAGGGGAGAAAAGGTTCCGGCAGCGACAGGAAATCTTTATTGATAATCCAGTAAAGAACGAGCAGTTTGGCGGATAATAGAAGCGGCGCCGGAAGAGCCGTATGGGATAAGACCAGGGGATTCCAGGAGTTCTGTCGGTCCGTTGTCAATCCACCCATATCCAATGCCTCTCTTCTTTGCCGTTGACGGTATATTTGAGCGTAATATTGGCCTTGTCATGGCTGCCGTATGTCTTTTCGTATTGTTCCAGTATTTTCATAATATGATGGATAGAGCGACTGTCCTTTCCATAACTCCCAAGACGGTATCTTTGTTTGATTTCATCTTCACTAAGGCTTTTGTCGGCGATGTCGACGTCTACAGAATAAACGCTGATCGTATCATAGGGCGCCCAGCAGAAATAGCGCATGGGGGCAAACCGGGCATAGATAATGGCCCCGATCTGAAAAGAAAGAATCAACCCGCTTAATATCCATCGCGTCATTTTCATAATTTCAATTTAACCTATAAGTAAGCTTGTTTTTTATTATATAATAATTTTTATCATGAAACGAAGAAAAACACTTATTTTAACGAGAAAAGATATCGAGAAATTGGTGGATATGAAGAGCGCCGTTCGATGCGTGGAGGAGGCCTTCCGCCTTTACGGGCAGGGCAAAGCCCAAATGCCCGCCAAGATCTATCTTCATCTGGATAAATATAACGGCGATTTCCGCGCCATGCCGGCGTATCTCGAGGGGATCGAGGCCAGCGCCCTCAAATGGGTCAACGTGCATCCGGATAACACATCAAAAGGACTGCCGACGGTCATGGCTGTGATGATCCTAAGCGATCCAAGGACCGGTTTTCCCTTGGCCATTATGGACGCCACGTATATCACCAATTTACGGACGGGAGCGGCCGGGGCGGTTGCGGCCAAATATCTCGCCCGCAAAGATTCAGCCGTCATTGGGCTGGTGGGCTGCGGAGAGCAGGCCAAAACACAGTTGTTGGCCCTGGCGCAGTTTTTTAGGATTAAAGAGGTGAAGGTTTGGGGAAATAAAAGGGAGGACATTGACCGTTTTCTGAAAACGATGAAAACTTCGCGTTATCGTATGAAAGGAGTTCCTTCCGTTGAGGCCTGCGTGCGTGATTGCGATATTGTGGTGACGACAACACCTTCGCGCAAGCCTTTGGTTCAGTTGAGATGGTTAAAAAAAGGCGTCCATATAAATGCCATTGGGGCCGATGCCAAAGGCAAGGAAGAGCTGGAGCCGGCTATCTTAAAGAAGGCGAAGGTTGTTATCGATGATTGGCAGCAAGCTTCCCATAGCGGGGAGATCAATGTTCCTTTTAGTAGGAAGATAATCTCCCGTCGCGATATCTATGCCGAGATTGCCCAGATCGCGTTGGGGCGCAAGAAGGGCAGGGCCTCCAAAGAAGAAATAACGGTATTTGATTCGACCGGACTGGCCATTCAGGACGTGGCCATGGCGCATTTGATCTTCCGGTTGGCTTGCAAGAAAAGAGTAGGGCGCTCGATTGATTTATTGAATTAAAGGGCAAGGGTCTCAACAAGGAGAAGCGTAAATAAAGACACATGGATACGTTGCAAGCATTACCTTTATTGATAGGAAGTTCCTGGACCTCCGGCATTAATCTGTATTTAACGACGGCTGGTTTGGGCATCGCTCACCGCATGCATTGGCTGAACCTTCCCGGCGAATTGGATGTGCTGGCGAACCCGTTGGTCATTGCCGTCGCTATCATTTTATACATCATTCAATTTGTCGCTGATAAAATCCCTTATGTGGATTCGATGTGGGATACGGTGCACACCTTTATCCGTCCCGTCGGAGGTTTCGTTTTGGGTTACCTGGCGCTTTCCGGTGCCGCAGAGCAATGACAGTTCCCCATGGCCCTTTTAACGGGAGGGGTCGCCTTGGACGCTCATTTGACCAAAGCGACCGCGCGGGTGGCCATCAATACCTCGCCTGAGCCGGTGACCAATTCCATCGCCAGCGTTACGGAGGATGCGTCCGTTGTTGGCATCATGTATTTGATCATCAAGCATCCGATCCTGGCGCTTATTATTACCGTTATTTTGATCCTGGTGTCCATTTGGTTCTTGAAAATGATGTTCCGGTTCCTTAAGAAGATATTTTCGCCCGCTAAACCGCCATCGGCGAAGGCATAATTTTTACGGGGATGGGCACTTTTGTTAAAAGCGCCTGTCCCCTTCTTATTGATAAGAGTATAATACTGTTTATGAATGTTATTTTATATGTTATTTTTTTTATCCTCACTTTATTCCTTCCTTTTTCGGTAAACGCGGCCACGCTGAATGAAGTTTATTCCCCTTTAATTGAGAAAAAAGATGTTTACTCCAAGGCCCAATTTTCTTCCTTTACCATGCGTGAAGAAGGGGCTCATGGGAGCGCTTCTTTTGGTGAATTTGAATCTGAGCCTACCTATTTCACGTTAAAGGAATTTGTGCGGTTCTCGCCATTTGATCTGTGGGAGATCGATCTGGGCTTCGGTAATGATTTTAATACTACGTACGAACGTTTTACGGTTGGCATCGGCACGGGCGATACTCTCAATAAATACGATCTGCTTTTTATGAATCATTATTATTTTGATTTGCGCCGACGGTTTAAACGTTCTGAATTCTACTTGAACAGTTACGGGAACAGGCAGCGCGCCGGTTGGAATGTCCCGCTCAATGATGATCAGCCAAATTTTTT
>DATDQB010000016.1:0-6074 GCA_035292445.1 Candidatus Omnitrophota bacterium
AAGACCGAGATCAAGAACATGAATTCGTTCCGCGCCGTCAAATCCGGCATCGAATACGAGATCAATCGCCAACGCAAAGCCCTTGAATCGGGTGAGCGCATCATCCAGGAAACCCGCTTGTGGGACGAAACAAAAGCCATGACCCTGCCGATGCGAAGCAAAGAAGAGGCGCATGATTACCGTTACTTTCCGGATCCGGATCTGGTGCCCTTTACGGTCGAAAAAAGCGAAATAGAAAAAGTGCGCGAAACGCTTCCGGAGCTGCCCAACGAAAAATTTGACCGCTTCATCAAAGAGTACCAATTGAACGACTACGATACCGGCATCCTGATCCAGGACCGCCATCTGGCGAACTTTTTTGAAGAATGCGCCAAACTTTACCCAAACCCCAAAAAAATCTGCAACTGGATCGGCGCGGATGTCCTGAAAGAGTTGAACGAACGAAAGGCCGCCTTTAAAGACACCCGGCTCGAACCGAAGAATTTGACGACGCTGATCGCCAAAGTCGAGGACGGCACCTTAAGCAACCTGACGGGCAAAGAAGTCTTGAAACATATCATGGACACCGGGAAAGATACCGAAGCCATTATCAAAGAAAAGGGATTGGCCCAGGTGTCCGATGACGGCGCGTTGGAGGCGCTCATCGACGCGCTCATCAAGGAAAATGAAAAAATCGCCGAGGAGATCCGCGGCGGCAACGAAAAGGCCGTCGGATTTTTGGTCGGCCAAGGCATGAAAAAATCTCAGGGAAAAGCAAACCCGAAAAAGATCGGGGAGATGATTAAAAGGAGGCTCATTCATGGGTAAAAAACTTTTAGTCGCCGTCACGGCGCTGGTCATCGTTTTGTCATTGACAACGCTGGCCATATCACAAATCGACCGTAAAACCAAAGACGATCTCTTCTCACAGATCGAGTTGTACAGTTATACCTTAACGACCATCCAGGCCGATTATGTGGATGAGCTGGAGCCCAAAGACTTGATCTACGGCTCTCTCAAGGGGATGCTGGCTTCCTTGGACCCTCACAGCCAGTTCCTTGACCAGGAAGAATACAAAGAATTAAAGACCGAGACCCAGGGGAAATTCGGCGGGCTCGGCATCGAAATTTCCATCCGGGACGGATTGCTGACGGTCATTACCCCGATTGAGGACACCCCCGCTTGGAAAGCCGGCATTAAAGCGGGAGACCGCATCGTCAAGATCGAAGATGAGCTCACCAAAGACATCACTTTAAGCGATGCCGTCAAAAAGCTGCGCGGCAAACCGGGGACGGCCGTCAAGATCACGGTCCTGCGCGAAGATGAATTCAAGATCCTTGAATTTGAGGTGACCCGCGAAATCATCCACATCCAGGACGTGAAATTTACGCAAATCCTGGAAGACAAAATCGGTTTCGTCCGCCTGGCGGAGTTCCGCGAAGATTCGGCCAAAGACTTCAAAGCAGCCCTGGATGATTTGAAACAACAGGGGGCGGACAGTTTGATCCTGGATTTACGCAATAACCCCGGCGGGCTTTTAAACGTGGCCATCAAAATCACAGAATTGTTCTTACCCGAAGGCCAGACCATTGTCTCCACCAAAGGCCGGCGACTGTCCCAAAACACGGTCACCAAATCGACCAATAAGACCGATGTCTTTGACTGGCCCATGGTCGTCCTTATTAATGAGGGAAGCGCCTCCGGCAGCGAAATCCTGGCCGGCGCTCTCAAAGACAACAAACGCGCTATTATCTTGGGGATGACGTCCTTCGGAAAGGGTTCAGTTCAATCAGTTATTCCTTTACCGGACGGTTCCGGGCTCAGGCTGACCACCAGCAAATACTTTACCCCTTCGGGCGAATCCATCCACGGCAAAGGGATCGAGCCCGATATCGTGGTGGACTTGTTCGTCCCGGAAGAAACGGACGAGAAAAAGCAGGAAAAGGACGTCACAAAAGTCTTCGATGACGTTGAATTAAAAAATACCGAAGACCCGGAAAAATTAAAGAAAGAAAAAGAAGAGAAAGAAATCAAAGAAAAACTTCTGGCGGACAACCAGGTCCAAAGCGCCATCAGCGTCATCAAGGGCATCCGCGTGTACAAAGATTATAACGACAGAGGAGCTCCCGCGGCGCAAGCAACACCCGCTGCCGCCGAATCATTGTAAAAAATGAAGATCCTCGGTATCGAAACTTCTTGTGATGAGACCTCCGCGGCCGTTGTCGAAGACGGCCGGCGGATCCTCTCCAACGTCGTCACCTCAAGCCTCAAAGAGCACAAAAAATTCGGCGGGGTCATCCCTGAGATCGCTTCCCGAAGGCAGCTGGAATGCATCCAGCGTATCGTTGATGAGGCCTTGCAGGAAGCCGGCGCCCAAGTCAAAGACATCGATACAATCGCCGTTACGCAATCACCGGGCTTAATAGGCTCTTTGCTGGTCGGCATTTCCTTTGCCCGCGCTTTAAGCTACACGCTTAAAAAACCCTTCATCCCCATTGACCACGTGAAAGCCCATTTGTACGCCAACTTCCTGACTTTCTCCAACAACGGCTTCAAGCAGCCCCGCCTGCCGGCCATCGGGCTTGTCGTCTCGGGAGGGCACACGAACCTTTTTTATATCAAAAATTTTAAGAATATAAAATTGATAGGCTCAACCCGCGATGATGCCGCCGGCGAGGCTTTTGACAAGGTGGCGCGCATCTTACGCTTAGGCTATCCCGGCGGCCCACAGATCGACACGCTCGCGCAGCAGGCAAAAAAGACACATCTTCAATTTACATGCGCCGAATTACCTGATACATTAGATTTTAGCTTCAGCGGCATCAAGACCGCGGTCTTATATCACACGCGAAAGCACCAAAACGATCCCGGATACTGTGTTAAAGACGTTGCCTTTGCTTTTCAAAACAGCATTGTTTCCGTTCTCATAAAAAAAAGTTTAGCAGCCTGCCGGCGCTATAAAACCAAAACGCTTCTGGTTGGAGGAGGGGTGGCCGCCAATTCGCAGTTAAGGAGCCAACTCACCCAAGAGGCCCAACGGGAGGGGATCGATTGTTTCATACCGCCTCTTGCTTTATGCCTGGACAACGCGGCCATGGTCGCAGGGCTGGCCTATCAGGAAAGGAAATAATGCGGTGGATATCACGACCATTATTTTTAAAGTATTTCTGTCCGTCATCTTAAGCGCTTTCATCGGCATCGAGCGCGAAATCCGCCAGAAAGTGGCGGATCTAAGGACGCACATCCTTGTCGGTGTCGGCTCAACGCTGATCGTCTTGACATCGTTGTTCGTCTTTGAGGCCTACAAAGAAGTGACCATCGTTGACCCGACCCGCATGATCACCGGTATCACCACCGGCATCGGGTTCCTGTGCGCGGGCACCATCATCCGGGCCGGCAACCACGTCTCGGGGCTGACCTCGGCGGCGACCCTTTGGATCGTCTCCGGCGTAGGGATAGCGGTCGGCGCCGGCGACTATGTTTCCGCCATTACCGTTTCCATCGTCGTGTTCGTCGTCTTGATCGGCATGCGCTCAGTCGAGCGCATGTTAAGCGAAAAATTCAAAGATAAGGACATCCTTTAAAGGAGGAGAACCATGGCTTTAGGTCGAAAAAATCCGAGAGAGCAGGTCGAAGAAGATAACAAGGTTGTTGAGATCAGCGCGGAAATGCAGGGGTCGTTACATTTTAAGGATACGGTCAATCTGAAGATCAACGGCAACTTTACCGGCAATCTGGAAACGCGCGGCACTTTAACCATCGGCAGTTCCGCCAAGGTCGAGGCCAACATCAAAGGGGACAATATCGTCATCGCCGGAAAGATCAAAGGGGACATCACCGCCAACAAAATGCTGGTTCTTATGCCTACGGCCGTCCTTCACGGGAACGTCTCAACGCCGAAATTGAACATCGTGGAAGGGGCCATTTTCCAGGGCCGCTGCCAGATGAGCGCCGAGGGACAGGGAAGCGACCAGGACCTTCTGGACATCCGGGAAGTCTCCAAGTACCTGGAAATCGATACAAGCGAGATCGAAGCGCTGGCCAACTCCGGTAAGATCCCGGGAAAAAGGGAAGGCAACACCTGGAAATTCGAGCGCTCGGCCATCGACAATTGGGTATCTTCGGAACGCGTGGGAAACTGATTAAATAAATATTTTAACCATGTCAACGACACAATTCATCTCGGTGCGGGAAACGGCCCAGCTTTTGGCCATCTCGGAAAAAAAAGTCATGGATCTGATCGAGCAGCGCAAACTGCAGGCCTATCGGATCGCCGATAAGTTCCTGCGGCTTAAAAAGATGGATGTCCTTCAGTTGCGTAACGCCGGCTCGGTCGAAAAGGAAATCAAGCCCCTGGCATACACGACGGGAGAACGGCTTTCCGATTTCTTCTATTTTAACGATTTCTACCTTATCTCTTTCTTCACCGTCCTGATGCTTCTATATATCATATTCTATACCTGATCAAATTTGGATCTTAAGAATCTTAAAGTTGAATAAGGACAAAATCGACGCCTTCCTGCGGATCGGCAGCTGGGTAACCTTGGCGGCCTTTGCCGTAGTTTTTTTCTACCGCCCCGTTGAGATAGAGGACGTCTGGTGGCATTTGAGCGTAGGCCGATGGATGTCCACCTTTGGTGCATTTCCTACGAGGGATGTTTTTTCGATCAGCGCCACACCCGCCCCATGGATCCTCACCCAGGCGCCGGGCAGCTGTTTGCTTTATGCACTATTCTTGCTGGGGGATGTGGCGGCGTTAAAGGCGTTTCGCGTCATAATCTTTCTTGCCGCTTTTATGATTTTCTTCCGCCAGGCAAACAAGCATATCCCCGCGGCCTTCCTCATGATCCTCCTGTTGACGATGTGCCTCGGGCTTGACACCCGCGCGAACTTAAGGCCCTATCTGTTCAACCTCATCTTCATCCAGCTGTTTCTGATCCTTTTGCTAAACCATGATGAAACCGTCGCGAAAAAAATCTTCTTGATCCCGCTTCTTTCAGCCGCCTGGATCAATCTCCATCTGGGCGCTTTTGTCTACGGCAGCTCTCTGTTGGGGATTTTTCTCTTCTCTTATATGGTCGAATACGCGAATCAGAAAATGCAAAACAACCTTTCGCAGCTTGCCGTATGCCGACAAAAGATCAAAGACATCACGCTCGCCACGGCCGGTTACTTCGCTTCCTTTCTGATGAACCCCTATGGGTGGGAGGGGGCCGCGTATCCGTTTAAAGCCATCTTTGACCGCGATTTTATCATCAGGAAACTTTTAACGGGTTCCGTGATTGAGCTCATGCCGCCTCAATATATTTTTTCCTGGGCAGGCGCCTGGATATTTTTCGTTGTTGCCGCAACGCTGGCTGCGCTCGCTTCTAACAAAAGACGGACGTTTGCCCATGTGCTACTGTTCGTTTGTTCCTTCTTCATGTTTCTTTACACGAAGCGCGCGGCGACATTTTTCCTGCTATGCAGCGCGTATGTCATCCTGGAATCGGCCAAGCAGGCCGGCCTTAACATCTATTGGCAAAAAAAGGCCTCCCGCGCGGCGTGGGAACGCGCCTTTTATATCGTCTTGACTGCCTTCTTACTGTTGAACGTCGCGCGCTTTATAAACAAAAAAGCTTTCATTGACGGTAAATTCACTCCTGAAATCGGCCTTGCCTTAAGCCCCTACACGCCGGTCAACGCCCTGGCATTCCTCAAGCACCACGGTTTGCAAGGACGCGTCCTCAATTGGGACGGCTATGGGGGATACATCATGTGGAAAAGGTTCCCCCAACTCAAAGCTTTTGTCGATGGGCGCCAGGCCAACGAGGAATTCTACGCCGATTATTTGCGCCTCATGACCAATCCCCGCAAATATGCGCCGTCCCTCATGGAAAAATATAATTTTGACCTGGCTCTTTTGGACGGCAATTTCGGAACGACAAACGCCCTGATGGAATATCTATTCCAGAACCCTGACTGGCGACTCGTTTACTTGAAAGGGGCGAGCGTAATCTTTGTTCACCATAAATCGCTGTCCGTCACAGAAAATTTATTAAATGTTGAAACGGCCTTGCGTAACCAGCCTCCGCTGAGTGCCACGGAGCTTTCGC
>DATDQB010000017.1:0-132043 GCA_035292445.1 Candidatus Omnitrophota bacterium
GGTGCTGGCCATCATTGGGTTTATCTATTGGGTCATGACGAGAACGGCCCGGCAGAACGCGCCCGATGGGACCATGATGAAAGACGCAGGGATAGATACCTCAAGCTACAAGTCGATCATCGATTCCGCCAAAAAAGTCGCCGCGGACGCCTCGAAACCAAGGGAATAGGGCGCCCGCCGAAGGCGAGGCCTCGCCCGTTCAAAGAACGGGCGGGCTGTCCCAATTATTTTTCCCCATTGACAAATCAGTTCGGCGTGTTTAATATAAGACCGTTAAAAGAAATCCCCAATAAAACCATAAGCTTTTAATTCATCCCCCATAAATCGATTTCCCAATTTGTGGGGGATTTTTTATTGAGCCCCGAACTTAGCGCCTATTTCCCTATAATATAAACAGGGAACGAAAAGTGGAGGTTTATTGTCTTGACAATGCAACTTATAGGTTGTATAGTTTAAATGAACGGGAACGAACTGATAAGGATATTGACGGATCACGGGTGGAAGCTTGACAGGATCAAAGGCAGCCATCATATTTTGGTCAAAGAAGGCGCGCGTTCCATCCCCGTTCCGGTGCATGGCAGCAAAGACCTGCCGCCCGGCCTCGTTCACGCCGTCTTAAAACAGGCCGGGGTCAAAAAAAGGGCCAAGCCATGAACTACACAGCCGTTATAAAAAAGACCGAAGGTTCTTACCTGGTCACATTTCCCGACATTCCCAGCGTCAACACCTACGGAGAAACGCTTAACGAAGCCCTTGACAACGCCCAAGAGGCCTTGAACGGGTGCCTGGAGTCGGATTTTGAGCGCGGCTATAAGCTGCCCGAAGCCCGTAAAAAGAAATACCCGAATAGCCACGCCATTGAAGTGGCGCCGCACATCTCGCTGGCCTATCAGTTGCGCAAGGCCCGCAACGGCATGAGCCAGTCCCAGATCGCCAAAAAACTCGGGATCTCGTATCAAGCCTATCAAAAGCTGGAGAACCCGCGAAAATGCAACCCAACGGTCAAAACGCTTGAGATGATCAGCGAAGTGTTCGGGAAACATCTGGTCATATCATTGAAGTCGTAAAGATGCCCAACCAAACCCCTTCACAACCCCCGCAAACGATGGTAATATAGAGCAAAATCGAAGGGGGGCGAGATGTTGCGGGGGCTGCCCCCGCTTAGGGACAGACCATGAAAAAGAACATATTTATTGAAACCTACGGTTGACCGTATGTTACAGTGGCTCGCGACGGTCTTGAGCATTTTGAGGAAAGTGCATGAGTATAATTGAAATTAAGGGGGGATGCGATGAACCCTATCGGCAATAACAGAACGCTTCGGTTAAATGATATCGCTCTCTTTCGTGACCTTCCCACGGAAGAGAGAAATGCCATAGGTAAATGCCTGAGAGAAGAGACTTTTAAAAAAGGAGAAATCCTTTTTTCTGAAGGGATGGCGTGCGAACGGGTTTTTATTGTGCAGTCAGGCCGTGTTAAAATATTCCGCCTTTCATCCGAAGGCCGTGAACAAATTTTGGAGGTTTTAGGACCCGGTGATACATGTGCATGCAATCCCGGACAAGCCTGTTGGTCATGCTCATCCTCGGCCTCGGCAATAACAGATTGTTCAGTTTTCTTTTTATCCCGCTTCAACTATGTTCAGATGGTTAAAAATAATTCGCGTATGGCACATACTTTAAGCCGTATTTTTGCTGAGAGGCTATGCCGGTTTAGTTCTCTGATTGAAACGGTTTCCATGGATGATCCCCGCAAACGACTGATTAAATTTATATTGGAGATGGCAAACCATCAGGAATGCCAGTGTGCAGAAGAAAACTGCATCTGTCTGAAGATGACTCAAGAAGAAATTGCTCAGCGATTAGGTGTTACACGGATAACCATTGCTCGCCATCTTAAGCAATTGAAAGATCTGAAGTTAATATCTTCCCCGTCTCATTCCATAACTATTCTTGATAAAGAAGGGCTCAACAAAGCACTGCTTTAATCAAAATCTCCGCTAATATCCGCAAGTTAATAAACTCCAATCAGTTACGGCATTTTTCCTAAATATAGAATATTTCGTTATTTTTTGATTTTATATCTCCAGATACAGATTTAAGAAACGCTTTTTATTATACTATTGCCAAGAGTTAAACATAGTATGGAGCGCGCAAATGAATATTCTTAGGTCCTTTGAAGAGGAAAAAAATCTTGTTCTTGAAAAATTAGATTTGCTTTATGACTCGATACAAAACCTTCATTACGAAGGGAAAATGTCTTTCTCGAAAAATACTAAAGTCATTAATGAAACGGTCCAGCAATTAAAATCGATACTAATGAATCACATGGATCTTGATGATCAAGTCGTATTTCCCTTTGTCAGCAAACATGTCCCGATCCTCGAGCCTATGATCAATTTCTTGAATTCGGAACGCAATGAATTTACCGCGCAATTAAAGTCTTTTGAAGTTCTGTTCCAAGGGCTTATTCAGGGTCATGCAGGTGCTGTAAATTATATGCTTTTAGAAAAATTACGCGAAAAAGGCACCTATGTTGTTTGTATTGTGAGAAATCATATGCAAGCAGAAATTGAGGGTATTTATAAGGTTCTTGATCAAAAACTTAAGTTAGTTGAAAAAAAGGAATTATACCGCTTGATACAGAAGTATATGACAAACAAAACAACGAGTTTAAAAATAAACGCTGGGGTGAATTGCGTAAAATAACTCAACTATAAAAGAGAAGGAAATAACCATGGCTAAATATTCCCTAAAAACTTTCATGTTACTATTTTTCTCGCTGGTGTTATTAGCGACAGCAACATTCACTTGCGAGGCCTCGGACGGGCCTTCAGGGGGAGAGTGGGAAGAACGATTCAAAATCCTCGAAAGCCGCGTGGGAGAACTTGAGACCGAAAACCGCACGCTTAAGGACGAGGTCAAAACTCTAAAAGCTCAACGCCCGTCACAAGAAGCCCCGGCCTCTATTGCCTCTGATCAGATTACCACTCTCGAGGAGCGTGTGACCAAAGTTGAGAAAGGATTATCCAAACAAGTGCATGTGGGGACGGGAAGTTTAAAAATTACCGGGCTCCTGCAAGGGTGGTATACGGTCGACCAGAGCGCCAATGACCGCTTTCGCTTGCGTCGTTCTGAAATTAAATTCGCAGGAAAAATCGCCGAAGAACAACCCATCGAGTATACCGTTATGATTGACCCCGCTCAATTAACGGAAGATTCAACCCGGAGAAGTCCTTTGCAGGATGCTTTCATTGCCTTGGGGTACATTCCACATCATACCATTGACATCGGTCAATATAAGGTCGGCCTAGGGGAAGAGGGAACACGTTCCTCCGCCAAGATTGATACGATCGAACGAGCTTTTATCTCCAGAACGTTTGGCGATCAGCGGGACATCGGGATCCGCCTGTCCGGCAAATGGCCGTACGTGGATTACAACGTGGGGATTTTTAATGGTTCGGGGATGAATCAAGCGGATGCGAATGATCAAAAAGACATTGCCGGACGAATGGTCCTTAAACCTTTTCAAAAGAACGAAAAGTTAAAAGGTTTTGAAATGGGCATCTCCGGTTATCATCGTCCTGCTCATGGGAATGCTTTTGCCAAGAAAAGACTTGGATTTGAGTCACGTTATGAATACAAAAAGTTCTCTATTAAAGGCGAATACATGAGCGGACAGGGAACAGCCTCATCAAGCGCCACGACCGAAAACAGGACTTTAGCCAACGGCTGGTATGGCCAATTGGGGTATTATTTTGTTCCCAAACTGCAAGGGGTCTTAAAATATGAACAGTATGATCCTAATGAAGAGGTCGCGAATGATAAGGTTTCTGAGACCACAGCAGGTTTGAATTATTTTATCGAAAAATATAACGCCAAATTGCAGCTCAATTACATTCATAAAGATGAGCAAGAAGCAAGCGAAGTGAATAACGACCAGGTTATTGGCGCCATCCAGGTGGCCTTTTAAGGAGGGAATTTATGGATGAAAATAAACTTTCAAGAAAAGATTTCCTCAGAGGGGCGGCGGTAACGGCTGTAGGTGCCCTAGGCGTTGCTGCAGCTATCAATAGAGTTAAGTTGGGAGTTCCTCATAAAGATCCACAAGGAGAGGAAACGATTCGCCGCTTCCCAGAGATGAAAAGTGTTCCCAAAGAAGGAGACCGGGTTGACCCTTTGATTCGTATGCAAGATGAATTGCGCCGTGCGCTGACTAAACCAGTTGAAAAACGTAAATGGATGATGGTCATTGATACACGTAAATGTGTCGGCTGCCATGCTTGTACCGTCGCCTGTATTGCAGAAAATAAATTGCCGCCGGCGGTCGTATATCGCCCTGTTCTGCAAACAGAAATTGGTAAATACCCGAATATTGATTTACGGTTTATGCCCCGTCCGTGTATGCAGTGCGATAATCCGCCATGTGTTCCCGTATGTCCGGTGAATGCGACTTGGAAACGAGCGGATGGGATAGTCGCGATTGATTATGATCAATGTATTGGTTGCGGTTATTGTGTTACCTCTTGTCCTTACAATGCGCGGACCCGCGACTTAGGGGAACACTATACCGATAATACACCCGCAGTTCAGCCTTATGAAAAGCAGCCAAATCATGAATATGGGAAATCTTGGAGCCGGGAAGGGCATGGTTCGCCTGTGGGCAACGCACGTAAGTGCCAATTTTGTGTTCACAGGCTTGAAAAAGGAGAATTGCCGCAATGTGTTACAACTTGTATCGGCAGGGCTAATTACTTTGGCGATGCCAATGATCCGGAAAGTTTAGTTGTCCAAAAAGCGGCTAGTTCGAATTCAATGAAATTATTAGAAGAAAAAGGAACCAAACCACAGGTTATTTATTTGATGTAGATTTTTGAGAAAGGCGGGAATTATGAAAAAAATATTTGGATTTTTCCTATGGGGATTTTGGATTGTATTGGCTGTTCTAGGAACCATGGGATTGTTTGAACGGTTTGTCTCGGGACATAAAATGGCTGCCTATGGCAGCTATGTGATATGGGGCTTGTGGGTTTCAGCGTATATCTATTTCATTGGACTCTCGGCCGGCGCGTTTTTGCTTTCCTCGTTGATCTATGTATTTGGAATGCATAAGCTCGAGCGTATAGGCAAATTGTCCCTTTTTGTCGCTATTATTACCCTTTTTATGGCTTTGACTTCTATTATTTTTGATTTAGGACGTATGGAGCGTTTTTATTATGTTTATACCAGCCCTAATTTTGGTTCTATGATGGCTTGGATGGTTTGGCTCTATACAGTTTATTTTTTGGTCATGCTTGTCGAAATGTGGTTCGCGATCCGCGGTGATCTGGCTCGCTGGAGCGCGATGAATGGTGTCCGCGGGATCCTTGGCCGAACATTAGCTTGGACGAAAAGGCCATTAACATTACAGCAAGAAGCTAGCGCGCGAGATTGGCTCAAATGGTTGGCGGCTATTGGTATTCCTTTAGCGGTTGCCTTTCACGGCGGGGTGGGGGCACTTTTTAGTACTATTGCGGCGCATCCATTCTGGCATACACCTTTGATGCCAATCCTTTTTTTGACAGGAGCATTAGTCTCTGGCGGAGCTTTAATGGCGTTTATGGTTAGTACGTTTTGGCCGCATCGAAATGAAGAATTCCAGCAAATGGTAAAGTTTTTAGGCAGGGTAGTTGTAGGGCTATTGTTATTTGATGTGGTTTTGGAATGGGCAGAATTTTCAGTGCCGATGTGGTATGGCGTTGGCCATGAATATGAGCTATTGATGTATGTTTTATTCGGCCAATTTTGGTGGGTATTTTGGATTCTACATGTGGGATGCGGAATCGTTATCCCTCTTACGTTATTAACTGTCAAAGGTGATAAACCTTGGGCTGTCGGTTTGGCGGGGTTGTTGATTGCGATGACCTTTTTAACGGTTAGATTAAATATCGTTATCCCGGGGCTGATTGATCCAAATCTTAGGGAATTGCAGTCCGCGTTTGTCCACCCCCGCCTGATGTTTAGTTATATGCCGAGTTTTTTTGAATGGCAGGTAACAATGTTTATTGTTGCCATTGGAATGGCGCTTACTTATTTAGGGTTCAAATTTTTACCTCTCACAGAAACTCATGAGATTAAGGGGGAAACTTATGGATAATCAAGAACATCGAGAGAATGGGATGAAAATATCGCGTCGTCGGTTCCTTAAGCAATCGGCTTTTTTGGGGAGCGGATTGCTAGCGAGTGTGTTGGCAGGAGAAGCCGGGGCAGATATTGTTCAGAATAAGGTTTTTAAAAGCAAACGGCCTGGCACAGAATATGAATTAAATGATCCGGAAAACCTCATTTATTCGGTTTGTATGAATTGTAATACCGGCTGCGGGATTAAATGTAAAATTCAAAATGGGATTCTGACCAAAATTGATGGTAGTCCTTATAACCCGTGGACTCTTTTCCCCCACCTGCCGATGAGCACGATTCTGGAAGAAGCGGCCCAGATAGACGGAGGATTATGTCCCAAAGGGCAGGCGGGGATACAGACTTTATATGACCCTTATCGCCTTCGTACGGTTTTGAAGCGCGCCGGCAAACGTGGCGAAAATAAGTGGGAGACGATTTCATTTGAACAGGCAATTACTGAAATCGTGGAGGGCGGGAAGTTATTTGCTCATGTCTCCGGTGAAGAGAACCGCCTGGTCGAAGGTCTACGCTCAATTATGGTTCTCAAGGATAATGCGATTGCTAAAGACATGGCTCATGATGTCAAAGCTATTTGGGATGAGAAAGATTCGGCAAAGAAGAAAACACTGGTTGAGGAATTTAAGGGTAAATTTAAAGATCAACTGGATAAGCTCATTGACCCTGAGCATCCTGACCTAGGGCCGAAAAATAATCACTTCATCATGGCTTGGGGACGGCTAAAAGGCGGCCGTAGTGACTTTATGAAAAGGTTTGGTTCCGGCTATGGCACAACAAACCTGCACGGGCATACAACCGTTTGCCAAGGATCGTTGTATTTTACCTGCAAGGCCATCAGTGAACAGTATACCGCTGGGAAGTTCAGCGAAGGTCAAAAATTTTATTGGCAGGCGGATACCGAGAACGCAAAATATATCCTTTTTGTCGGCGCTAATTTATTTGAAGCGAATTACGGACCGACGAACAGGACTGTCCGACTTACGGAAAATTTGGTTAATAAATATACCAAAATAGCTGTTGTGGATCCGCGATTTTCTAAATTAGCCAGTAAAGCGGATAAATGGCTGCCGATTAATCCCGGTGAGGATGGGGCGCTGGCCATGGCCATGATTCGCTGGATGATTGATAATAACCGGATTGATAATAATTTTCTTAAAGGGGCTAATAAAGCGGCAGCAAAAGCCAATGGAGAGACTTCCTGGACAAACGCAACGTGGTTGGTTGAAATCAAAGATGGGAAACCTGGAAAATTCGTCCGTGCTGCGGATTTGGGGCTTGCCTCAGCCGAGAAACGCACGATTCCTGATCCCAAAGACAAAGAAAAGACAATCGAATATGAAGAAAAATTCTTCCTTGTCATGAAAGGCGGCCAACCCGTCGCTTTTGACCCCAATGATGATAAGAATGCCGTTGATGGTGATCTCTTTGTTGATTCAGAGATAACCTCTGCGGACGGCCAATCAAAGGTTAAAGTCAAATCAGCATTGCAGCTTCTCAAGGAGTCTGCGGATGAGCATTCTTTTGAAGAATGGTGCCGGATCACTGGATTAAAATCTCAAGATGTTCTTGATGTCGTTGATGAGTTAACAAGTCATGGGAAAAAAGGTGTCGTTGATATTCATCGCGGTGTCGCCCAGCACACCAATGGGTTTTATAATGTCTTCGCCTGGATGACGGTCAATATGCTTTTAGGCAATTATGATTGGAAAGGCGGCTCGGTCAAAGCGACGACATATGGCTATGATGGTTCAAAAGGAGGCGTTCTTGATCTCACCGAAGTTCCTGGGAAAATCACTGCTTTCGGCGTGAGCTCCATCCGTCACGAGACTCCTTATGATAAAACTACCATTTTCGAAGGTTACCCAGCCAAACGGAACTGGTATCCTATAGCCAGTGATGTGTATGAAGAAATTGTCCCGAGTATCGGAGATGCGTATCCTTATCCGATTAAAGCGTTATTTCTATACATGGGAACGCCTATTTATGCACTTCCGGCGGGGCATACGAACATTGACGTATTAGTTGATGTCAATAAACTGCCTCTTTTTTTCACAAGCGATATTACAGTGGGCACTACTTCGATGTATGCGGATTATATTTTCCCAGACTTGACGTATTTTGAACGATGGGAATTTCAAGGATCGCATCCAAATATGCCCAATAAAGTTCAGCCGGTCCGTCAGCCGGTGGCCGCGCCGATTCCTGAAACAGTAAAGGTTTACGGGGAAGAGGTGCCGATTAGTTTTGAATCTCTTTTAATGGGGCTTGCTGAAAAATTAGGATTAAAGGCTTTTGGTACGGATGGATTAGGTAAAGGAATTAATTTTTACCGTCCCGAGGATTATTATCTTCGCGCCGTAGCTAATCTCGCTGCAGGGGAGAAACCGGATATGGCGGACGCTGTTGCTGATGCTGATGAAAAAGAATTAGATATTTTTATAAAATCTCGACGGCATCTGCCGAAATCCGTGTTTGATGTCGCTAAATGGAAAGCGGCTGTTGGTGATACCCTCTGGCCGAAAGTTGTTTATATCCTTAACCGCGGGGGTAGATTTCAGGAACATGCAAAAGCCTTTGATGGAGAGCGATTAAAAAATACTTATGCTAAATTGCTCAATCTTTATCAGGAGAAAACAGCCGGCAATAAATATGCGGGAACCGGAAAATCTTATTCAGGAATCGCGAAATATATCCCTCAAATGGATTTTCTCGGAAATACACTGGAGAAGCAGTCGCAAGGATACGATTTGCACCTAATTACTTGTCGGACGGTTACCGCGACAAAAAGCCGCACCATTGGCAATTACTGGCTTCAGCCAATCATGCCAGAAAATGGGTTCTTAATGAACCCGCAGGATGCAGAGCGGTTAGGGTTTAAACAGGGGGATCAGGTTAGAGTGGTCAGCTCAACCAATTTAAAAGGGGAGTGGGACCTTAAAAATGGCCGGCGAAAGCCCATGATAGGGACATTAAAGATTACCGAAACCATTAAGCCCGGCGTCATCAGTTTTGCTTTGGGGTGGGGGCATTGGGCAACTGGGGCGGAAGACATCATTGTTGATGGTCATATCGTCAAAGGTGATCCCCGCCGGGCAACCGGAGTCCATGCCAATGCGGCCATGTGGACAGACGAAGGGCTGCGCCACAATACATGCCTGCTTGATCCGGTGGGAGGAAGCGTCAGTTTCTATGACACCAAGGTTAAGTTGGTTAAGGTTTGATAATGAAAATCATTGGTATTGCTTGAGTGCTTGAGAAGTTTTTTAAACGAGTAGAATTACTGGACTTTTAACATAGGAGAATAAAATGTTTGGACTAGGAATGCCAGAGCTGGTCGTTATATTTTGCATCATTTTGATTTTATTTGGAGGAAGCAGAGTCGTGGATATTGCCAAGGGCTTGGGCAAGTCAATCAAGGAATTTAAGAAAGCAATATCCGATGATGAAAACTCCACTCAAACCAAGACATAACGTATAACGCTCCGAGTCCTATGGGTCTACGTTCGCTTTCAAGTAAGTGAATATGGCTTATGGACCGATTCGGGGTATCTCGCGGGAAACCGGATACCCTCCTCGTAACTGCTGATAAAAGCAGGTCCTCTGCCACTGGCAGAGGATTTGGAAAGGGGCCAATGGCAATAGACGATAAACAGATCTCAATTGGTGCGCATTTAGACGAATTCCGTAAGAGGATTATCGTTGTCGCCATTTCTTTTATAATTCTTGCCAGCATATCGTTTTACTTTATAGAAGATATCTTACGTCTTCTTAAGCTCCCCGCCGGTGTGCATCTGGGTACACTTTCCGTCTTCAGCCCGACCGCCGCTATCCTTGTTTTTATTAAAATTGGGTTCTTTACCGGTTTTATTTTCACAACCCCCGTCCTTTTGTATGAAGTTTGGATGTTTATCCTTCCGGCGCTCGAACGAAAGCATGCGCGTTACGGTCTATTCTTTGTGTTATCGGGTGTCGTTTTATTTATGACTGGTATTCTATTCAGTTTTTATTTTTTGGTTCCGTCATCCTTGAAATTTTTGTTAAGTATCGGTAGAGGGGAATTGCAATTCATTATCTCTTTGGATTCGTATGTCTCTTTTGTACTTCTTTTTTTGGTGGCCGGAGGGGTGGTATTTGAGATGCCGGCGATGGTCTTTATATTGGCCAAACTGGGAATTTTAACAGCACAAAGAATGATCCGCGCGTGGAAGCTGGCCATTGTCGTTATTGTCACCGTAGCCGCGCTTTTGACGCCGACACCCGACATTATTAATATGGCCTTAATATCTTTGCCGATGTTTCTGCTTTATATTGTATCAATTGGAGTGGCAGGATTGGAGCAAAGACGGTGAACCTTCGCCAATAATAAAGCGATTTTGTAGTACACACTTAAAAATGGGAGGGAACATGGAAACGGTATCTGCACCACCGAAGATGTATGAAACGTTTAATAAGCGTTATCCCAAACTCAAACAGGCCTATGAATTGATTGCCCAAGCTGGTAAAGACGGCCCGTTGGATGAGCGGACAGCAAGGCTTATTAAACTCGGGATAGTGATGGGAGCCATGCGGGAAGGGGCCGTGCATGCGAATGTACGTAAGGCCTTAACCTTAGGGATCTCAAAAGAAGAAATTGAGCAGGTTGTATGTTTAGCGGCTCGAACACTGGGGCTTCCTTCAACAGTGGCTATTTATTCGTGGGTCCAAGATGTCCTTAAGAAGGGGCAAAAATAGGAATCGCGCTATTCAATTTCTCAAGAAATCACGATGAATAACAATTGTTCAACATCTTGTATAGTCGATAATTACGGGCGTGTCATGCATAAATTACGCGTCCAATTGACGGATGCCTGTAATTTCAGGTGTTTTTATTGCATGCCTCCTGACGCTCAGTTTCTTCCCTCTTCAGAGTGTCTTCGCGCCTCGGAATTAACTGGGATATGTTCGGCATTAGTGGATTTGGGGATTGATGAAATAAAGCTTTCTGGTGGTGAGCCGACAATAAGGAAGGACTTTGATGAAATCGTCTGTGGCTTGTCGGATCTGCCATTAAAGAAATTAGGAGTCACAACCAACGGGTTTTGCCTCGAGGAGAAGCTGTCGGTTCTTAAAGGTACGCGCTGTCAGCACATCAACGTGAGCCTTGACAGCTTGGGGGAAGAGCGATTCCGGGCTATAACCAAGGCGAATTATTTTAAAAATGTTTACCGGGGGATTCTTTCAGCCCAAGCGATGGGCTTTCATCTTAAAGTGAATGTCGTCCTCATGCGGGGAGTCAATGATCACGAAATATTTGATTTTTTGGAATTCTCAAGAAGCCATCATATTGAAGTGAGATTTCTTGAATTGATGAAAATCGGCTGTGCCCGGCTGAACCACAAACGTCATTTCATCTCCGCAAAAGAAATCATTGGAAAAATAGAAGAACGCCATTCCTTGACCCCCCTTTCTGTCAACATTGATTCAACGGCATTTAATTTTGTCACGGATCATGGCGCCAGAATTGGTTTTATTGCTTCTGAAACACAGCCATTTTGCGGGTTTTGTTCGCGGCTTCGTTTGACCGCAAATGGGATTTTAAGATCCTGTTTGATGTCAGAAAAAGGGATTAATTTAAGGGGAAAGGACAGGTCACAGTATCTTGATATTTTAAAATCTGTCATAGCTATGAAGCCGATGGATCGCCTGGAAAAAATCGACCAGCCTATGTATCAAATTGGAGGATAAATGGTCCAAGCCTTAAAGAAGAACGATATTTTATTATATGGTTTGATCCTCGCGGGCGGCAAGAGCAGTCGCATGAGTCAGGAGAAATCAACGCTTCGCTACGGCAAAGTACCGCAAGTTAACAGGTGTTTTTATCTATTGGGGTCTCTGTGCGAAAAAGTATTTATTTCGAATCGATATGACCAGAGGGAGAAAAATCTTCATGGGGATTTGCCCCAATTGCAGGATCAATTTAGTCATATGGGACCGTTGGCTGGCCTTTTAACTGCTATGAACACTTATCCTGACGTCGCCTGGCTGATATTAGCCTGTGATATGCCATTTGTTACAGAAGAAACTCTCCAAACGTTAATCCAGGAACGTAATTTTTCAAAGATGGCAACCGCCTATTTAAACCCGGAGACAGGTTCCCCTGAGCCATTGTGTTCCATTTATGAGCCGATGATGAGAAGCCTAATGCTTCGGTTCGTGGAGCGGGGGATATGTTCTCTCCGGGGGATTTTACTTCAATCGGATATCAAAATTTTAAAGACTTCAGATACAATTGTTTTCAAAAATATCAATACTCAGCAGGAATACAGAGAGGCGCAAAAACTTTTTCAAAGGCGGAATATATGAGCAATGTAAATCAGCGAAAGAATTCATGAACAGACAGGGGGATAATTTTATGCAGCCGAATAATTGCGGTGATAGTGCAAACGTCGTGGCCATATCGATTTCAGATCGAAGAGGAAGCAAAAAGAAGAATGTTGATTATGCAGAATTAAAAGCCGTAGTTTTATAGGAGTATTAAATGTCGCATAAAAAGGATCTCCCTTATATTGTATCCATCAACATATCATCGGGCGGAGTCCCAAAATTGCCCGTTGATTCTATTTATGTGTCATTTTCTGGACTTAAGGGAGATGGGCATAACCACGCCAAACATTATGATCCTATTCAGGCGGTTTGTCTTCAGGATATTGAGCAACTGGAAGGGCTTAACCTTAAAGGGTATTCTCTTGTCCCCGGGGCAACGGGAGAGAATCTAACCGTAAAAAACCTTTACGTCAATAACTTTCCCTTAAAAACGGTTCTGAGGTTTTCCGGTGGAGTTGTTTTAGAATTATCTAAAATAAGGAAGCCTTGTTATGTCATGGATGCCATTCATCCTCGGTTAAAAGAAGACACCGTTGGCTGTCATGGGATGTATGCCAAGGTGATTCAGGAAGGCCTGCTAACCGCTGGAGAGACAATGGACGTTATCTCCCCATCATTCTGTCAGATGAGCCAGTAAAAGCAGAACGTCTTATATATTTCCTACGTCAAATTTAATTCCCCTTTATTTCCCCTGAACAATTTATTATACTTAATCGCGTACTCATTCATCGGCTTTAGATAGTTTTATGTAAACCTCAATGAAACAATTTTAAATTATGCAATCCATTACATCACAGAATATTACCACAAAAAAAGTCTTCATCCAGACATGGGGCTGGCGGATGGATGCGTTATAGGATGACAATGGAGAGGATAGCAAAGGCATTGATAAATCTTAATAATGAATAAATTTTGAAGTTTGACCTCATAGATACGATAAAATTTGTCTGGTGATCGATTAAAATTCAGCAAACGTCAGCTTTCTGAGTGTTGGCGTAAACTTTCTTTCGACAGCAGCCATGAAAACGAACCTCATTATCCTGCCCTTTATCCTCGGCGTTACCTCCATTATCAGCCAGACTTTGCTTTTACGTGAATTTGTTGTTGTTTTTTACGGCAATGAAACCACCTATGCTTTTGTTTTAGGAGCATGGTTATTCTGGGTCGCCATGGGGAGTTTTGCCGCTTCGTTTTTGATGTCTCCCATCAGAACCGTACGGCGGAGCATCTCTTTATGTTTCTTTCTAATTCTCATTATCCTTCCCCTCTCAGTGATTGCCGTCAGGTTCATTAAGAATTTTGCGGGACTCCAGATCGGTGAGATGGCAAGCATTGTCCATATCTTTTGGGGGAGTTTTATCCTGGTTATGCCGCTGGCTGTTATCCTGGGTATATTTTTTACATTCCTTTGCCGCTTACCGGATGAAGACAGCACAGCTTCCTGTGAAGGCATAGGCAACATTTACCTCTGGGAGTCTGGCGGAGCCGCTTTCGGCGGCGTTGTCTTCGGTTTATTTTTGCTTCATGTCTTTACGGCCCTACAGATAAGCTGGCTTGTTGGTTTAATGAACGGGGTAACGGGAATACTGATATTAAAAAAGAGACCTGCTATTTCTGGAACATGGATGGCTATCATCACCCTTATGTTATTTCTCCTTTCTTTAGGGGTTATTAATCGTTTCGATCAATTAAGCCGCCGGCAACAATGGCAGGGATTGAGGGTTATCGCGAGCTTTGATTCAATGTACGGGAATTTAACTCTGACTCAGACCGAGAATGAATACGGTTTGTTTGAAAATGGACTGCTCTCTTACTCAACAAAAGACGAATTAACCAGCGAAGAGAATGTGCATTACGCACTCTTGGAACACCCTCATCCGCAACGCGCCCTTCTTGTCGGCAATGCGCTGGGAGGCAGTCTAAGGGAAATCTTAAAGCACCCTGTCAATTCTGTCGATTATGTGGAGCTTGATCCCATGGTCATTGAGCTTTCGCAGAAATTTCTTCCACAAGAATATTTGTCTGTTCTAAAAGATAAGCGCGTCAATATTACCTATATTGATGGCCGGTTGTTTGTCAAAACGACGCCCAAACGGTTCGACGTTATCATGATCAATCTTCCGGAGCCCCATTCGGCCTTGCTGAACCGTTATTATTCGCTGGAGTTTTTTCAAGAAGCCAGCCGAATCCTTAATCCAGATGGGATTCTTTCCCTGGCCGTTTCTTCCTCTGAAAATTACCTAAGCCCGGAGGCAGCGGATTTTTTAAGATCCATTCATTCGACTTTAAAAAGTGTATTCCCCGATGTCAAATCCATCCCCGGCGATACGAATATTTTCCTGGCTTGCAAAAAAAGCGGCGTCTTAACCTATGAAAGTCAAAAATTGATAGAAAGATTACAAGAGAGGAAGATAGACACCAAATTTGTCCGGGAATATTATTTGCCTTATAAGCTAAGCGCGGATCGCATTGACTATATCGAGAAATCCCTAAAAGGGAGGGGGCAGCTTAATACCGACCTAAAGCCCGTGGGCTATTATTATAATTTAGTCTTATGGACGACTCACTTTACAGAAATCTCTCGTGAGATCT
Organism: Candidatus Omnitrophota bacterium; assembly: GCA_035292445.1. Taxonomy (GTDB): domain Bacteria; phylum Omnitrophota; class Gorgyraeia; order Zapsychrales; family Zapsychraceae; genus DATDQB01. Next base: position 15,132 of record DATDQB010000017.1, read on the forward strand.
TGAAAAGAACGCAATGGGTAAATCTCAAATATCTTTTATGGATCCCCTTATTGCTTTTTATTATTTCATTCCCGTTTTGCCGAAGACGACTTTCGTACGCCGTCACAATCTCGATTATCGCCACGGGATTTTCAGAGATCGTCTTTCAACTGATCATCATTCTTTCGTTTCAGGTGCTCTATGGGTATGTTTATTATAAACTGAGTTTTATTATGGCTTCTTTTATGATCGGGTTGGCGCTGGGAAGCTTTTGGGCCGGCGGCCTCTTACGAAAGTATAAATCTGGGGTTGACAAAATATTTACTACCTATCGCCTCACCCAGGTAGGCATATGTTTATATCCTTTATTATTACCGATTGTCTTTGTTTTTTTTCAAGCAAGTCTCGCTGCCCAAAACCAGAGCATTCTAATGGCAACGGTTTATAGCGTTTTGCCTGTGGTGGCAGGAGTGATCGGTGGCCTGCAGTATCCACTGGCAAACTTTTTATTATCATCCGGAAGATCTCCTCAAAACCGTCAATTTTTCAGGGCAGCCGGCCAGCTTTATGCTGCCGACACCTGGGGAGCGACGCTGGGGGCAATCCTAACTGGAGTAATTTTTATCCCGATTCTGGGGATTTGGGGTGTTGTGGTTTTGTGCGGAGTTATGAATTTAGCCGTATTATTAATGCTTATGATTTCCCCTTATCCGGCCATTTCATCGCTGCGGGAATAATGCTTTGCCTCTTTAAGACTCGGCTGGGTGTTTTTTGGGGAAAAGATGCCGTTAATATTTTGCCAGAGGATTGCAAAAAACCCGACGAGATAAATCCCTAATAATTTTAAAAATCCTCTGCGTGACAGATTGTTTTTATTCATTTTAAGGCCTCCTCTAGGCCCATAGGCCCGGTATATTCGTCCCACAAAATTTACATTGACCATCGATAATGTTGTTTTCAAGAATCGAGTATCCGATCCGACGAATTAATAATTTGCCATCCTTCGGGCAATAGGTATTGTTTCCTTCATGTTCGGGAATGTTGCCGACATAGACATAATGCAGCCCCTCCTTTAATCCGATTTCTCGGGCGCGTGTTAAAGTTTTCTCCGGCGTAGGGGGGAGGCTCTTGAGTTGATGCATCGGCCAAAAACGCGAGAAATGCAGAGGAACGTCCGGCCCTAAATTCTCTTTAATCCAGAGGCAAAGATCACCAATATCTTTTTCTCTGTCGTTCCACGTTGGGACAACGAGATTTGTCAATTCTATCCACACTCCTTGCTGGTGCATAATTTTAATGGCCTTCAACACTGGTTCTAATTTGGCTGCGCACATTTTTTCATAATATTCTTCGGTGATGCCTTTAAGATCAACGCTGGCCGTTTGAATAAAGGGGCACAATTCCAAAAGAGGCTCTTCCTCAATAAACGCCGCGGTTCGAAAGATGTTTATAAGACCGTTTTGTTTTGCCAGTTTTGCAGTATCGAGCATATATTCATAAAAGATAACCGGATCCGAGTAGGTGTAAGCAATACTGCGGCAGTGATTCTTTAAGGCCTCCTGCACAACGGATTCAGGCGGCAATTCAATATTTTCTGTCTCTTCCGGAAGACTCTGCGAAATCTGCCAGTTTTGGCAAAATTTACAACGTAAATTGCACCCGGCTGTCGCCAATGAAAACGAAGCACTGGCCGGCAGGACATGATAGAGTGGTTTCTTCTCAATAGGATCAATATGAACGCTGCAGGGTTTGCCGTACACCAGCGAAAACAATTTTCCATCGAGATTAATCCTCACCCGGCATTGTCCCCGTTCGCCTTCATTCAGGCGACAGTGATGATGACACAAACGACATTCAACAATTGGCAACATTGTTAATCAATCCTTCTGTGGTTGTACGCCGATCATTTTCCAGTATTGAGCCTCATAAAGTTTGAGCCCGGCCTGTTGCAGTTGAGCTTTAACTTTATCCACATCCACCTTGGATTTTCCTGCGCTGGTGGATAGAGCGGCCGAACGAATGGAAATAACATTTTCCTTCATTATATGACCCATCATCAGGACGCTCAGGACAAGTAAAATAATTAAAAGTTTGTCACCGGATTTCATTGTTATATTAATCATATTTTGTTAACGTGTATTGTCCGTTAAGCCTCGTTGCTGGATAGACTTATTATGAAAATCTTTTTTAAAAAATAAAACTTCTTTCGGACATTTTTCAATGCATTTATTGCAAAGAATACATTCAGGATAGTCAATCAGGGGCTTGTCATCCACCATTTGAATGGCCCCCACAGGGCAGACCTTATCGCAGACGCCGCAGCCTCCGCATTCCGGTCCAAATTGAATCTTGTATAAACTTTTGTTAACCAGAAGACCATTGAAGGCCCCGATGGGGCATAAAAACCTGCACCAGAAACGGAAATGAAAGACCGACAGGATCAATATAAAAACAAGGAAAGCCCATCCCACTTGCGTCGCATGAGCCGTAAAAAGGATGAGGAAAGCTTCGATATTGGCGGCGCTGGAATTGCCGATAATAAAACTGGCGGCCACGACAACAAAGAGGATCCCAAATTTGACATAACGGGCATGTTGGGTGACTTCCTGAGAAAATTTTAACTCTTTCCATTTTAGTTTTCTGCCTAAATGGAAGAGGATTTCCTGTACACCCGCGAATGGGCATATCGATCCGCAATAGACCATCCCAAGAATCACCGAGGACAAAGGGGTCAGCACTACCAAACAATACCATAAAGGATTAGTCATAAAATCAGGGAATTTCAACATACCGATGTTAACGAGCTGAACCACAGACACCATAGTGCTTTTTATTAACCCTAAATAGAGAAACCCTGCCAAGAGAGCTAACCATCGTAAGTAGGTATTATGCTGAAGCACTCCCGTTATCGCCACAATAAAAAGCAGGAGGGGTATGATGATATGAATATAGGAAAGAGTTATTGGCTGATCGACGGGAGGATCGGGGATATCCAATTTCAAAACCTGCCGGCCTATTTTGGGGGAACTTTTGTCTATTGAACGCGCGATAGCCTCGCTGGTCATGGTGGCCCGTGTTATTCCATCGATATCCTTGCCCAACTGAAAAGGCCCGGAGATGTTTTTTCCTTTGAACTGGGCTATAAATTCATCCATGGTAAAGACGTAGGCAGGCGTTTCCGAATGTTTAAGAACACGGACGTCTTTGATGATCCCGGCCGTTGATAGAGCCACCAATAGTTTAATGGGGCCGGCATAACCTTTGATTTCAGGGGTAATATCATAAGTATTGAACGCCACGGCACTCAGTCCTTCAGAGTTATTGGAATTAGATTGATAAACATTATAATGAGGCGGGGATCCCGATTTAGGAGAGATCTTTTCGTAATCGAGGAAGATATTTTTCAAGGCTGTGTTTTCTAAGTTAATATCGTCGGATTGAGATTGCCGGAAATGATAAAATAATACTCCCGTGCTAAAAATAGCCAGGAAAACTAATGATAAAAATCGATATGCTTTCATATTTACCGGTACAGGTGTTTAGGAGCTTTGGTTAGATTATAACGCCAAATTCTCCTTGCTTCAACTAAGAGTCTTTTCTTCCGCAAGATGAGTCTGAATGGACAGGCATAAAAATGGCCAAATCCGATATGGGGGTCACACTTGAGGATCACCGAATAAGCCAAAAAACATCTCAAGAATGCGTCAACGACCAACAGAAATACACAATTTGACGCAAGCGGCAAAAGAGCTGGGTGTTCATCGGCAAACATTGTATTATTGGATAAAAAGGGGATGGATAAAACCACGACTAGATTATAGGAATTATCCCGTTTTTACAGTTTTAGACATTAAAGAGTTGAAAAAGTGGCAAAATTTTATCAAACCCGGTGATTTTTAATTCAACTTTATTTTCTCCGACCGATTTACTATACTTAATGTCATAATCGTTCAACGGTTTCATACAGTTTTATGTCAACTAATTTTAACCGTCAAAATTAATCTAGGCGCATATGGATACAGCGGTTACATCAAAAAAAGTTTACCTGGAAGTTTACGGATGGGAGATGGATGCGTTATAGGATGACAATGGAGAGGATAGCCAAGGCATTGGTAAATATCAAGTTATAATAAAATTATCTTTTTCTAGAAACTATGCATCACGAAAATCTTCATTTATGGCAGCATGCTCACACCTTCGGCCAGGAACATAGACGTTCAGGCGAGCGCCGCACGTCTATTGTTATTGCCGTGACCGGCACGATGATGGTCGTTGAAATTGTGGCGGGCCTTATTTTTGGATCCATGGCCCTACTCGCCGATGGCCTGCACATGGCTTCCCATACAACGGCCCTTTTCATCAATCTTTTTGCCTACGTTTATGCCCGGCGCCATGCCCATGATACACGCTTCAGCTTTGGGACCGGAAAGGTCAATGCCCTGGGAGGATTTACCGGAGCGGTTTTGCTTGCCGTTTTTGCGCTGATGATGGTGTGGGGAAGCATCGAACGCATTATTAATCCCGTTGCCATCGCCTTCAATCAAGCTATTTTCGTCGCCATTATCGGACTGGTGGTCAACGGCGCTTCGGTCTTTATTCTGGGAGACGAAGATGAGCATCATCACGGACATGAACGCGATGAGCATCACGAACATGAGCATGCCGACTATCGCCATGACCACAATTTAAGATCCGCGTATTATCATGTTTTGGCTGACGCGCTCACGTCCGTTCTGGCGATTATCGCTCTTTTGGCGGCAAAATATTTTGGCCTCGTCTGGATGGATCCCATGATGGGTATCGTGGGGGCGATCCTGGTCTGCCGTTGGTCTTTGGGGCTTTTGCGCGTCACCAGCGCGATCTTGCTGGATAAACAGGCGTCGAATGAAATCATAACAAAGATCAGGGAAGGCATCGAAAATGCCGGTGATAACCGGGTTGCCGACCTGCACCTCTGGGCGATAGGCCCGGATATTTACAGTGCCATCATCTCGATTGTTACGCATCATCCCGAACTGCCGGAATACTATAAAAAATTACTGCCGTCCGACCTGGGCCTGGCGCACGTGACGGTCGAGGTTCATCAGTGCCCGGAAGGGAAGATTCCCAATTGCTAAGTCGATAATTGAGGTCAAGTTTATTAACGTGGATTCCTTCGTCAGTGTGTTCAGGAGAAAAAATGAAAGGAAGAGAAAGCGGGATGCCGCAGAAGGAGATGTGGGAGGGATTCTTCAATCCTGAAAAAATTCTGAAAACCATGAAGCTGGACAGGCATGTTGAGAATGCTGCAGAGTTTGGATGCGGTTACGGCACTTTTACCATTCCTGCGGCAAGAACCGTGAAAGGCACTGTATATGCGATTGACATTGAAGCTGACATGGTTCGTGAAACGCAAATGGCGGCGGGAAAAACTGGTTTACGGAACGTGGAAACAATTCTCCACGATTTTGTGACAGAAGGCACGGGGTTGAAAGATCAAAGCGTTGACTATGCCATGCTCTTTAATATTCTTCATGTTGAGCATCCTGAAACTTTGCTCAAAGAAGCTTACCGGATTCTCAGACCGCAGGGAAAGCTTGGTATCATCCACTGGAATTATGACCCGTCCACTCCAAGAGGCCCTTCCATGAATATCAGGCCAAAGCCGGAACAGTGCATTGTATGGGCGGAGAAGGCAGGATTTATTCATTCAGAACAATTTGATTTAAAGCCATATCATTACGGAATCGTTTTGACCAAATAAGGAAGATAATTATGGAATATTTCGTTGTTTGTCTGACGGCGCTTGTTGCATCCGGTTTAACGTTTTTTTCCGGATTCGGCCTGGGAACAATCCTTATGCCGGTGTTAGCGATATTCTTTCCTGTCCCCATTGCCGTTGGAGCGACAGCCGTTGTTCACCTGGCGAATAATTTATTTAAGCTGTTTCTTATCGGACGGTCGGCAAATAAAAGCATTGTTGTCCGGTTTGGTATTCCTGCTGTTTTTGCCGCTTTATTGGGAGCGTTTTTGTTGACATATGTTTCTTCGGTTCCGGTGGTGGCATCCTACCGGTTTAGCGGGCATGTCCATGAGGTCACCATTGTCAAACTTGTGATCGGGTTGCTCATTGTATTTTTTTCGTGCCTTGAATTCATACCGGCCTTTGCCAAAATTTCTATAGATCAGAAGTATATGGCTATTGGGGGAATGGTTTCCGGGTTTTTCGGCGGTTTGTCCGGCAATCAGGGGGCATTTCGTTCGATGTTTCTCATCAAAGCAGGACTCAAAAAGGAAGAATTCATCGGGACGAATGTCGTCTTAGCGGTGATGGTAGATTTTGGAAGATTGATTGTTTATGGTATAGGCCTTTATTCCGTTTATTCGACGATAGTAACTGATTTGGGCGGATTGGTACTAGCAGCTACGATTTCTGCTTTCATTGGGGCTTTTTTGGGAAAAATGATATTGAAAACAGTGACATTACGGGCAATGAAGATAGCGGTGGGAACGATGCTGATCCTTTTAGGCATAGCTTTAAGTATGGGTTTCATTTAAAAAGTAGAAATAGAATAGAAGGGGACAGGACACCGAAAAGGGACAGGCCAGAATATCTAAGAATATGAGGGGTGTCCCCTGGGGTGTCCCCTGAGAGTGACCCGTCCCCTTCAACCCGACGCCCTGGTCAATATTAAGGCGATACGGATTGAAGGAGGATGTTGCAAAATCACGGGAAGGAGATGAACATGACCGATTCTATTGCAAAGAAATTATCATTTTTGGACAGATTCTTAACACTCTGGATTCTTCTCGCCATGGCGATCGGTGTGGGCGTCGGCTATTTTTCGCCGGGGATCGCTGGGTTTTGGAATAAATTTCAATCCGGGACAACCAATATCCCTATCGCGATAGGCTTGATCCTCATGATGTACCCACCATTGGCGAAGGTAAAATACGAAGAGATCGGGAAGGTCTTTCGTAACAAGAAGCTTTTGGGGTTATCTTTTTTGCAGAACTGGGTGGTCGGGCCGATTGTGATGTTTGTTCTGGCGGTGATTTTTTTGCATAATTATCCGGAGTATATGATCGGCGTTATTCTGGTCGGCCTCGCGCGGTGTATCGCCATGGTAGTTGTCTGGAACGACTTGTCCGATGGCGACCGTGAGTTGGCCGCCGGTCTGGTGGCATTTAACGCGGTCTTTCAGGTGCTTTTTTACGCGGTCTATATTTATGTTTTCATCACTTTTGCATTGAATTTCTTTGGTTTGGTTAAAGATGTGAATATCCAGGTATCGATGTAGGAGTCGGCCAAGACGGTCTTGATCTATCTGGGTATTCCGTTCTTTGCGGGTGTAATGAGCCGGTTTACGCTTATCAAGATGAGGGGGCGGGAATGGTTTGAAAAAATTTATATTCCAAAGATCAGTCCGATCACGCTGGTGGCGCTGTTGTTCACCATTTTTGTCATGTTCTCGCTGAAAGGGGAGACCATTGTCCGGTTACCGCTTGATGTGCTCCGTATAGCCGTGCCGCTGACAATTTATTTTATCGTGATGTGGTTTGTGACGTATTGGATTTCCGGAAAGCTTCACTCAAATCATGCCCAGTCCACCGCTGTTTCATTTACCGCCGCGAGCAACGACTTTGAGCTGGCCATTGCGGTGGCGGTCGCCATCTTCGGTATCCATTCCATGCAGGCGTTTGCTACCGTCATCGGCCCGCTGATCGAAGTGCCGGCGATGCTGTTGTTGGTCAATGTGGCCCGGATGTTTGAGAAAAAGGCTATCCTAAAAAAATGCGGTTAGGGGGGAGATGGGAATTTGGGGACAGCGCCCTACTTTGTGATCAAATAACCCCGCCTTGCTTATCCCGCCTGAAACCTGTATAATTGGCTCATAAATAAAACACTGCCCAGTATTTTTATGAAACAAAAATTAAACAGGCAAGGCTCGTTATTGATCTCTCTATTGTTGGTATTGGCCATCATCGGGTTTATCTATTGGGCCATGACCAGAACAAGCCGGCAGAACGCGCCCGATGGGACCATGATGAAAGACGCAGGGATAGATACCTCAAGCTACAAGTCGATCATCGATTCCGCCAAAAAAGTCGCCGCGGACGCCTCGAAACCAAGGGAATAGGGTGCATCTTGAAAAAGACTGTCTTTGTGGAAACATACAGCTGGGAGATGGATGCGTTATAGGATGGCAATGGAGAGAATTGCGAGAGCATTAGTTATTTGGTTAAAATCCGATAATAACAAGTTTGAGAAAAAGGGAGGTAGCAATGGGTGAGCAATTAAATAGCCAGAAAAATGCTACCGCTACAATTCATTTTCCCCTTCCAGATATTCAAGCATTTCAGCAACTCTATTTAGGGCTTAAGAATCGCAATAGGTTTGTCTTAGAGGGAACTGCACAGAAATTTGTCAATGGCTTGGTTAAATTTGCCCAGTCCAATCGTACGACCCGAATAACTACCAATCAACATTTTTTCAGAGCAAGAATAAATCCTGAGCAATCCTTTATAGATAATAAAGCATTGCCCAAAAGTGAAATGTCAGCTCCGCTGCCCAATAAGGCTAATGCTGGGAGATTAAACCCAGAAGGTATTCCTTACCTATATTTAGGTTCAAGTGAATACACTGCTGTTGCCGAAGTACGTCCCTGGGTCGGTGCCGCTGTCTCCATCGCTGTAGTAACCCTCCAGCGTGATCTTAAAGTCGTTAATGTAACCACCGAAAATATGGGAGAACCTTTTAATCCACAACAAGCCAAAATTAACAGTCCTGGAGCTGAATTTACATGGAAAGAATTTATTAGTTATTCATTTTCAATTCCATTCCAGCCGAATGATAATATGAACTATATACCAACACAATATTTAGCAGAAACATTTAAAGCCGCAGGATTTGATGGGATAAAATACGCAAGTTCACTTGATTCAAATGGGTATAATCTTGCTTTATTTAATCCAGATTTGACAACAATAAACGAAGCCCCCAAACTGATCATAGTAAAAAGCGTTTTTTACAAATTTCAAGAACAATAAATTCGACAAAATCTTATGATATCGCCATGTATAGCAAGTTGCTAAAAAGCTGGCAAGAATCACCTGCACATCTGCTTTTATTAAGCAAGTTTTGTAACGGCGACTCCCCGGAAAGATATAATAAGGCAGATTATTGGGAAGTTGCACTTAAAGGAGAGCCAACAAAGGCAATCCAACAATTTATCAATGATGGGATGCTCGAACCGGCAGATTTGCATGAATTAATCAATTATAAATTCAAGGTATCAGAACTTGTGCTACTGCTCAAGGAGCAAAGGCTAAAAATTACTGGTCGCAAAGATGCCCTTATTCAACGACTTATCGAAAATGATTTAAATAAAATGCGAGCAGTTACAAAGGGACTTAATCTTTACCGCTGCACTGAGAAAGGAAAGCAACTCGCGGAAAATTACCTAAACGAAGAAAAAACGAAAAGAGAAATTGTAATGCATAAGGTTACCAATTTACTTGAGAATAAAGAGTACTCAAGTGCTGCTAGCATTGTAGCCCAATATGAAGCAAAACAAGTATTCTCAAGAGGATTGGGCATCGATTGGCGCAATTACGATATCGCATCCGATGTCGAATCGCTAAAAACAATTTTTGAAGCGACGCCCAAAATTCTAGAAGGCATGGATGAAAATCATCTCAAACCGCTTCGTTTTGCTGCTGGAATGATGCATTTATGGGGAACAAACAACTCAAAGGAGTGGTTGCAAAATACTCTTGAAACAGGAATTCATCTAGATAGCGATGCTACTTGTCGAATGCTCCTCTTTTATGCAATACATCTACGAAACATGAAAAATTTTCGGGAAGCAGGAATTAAAACAATCGAAATACTTGGAGTCAATGACGAAAATACTTGCTCTGAATGTCAAAAAATTAGTGGTAAAAAATATCAATTAGAATATTTGCCAGAACTTCCATACTGCAAGTGTACATGCGCGATGGGCTGTAGGTGTACGACTGTAATGTCTGATTTTAAATAAATCGTACTCATTCATCTCACAATTCACAGCAGATGAACGAATACGATATAGGGGATGACATTAAAATATTGGGAACATAATATGATTCATACCGTTACACAAAAAAAGATATTTATTGAAACCTACGGCTGTCAGATGAATGAATATGACACGGAATTGGTCAAGGCGATTCTGACCAAAGCCGATTATTCGTTCACCAATGATGAATTGACGGCCGATATCGTGATGCTCAATACTTGCGCCATTAGGGAGCACGCGCACCGCAAGGTCTTTGGCCGCATTCATGAGATCTTGCATAAACGAAGGACGAAGGACGAGGGACGAGGGACGTCCATCGTCCATCATCCATCGTCCATCGGAAAGCATCGCCCCATTATCGGCATCCTAGGTTGCATGGCCACGAACCTGCGCTCGGAATTGTTGGAAAACGAGAGTCTGGAGATCGATTTTATCGCTGGGCCGGATTCGTATAAACGATTACCCCAATTAATTGCCGAATGTTACGCGGCCGATGCGTGGGCAACCGCAAGGGTTGCCCCTACCAACGTAGGGGCGGGTTTTACACCCGCCCGTTCGACAAAACCATATGATCTCACGTTATCCGAATTTGAAACATACAGCGATATTTATCCTCAACGCGGGAAGGGTGTCAACGCGTGGATAGCCGTAAGCCGCGGGTGCAATAATTTCTGCACATTTTGTGTCGTTCCTTATACACGCGGGCGCGAGCGCAGCCGTTCCCCAGAAAATGTGGTGGAAGAAGTAAAGAAGCTTGCCGATGAAGGGTTTAAACAAGTAACACTTTTGGGGCAGAACGTGAATTCTTACCGCTACGAAGCCCGCGATTTCGCCTATTTATTAGAGAAGGTGGCTGAAGTGAAGGGGATCGAGCGCGTGCGCTTTACCTCACCGCACCCGAAAGATTTCCCTGAGAATCTGCTCAAGACGATCGCCACTAATCCTAAGCTGTGCAAACATGTTCACCTGCCGCTTCAGGCCGGCAACAACCGCATCCTGGAATTGATGAACCGCTCCTACACCAAAGAAGAATTCTTGGCGCTCGTTGATAAAACCAGGGAACTTATCCCGGGTGTTGCTTTATCAACGGATATCATCGTCGGCTTTTGCAGCGAAACGGATGCGGAGTTCGAAGACACGATCAAGGCCCTGAAGAGAGTCGAATTCGATTCGGCCTTTACCTTCAAGTATTCGCAGCGCAAGCAAACCGCCGCCTCCAAAAAGTTCGCGGATGACGTCAGTGAAGAAAAGAAGAAAGCGCGCATCATGCGCTTGAATGACATCCAAAGAGAGATCACTTTCAAGAAAAATAAAGCGTACATCGGAAAAATAGAAAAACTTTTACTTGAGGATCCGACGTCCGCTGATAAAATACCCGATCATATGGTGGGCCGGACCGACAGCAATAAGATCGTCATCCTCCCCAAAGGCAACTATCGACAAGGGGACTGGCTTCGTGCTAAAATTAACCATGCGACACCACACGCGTTAAAAGGCGAACCGATATGTTAACGACAACCAAAACGATCAGCGCTCAAGAGCTCTACAGCATTCTTAAGAATGTTAAGGTGGGAGGAAGTGTATGCCACTATTCGCTCAAAAAATGCGAAGAGTTCGTGCCGGTCATTAACGAGATTCGCCAGCTCAAAGAAGAAAAACATGCGATCGTCCTGGCCCATTCCTACGTGGCGCCTGAGATCACCTACGGCGTTGCCGATTTTGTGGGTGACTCTTATGAACTCAGCAAGAACGCCAAAAATTCCGATGCCAAAATAATCGTTTTCGCGGCTGTGCGGTTCATGGGGGACACGGCAAAGATCTTAAGCCCGGAAAAGGAAGTGCTCATTCCCGGTCTTTTGGACGGCTGCACGCTTGCCGATTCCATCACGGATGCAGATGTGCGCCGGCTGCGCAAACAATTCCCCGGTTATACCTTTGTCTGCTACATCAATACGACCGCCAAAGTAAAGGCTGAATGCGACGTCTGCGTTACCTCCTCGAATGTCTATAACATTGTGGAGAGAATCCCCAACGATAAGATCTACTTCCTGCCGGATAAGATGATGGGGCAGAACCTTGTTGATGAAATGAAACGCCGCGGGGTTAAAAAGACCCTCGAATATTACTCAGGGACCTGTTACGTGCACGAAGAATACAATGCCGAACAGATCTTTCGTATCCGTACCGAATACCCCAATGCCAAGATCGTTAGCCACCCGGAGTGCAATCCGCAGGTAATCGCCAACTCTGACTTTGTCGGCTCAACGTCCCAGATGCTTAATTACATGAGAGAGACCGAATCCAAGCAATTCCTGATGCTCACTGAATGCGGCCTATCGTCCCGGCTGCAAGTGGAATTCCCTAACAAACAACTGGTCGGAAGCTGCACGCTTTGCCGCTACATGAAATCCAACACCCTGGAAGACATCTTGCGGGTACTTAAAACTCCTACCAAACGCGACCGTGTGGTGATCGAAGAGAAGACCCGCCAAAAGGCCTTGAAGTCTATTGAGGCGATGTTCACGTATACGCAATCATCGTAAAATTAATAATAAAAATATGTAGGGGCAGGGCTTGCCCCTGCCCGATTAATGGGCAACCGCAAGGGTTGCCCCTACAGTTCATGCCAATTGACACATAATCCCGTGTATGATAATATTTTCCATCAATTAAATCATCCGTAAACCTCTAATTCCGTTAAGGTTAACCAAATGCCGCAAGATACATTAGGCATAATTGAGACAAAATATTTTACCTTTGGCGAGCCGCCTCATGAACTGCGCTTGAAAAGCGGAGAGAAGCTGGGGCCCGTGACGCTGGCCTACGAAACCTACGGCACGCTTAATAAAGATAAATCGAATGCCATCCTGGTGTTCCACGCGCTAACCGGTGACGCTCACGCTGCTGGCTTGCATAAGGGAGCTGATAAACCAGGTTGGTGGGACGCGATGATCGGCCCCGGCAAGGCGTATGATACCGATAAATATTTTGTCATCTGTTCAAACGTCATCGGTGGCTGCAAGGGATCCACTGGGCCTTCTTCGGTCAATTCCAAAACAGGCAAACCTTACGGCCTAAGTTTTCCGGTGGTGACGCTTCCTGATATGGTCGCGGCGCAAAAACATTTGATTGATTCATTAGGCATTAAAAGATTATTGTGCGCGACCGGCGGCTCGATGGGTGCGCTCTTGGCCTTAAAATGGGCGATCGACTATCCGGATTCACTGCAATCGACGATCGCGATCGCGACCAATTACCGCCACACGGCGCAACAAATAGCGTTGCACGAAGTCGCCCGCCAGGCGATCATGTCGGATCCCGATTGGCAAGCTGGCGATTACTACGGAAAATCCATCCCCGCGCGCGGGCTCGCCTTGGCGCGAATGATCGGGCATATCACCTACATGAGCGAGGCGTCGATGGAAGAGAAGTTCGGGCGAAAGCTCATCGGCAAAGAAAAGCTCGGGTACGATTTTTCCCACGATTTCGAAGTGGAGAGTTATCTAAAATACCGCAGCGGGAACTTTGTCCAGCGCTTCGACGCCAACTCTTACCTTTATTTATCCAAAGCGCTCGACTATTTTGACCTGGCCGAGGACGGGGGCGGCAAACTTTCTGACGCCGTTGCCAAAGCCGCGTGCGACTTTCTGGTGATCTCTTTTACCTCCGATTGGCTGTACCCGCCGTATCAGGCCAAGGAACTCGTGCGCGCGCTCAAGGCCAACGGGCTTGACGTCACGGAGATCCTTATCAATACTTCCTACGGGCACGACGCCTTCTTGGTGGAAGTCGACAACCAGGCGCGTTTGATCAAAGCGTACCTGGAAAGGATGGTCAAGCAGTATGGAAAATAACCGCCTTGACCATGACATCATTATTGAGCTGATCGAGCGCAACTCCAAGGTCCTTGACCTGGGCTGTGGCGACGGCACGCTGTTGCACAAATTGATCGAGCGCAAGGGTTGTAAAGTCACCGGCGTTGAGATCGACGAACGCGCCATTTACGAATGCGTGGCCAAAGGCGTTTCGGTTTCCCACGCGGACATTGACACGGGACTGTCGGATTTCTCCGATAAACGCTTCGATTACGTGATCCTGAATGAAAGCTTGCAGGAGGTGTTGCAACCTAAGCAGGTGATCCTGGAGGCACTGCGGGTAGGCAGGAAGATCATCGTCGGCATCCCGAATTTCTGCAACGCGACCGCCCGTTATCAAATCTTTTTTCAAGGCCGCGTGCCGGTGACCCCGGAGCTGCCTCACGAATGGTATGATACGCCGAACTTACGTTTCTTAAGCCTTAAGGATTTCCGCAAATTCTGCAAAGACAATTCCATCAAGGTCCACAAAGAAGTCGGCTTGAGCGGCAATAAGCGTGTTTGTTTGTGGCCGAATCTCTTCGCGCACATTGGGATTTATTTGTTGGAAAAATGATGTAGGGGCAACCCTTGCGGTTGCCCGTTATTTAAGGGCAGGCACAAGGCCTGCCCTTACATTTATTTGGCAAATTTTTTATGCGTTCCGTCACAAAACGGCGCATGCTGGGATGACTTGCACCCGCACCACGCCACGCGTTTACTCTCCGTAATTATTTCGATCTTAGGATACATGCCGGTATTTTCGTGGGAGCCGTCGCAGAAGGGCTGTTTCTTGCTTTCGCCGCAGGCGCACCAGGCGTATTTGCCAGGCTTCATGTCGAGAATGAATGGTTCGTTGCGGGCGTGGGGGAACTTTTTGTTTGGCATCGTATGTAATATTTAGTCTTCAGTCATCAGACGTCAGTCGTCAGAAGCTGTCAGACTGATGGCTTCTGATGACTGATGGCCGACGACCGATGACTAACATGAGTTCTTTACAATTGATTATGCGTTCCGTCGCAAAAAGGCTTATTCTTGGAATGTTTGCATCCGCACCAGCTAATCGTTTTCTTGGCATCGATCTGGGTGACAATGGGGCGAAATGGCGTGCCGCGGTGCGAGCCGTCACAGAAGGGTTGGTTGTGCGATTGGCCGCAGGCGCACCAGGCGTATTTGCCCGGTTCCATTTCCATGACATAAGGCCCTCGTTGGGCGATCTTGGGTTCGTCCATAAACCCCTCCTTTAAAATATACAAAATCATTCTAATCGGTAACACCAAACCCGTCAATTTGCATCAAAATTATTTAATGATTGCATTAAAAAACGGTTACCATAAAATATGTAGGGACGCGGTCTCCGCACCCATATAATCAGGGCGGGGTTACCCCGCCCCTACAAGTATTACATCATGAAACAATACGATTACATCATCATCGGCGCAGGTATCATAGGGCTTTCCATCGCCCGGCGCATCCACCACACCTTTGCCCAAGCCAAGATCCTTATTATCGACAAAGAAAAGGAGGTGGCCGCGCACGCCTCCAGCCGCAACAGCGGCGTGCTGCACGCCGGATTTTATTATTCGGCCGACAGCCTGAAGGCCAAGTTGACCGTCGAAGGCAACAAGGCGATGAAAGATTTCTGCCGCCAACATCATTTAAGCTTAAACGAATGCGGCAAACTTGTCGTTGCGAAAAACGACGAAGAGCTGGGCTGGCTTCAAGAACTCAAACGAAGAGGGGAAGCCAACGGCTCCAACGTCCGGCTGGTCGATGCGCAAGAAGCTGAAAAACTTGAGCCCAACATCAAAACCTACAAGCAAGCGCTCTATTCGCCGGATACGGCCACCATTAATCCGAAAGAGGTCTGCGAAACCCTCTACCGGTATCTTGGCGAGAGGGGGGTTGAGATCAAGCTCCGTACTTCTTATCGCGGGCACAAAGACAGCGTTGTCCAAACATCAGCCGGGGATTTCGAAGCCAAACAGGTCATCAACTGCGCCGGATTGTACGCCGATAAGATCGCCAAGGATTTCGGTTTCGGCAAGAACCACACGATCATTCCCTTCAAAGGGCTTTACCTTAAATACACCAAGAATAAAACGGATGTGCGCCTGCATATTTACCCGGTGCCGAATCTTAAAAATCCGTTCCTGGGCGTCCACTTCACGAAAATGGCGGATGGAACCATCAAGATCGGCCCGACGGCCATCCCTGCCTTCTGGCGGGAAAACTACAAAGGCCTAAGCCGTTTTAACCTGGGAGAATTTCTGTCCATCACCGCGCTCGAAGCCAAACTTTTCCTTAACGATACCTCCGGGTTCAAAGGCCTGGCACAAGAAGAAATGAAAAAATACGACCGTAAATTTCTCATCGGATTGGCGCAGCAGATGGTCAAACACATTGACCCGCAAGGATTCACGGAATTTACCGAACCCGGCATCCGGGCCCAGCTTTTTGACATAGCCCAGAATAAACTGGTCCAGGATTTCATCATAGAAGGGGATGCCAAAAGCATCCACATCCTCAATGCCGTATCCCCCGCCTTTACCTGCGCGTTTCCCTTTGCCAGCCTTGTCGTTCAGAAATACCTGAGAGGTCGGGGGCATCCCGACCTCTCATCCTGAGGCCGCAAGGCCGAAGGATCTTAGATCCCTCGCTTCGCTCGGGATGATGAGTCGGGGAAAATTCCCCCGCCTCATCAAAATACCTCTTGACCTTTAAGGGATTTATTGGTAAATTAAATAAGTCAAAAAATGAAGTATTTCTGCCCAAAATGCGCTATACTTACATTGGAAGGCGGAGTATATAATATAAATATTATTTTAAGGAGGCCTCCGATGGACGTTAAATTGATGATACAAAGCACACCTAACCCAAATGCGTTAAAATTTGTCTTAAATAAGCCTGTGAAGACAGAGGGGAATTTCACCTATAAAACAATTGACGCCTGCGAAGGCAATCCTCTGGCCCGGGCGATCTTTGAAACCCATCCTTCGGTCAAAGAGGTCTATTTCTTTGACAACTATATTACGGTGACACAGGACGGCAGCGGCGATTGGGATGAATTGGAAGACGCCATCAAGAAAACGATCCTTGATCTCATCAAGGACCACGACCCACATTTCAAAACGCCGACGCCGAAAGCGGACGCGCCCAAGGCAGCCCAAAGCACACCGGAGGTGGACCAGATCAACGCGATCCTTGATCAAACCGTCCGCCCGGCGTTGCAGATGGACGGCGGGGACATCCAGGTGATCGAATATCAAAATAACCTTTTAAAGGTGCATTACCAAGGGGCCTGCGGCTCGTGCCCGAGCTCGACCATGGGGACGCTGCAAGCCATTCAGAACATTTTAAAGAACGAATTCAATCCTGATATATCCGTTGAGTTGGCGGAGGCGGCTTGAAACGAAGGAAGAGGGACGACGGACGAGAGATGCCGTCCATCATCCATCGTCAATCGTCCATCGTAACAAGCAAGATTTAAAATGGCTGATATGAAACTCACAGATCGAAAATGCGAACCGTGTGAAGGTAAGACAACTCCTTTTACCAAGGCAGAGGCACAGTCCTATTTGAAGCAAACCCCCGGCTGGCAAATGGATGAAGCGGGGAAGATTATCAGCCGGCTTTACATAACAAAAAATTTTGTTGCGGCCGTGAATTTTATCCAAAGAATAGCGCAGGTGGCTGAAGCTGAAAATCATCATCCGGACATTCATTTGACGGGATATAGAAAATTGAAGATCGATCTAAGCACGCACGCCATCGGCGGATTGTCGGAAAATGATTTTATCGTGGCGGCGAAAATTGATGAATTACCGGTAGAACTGAAAAAATAAGGAGACGTACGGGCGACCCACCGGGTCGCCCGTACAACAATTATAATGTTCAAAATCAATCGCAAAATCGAATACGCACTCATTTCCCTCAGGCACATGAGCTCCAAGCAACCAGGGCAGCTAACGAGCGCCAAGGAGATCTGCAGCATGTATAACACGCCTTTTGACCCGACCTCGCGCGTGTTGCAGATCATGACCCAGCACGGGGTGTTGCAGGCGGAACAGGGCGCCAAAGGCGGATACCAGATCATCCGCGACTTGGATAAATTCACCCTAGGGGAGCTCTCGGACATGATCATCGGCCCCATTGAGATCGCGAATTGTTTTCACGGCAACTATTCCCACTGTGGGATCAATCAGACATGCCACATCATCGCGCCGATGCTGAATTTGAACGAGAACATCAAAAAACTTTTCGGCACGATCGTCGTTTCTGACTTGATCCAATCCAAGCATCACGGCGCCAAAAGCATCCGCGAAAAAGAATTCCAGAAAGAGCCGGCAGGCGCTAAAGAATGAGGACGCATTGATGACCAAAGCGGCGGAAGACAAATTACTGAACGAAAAAACGATCGAGGAGAATACGCTCACCTCCCGCGATTATAAATACGGGTTTTACACCGATATCGAGATGGAGAGCTTCCCTAAGGGTTTGAACGAAAAGATCATCAACATGATCTGCGATGTGAAAAAAGAGCCCGATTGGATGCGCCAGTGGCGGCTGAAGGCGTACCGCCATTGGACCAAGATGAAAGAACCCCATTGGCCGAATTTCACCTACGGGCCTATCGACTACCAAGGTTTGAGCTATTACACCGCGCCAAAAAAGAAGAAGGGCGGTCCAAAATCGATGGAGGAGATCGACCCGGAATTGATCAAAACATTTGAGAAGCTGGGCATCCCCTTATCCGAGCAGAAACGTTTGAGCGGGGTCGCCGTTGACGCTGTTTTTGACAGCGTGTCGGTCGGGACAACGCACCAATCGGAGCTCGCGAAGATGGGCGTCATCTTCTGCTCGATAACGGAGGCGATCCACAACCATCCACAGCTCGTTCAAAAATACATGGGTTCCATTGTTCCTTACTCGGATAATTTCTTCGCTTCGCTTAATTCAGCCGTCTTTAGCGACGGCTCGTTCTGCTATATTCCCAAGGGCGTGCGCTGCCCGCTGGAATTATCGACATATTTTCGTATCAACGCCGCTGATTCTGGCCAGTTCGAACGCACGCTGATCGTGGCCGAAGAAGGAAGTTACGTCAGTTACCTCGAAGGCTGCACCGCGCCCATGCGCGACCAGAACCAATTGCACGCGGCCGTGGTGGAATTGATCGCGTTGGATAACTCGGAGATCAAATACTCGACCGTACAGAATTGGTATAGCGGCGACAAGGAAGGCAAAGGCGGCATTTACAATTTTGTCACTAAGCGCGGCAAATGTTTGGGGAAGAATTCCAAAATATCGTGGACACAAGTGGAGGCCGGAAGCGCCATTACCTGGAAATACCCGAGCGTCATTCTCCAAGGGGACAATTCCATCGGCAAATTCTATTCGGTCGCTTTAACGAACCACCACATGAAAGCCGATACCGGGACCAAGATGATCCACATCGGAAAAAACACGAAAAGCACAATTATCTCCAAAGGCATTTCCACGGATGAGTCCAGCAATACTTATAGGGGGCTTGTCAAAGTCATGCCTTCGGCGGACGGCGCGAGAAATTATTCCCAATGCGATTCCATGCTGGTCGGCAACAAATGCAGCGCCAACACGTTCCCTTATATCGAGATCAACAACAATACCGCCACGATGGAGCATGAGGCGTCCACGTCCAAGATCAACCAAGAGCAGCTGTTCTACCTGAAATCGCGCGGATTGGAGATGGAAGAAGCGGTATCGCTTATCATCAACGGATTTTGCAAAGATGTTTTTAAAGAGCTGCCCATGGAGTTCGCGGTTGAGGCGGTGAAACTGCTTGAAATGAAATTGGAAGGATCAGTAGGTTAAGCTATCAGTCGTCAGTTCTCAGTCATCAGAAGTCATCAGTCTGATAGCTTCTGAAGACTGAAGGTTGATGACTGACGACTAAATAATGAGAGGATTTTTACAATGATAGAAATCAAGAACCTACACGTCAAAGTCCTCGGTGAAGATACCGAGATCCTTAAAGGGATCAATCTTAAAATAAACGCCGGTCAAGTCCACGCGGTCATGGGCCCTAACGGCTCTGGAAAAAGCACATTAGCTAAGATCATCGCCGGTCATCCGCAATACGAAGTCACCCAGGGAGAAATCCTTTATGAAATGAATTTCAAAAAGGTTAACATCCTGGAACTGGAACCTGAGGAGCGCGCCCGCGAAGGTATTTTTCTCGCGTTCCAATACCCGGTCGAGATCCCGGGCGTTTCCACCTCCGTCTTCTTAAGGGCGGCGTACAACGCGGTCTGCCGCCACCAGGGCGCTCCTGAGATGGACCCGCTTGATTTCGACGAATATCTTAAAAGCAAGATGAAGCTGCTCCACATGGATGAAAAATTCATCAGCCGGCCTGTGAACGCTGATTTCTCCGGTGGGGAAAAGAAACGCAATGAGATCGTTCAGATGGCTGTGCTCAACCCGCGGTTTTCCGTGCTGGATGAAACTGATTCGGGGTTGGACATCGATTCCATGCGCATCGTGGCCGACGGCGTCAATAAACTCAAAAGAAAAGACAACGCCTTTTTGGTCATCACCCACTACCAACGGCTTTTGAATTACATCGTGCCGGATCATGTCCATATCTTGATAGACGGGAAGATCGTGCGCAGCGAAGGCAAAGAGCTCGCCATGGCCGTTGAAGAAAAAGGCTATGACTGGTTAATATAAAGGGCCTCATGATCAACAAAAGCGAAAATCCCCTCATCATCGACAACCTTGAACAGGCGGTCAAAGAGCGCAATAAAAACGTGGCTTCGCCCTGGCTCAAGGCCCTTCGCCAAAACGGCTTAAGCCGTTTCCGCAAA
Organism: Candidatus Omnitrophota bacterium; assembly: GCA_035292445.1. GTDB lineage: Bacteria > Omnitrophota > Gorgyraeia > Zapsychrales > Zapsychraceae > DATDQB01. The sequence goes on from DATDQB010000017.1 coordinate 35,850, forward strand.
CTCGGCCTGCCGACGGTCAAGGACGAAGAGTGGAAATACACCAATATCGCGGCGTTGAACAAATATACTTTTGAGCTGGCTGCCGAGGGCAAACTCAATGAAAAAGAGGCCTTTGAGCGGTACACGGAAGATGATGCGCACTTGATCGTTTTTGTGAACGGCATTTATCAAAGCAAACTCTCAAAAATAAAGACCGAGAAAGGCTTGACGGTCCTGCCGATCCAGGAAGCGCTTAAAAACCACGGCAGCGACATCGAACGGATCTCCAAGAACTACGAATCTGACAAGGAAACGGCCTTCATCGCGCTCAATCACGCTTTGCTGGATAACGGCTGCTTTATCAAGATCGATAAAAAAACCGCCGTTGTAAACCCCATTCACATCTGCCATGTGACCAGCTCATCCAACGGCGAAGCGCTTATTTTGCCGCGCACCATCATCGCGGTGGGCGCATCCGCCGAGGCGACCATTTTAGAAAGCCACGTGGCCTTCGATGATAAAATCGTCTATTTTGCCAATGCGCTGACAGACATTTATATGGAACAAGATGCTGCCTTGACCTATTGCAAGGCGCAGAAAGAAAGCCTAAAGGCGTTCCATATCGGGCACACACGCGCCTGGCTGGAGAGAGGGACCAATCTCAAAGGTTTTTCTTTCATGAGTGGGGCGGCCATCGCCAGGAATGACCTGCAGATAATTTTAAACGGGGAAGGAAGCAACGCCACGCTGGACGGGCTTTACTGCCTTTACGACAAGATGCACACGGACAACCACACCTGCGTCGACCACCGTTATCCCAACTGCACCAGCAACCAATTATACAAAGGGATCCTCAATGAGGCCTCGCGCGCGGTCTTTAACGGCAAGATCATCGTACGCCAGCTAGCCCAACTGACGAATTCTTACCAGCTCAATAAAAATCTGTTGATCGGAAAAGACTGCCGGGTGGACACGAAACCCCAGCTGGAGATCTTCGCGGATGACGTCAAATGCACGCACGGCGCCACCATCGGCCAACCGGATGAAGACGAGCTGTTCTACCTTCAAGCGCGCGCCATTTCTCACCGGGAAGCCATGAGCATGCTCTCCCGCGGCTTTGTCGATGACATTGTTAATACGGTTACTCCCGAATCCATCAACAAAAAGCTGCACATTCTCCTAGAACCTTCGTTCGAACGTTTTTAACGAGGCGTCCATGCCACCAAAAACGAAATCATTTGACGTTAAAAAGATCCGCGCCGACTTTCCGAATTTAAAAGTGAAGGTCAGGGGCAAGCCCCTCGTGTATCTGGATAACGCCGCCACGACCCTCAAGCCTCAAATCGTCATTGATACAATCGAAAAATATTATAAGGAATACACCTCCAACGTCCACCGCGGGGTGCACACCTTAAGCCAGAAGGCGACGGAAAACTACGAAACTTCCCGCGAGAAGATGCGACAATTCCTTAACGCCCGCAAGTCCTGCGAAATTATTTTTACCGGTGGCACAACGGACTCGATCAACCTCGTGATGCAATCCTACGGACGCGCCTTCATTAAAAAGGGCGATGAGGTCCTCATTACCGAGATGGAGCACCATTCCAACATCGTCCCCTGGCAGATGCTTTGCGAAGGAAAAGGGTGCGTGCTGAAAGTGGCGCCGATGAACGATAAGGGCGAGCTCATTTGGGAAGAATTCAAGAAGCTCGTAAATGAAAAGACAAAACTGGTCAGCGTCGTTTACGTTTCGAATTCTTTGGGAACGATCAATCCTGTCAAAGATATTATCGCTTTGGCCCACTCATACAATTGCCCGGTCTTGATCGATGCCGCCCAGGCCGTGAGCCACCTGGCCATTGACGTGCAGAAATTGGACTGCGACTTTTTGGCTTTCTCAAGCCATAAACTATTTGGGCCAACCGGTGTCGGCGTTTTATACGGTAAGGAAACGCTCTTGAACAAAATGCCGCCGTACCGCGGCGGCGGGGACATGATTGCCTCCGTCACCTTCGAGAAAACGATCTACAATGTTCTGCCTTATAAATTTGAGGCCGGCACACCCAATGTGGCGGACGTGATCGGACTTGGCGCGGCCATCGATTACGTTCAATCCATTGGCTTGGAAGAAATCGGCGCCTATAAAGATGAGTTGCTGGCGTACGGCACGGAGCAATTGAAAAAAATCCCCGATATCCGCTTGATCGGAACCGCAAAAAATAAAGCGTCCGTGTTATCGTTCGTTCATCCCGTTATTCACGCGCATGACATGGGAACGCTCGTTGACCAGGAAGGGGTGGCCATCCGTACCGGCCATCATTGCACGCAGCCAGTCATGAAACATTTTGGCGTGGCAGCGACATCGCGGGCGTCATTGGCCATGTATAACACGAAGGAAGAAATAGATATTTTGGTAAAGGCCATCAAAAAAGCGGAAGAGGTGTTTAAATAACAATTGTAGGGGCAACCCTCGTGGTTGCCCGTTAAATTGGGCGGACGCAAGGCCCGCCCCTACCATATTAATATTATGTCCTACGATCCCAAAACAGAATTATATCAACAAGTGATCCTCGAGCACAATAAAGCTCCGCGCAACTTCCGCAAACTTGAGCCGTGCACGCACAACGCCGAAGGCTACAATCCGCTGTGCGGGGACCATCTGCACGTTTATCTCAACGTTGATGGCCAAAAGAAGATCACGACGATAACCTTCGAAGGCGACGGCTGCGCCATCTCAAAGGCGAGCGCGTCCATGATGACCGAATCCCTCAAAGGCAAAACGGTTGATGAAGCGAGAATCCTTTTTGAACAGTTCCAAAAACTTATCACCGGAAAATTAAATCCCGATAAAGACAAGCACGTGTTGGGAAAACTCGCTATTTTCCAGGGCATCTGGCATTTTCCCATGCGGGTCAAATGCGCGTCCTTGTGCTGGCATACGGTGAAGGCCGCTATAGACAAAGAAAATAAACCCGTGTCGACGGAATAAAATAATCCCGTAGGGGCGCGGTCTCCGCGCCCTCAGTGATAGGGCGGGGAAACCCCGCCCCTACAATATCATCATGACAACACCCATAACCGACAAATTCTCCCGCCCCATCCACGACCTGCGCGTGAGCGTGATCGACCGCTGCAACTTCCGCTGTACCTATTGCATGCCGGAGAAAGAAACTAAAGAGCACAATTTCCTCGATAAGAAAGAATGGATGAACTTTGATGAAATCGTGCGCTTGGTGAAACTTTTTGTGGCACTCGGTGTCAAAAAAGTGCGCTTAACCGGTGGAGAACCGCTCCTGCGCCCCGATCTGCCGGAGTTGATCCGCCAATTGGCGCTCATTGAGAGAATCGATGACCTGGCGCTGACAACGAACGGTTCATTACTGGCTGAACACGCTACCACCTTGAAAGAAGCTGGCCTACAACGATTAACGATTAGTTTAGATACCCTCGATTCACGATTATTCCGCGCGATGAGCGGCAACCGCGGTTCGCTGGACAATGTGTTGGTCGGGATCCGATCCGCGCAAGAAATCGGATTTAAGAACATCAAGATCAACGTTGTCGTGCAAAAAGGTGTAAATGAGCAATCTGTCATGCCGATGGTCGAACTTTTTAAAGGAAGCGGCCATGTACTGCGCTTTATCGAGTATATGGATGTCGGCAACTGCAACCATTGGGAATCGAAATATGTCGTGCCATCCAGAGAAATCATCAAACAGATCAACGCGAAGTATCCCCTTGAGCCGGCTGATCCAAATTATTTCGGTGAGGTCGCGCAGCGTTACCGTTACAAAGACGGAAGCGGGGAAATCGGTTTTGTTTCATCGGTGAGCCAACCGTTTTGCCGGGATTGCACGCGCGCGCGGCTTTCGGCCGATGGGAAAATTATTACCTGCCTGTTTGCCTCCAACGGCACGGATCTATTAAAGCCGCTAAGAAGCGGCGCCAATGATAAGGAGTTATTTTCTCTCATCCAAAATGTTTGGAAGCAAAGAGAGGACCGTTATTCTGAACTGCGAACCCAGCTTCTCGCCTCCCACAATCCCACCAAAAAGGTCGAAATGTTCGAAATCGGCGGCTAATTATACCCGATTTTGACACTCGATTATTCTTGTTACATAACTCATTTATTATCAATAAGTTAAGTTATTGAAAACGTTATCTTAGCCCCTTGTTGCCATTAGTATTATGTGATAATCTTATACCAATTAGTAAGACGTCAAAAAATCCTGCCACGGTAATTTCAGGGTCATTTCCTGCCTGAAGAAGCATTGCATTAAACCCAATAAAACGTCAATAGTTAATGGTTAATAGTTAATAGGGTCTTGCGGATCTCCCATTCACTGTTCACTATTAACTATTTACTATTAACTATTCACAAAAAATCAGACATTATGTTTCATCCTCAATTTAAGCAATCTTTTATTTACCGATTTATTTCGGCTTTTTTGGTCATAAGCTTTGGCTTAACCAGCTTATTGCCGCCGCCAAATGCCTTGGCGCAAGCTTTGCCTCAAACGTTTTTGAACTTACCCGCGCCTGGAAAGATGCTGACAACAACACCCGCTTTTATGCCACCACTCATCAAGGGCATAACGCCGAATCCCGCCAATCCGCTTGAGTTCGACTTTATCATCGATACCGGTGATGAGGAAATCGAAGGCGAGGCCTTAAGGGATGAGGCCGGCAAGCTCATTAAATACTTTCTCGCTTCCTTAACAGTTCCCGAAAATGAAATGTGGGTCAACCTTTCGCCTTATGAAAAGGAGCGTATCATTCCCGAATCTTTCGGCGTTACCGAAATGGGCCGCGACCTGTTGAGCCAGGATTATCTCTTAAAACAACTCACCGCCTCGCTGGTTTATCCGGAGAAAGAATTGGGCAAAAAATTCTGGAAAAGGGTATGGAAAAAAGTCTACGAACAATTTGGGACGACGAATATCACGGTCCCGACGCTCACTTCGTTCGGTCGGGACCCCGACCGAGCGCTAGCGAGCGTCGGGGTAAACACCTTTAACAAGGTGTGGATCGTGCCGGATGTGGCGGTCGTCTTTGAACATCAAGGCGGCGCGTTTGTCGTGGAATCACATCTTAAAGTCATGATGGAAGAAGATTACATGGCTTTACAACATGCTACGAAAGACGAAGGAAGAGGGGCGACGGACGAAACAAACACGTCCATCGTCCATCATCCATCGTCCCTCGTAGCCAATGATATTTTACGCGAGGTGATCCTCCCCGAGATCGAACGCGAGGTTAACGAAGGCAAGGGCTTCGCCAACCTGCGGCAGATCTACCACTCCATGATTTTGGCCGTTTGGTTCAAGAAACGCCTGAAGGAAAGTTTGGTCGGCCAAGTCTACGTGGATCAGAATAAAACAAGAGGCATTGACGTTGAAGACAAAAACGTTAAAGAAAAAATTTACCAACAGTATCTCGAAGCCTTTAGAAAAGGCGTTTACGACTACATCAAAGAAGATTATGATCCGGCCACCCAGGAGATCATCCCGCGCAAATATTTCAGCGGCGGTATGGAAGCCGTCAAGGCTGTCGAAATCCGCAGCGATTACGCACTGCTTTCAACCACCCAGCGTGAAAACTTTGCCCGCGCCAGACGCCTTCAATCCGTTAGAACAACGCTCGCTGACATTGGCTCCGGGGCCGACCAAAATTATCTTGAACGGGTTCGTACCAACGGCATACGTTCATCGCAAGACGAGGCGATGGTGGGAAAATTACCGGATCTACCCAGGGCCCAAGAAAAAGTGACCGTTGTTCTTTATGCCGGGGGCATCGAACAACAATGGGCAAGATGGAAAAATAAAAAGAAGGCCGCCCCCAGGACAGAGCGAACTCAACAGCGCCGCCTTCTCATCAAAGACCTGAAAGACGGTTCAGGTATCGCATTTGAACTGTTGCACGAAACCAGTGCCGGAGAATTCAAACCGTTTCGAAGAACAGTATTAAAAGGCCCCAGGCCGTTCATAGTAACAGCGCGTCATATCTTGAACCCCAGCAAGAAAAGAGGTTATGGAAAAACTGTATCAGAGGCCGATGAAGTTTATGTGCCCGGATGGGTTTTGCAGGCACTGCTCAAGAATGATTGGCCCCAACACAACGGTCATGTCGTCATCAACAGAACGGATCACAGTTCCCTCGCTTCAGGCCAATCAGCCCCTGTAAAAATGACCGTCATCCGCGATGAAGCCGACCTGCCGACCGATGCCGCCATGCTGGGGGACAACGGCCCTGTCAATAGAATTGCGCATCTGCAATCAGCCTCTGACCAATCAGCTGAAAGGGAAATGGCGGAATTGAATAAATTTAGGAGAACTATCCTTAACGACCTGCGAAGACGAATTGAAGCAGCCATTAATGCCTCGGGCGTGCGTGCCGCCTATAGAGCGGTGGAAGATATGGAAGACATGCATATCGATGAGGCCCAACGGTTCCAGGATTTGGTGGATTCTTTTGAAGCGGTGTCACTTGCAACGCAGGGTGAACATGAAGCCATTACAGATGTCCTCGAATCACTTGAGGAAATTAAGCCCAGCATGGACATCGCCTTAACCCTCGAGGATGAGTTCAGAAACGCGTTGGATGCAGTCAATGCCTCCCTCCAACGCAAAATCTTCCAGCGAGTGATTACCCAATCTGCGCTTCCCATTATCGGCATTCTTTATAACCCTGATGCGATGGGCGCAGAGGAATTCCTGGAATCCTTTGCCCCGGCATGGATGACAGATCCTGATAAAGAATTGCTCCAGGCGGCCATGCGTTTTGGAGAGGAATTTTACCGCGATGGCGAGGGCAGGCTGTTCATCATGGTCCCTTATGATATCGACTTGACGGATTCGGCCATGTTAGTGGGGGAAGATTCCGCACCAAGTGAAAATCCGCTAAAAAATATCAGGCTGTTTCCCGGTGACGCTCAAACTGAGACAGACCCCGACCAATTAATGCTGCGGCTTGTTGAAACGCTGGATGAAACGACTAACCCTGATCGACTACGGCTTGTTGTGCCAGTACCGGCCGACCCCGATCAATTGAAGCAGCTCCTAAAATACGGCTTGGCGGAACGGCCGGAAGATAAAACTCGGGCCATCCAAGAGCTTCTTAAGCTTTATACAACCTTACGCATCGCTTTTGCCACCTTCTCTCCCAGAGAGATAATTTTGACCCTTGAGCCGGGAACAACATTTCTTGGAGAAACAACAGATAAAATCCATCTTTTAGCTCCCAACGGAGGGCTGGATTCCCTCTTAAGCGCAAGGGCACAGCAACTGCTGCTGGCGCCGGGGAGGATCGCGGATAAAAAAGAACTTGCCCGTAAATTTGATGGAGGGGATATCACCTCTATTCACGATACATTAAACCATGCTTTGTCCCAACTGACTTTTCTGGGGCGCATTCCGCTTACCATCAACACGGATGAGCAACGCCAAACGTTACTATCCGCCTTAACCAGTAACGCCGAAGAAATCCGGCATTACAGGGCGCTCTTGATCACGGAAGAAGAGCTCGTCCAAGAGCGGGAGCGTCAAGCCCGGGCGACGAGCGCCGACCATCGTCCGCTGACAGTTGCTGCCGCCCAACAGGCTGATATGAAACCCAAGGAGAACAACAAAAAAAGAAGAATCCCCACCCACATCTCCGCCATCTTAAAAAGACTTCAAGAAAAAAATAGCGATATAGAAAATATCCTCGCTTCTGAGGCGTTCAAATGGTCCCTGCTTCAGCTTTCCGAAGAAGAGAAGGATTTGCTTGAGTTTTCTTACATAGCCCTTGAAGCGCAACACCCCAAAACATTTGAAATCCTCAAAAAATACCGGGGCGACCATTCAACCAAAGCCGGCATTTGGTTTGCTTTTATCTTTCCGCAACAAATGACCGCTGATGAATATCTTACGATCAACCGTTTTGTCAATGATATCCGTCACGAAAGACCGATGTCTACTTTTGAAATGGCCGCTCTTGACCGGCGCTACCGCGAGCTGATGCAAGGAGTGAATGAACAACATAAAAGAGCATATAAAAGGGCCTTGGATTATGCGAAAAAAGCCGTGGGAAAGCCAAAGAAAGACTTATTTTATTACTTCATCAATCTGCTGATGAACACATTGGCCGCTAGCGCTTCATTAAGGTTTGAACAACTGCGAGATGAATTAGCGATCCCCCTTTCTGAAGAATTCGCACAAACAGAAGATTTGGACAATTATAAAATAGGATTGACGCTCTATGTGGCGCAACGGCGGATCATCCACAAACAATGGCAGGGCTTTCCGATGGGCGTTTCAATCAACCCGGAAGTTACGCCGGCTTCGGTGAGCTTTGATCTCAGGTATCCCAACCTTAATATGAAGAAAGTCGTTGAATATATTGAGCAATTGCCCGTACGCACCTTGCAAGAGCTGGCCCAAGATTGGCACGGCCCACGCCAAGCATTATTTGCCACCACCCACCAAGGTCTAAAATTATTTTATATGGCTGAAACAGAAGAATTTATCCTCAAAGAAGGCCTTATCATAAGCATCGGCCCCTGGTATTACAAGCTCGCCCCTGAAGACATCATCCTTATCGATTCCGATGGAAAGCCATTGGCGGCGTTCAAGAACCCGGTTTTACGCGCCTTCATTATCAGTAAATTCAGGAATATGTTAAGGACCGTTGCGCAGGAAATTAGGCAAGACGATGACGCCGATAAATTAACACTATTACAGCCTATTCGTATTAACATCGTTTACGAAGATTCCCGTTTGGGGATCACGTACGGCCAAAATAACGGAACCATTCACGTTGACCGTTCTAACGGAAAAATTGCCTACCCCAACACATCCGCTCCGGCCGAGGATATATTAAACCAATTAATGCGCGATGATACCTATGCGACGCTTCAAGTGGCTACCCGCCTGGCTGAGTATTATCTCAGCGGCAAACATACGCCTTTGCTCCTGGATTTTCCGACTATTGAAGAGGTGCTCGCTTCTGATCTCGCCATGCTGGGGGTACCGTTTACGGCAATGCCGCTTAACCTGGCGGGGCTAGATTCCGCTCTTTTATTAAAAGTAGGCATCGCTATCGTTGGCCTCGGCATTGCCAATCATTTTTGGTGGCGATATCTTAACGCAACCGCGGCCCGCTTCGAAAAACAAAAGGCCGTCTCCATATTGGGTTCTTCCGATGAGGTGGTTATAGAGGAAGAGCTGGGCCGCTTTGGTTTCAAACCGGACCAGTTGCTGGCGATTCTGTACCACCCGCACAGATCCGAGGAAACAACGGAATTCGCTTACGGGCGATTTATAAGCCGTTCCGTCGGAACAGGCCAATTCACCGTTGAAATAGGAGACCAGGAAAAGACATTCTACTTGGGAACAAATATGTTTGGTGATGAAATTGTTGCGGCTGCCGTTATCAAAGAAGATGCTCTCTTGTCCGTGCCGCAGGGACAGGACAGTCTAAGACAACCGGTTATCTCTACCGCAAAATCATTGATCAGCCCCCTAAGAACCCACCATGCCAATCTTGTCACAGAGCTTGTTAAGATACCGAATTCGGGTTCTTTTGATAAAAAAGACACGCTACGGATCCTTGCCCGCGGCCAATTTCTATTCGAAGAAACCCGTCGCCTTCTGCAATTGCTTGAAGCTCAGCAGAAAACACCCGATGACCCGGCCGACCATGAAAGGGCTAAAATCTATTCGCCTATCAGAGTCGCAAAAAATCTGGCAGGGATGAGTCATTTTACAAATGAAAGAATAGCCGAAAATATCACGGATAATCTTGATGGAAACTGGCAAGACATTATCGATGTGTTGGGAGAGGCCGAAGAAAGCATCAATTTTCTTTATCAAAACATAATTATCGCTTCGCTTGTAAAATATATCAGAGATCATTTCCGGTCAAAGAAGAAATTAGATGATCACGACCTGGCGGTCCTTGAGGAATACGCCGGCTTTAAGATGGATCGCGATCCCGGCTTTCTTATAATGGCGGCCCTTAAAACACTGGGGTACGAGCAGACCTATTGGCGGGGGCAGTGGGTATTAAAAGAAACCGCCCCCGATTCCGCCATGCTGGGAGCCCCAACGATAAAAATCCTTGTTGCCGACACGCCCGCTAACCAAGCCATGTTAGATGAAATGAAAGAAGTGGCCGCTTCTTTTGGGAACAATGTTCGTATCTTGGAAACTGTCGGTATTGGCGATAACGTCGAAAGGCTCAAGGAAGTGATCACTCAAGAAAGGCCGCAAATTGTCACGATCCGTGAGAAGACCAAGGCATTCAAAGATGGTGACTTTATGAAATTTGCCAGAGAAAACGGTGTTTTGGTCATTCTTCGCGCCGGGGTAGGCATGGACCATGTTGATAGCATTACCGCCGCCAGAGAAGGCATTTCCGTCATCCGCTCCCACGGCAACGCGAATTCGGTGGCTAATTTTGCTCTGCGGAATTTATTGACAGCCGTTGAACTCAGCGACGTTTCATCAATACCGGATGTAAACGAGGACCCTGCCTTTAGAGAAATTTTTGATATCCCCTTGGAAGAATACACGCGTGCCCATGACCAAGTAGGAAAAGAAGGCCGTGGAGAAACGTTAGCTGATCAATATTCGACGATTTTCCGTCCCATTTCAACTTCTCAAGCGACAGAAATTCTTTCTCAAATAAAAGGCAAAAAAATCGGCATCATTGGCTTTGGGACGATCGCCCAGTTAACGGCAAAAAAATTAAGTAAACTGCGGGAGCTCACCAGTGTTCCTTTTGACATCTTGGCCACATCACCGAGCCTGGATGCGGGGATCGAATCGAGAACAAAAATAGCCGATCAACTGAACGTCCGGCATCCGGGCAAAGATAATCTCTTAGAACAGGCCGATATTTTGTTGCTTCTTCTGGATGGGGCCCAAAAGGATTATCTTGATAGAAATACTTTAAGAAAGACAAGAGCCCAAACGATCCTTAACTTGGCAAGATACCATGTTACCGAAACAGCGGCGCTGCAGGAATTCCTGGAAAGAGGCGGCTATTATTATGTTGATACTATTATAACGCCTGAGATCGCCGCATTACGCGACCAATACCCAAGCACATTTGTTGTCACACCGCATATGTCGGCCTCAACAGCCAGCGCCAGAAGGCAGGTAGAATTATATACATTGGCGTCATTACAAAGCATCCTAGAAGAAATGCTTCATAAAGAACCGACCACTTCATTTGAGCTTAATCATGTTAATCCTGTGGCTATTCAACTATTGATTCATGCTGAGAGCGGCCAGCCGCACTCTATTCAAGAACCTAAAACCCCTCCAGGCGTCCTGCGCTATTTACGTTCCACAATGAAAAGTTACGCTTGGTATCGGGAAGAAGCTCAGCAATTAGGCCTCCTCTCACCGCAGATCGGTCAAATATTCGACAATGAGATCAACTTTAGAAAGACCATTCTTGAGGGGATCGAAAATGGAGATCCCCAATGGGCCCCCATTGATGAATTCTTTGTTGAAAAAGTAGTCAAGCATCATCCGCAATCCATTAACTTGACCTGGCAATTTTTCAACGGTGTTTGGGGGGAATTGCTTGAACGAAAACCCGAGCTACGCAAACAACATGAACTCAATCCCTTTGATTTTGTCCATCAGTTGTTGGCCGTCATTAACGATCCGGCCTCGCGTGAAAAATTCCGGATGATAATTATGCCGCCAGTCCCCTCGACCGAACCTAACCGATACAGCGTGCAAGACCGAATCGTAGAACGATTATTAGATACCATGGAGGTAGAAAAGCCGATCATGCTGGATCTGGGAGTAAGCACAGGCATTACCTCTCAACAACTACAGGAAAGAGTGGGAGGCCATATGATCGCTGTGGACGTTCTTGAAGAGCCCTTTGCGCCGGTCACGCCGTTCATGTTGGGACAAGGTTTTACGCGGCATCCACACGTTGTCGCCTCCGATGATCTGGAATTCCGCCGAGACGATTTTACAAAAACCTTTTATGAAGATTTGATAGGAAGACTTTCCGTTATCCGGCATTTGGCCTTTTTGACGGATTTTTCTGCTGCCGATCACCAAAAACTAATTGGCGATGTATTTCGATATGCTGATGGAAATCCCAAAGGATTGATCTATCATCAAACGATCGGAGGGACCTCCAGCCCCAGATTACTAAGCCAGTTTATCTTTCACATCACAGGTCCAAGCCCTAAAGATTGGGAACTCAAACACGCTGGTTATTTGTTTCACCTGGCAAAAATGCGTAGTTTGCGTTTTTCTGAAGATGAGATCTATGAGAAAGAAGAAGCTGTCTCGAGAAAAATACTGGAGATCCGAAATGCATTAATTAAATACGCAGCGGCCATTGCTGAGCCCCCTGAGGATGTGTTCGATGAATATGGCCGTGTACAACCCGCCCTGAGAAAAAAGCTTATTGCAAACCTTTTTGGCGACCAAGATCAAACTAAAGAAATGGACATCTTACGTCATATGGTTGAAGATATCTTGCTGATTAGTCCGTGGACTAGGGAGTATCACAGTAAATATTATGAAGATCAAGGAGTCTATGCCCCGCATGAACTGGCATGGAATTTTGTTGATGAAAAGATAGATATTAATGAGTTGTTGAATAAATTGTTAGAACACGTTCCCGACCCCGCCATGCTGGGCGATGGTGGACGGTTGATCGATTTTCTTACGGACAGCCGAGCGGACCATCGTGGCCGCACGCTTTCTATGATCTGGAATTACAGCTTGGAAGAGATGGGAAAAAAACATAATTTTATCCAATATATGTTCCCGACCGATACGATCGATATGTGGGTGGCCCTTGATGAATTCAGAGGTAGAAATGCCAATACGGTGGTTGTCCCTATCATAAATTCCCCCGAAGAGATCAAGATCATGAGGAGCAACACGATAATTGGCAAATGGGTGCGCGCCAACATGCTTGTTTCGCTGGATCGGATGCTCGCCTTTTACGGCTTTCGTTTTGCCATTCATGAAGGTGAGCTCACTATTGAGCAAGCCGATAACTTTAATGAAAGGGCTGAAGTATGGCTCTATCCCTATAACGACAACTTTTTGAGGATCACGCGAATTCTCCTGTCATTGAGAAAAGTGGGCTTAAGGAAGTATTCTCTTCTCTTTTTTAAAGCTCTCCAGCCAATATATGAGCAAAACCGGAAAACTATCGGTGATTCGATGAATTACTGGCAGGATGCCGTAAGAGGTCTAAAGCCTGATCAGACTGTCAGCGCAAAACAGTTCGCGAAAGACCTTTGGTTCATGAAATCCGCCCTACGCACTATCGATATCAACAACGATGAGGCCATGCTGGGCCTCATCGAACTCACCGCCCTGTGGGGCGCGGCGGTGCCTTTTACGGCTACACAGCTCAATCCTGACATGCTGCAAGCTGCATTAATCTCCCCTGAGACAATGATGTTGGTCGGTAGTTTGGGAGTGATAGCGGCCTGGGCCATTCCCGCTATAAAAGAACTTCATGAAAAACGTAAACTGCTTGATAATGCATGGGAAACATTAGCCGATCCAGATGCCAATCACCAAGAGAGATCCGAGGCCTTGAATACAGTTCGTCGACTTAAATCCAAAAATGCGGCAGATAATTTAAGAGGACTTGAATCTGCCACTCAAGAAAAGGACATTTACATAGCATTAATTTTATGGAAAATTTTTAAAGGAGTTCCCAAACGAGTAATTGATCGTAGTGAACTTATAGGAAGAACACGCATATATCTTCTTTCGCATTTACCACCTAACGGCCGTCAATTCCTTACAGAAGACGATATTCTTGAAGCGGCAAACCTTCTGAATGACCCTGAAGTGGAAACATTGCGGCCTAAACTTGTCACAGGAGAGAATTTTGGTGATCCAATAACAACTGAGCTTATAGAACTCGATATAGGGCCGACCAGTGTGGGTTATATTGCCTTAAATCCGGTTAAACGCGAAACAATTACGCTGTTATTGGATAAATATAGAACAGGATCATTAAAAAAAGATGAAAAATCTCTTTTAGAGGATTGGGTTGTTCAAAAAATAAGAGAAAAAATTCCAAAAAGTTTTTGGGTACATGACGGCCAACTCAGGGGCGATGACAACGATTGGCTAACATCCCAACAAAATTACTTACAGCATGAATCTTTTGTCACCGAAGAACATATCCGCCACGCATTAGCCTATTTGATAAGAGACGGTGATTTTCAGACAGTCATTTACAATGATCTCTATTTTAGTGATGAACCTCTGCCAAGCGGAAAACAAACAGGCAACTGGATTCCGGTATTAAAGATTAAAGCTCTTCATACCAAACCTGAATTCTTTAAACAAGACGTTCCGCCAGAAATTCCTGAAATATCCGACCCCGCCATGCTGACAGAAGTAGATCCTTTAGATGCCCTTTTTTCTAGAACTCTCGATCCGAACACATCTTTAAGCGCCTCTGAAAAGTTACGGGATATTTATAGCTGGTTATCGTCAAAAGGAATTGATGCGGATGTCCCAATGAGTTTCTTTGAAGAGGAGACTGAACTTGCAGCAGATATGGGTAGATATCTGCAGTATGGTTTTGTCGATATGCTCTTAAGAACCCGGAAATTCGTAATCGAGCATATCGCTGGCAGCGAAATTAGCATGAGCCGGCTTACGAAGATAATCGATGAGCTGGTTCTAGAGTATGAATCGGGTTTTAACCGAGCGCTCCCATCCATTGAAACAACAGATGGATTAAAACAAATGGCCGCGTTTGCTATGGATATATCGAATGTTAAAAAAGGTATCTTTGTCACAGATGAAAAACTACGGTTCTTATTGGAACGCAATCCGCCCTACGAATTAATGAAATATCATGGAGTAAGAGACCTTGAGGAGTTGCTCAAGATCATGGGCGTGCGAGAAACATTTTCCATGGCTCGTTATGTAGAAGCTGACGGCTGGACTCAAACAAACATACAAAATATCTCAAGACTTCGGGACGTGGATTTTGAAGAACGCGACATTGATATCATGATTTTCAACAACTTGCCCGACAAGGCAGTTCAGTTCTTTAAGAAAAAACTTCCTTTTTCCGATGATAAGATTGCGGGTACTTTGACCGGATATGCTGATCCCGCCGACAAAGACAACCGCGTTCCATACTTGCGGGCGCTGACCAGGGCGCTGCATTATCTTTTTGAATTACATTTCTATACAAAAATTATCGAGGATCGTATCCATGACCGCGTTGAAGACGGCAGGTCCATCGGTGAAACAGTTTCTGATGCGCTTAGCGATAATATTGATATTAACCAATTTTTTGAACCGCATGCATTGTCGGAAGTATTGTTTATGGAACTGGCTGTTAAATCTCTTATGGAAAATACCAAAGTTCCCTATCCTGAAGCGCTACAGGGGTTGCCTTTCGCCTTAATTCTCCAAGATGGTAATGGCGTGCACCTTACGAGTATTGTCGATAGGATCACAGCATTATCAAAAGGAGCCGACAGTGATTTGCATGCTGCCAGATATCTGCGCTTGGCGATACTGGAGAATTATTTCGGTAATATTGACACCCTCCAGCAGGTGCTCCATTTACTCTACTTATCGCCTGAGATATTCTATGAAATTATCTGGAGACGCTTTAATCCTCATCAGCTCAAACCCATCGATGTTGAGCAACGAACTGCTGATTATGGACGGAAAGTAACAGAGTATGCGGCCGTCATCTCCGACCGCGCCATACCGGGGGAAGATGATGATACCCGCCCTACGGGCGAGGTCTCGCCAAAATCGAAGATTTTGGCGGACGATGAGGCGATGCTAGCAGATCTCATTAGTAAAATTGCACGAAATCAAAATCTCTCCGGTGAGGAGTTTGAAACACTGAAGACTCTTACATTATTAGATGGTAAGCAACGCGACGTCTTTGGTATTACACCAAACAATGTTGAATCCAAGTTGCACCAGCGAATCAAGCTTTTTCAAGAAACTTTACCTCGTTTTAGAAAACTCATGAAGGAATTGGAAGTTGACGATCTGGGGCCGGAGATGTTTTGGTCCGTTTATATTCCTATGTCGATCTGGCTTTATGAACGTAAACTTGAATTACGGCCTAATGAGGGATATGTTGTTGGATTTTCTGGTGGGCTTGGTGTGGGCAAGACAACACGCACAAAAATATTTAAGATGATCCTTGAAGAATTATTAAGGAATCGGGGTGAACAAGTTGTCATTATATCAATCGATGATCTTTATTTAACAAAGAAAGAACGTTTAGCGAAAGGATTTCAGCGCCGCGGCCCTCCAGGAACACATGATGTTCAATTGGGGGTCGAGGTGTTGCAGAAACTTCGATATACCGATGAACATTCTGAAGTTGAAATACCCGTTTTTGACAAAAGAGTGGACGACCGCATAGAACCTCGGATTGTTAAAGGTAAAGTAGGTATTATTTTATTCGAAGGGTGGATTGTTGGAGCCAGTACTGATTATGATCCAAAAGATGTTGAACCCGGCTATAAGCAAGACATCGCTAAAGCGTTTAAGAGCTACCAACCTCTAAATGATGAATTGGATGATTTAGTTGTGCGATTATTACGTGATCTTGATGCCATTAAGGCAATGTATCGCGAGCAAGTGGCAAGACAACGTGAGAGAATTGAAAGAGAAGGCCAAAAATGGGAAGGTTTACAAAATCATGAAATCAATCCTTTTGTAGAGTCATTCTATATTACGCCCTGGGATTGGGTACATACCTCTCCGGAACCGCTTTTTAAAGATACCAGTATCCAGGTCGATACTGATGACCGTCGACATATTGTTGCCATGCGACTTGGGGGGCGGGTTAAGTCTAAGCCATTAGACGCAGAAAGGAAGGCCAACGGTTTACTCTCCAATCAAGGCGCTTTAATTACAGGGGGAGGCAAGAATATTGGTCGTTTCATTACCGAGGCGTTAGCTCGTTCTGGAGCCAATGTTATCATCTCCGGCCGAGAACAGTCGCCCCTATCTTCAACAGCTTTTCACCTTAAATCTTTGGGATATGATGCCTCGTTTCTCCAGTCGGATATATCAAACCCTTTTGATGTCGAGTCATTAATTAGGGCAATGGTTGAAAAAAATGTCAAAATTCTTGTGAATAACGCTGGGGTTGCGGGGAATGTTTCATCAGCACCGGATAAACCTCTTGCCACCATTGCTGAGATCCCCTTTGAAACTAACGAGGGGGAACCAACGAAATATGGTTGGCTAGATACGCTTGCCATCAATTTTGTCGGTAATTGGTTGCTCTTAAAACGGGCCGTGGAGGAATGGACTGAGAGAAATCAAAAGGGGACGATTGTTAATATTTCGAGTCATTATGCAAAACAGCCTTATTTTTTACGGTCTATCTATACTGTTACAAAAGCCTTACAACAAGCCATGACGAAAGCCTTGTATCGTGAGTTGAAGGAAAAAAATATTTCTATCATGGATATCGCTTTTAGCCTCGTTGAAAGCGAACGTATGCAGCAGGTTGTCCCTGGCATGAAGAAGGGAGCCCAAGCACGGGGGGCAGATATTGATAGTTTCGAATTTAAAGCTATTTTAAACGACCTCATCCCTAGCGATCCTCCAACCATGGATATGGTGGCTTCACAAGTCCTATCGGCTGTTTTAGAACCGGAACTATTTTCTGGAAAGGTTCATACGGTATCCCGCTGGTCAGGTAGCCCCGAAAGTGATCGTAAACCGCTGGAAATGGTGGATACCCTTAACCGGCCAACATCTCCAAACTCTACGGGTAAACACATCATCATCACTGGTCAACTTGGGGAATCGATCGATGGGCTTCAATCCATTGTAAAGCAATTATTGGAAACCGGCGCTAAAGTCACCTTGTTAGCACCGAGTGGTTTAGAAATACCGAACGCGATTCGCGATCAGGTAAAAATAATTTCTTTAGAAAGTTTGAACAACGAAACAATGATCCGAAATGCCTTCACCGAAGCGGAAGAAAAATCTGGCAAACCGGATTCCGTCATATACCTAACAGGCCAACCTAAAACACCGCTCCTTGATTTTACAAATGTAGAGGAGCTAACAAACCAATTTCTCAATCCTTATATTAATGCCTCTGTTCTATTTACACGCGAGACACTGAAGGCCATGAAGCATACCGACAACACACACCGAGAAGGGTCTTTTATTTTAGTCGGACCAAAATTATTAAACTCCCATCCAGAGAAATTGAAACGTGAGGATACAACAGCATTTATTATGCAAGAAGCCCTTCAACAATTGATTCGCGTCATGATGGTTGAGCATAGAGTCATTTTGAATTCACCAAATTTTAGAGGTTATTATATCGCTGGTGATTGGGCAGACTCTCAATCACAAAACTTGGCGTGGTGGCTTGCCTATCTTTCTTCGGATGCTAGTCTTAAAATTCCACAGTCTAGATTTCTCATTACATTTGAACAACAAATCGGGGGACAAGAGGGAACAAATGATTTAGCCATGTTTGCCGGTGATTTTGTGGAAACGCCAGAAAATATTGCCGATTATAAATTCCGTAAATTTTATGAAATATTGACCAACGGCCGCATCCCAGTGGAGATTTATGACTCAACAATTGCTTTAATAAAAAAGTTAAGACAGGAAGGCCTTGGCGTTGGGCTGGCCTCTTCAAGCAAAAGTGTAGATGATGTTCTACTAGCAACACATTTGCAAGATTTATTTGGACCAAAAGTCGATGGGAAAGTAGTTGACGCCTTAGGATTGAAGGGTAAACCAAATGGCGATGTTTATCTCAAAGCCGCTGAATTGGTAGGAATAAATCCTAGAAAATCCGTTGTTGTCGAAGATTCCCCTGTAGGCGTTGTGGCTGGTAAAGATGGTCATTTTGGGTTGGTGCTGGGTGTAAATCGTAAAGGTGATGCTGATGAACTTAAAACCGCTGGAGCAGACATTGTGATTGGTGATTTACAAGAGATAACATTGGACGAGATTAAAAAAGCATTAAAAGCTAAAAATGGAGAAGAATTAGAAGGGATTATTTTTGATTTTGATGGTGTTGTCGTTGAAACCATACAGATACATTTTGAAGCTTATCGAGAAACATTTAGAGAATATTTAAGATTTCGAGAGCGCAAGTATGGCGAACCGTATAGCGGCGACTTAACTTGGGAAGAATTTATTAAGATTTATGGCAGGCCCCAGAATATTTCAGTTCAAAAATTTCTTGATCTGCGCGGGATTAAAATCCCTGACGATGAGGCGATGGGGACCGACCCCGCCATGCTGGGGGAAGAGCAGGCGCCAGACACCAGACGCCAAACGCAAGACGATCGCGACGAAGCGATGGCAACCGAAGATGAGGAAGGGCTAAAAAGTTTGATCCGTCAATTGGCGAGCGGTAATAACGTGGATCCAATCGGCGTCCGCAGGCCGGCACCTGCGGGGCCCGTCATAGACATAGCTTCCGCAATGAAATACGACTTTGCTTCTGATGGCGCGGATAACAAGCTGAATAGATGGAATTTGCGGTTTGAAAATTATGAAATCAAAAGCATCAACCTGACAGATGGCGTTTATTATGCGGAATTTCGTTCTTTAGGAAATGCTTTGGGCGCACCGCACATCAGGCATGGTTTAATCAACTCTCGGCAGCTTGATCAGATCATAAGGACGTTAAACAAGATAAGCCCACTCAATTTTATTGAGTTTGAAGGTCTGTTCAGGTATTACAGCGGCTTTCTTGCCCCGCTAGAGGTAAATGAGAGCGAAGACGCCGTATCTTTTAGCTTGAGATGGAGCGGCCGCTCGTTGGATGGATATAAAATTGATGCATCTGAACTTAAGGAGCATCGAGAGGTCGGGTTGACGCTAACAACGCCCAGCGGTGAAAAATCGGTGTTTATGAAAACCTCTGATTTTCTTAATTGGGTTATCGCTCTCCAGCATTTATCGGCAGAAGGCAGGGTGGAGGAATTCAAGGGGCTTTTTGACCGCGAAGATAACGGCGGAATGATGGGCTTTGATTATGACTATAAACTCCTTGATTTTGTAAAGCGACCCCCGCCGGCTTCAACGCCCATTAAGCAACCAAGAACCCTAGAGCAATTATATGATATCATTGCGGGCGCTGAAGCCGGTGCAGCGCTATCCTCCTATACGTTACGCACCTATGACCCTCATAAAAGCATAACCATTACGGTCCTTGCTTACTTTTCCGATGATATTTTTGTTATTGAGTATTCCAGACCGGAAGAGAGTGGCCACCCCGCCATCAAAAGGCGCGGGTTGCTTAGAAAATATGATCTTGATCAGATGATTTTCGATAAGTATGATTCCATCAAAACATATATGGACTCCTATGATGCGGAAAGGCTCCCGAGAGAAATGTTTTATGTAGAAAAAACGGCTGAAAAGCTGGAGAAAAATGCATCAAGCCAATATGAGATCACCCTGGGCAGCTTCCATTATTACCACAATACCAATAAAATCGAGGCCAGTTTTGATCCGGCCATCCCGGATGATGTATCTGTTGAAATTTATGATTTAGAAAAAGGGGTTCGGGTCAAAAAATCCGGTACGATGGGCTTTTTTGATTTTTTTGAGATAATAAAAACGGTGTATTTCGGAAGCTATGGTAATTCGTTCTTAATGGGTGCTCTGTCTGACATGCTCTTACTGAATGATTCTGCGAGCATGATCGCTGATAAGGATTATGGCGCGCGCAAAACCCTCGTGGCCATACGTTACATCAGGTCATGGCTTAATTCTGATGTGTTTAAGGCGAGCGTCTATAAACCTAAAATGCTGCCGAGCGCGGTCGATCTAACCGTGCAGAATATAATTCGATTTGACCGATCATTGGATGATGAAATTCAAGAAATTGTTGCCGCTTTATTCGGGGAAATGGGCGCCGCCCTGGGATTAAAAATAGAGATATCAAAACGGGAGAACGGCACCTATATACACATCCGCCGAAAGCACGTATTAGGAAAAATTAAAGCTAACGTAACCGAATCAATAGACGACTTTACAAAAGGAATCCGCCAAAGCATGGGAACATGGTTAAAAGATTTTGAATCTCAGCTGTGGATTGTCCACGCACGGGAAGACGGTTTTGAGGTCATGGACCGACAATCCGGCCGCAAGCCAGACCCCGCCATGCTTGGGGAAGAAGAGACGCCAGACGCCAGACGCCAGACACCACATGAACGCGATGAGGCGATGTTAAATATAACCTTGAGAGAAGAAATGACTGCGGGAGAACTTGCCGAAAGACTGGGCATTAATATTGAAAGCATAGTTCTTATCTATGGAGAAAATGAAGAGCTGCCTCTTTTTATTCACCCGACACAAAACCATCCCAATCTGCCTTTAGAAACACAACGCACATATTACATAGACACAAAGAATTTGGATTCTGGAGTTCTGGCCCGACTTTTTAATGCGGATTTCATCGGTGGCGTTGGTATTTCAGACATTAAAGAACTGCCTGAAGAAGAAGAGCTTGAAATGCGTTTCAAGATGGCATCGCAACAAGTTACGCAAGCTCAAAAAGATTTAGAAGAAGCTCAGCGATCCGCTGATCGCACTGGAAATTATTCGCTAGTTCGTTCTAAAGATAGACTGTTAGAGCTTGAATTAGCCAACATGGATCGTACGTTAAAAGAACTGCAAAAATTTCGTACGCGAAAGGAAGGTGGCCAAAAGAAAGCTGATGAGGCGATGATGGGGAAGGAAGAACCGCACATCGTAGATCGCACTTCGTACATCGAAAAAGATAAGGCAATGACAGCTGTTAAACTTAGAGGTTTTACACATTTGGAGCCAACTAGTGGACGCAGATTTAATGAGGCTGTCTTTGATCTGGAGGGGGTTAACGAACCTGAAACGAACAATACCCACAGAAGATACAGAGAAAATATCGAACAATTGTTATCAGATCATGAAGAAATACTCAAAGAACAGGAAAAATTACTTGCCGAAATAGAATCCGCTCTTGACCAAGGAAAAACAGTGGCTATCGGTGTCGAAGAAGATAGTCAAGGAGTTCAAGAAATCCAACTTGATGCGAGTTTCATTTTAGATCAGATCGTTGAACTCATGCGCATGAGAGGTTTTACTGCCCCCGAAGAGAAAGCCAGACAGGTATATTTATTAGGAAACGGTGTGGCAAGTTATCTCGTAGCGCTTAAGAAAAATATCCATCTGTTTCCGCTTGAAAACCAAGAATTACGTCAACAATCGGGTTCGCTTGCTAGGGAATATGCTGAAATATCGGAAAAATTGAAACCTATATTAATGGGAATTGCTGAATCTGAATTCATTTTATTCGATGACACGCTGTATGAAGTAATACTGTCAATCAATGACCCGGATGAGATCTATACAACAATCAACAAATCTGCCGATGCGCTACTAGCAAAATTCCTTGGCACTGAACATGAAGCCGATATACGCAGAATGATCGCAATCGCCTCAAAATTCATTCAAAATGCGAGGGAAAGAGAGAAGCCGATGGCAGCTGCAATCAAGGAACATGTTCGATCCTATCCGGATTATATTACATTTATTCTTGTTGGCTCCAGCCATGTGGCTGGCTTAAACAGACTTCTAAACAAAAAAGATCAAGAAGTTGGTGGTATCGATCTTAACCCGCAACTCTTGGACCTTCAGATCAAACGCGATGAAAAGGGAGTACCGCTTCCCGTCAACATGCAGCCCATTCATAATATTCATATCGAAGGATTCCTGCCGATCATTATCAACATAACACCGATCAATGTGTCGTTGCCGGTGTATTTGGGATTGGAGGGAGATGGGGAGGATGACACACAATTTGGGTTTCAGGATGAATATAAGGCGAGGGAACCGGAGAAAATAAGTTTATTGGATAATAATCTCCAATAAACAAATCCCAAATACCAAACAATATACAAACAACAATGACCAAAACTAAAAAATTGGTTATTGGGATTTGAATATTGTGATTTGTTTGGAATTTGGGCTTTGGAATTTGGAAATTAACTTTCCATCACCAAATAATTGATTTCACGCTTTTGGGCATTCCATGAATTTTCCCCACAAACCGCACTTCACGAATAAGGTCAAGATTAAACTTTTCCTTAGCCAGCGCCGCCATCATTTTGTGCAGCTCGAACACGTCTTTCGCCGTGCCGTTCTTTCTTTTGATGATAATATTGGCATGTTTGGGGAAGATATAAGCCCCGCCGGATTTTAAAGATTTGCCGCCGGCCTGCTCAAGAAACCACCCTGTGGCCTGGCGTTTTCCAGCCTTGGAGGTGGGTTCAATGTTGCGAAAGAATGATCCGGCACAAGGTTCTTGGGCAAGGTCAGGATGTTTCTCGTGACGCGTTTTTAAAATACCTTCACGCTCTTTAAGCAGTTCTGCCGGATCACCCTCTTTGAAGCTCAACGTAACATCAACAACGATATCACCCGTCTCCTTGAGCTTTGAATGGCGGTAGGAGAAACCGCATTCCTTAGCCTGCGCCGTTCTAAGCGTCCCGGAGGAAGAGAGCAGGCTGACGCTTTTAACCATATCGCCGATCTGCTTGCCGAAAGCCCCCGCATTACCAACGACCGCGCCGCCCACTGTCCCCGGAATGCCGCTGCAGGTATTAATTCCTTCATAACCCAATTCGGCGGCAAAGACAGCCAGATCATCAAGGATCGTGCTGCCGGAAACTGTTAAGCTGTTATCGCCTTCTTCAATATAGGGTGTCTTGCTGAAATAGCGGATCACGTGGCAATCCAGGCCCTCATCGGCAACGACCAGGTTTGACCCGCCGCCGATCAGGATGAATTTTTCTTTCTTTGCATAAAGCTCTTTGACCGCATCTATTAACTGCCGGGGCGTTTCACAATTGATAAGCCCCTTGCACGCTCCGCCCAAGCGGAAGGTTGTGTAATCGGATAATCTGGCATTTTTAATAATTTCATGGGAGAGAGGAAAAATGATTGATTCCATTTAATTGTAGGGGCGGACTTTACGTCCGCCCGATTAAGGGCAGGTGCAAGACCTGCCCCTACATTTATTTGACCGTTTCTTTAAATCGATGACGTAGCGCCTCGATGCCGTCTTTGATGGCAAAAATATTCTCGTAACCTTCTTCGCGCAGCATCTGCGCCAATTGGGAGCTGCGTACGCCCATGCTGCAAAACAGAAGGTATTTCTTATTTTTGGCAAAAGGGGAGGTGTCGCCCGTGACCCGGCTTAAAGGAACATGTTCACTTTTGATTTCCATGAGTGGACTATCCGCCCGCTCTTCGGCTTCCCTGACATCGACCAACGTAAAACTTTTCAGCAAATCGGCATTTAAGGCGTGGCAATCAATAAGAAATTCCGCCAACGGCTCATAATGCTCTTTACTGATCTGTGTGATGACGGCGTCTTTGCCGCACAGAGGGCAACGGCTTTCCGGTTTGATCTTCAAACGCCTGATATGGAAATCGGCGACGTTAAGAATCAACAATTCGTTCTCGAACACTTTCTGCATGTTTAGAATGATCCGGATCGCTTCCATGGCCTGCAGATGGCCGAAAATGTTGGGGATGACGCCCAGGACGCCTCCGTCGACACATGTTCCCACGCAACCAGGTGTTGGAACGGAAGGCCACAAACAGCGCAGGCACCCTTTTTGAGAAGGGAGCATGACCCGCAACTGGCCTTCCCATTGAAAAATGCCTGCCTGGATGAGCGTCTTGCGGTTAAGAAAGCAGGCGTCGTTCAAAAGATATTTTGTTTTAATGTCATCGGTGCAATCAAGGACGATGTCATAGTTCTCGATAAGCCGTTGCGCGTTCTCAAGGTTCAGGTGTTCCTGGTGCGCGTTGATGGTAACGGAAGGGTTGAGCGAATTGATCTTTTCCTTGGCCACCTGGACCTTGGGCCGGCCGATGTCATCGAACCCGTAAAGGAACTGGCGGTGGAGGTTGCTGAGCTCAACTTTATCGTGTTCGCAAATGCCTATCGTGCCGACACCCGCCCCTGATAAGCTCATGAGCGCCGGGCAGCCCAAACCGCCGACGCCCACGATCAAAACCTTGGCCTCTTTCAATTTCTTTTGGCCTTCGGCGCCGACCTCGGGAAGATTGATCTGACGGGCGTAGTAATCACTTTCTTCGGGTAACCGGTAACCGGTAACCGGTAACGGCGTGGAGTTACCTGTTACCTGTTTCCCGTACTCCGTTGATTTACAACCCACCCATCCCGAATCGCCGCCCGCGTAATATTCCTTTTTCCAAATTGGCAACCGCTTTTTTATCTCATCTATGATATATCGGCAGGCTTTAAAAGCCTCATCGCGATGGGCGGCCAAGCATCCGACCCACACGGCCATTTGACCGACCTCAATGATCCCCAAGCGATGATAACAGCGAAGTTCGATCGTTGAGAATTTTTCCTTCGCCTCCCGAAAAATCTCCTCGGCCTCCTTCGTGCACAAGGTTTCTTCGGCTTCGTATTCCAGCCGCAGCACTTTCTTGCCATCGCTATGATCGCGCACACGGCCCTCAAATGTGGCGAAGGCTCCGGCGCTATCGGCGGTGAAGCCCTCTTTAATGTTGATGCGTTCTAAGGGGAGTGAGGTTAGTTTAAACATCATTCGTTGTTCGTTGTTCGTTGTTCGTTGCTCGCGAACAACGAGCAACTAGCAACGAGCAACAAAACTCTATTAATATGTAATTTTCACTGTGCCTTTCAGGATGCTACATTGGCAACTCAAACGGTTATTGCGGTCCATCCCAAGCTCTTTTTCCTCATCGTTCAGATCGCCCAAATTATCCGCGCCTTCCTGCACTTCGATCTGGCACGTGCCGCACACGCCGGAATTGCAGCTGAAGGGGATCCCGGATTTCTCACAGACCTCATCGATCCTTGCGCCATCGGGAATATCGTGTTCTTCACCGTCTATGATCAACTTTGCCATAAGGAATTAAGTTAATAGTAAATAGTTAATGGCAAATAGTGTTATCGTTCTAAATGGGGCTTCGTCGCCTTTTTGTCATTTCCCCTATTAACTATTAACTATTTACCATTAACACTTTCATTTTAATGCGTTTTCTATCTCCGGTAAAGCAAAGACAATATTCTTTTCCGGGTTCTCAAAGGCATGAACTTTGGAGTTGGGGAAATGCTCGTTAATGCGTCCGATCAGCTCATCCACAATGACGCGCGGCACGGAAGCGCCGGAGGAGATGCCGACCTTTCGCTTGCCCTTAAGCACATTGAAATCCAGCTCATCCGCATTGTCGATGATGTAGCTTTCGCAGCCGCCCTTTTCCCCGGTCTCGCGAAGGCGGTTGCTGTTGGAGCTGTTAGGGGAGCCGCAAATGATGATGCAATCGCAAAAGGAAGCGAGTTCCTTGACGGCATCCTGGCGGTTTTGGGTGGCGTAGCACAGATCCGAACGGGGCGGGGCCTGCATCTGCGGGTATTTCTCTTTTAACTTGCGGATCATCTGGGTGGTTTCATCCACGGAAAGGGTCGTTTGGGTGACAACGGCAACGGTTGCCTGCGGGGCGATATCCAAATTCTCAATGTCACTTTCGTCCTCTACAATATGAAGATATTCAGGGTCGACATACCCGGCCGTGCCTTTCAGCTCCTGGTGGCCGCGGTGGCCGATCAAAACGGTTTCATAATGTTTCTGGGAAAATTTACTGGCTTCGTTATGGACCTTGGTCACCAAAGGACAGGTGGCATCGACAAAACGCAGCTTTCTTTTCCTGGCATCCTGCACAACAGCAGGGGGAACGCCGTGGGCGCTGAAGATAATCCTTGAGCCTTCCGGCACTTCATTGACGTCCTCCACAAAGATCGCGCCTTTTTGACGAAACTCGTTGACTACGTAAGTGTTGTGGACGATTTCGTGGTAAACGTAAAGAGGGGGGCCGTATTGCTCAAGCGCCCTATCGACTATGTCGATGGCGAATGACACGCCCGCGCAGAAACCTTGGGTTTTAGCAAGATAAATGTCCATGTAAGCTATTTATTGAATTATTATTAGTATTACTTTATAATTGGTGATAATTATAACACTAAATTTTGTAAAGTAAACTCTGATTTCGACCCTATGCAACTAGCCCAAAGACGAAAAACATCAGCCGTTAAAATCGGCCCTGTTTCTATCGGGAGCGCCTATCCGGTCGTGATCCAATCCATGACCGACACGCCAACGGCTGACATCGAAAAGACGCTTGCCCAAACGATCGAACTCGTTGAGGCCGGAAGCGAGCTGGTGCGCTGGACCGTTAACGATGATGAGGCGGCCCAAGCCGTGCCGGAGATCATCAAGCGCTTAAATGACAAAGGCTACCAAACGCCGATCATCGGCGATTTTCATTTTAACGGCCACACGCTGTTACGCAAACATCCTGGCTGCGCCAAGGCGCTTTCCAAATACCGGATCAATCCCGGCAACGTGGGCAAGGGCCAACGGCATGATGACAATTTTACGCAGATCGTTAAAGTCGCCATTGATAACGACAAGCCGGTGCGCATCGGCGTCAACTGGGGTTCGCTGGACCAGGAACTTCTAACGCTCTTGATGGATGAAAACGCCAAACGGGATGAACCCAGCGATTTTAAAGAAGTCACCTACGATGCCATGGTCTTAAGCGCTTTGACCAGTGCGAAACTGGCGGAGAAGACCGGATTGCCGCACGATAAGATCATTTTAAGCGTGAAGATGTCGATCCTGCAGGATATGGTGACCGTGTACGCGCGCCTCGCCAAACTGTGCAAGTATCCGCTTCATTTGGGATTGACGGAGGCCGGTTCCGAAGTACAGGGGATATCATCGAGTGCCGCCGCGCTTTCGATTTTACTGCAACAGGGGATCGGGGACACGATCCGCGTGTCGCTCACGCCGCAACCGAATGTCCCGCGCTCCAAAGAAGTCGACGTGTGCAAAAATATTCTACAATCGTTAGGCTTGCGATATTTCAAGCCGAGTGTCACCAGCTGTCCGGGCTGCGGGCGTACCTCCAGCAATTATTTCCAGATCCTCGCGCAGGAGATCAATGACCATATCGTACACAAAATGCCGGTGTGGAAAAAGAAACACCCCGGCGTTGAAAGATTGAAGATCGCGGTCATGGGTTGTGTGGTGAACGGTCCCGGAGAGAGCCGCCATGCCGACATCGGCATCAGTTTACCCGGCGCTAGCGAGAAACCCATCGCGCCAGTTTATGTGGACGGCAAAGAAAAAATCACCCTCAAAGGCGAGCGGATCAAGGAAGAGTTTATTGATATTTTAGAAAATTACATCAAAGAAAAGTGCGCAAAATGAAAAACATAATTTTGCTGATTATCCTATCAATCTTTCTTGCTGGCTGTGAAACCGTGAAGGGGCTCGGGAAGGATTTAACCAACACGGGAGAGAACCTGGAGGAAGTGGGGGAAAAGATCAGGGCCTCGGAAGCTGAAAAATAAAGGGTATCAGGACATCGGGTTTCCCTGATATCCTGATCCTCCGATCCCCTGATAACCTTAATTTAATTCTTTTAACACGGTTAAGACTTCCGCCGTGTGGTCTTGAGGCTTGACCTTCTCAAAAATCTTCGCGATCTTGCCCGTTTTATCAATAATGAACGTCGTGCGCGCAACCCCCATATAATCCCGCCCGTACATACTTTTCTTCGCCCACACGCCGTAATCCCGGCAAAGTTTTTTCTCCTCATCGGCTAAAAGCAGGAAAGGAAGCTTGAATTTTTCGATGAACTTCTCATGGCTTTTGACGCCGTCGGGGCTTACCCCTAAGACAACCGCGTTTTTACCTTCCATGGATTTGATCTCATCCCTGAACCCGCAGGCTTCCACCGTGCAGCCGGGGGTGTCGTCTTTCGGATAAAAATACAAAACAATGTTGCGGCCGCTGAAGTCATTTAAGGAAACGGTCTTGCCGTTTGAGGCGAGCAGGTTGATGGCGGGGGCCTTGTCGCCGACTTTAAGTAAGGGCGGGGTCACCCCGCCTCTACTCATAGGGGCTCCATATTTTTGTTTTCGGATCATAGATTTCTTTTTTAATCTTTTCTTTGGGCAAGCCGTCTTCCAGCGGCCACGCCGTTACTTCGACCTTATTGCCGTCAATGTCAAAAAAATAGAGCGACCAGGACTTGGAGCGTTTTTTAGCGAAACCGATCTTCGTATTATTGTCTTCCAAACGCTTGATCATCGGGTCAAAATCCTTGGCGTGGACCTGAAAAGAGAAGTGATTGGCGCCTAGGCCTTCGTCCTTGAAAAGATGGACGTCATTGGTGTTATCCGCCTGGATGATGCCGATCAAAGCGCGCGGACCGCAATCAAGGAAAACCTCGATGCCCGGTTTCGATGGCTCGCGCTCGGTGATCTTTAAGCCGACAACTTTCGTATAAAACTCGACCGACTTATTGATGTCGCGCACGTTGATGGCAACGTGGTCAATTCCTTTAATTTCAATCATGTAAATACCCCTTTAAATGACATCTTAGTCATAAGTTATAAGTCGTAAGGAGTAAGTATTCTGCCCGTCATAACGCTGTTTTATCCTTACCGCTTACAACTTACTACTTATAACTTAACAGTTCGTTCTATTTTCCTATTCTTAAATAATACATACTCTGCGTACCCGGCTTCCTTGGCCAGCGCGACGGCCGCTTCAAAATCCGCGCCGACATGCTCCGGCTGGTGGGCATCAGATCCAAAGGTAAGAGGGACGCCGGCTTTTCGATAAATTTTAAGGAAGTTGAGCGCCGGATACATTTCTTTGCAGGTTTTGCGCAGCCCCGAGGTATTGATCTCGACCGCCACCCCGCATTCTTTGAACGTCTGGGCGGTTTTCTTGACCTCATCGCTCATGTCTTGGCTGGCCCGGTGGCCGAATTTCTTGACCAGGTCCACGTGGCCCATGATGTCGAACATTTTCGAGCGGGCGCTCTGGCGCAGCAGGTCAAAATAGTCGCGGTACACCTGGTTCACGTCTTGTTCATCCCACGCCTTGCGCTGCGCCGGGTCATCGAAGCCCCAATCCTTGATAAAGTGCACGGAACCGATGACGTAATCATAGGGGTAGTCATCCAGGATCTTTTTCGTTTTATCTTCGTAACCGGGGATAAAATCCGCTTCGATGGCGACTTTGATGCGCAATTCATTTTTATACAACGTGCAGACTTCTTCGATCATGCGGTAATACGAAGGCAGCTGCTCCATGCCCATCGTGATCCCAGGATCACGCATGTGAACAAAAGGGGCATGGTCGGAAAAACCGATCTCCTGCAATCCAACTTTAATGGCCTGCTTGGCGTACTCTTTGGGCTCGCCGGTGGCGTGGCCGCAAAGGGGCGTGTGCATGTGATAATCACAAATGGGTTTCATCGAAGTTGCTCGTTGATGATTTCGTTTATCTTATCTTGTGCAGATTGATTCCGCGGCTCCAAGCTCAACACCTTCTTGAAATCTTCCAGCGCTTTGGGATAATTTTTCATCGCGTAATAGCACATCCCGCGGTTGACGTAGGCGTTGGCATACGAATCGTTTGATTCCAGCGCTTTGGTGTAATCTTTAAGCGCCAGATCATACATCCCGGACATCAAGTACTGATTGGCGCGGTTATTATACGCCTCAAAATGCTGGGGGTTGTGTTCGATCGCTTTGGAATAATACCTGATGGAGCCGGTTCTGTCAAATTTTAGTGCCAGAATATTGGCCAACTTAAAATAGCCATCGGCCAAATCCGGCTGCACCTCGATCATCTTCATGAAATAAACCATGGCCTCATCGAAGCGATGCTGCTCTTCCAGATAAACCCCCATGTTATTATAGGCCAGGTAGGCGTTCGGGAAAAACCGGATCACGTTGCTCCATAAACAACCACTATTTTGCCAAATCCTGGTCTGCTGGTGACTGAGCCTGACAAGCGCCCCCAGCCAAATGATAAAGATAAAAATAATGAGGCCCTTTAACCAGTAAATATTTTTTTGCATTCCCCGCTGAAGCGCGTAGGCGATCAGGATAAAGAACCCCAGCGACGGCAAATACATGAACCTTTCATAAATGATGGAATCGTTCATCTGAAACAGATGCAGCACCGGCCAAATGGTAAAGGCATAAAAGAGAAAACAAAACTTCACCAAAGCCGAGCGGCGGAACGTGACCGCAATCAAAACCGCCCCCAAAACGATCAATAAAACGGATAAAATCACGATCGTCCAGGTGATTGTCGGCGCGTAATAGCAGGTGAGAGGATACGGAATGACAACCTTAATGATGTACATAACAAACGCCAGGGCGGAATACAAAACCCGTTCCCAAAACGGATACATGGCCGTATTGGGAAACGCCTCGACTTGGCCGATGATCCTTAACGTAAAGATCCCGTGAAGAAAAGCAATCAGGAAAAACGGCCATTTTTCGATGACGGAACTTCTGCGGAAGCCTTTTTCCCTATAATAATCAATGGCGATCAACACGAGCCCAAAGGTAACAGCCGTGGCTTTGGACAATAAAGAAAGAATGAAGCATACATAAGTCAACGGTTTGGCATATCTGGCGGCTGGCGTCTTGGAAAGAGATTGGAGATAGCTCATCAACCCTAAAAGGTAAAAAAACATAAAAAGCACGTCTTTGCGGGAGCTGATCCACGCCACAGGCTCGACCTGCAACGGATGGACCCCGAATAACAAAGCCGCCATCAAGGCAATTTCTGCGTTGGCCAGCAAGATCCGGACAAAAACAAAGACCAAAAGGGTGTTAAGAATATGCAGCGCCATGTTCGTCGCATGGTACGCCTTGGGGTTGAGCCCGAAGAACCGATATTCCAGCGCATAACTTAGCATCGTTAACGGATGATATTTACCGGTCAAATTTGTCGTAAATATTTTTTTTACATGCTGCGGCGACAGGCTGCGGATGGCTTCATTCTCGAGGACATATTCGTTATCGTCCCAATTGACAAAATCGTTATTGAGGGCGGGATAAAAGCAAAAAAACGTCGCTATCAGGATAATCAGCAACAGAAAAAGTTCACGGGTTCTTGAGGAATACGGGAGAGCCGGCATTGCCCATGATTATAACATATCACCATTTCAATAAATATAACCATTTCATCCCTTTTTAGGACAATTGACACCTCCGGGCGGCTATGTTATCATGCCGCTTACTCGAAACAACCGACACCCTCAAAATGACTCAACCATCAAAACCAACGGTACTGATAACAGGCGGCGCCAAGCGCATCGGCAAGGCGATCTGCCTGGCCTTGGCCAAGGCGGGCTATAAAATCGCCCTTCACTACCAGCATTCCCACCAGGAAGCCTTGGGAGTACTGAAACAAATCAAGAAAAACAAAGGCCAATGCGAGCTGTTTGCCTGTGATCTGTCCAAGGACCGGGCAACGGGACAGCTCATCAAAATGGTCAAAAAAACCTGCCCGGACCTAAGCATCCTCGTTAACAACGCGTCCATCTTTGAAAAATCAAATATAAGATCGGCATCATTAGCCTCGCTGAACAAACATTTCGATATCAATTTCAAAGCGCCGTTTATCTTAACGCAGGAATTCACGAAGGCCTGCCGGAATGGATTGATCATCAACATCCTGGACACCAACATTGTCAGAAACACCGGCCATCATGCAACGTATCTTTTATCAAAAAAAGCGTTGGCCGAGTTGACCAAAATGAGCGCCGTTGAGTTAGCCCCGTCCATCCGCGTGAATGCGGTTGCGCCGGGATTGATCCTCCCGCCTGAAGGCGAAACAGCGGCTTATTTAGACCGAAGGGTCAAAGCCATCCCTTTAAAAAGAAAAGGCGATGCAGCGCAAATCGCCCAAACGGTCTTGTTTCTCATCGAAAACCCTTACGTAACCGGGCAGATTATTTTCAATGATGGGGGGGAGCACTTGATTTAGTTCTAAGCCATAAGCCTTAAGCTGTAAGCTTACGGCTTACAACTTACGACTTACAACTAACAATTCAATTAACATGGCTATTATAAGAATTACTAATCTGAAATTACGCTCGATCATCGGCATCAACGATTGGGAACGCAAGAAGAAACAGCGGGTGGTCATCAACATCGCCATCCGTTTCAATGCCGCCAAGTCCAGCCAAAGCGACGGGATCGGCGATACCATTGACTATAAATCCATTACCAAGAGGATTATTAAAAAAGTCACTGGCTCCCGTTATTACTTATTAGAGAAACTTTGCCAAAAGGTCCTGGATATCATCATGGAGCATAAAATGGTCAAAGAAGCCCTTGTCCGCATTGACAAGCCGGGGGCGCTTCGCTTCGCCGATTCCGTTTCGGTCGAGCTGAGCGCGAAAAGACGATGAACACAGCGGTTATCGGGATCGGCTCCAACATCAGCCCCCAAAAAAACGTCAAGAAAGCAAAGAATCTCCTGGCACAGACATTCCATGTCCTCAAAGAATCCGCCTTCATCCAGACCAAACCCGTCGGTTACACGGATCAGGGCGATTTTATCAACGGGTCGGTGTATATTGAAACGGCCCTGCCCATAGAAAAACTGAGCCAGAAAATGAAAAAACTGGAAAAACAGTTAGGCCGCAGCGCCTCTCCCATCAAATACGGCCCGCGCACGATCGATCTGGATATTGTCGTTTTTAACGGGGAAGTGGTGGACCATGATTTCTACGAAAGGGATTTCCTTAAAAACGCCGTTTTGGAGTTGATTCCCGACCTTCGATATTAAAATCTCTCTCAACGGGCCGAATTTTTACTTGCAAAACCTTAAACCCTTGCTATTATATCCACATGAAATTTAAAGACAAAATCGCCCTCGTCACCGGCTCCACTCGCGGCATCGGTAAAGAGATCGCTTCCGCCTTCGCGCAAGAAGGGGCTACCACCATTATTATGGGCCGCAATGCCGATACCGCTCAATCAACCCATAAAGAACTCGTCAAAAAGGGGCTGAAAGCCGATAGCTTTGCCTGTGATGTTACAAACCCGCAAAATGTGCAGGAAATCGTTCAAAAAATTATTGACAAATATAAGAGGGTTGATATATTAGTAAACAACGCCGGCATTACCAAAGACAATTTACTCTTTCGGATGAGCGATGCAGACTGGGATGAAGTCATGAGCGTGAACCTGAAAGGGGTTTTTAATTGCACCAAAGCTGTATTAAAGGTAATGCTTAAAGCCAAAACGGGCAGGATCATTAACATATCTTCGATCATTGGAATTATCGGGAATGTCGGTCAGGCCAATTATGCGGCCAGTAAAGCAGGGATCATCGGCTTTACCAAATCGATTGCGCTGGAGATGGCCTCGCGGGGCATCACGGTCAATGCCATCGCACCAGGCTACATCGAAACCGATATGACCGCCCAACTTAAAGACACGACCCGTGAAGCGTTACTGAAAGGTATCCCGCTGGGACGTTTTGGGAGTGCCCGCGATATCGCCGGGGCGTGCTTATTCTTAGCTTCAGACGAAGCAAACTATATAACAGGACAGACAATCGTCGTTGATGGTGGGATGGCGGTTTAAAGCTCTTCTTACAAAGGAGGAACAATGGCAGTCGAAGAAAAAATTAAGTCAATCATCGCGGAGCAATTAGGGGTTAAGCCGGAAGAAGTCGTTCCGGATGCTTCATTTATCGATGATTTAGGAGCTGACTCTCTCGATACGGTGGAACTCATTATGGCGTTAGAAGAAGAATTCGGCATTGAAATTCCCGATGAAGACGCGGAAAAAATGACTACCGTCGGTGATGCCGTCAAGTATATCGAAGAGAAAACAGCGAATAAGTAAATACCATTGATCGTTAAACACCGACATTTTAAAATGCCTCGGCTTACTTGCCGAGGCATTCTATTATAGAGATATGGAAAAAAAACGCATTGTTATAACTGGCATGGGTGTTGTTTCTCCCGTTGGGACCGGTGTGCCCAAATACTGGAAAAGTTTGTGCGAAGGCAAAAGCGGTGTCCGGCGGATCACCACTTTTGATCCCAGCGCCTTTGATTCCCAAATTGCGGGAGAAGCCAGCGATTTCGATTCCCTGGACCACTTCAACAGCAAAGAGGCCCGCATTCTGGCCAAGTTTGTCCAATTTGCGATCGTGGCCTCCGATGAAGCCGTTAAACAAGCCCGGTTGGATCTTCAGAAGCTCGATTTGGACCGCATTGGCGTGCTCATCGGCTCTGGGATCGGCAGCATTGAAACTATTGAAGAAGAGCATACTAAATATCTGGAGAAGGGGCCCAGCCGCATTACCCCGCATTTCATCCCGAAGATCATTATTAATGAAGCCGCCGGCCATGTTTCTATCCGTACCGGCGCCCGCGGGCCGGCCACATGTGTCGCCACCGCCTGTTCAACGGCCACGAACGCGATAGGCGATGCCATGCGCTTTATCCAATATGGCGATGCGGACGTGATGATCGCCGGAGGGACGGAAAGCGCCACAACACCTTTGGGTGTTGGCGGGTTCTGCGCTTTAAAAGCATTATCCAAACGAAATGACGCGCCGGAAAAAGCTTCCCGCCCGTTTGAGCTTCATCGTGATGGTTTTGTGATGGGGGAAGGCGCCGGGGTTGTGATTGTGGAAGAACTCAATCATGCCAAAAGACGCGGCGCAAAAATCCTGGCTGAATTGGTCGGCTATGGCCGCACTTCCGATGCGTTTCATATCACGGCGCCCGAATCAAGCGGCGCGGGAGCGACCAAAGCCATGGAGCTGGCCCTTCGCGATGCCAAACTTCAACCCAAAGATATCACGTACATTAATGCGCACGGCACCTCAACCTACCTCAATGACAAAGTGGAAACCATGGCCATCAAAAAAGTGTTTGGCGAATACGCGAAAAAAGTTCCCGTTAGTTCGACCAAATCCATGACCGGCCATCTTTTAGGAGCGGCCGGAGGCGTTGAACTCATCGCCTGCATTGGCGCGATCCTCGATCAGATTGTTCCTCCAACCATCAATTATGAAACCCCGGACCCCGAATGCGATCTGGATTACGTGCCCAATACGGCGCGAAAAGTTCATGTCGATGCTTGCATGTCCAATTCGCTGGGATTCGGCGGGCATAATGCCACGGTGGTCGTCAAGAAATTCAAAGAATAATCGAGAATGCCATTAAGAAAATACTTGGGAAACGCGCAAGCTATGGTATAATTTCCCTAATTCTTTTACACGAGGAAAATTATGAAAACTTATAAATTAGCTGTTATCCCCGGAGACGGAACAGGCCCGGAAGTTATCAACGAAGGGCTTAAAGCCCTTTCAGCCATTGCGCAAAAATGCGGTTTCAAATACGCGTTAACCTCCTTTGATTTCGGCGGTGAAAGATACCTGCGCACCAAAGAGGCCTTGCCCAAATCGGCGATCAAGGACCTTCAAAAATTCGACGCCATTTATTTGGGCGCAATCGGACACCCGGATGTCAAGCCGGGGATATTAGAGAAGGGGATCCTTTTGACGATCCGTTTTGAGTTGGACCAATACATCAATTTACGCCCCGTGCAACTTTTTGACGAACGTTTCTGCCCGCTTAAGAACAAAAAACCCGAAGATATTGATTTTATCGTTGTCCGGGAAAATTCGGAAGGCTTATATAAAGGTATCGGGGAATTCAAGGATAAGGGCACCAAAAATGAGATCGCCCTGCAGGTTTCCCACAACACCCACAAAGGTGTCGAACGTTGTTTGCGTTATGCTTTTGAGGTCGCCCAAAAACGAAAAAGAAAACAACTGACACTGTGCGGAAAAACCAACGTCTTAACGTATGCGTTCGATCTCTGGGAAAGAACGTTCCACGAAGTGGCCAAAGATTACCCAAGCGTCAAAACGGATTACGCCCATGTTGATGCAACCACCATGTGGTTCGTCAAAAACCCTGAATGGTTCGATGTGATCGTTACCGACAACATGTTCGGTGACATCATCACGGATCTGGGGGCCATGATCCAGGGAGGAATGGGGATCGCTGCCGGGGGAAACATCAACCCCAAAGGCGTTTCCATGTTCGAGCCCATCGGCGGTTCGGCCCCGAAATACACGGGCAAAAACGTCATCAATCCGTTGGCCGCGATCTGCGCTTTAGCCATGCTCCTTGACCAGCTGGGAGAAAGCAAAGCTGCCAAATTAATTGAAGATTCCGTCAAAACAGTCGTTCGCACCAAACTGAAGGATCTGGCTGCCGGTAAAATGGGGTATTCAACAACTGAAGTCGGCGACTTAGTAGTAAAAAACTTGTAGTAGCCCTAAGCCGTAAGTCTTAAGCCGTATATTTTAAAGCTTACAACTTAAGGCTTACGACTTAAATGAGGTATTCCAATGAAGAAATACAACGTGTGCATCTTAGGCATCCGCGGGGCCGTTGGGCAGGAGTTTTATAAGATCCTTAAACAACGTAAATTCCCTGTCAAAGAACTGCGCTTGATATCCTCCAGCATTGAAGAAGAGGGCGCGGAAAAATTGGATGGCATACCGTTCACTAAAGTTTCTGTCGAAGCTTTTAAGGGCATGGACATCGGGCTTTTTTCGCCCGGAGCGAGCGTCAGCAAGATCTGGGCACCGATCGCGGCTAAGGCCGGGTGTGTCGTCATCGACAATACCAGCCAGTTCCGCATGGATCCTGATGTGCCTTTGGTCGTGCCTGAGGTCAATCCGGAAGATGTGGCCAAGCATAAAGGCATTATCGCCAATCCCAATTGCTCGACCATTCAGATGGTTGTCGCCCTGAAACCTTTGCATGATTACGGTAAGATCAAAAGGATCGTCGTTTCGACGTACCAGTCTGTCTCGGGCGCGGGCTCGGCCTGCATCAGCGAACTCTCCGAACAGGAACAGGCCCATGTGAAACATAAACCGATCAAGGTCAAAAATTTCAGCCACCAGATCTTTCATAACCTTATCCCGCAGATCGATGTGCCCATGGATAATCTCTACACCAAAGAAGAGATGAAGATGGTCAATGAGACCAAAAAGATCATGCATGATGATTCGATCCGCGTGAGCGCGACCTGCGTGCGCGTTCCCGTTGTGCGGGCACACAGCGAATCGGTCAACATCGAAACGCAAAAGAAGATCACGCGCGAAAAAGCTATTGAACTCTTGCGTAAAGCCCCTGGCGTGCAGATCATCGATGACATCACAAAAGGCAAATACCCACAGCCGCTTGATGCTGAAGGCAAGGATGATACTTTCATCGGGCGCATCCGCGAAGACGTCTCCATCGAAAACGGCCTTAACATGTGGATCGTATCCGACAACCTCCGCAAAGGCGCCGCTTTAAATGCCATCCAGATAGCGGAAGAATTGATAAAAAGAAAATTAGTTTAGCTTATTGGTTTCCTGTTTCCTGTTACCAGTTACCTGTAATTATCTGGTAACGGGTAACGGGTAACAGGTAACTTTTATGCAGAATTACAAATTAACGATTGAATACGACGGCACTGACTTTAGCGGTTGGCAGATCCAAACCCCGAGTCAGCGGACCGTACAAGGCGAGATCCAAGCCGCGCTTTACAAGATATTCAAACAAAAAATTACACCTCTTGGCTCCGGCCGCACCGATAGCGGTGTGCATGCGTTAGGGCAAGTGGCTAACTTCAAAATTAATACTTCTCTCAAAGTTAAGATCATTCAAAAAGCCCTTAATGCCCATTTGCCCAAAGACATCGCTATCTTGAAAGTACAGAAGGTGGATGAAGCGTTCCACGCCCAATACAGCGCCAAATCAAAAACATATCGCTACACCATTTTTAATGGCCCTATTCGACCGGCTCTTTATCGCAATCATTGTTTCCACTATCCCTTTAAACTCAATGTAGCGCTCATGAAGAAAGAGGCGAAAGCCCTTGTAGGCCGGCATGATTTCAAATCTTTTCAAGCCAGTGATACATCCCGAAAAGAAAAGACCACCGTGCGTACGGTGAAAGGCATTTCTATTAAAAAAAGTAAGAATTTTATTACTATTAATATTGAAGCCGATGGTTTTCTGTACAAAATGGTCCGAAACATCGTAGGAACGCTTCTTAAACTGGGAAGCGGGCAAGCAGAAGAGGGATCTCTCAAGAAAATTCTGGCGCAAAAGAACCGTACCGCTGCCTTTGAAACCGCTCCCGCGCAAGGATTAACCCTTGTTAAAGTTATCTATTAACTTAAGCCCTCCCTACTCAAAAATTTTTGTTTGACATTCATTGGTAAAATGCTATACTTCTAACTCAAAATAAACGCAGTCAACGAGTTAGCACGGTTAACCAAAATGAAACAAAAAACATATCTCGCTAAGGAAAAAGACGTTGTGCGGACGTGGTATCTGATCGATGCCAAGGATAAGATCCTGGGCCGCATCGCCACCAAAGCAGCAACGCTTTTGCGCGGTAAGCATAAGCCGAGTTTTACTCCCCATGTGGACACGGGGGACATGGTTATTATCATTAACGCGGAAAAGGTGCGGGTCACGGGTAATAAGCTGAAAGATAAAATTTACTCGAGGTATACGGGATATCCATCAGGGCGAAGGCAAATGACATTAGAGCAATTCTTAAAGAAAGCACCGACAAGAGTCATTGAATTGGCCGTCAAACGCATGATCCCCACGGGGCCATTAGGTTACCGAACGAGGATGAAATTAAAGGTATACGCGGGAGAAACTCATCCGCACCAGACGCATAAACCGATTCCGATTGAAATATAAAAAAGTCACCAGTTACCCGTTACCTGTTACCAGATAAAACAGGCAACTGGTAACCGGAAACAGGTAACTCGAGGGAGTTTTAATAGAAATGGTTGAAGTCATTAAATATGCTGCAACAGGCCGACGCAAGAACGCGATCGCCCACGTGATCATCACGCCGGGCAGCGGAACGATCTCCGTCAACAAGCGCCCCTTTGAGAATTATTTCTCCCGTGAGACCGACCGTATCTTGATTCTTGAGCCTCTTAATTTGACCAATACGCTTGGCAAATTCGATATCGCCGTCAAAGTGATAGGCGGCGGTTCGACCGGACAGGCCGGCGCCTTTCGTTTAGGCTTATCCCGGGCTTTGTCCTTGTGCGACATTGAACATAAGAATGTTTTAAGGAAAGTTCACCTGCTCAGACGCGATCCCAGAATGAAGGAAAGAAAGAAACCTGGACAAAAGGGAGCGCGTAAGAAATTCCAGTGGGTTAAGCGGTAATCAGCAGTTAGAAATAAACAATAGTAGTAGCCAGCGAAACCTATCTCACGCTCCAAAAAGGGTTTGACGAGATAGGTTTTTTATTTTAGTATAGAACATTGTTTCAAATGACCCTAACCTCTGTTTTTCTAAGAGGTTACGAATAAAAAGGACCTAAAAATGGTTAAAATAGGTATTGTGGGTATCAGCGGTTATTCCGGTGGTAAATTATTGGAGCGGCTGCTTAAGCACCCGCAAGTTAAGGTCACGTACATAAGCGCCAATAATACGGAAGGGCCGGTGGCACAGATCTGGCCGCATTTAAACGGCCTCTCTGAGCTGGTCTGCAAAAAATACGATCCGGTGCAGGCAGCCACCAAGGCCGATATCATGTTCCTGGCCGTGCCGCATACCGTATCCATGACCATCACCCCCGAACTGTTAAAGCTGGGTAAAAAGGTCATTGATCTAAGCGGCGATTACCGCCTGCCTTCGGGGGAAGATTATAAAACGTGGTACAAGACAGACCATCAGGATAAAGCCAATTTGAAAAAAGCTGTCTACGGCCTGCCTGAGCTGTACCGGGAAGATATCAAAAAAGCCCAGCTGGTTTCTAATCCCGGCTGCTACCCGACGGCTGCACTCCTGGGGTTGCTGCCCATAATAACGGCGCAGACCAAAGACATCGAATCGATCGCTATCGATGCCAAATCAGGCGTAAGCGGCGCCGGGCGCAAAGCAACGCTCGCATTAAGTTTCGGCGAAGTAAATGAAAATTTCAAAGCGTACAAGGTCTTGAACCATCAGCACACCCCGGAGATCGACCTTCATTTATCGAAGGTCGCGCAAAAACCCATTGAAGTCGATTTCGTGCCGCATTTGTTGCCGGTCCAAGATGGTATCTTAGAAACAATTTACGTACGCTTATCCGGCAAGGTAACGCTGGAAAAAATCCATCAGCTCTACCAACGTTTCTATAAAACAGAGAACTTTGTCCGCGTATTGGATGCGGGGCAGCAGGTCGAGCTTAACTATGTGGTGGGGACAAACTTTTGCGATATCAGCCTCGCCGTCAGCCGAAGCGGGAAACTTTTGGTCGTGACCTGCGCGATCGATAATCTTTTGAAAGGCGCCTCGGGCCAGGCGATCCAGAACATGAACATCATGTGCGGCTTCAAAGAAACGGAAGGACTGCTGTGAAGATCGTAAAGGGTAGCGTCACCAAACCTTTGGGATTCAAGGCCAACGGCCTTTATTGCGGGATCAAACGTTCCGGCAAACCGGATCTGGCGTTGATCGCAAGCGACAACTTGGCTCAAGCCGCCTGTGTGTTCACGAAGAATTCGATCAAGGCAGCACCGCTGATCGTTTGCCAACAACACATTCGCAATAATAAAGCGCAAGCCATTATTGCCAACAGCGGCAACGCCAACTGCTTCACCGGGCGTTTCGGGAAAATTTACGCGCAACGCACGACCGAGATCATAGGAAAACTGCTTAAGATACGAAGCAGCGATTGCCTGGTCGCTTCAACGGGAATCATCGGCAAGACGCTTCCGTTCAAAAGAATCGAGGCTTCGGCGGAAAAATTGGTCAAAGGATTAAGCCGCAACGGCGCTTCGAAAGCGGCAAAGGCGATCCTGACAACCGACCTGACCCTCAAAGAGATCGCCGTTGAGCTGACCATCGCGGGGAAAAAAGTGACCATCGCCGGCATGGCCAAAGGAAGCGGCATGATCGCCCCTAACATGGCGACCATGCTGGCGTTCATCACAACGGACGCGGCGATTTCAGGGAACATGCTCAAAAAAGCGCTCAAATTCGCTAATGATAAATCCTTTAACCGCATCACGGTCGATGGCTGCATGAGCACCAATGATATGGTCGCTGTTCTGGCAAATGGCAAGGCAAAAAATAATACCGTGAACAAAAACGGAAAAGATTTCAATAAATTTTGTGAGGCATTGACGTTCGTTTGCCTTGACCTAGCCAAAAAGATCGTCCTGGATGGAGAAGGCGCGACAAAGTTTATCGAGGTTCAAGTGAAGGGAGCGCAAAGCGAAAAACAGGCCCATCAGGCCGGCTTGGCGGTCGCCAATTCGAATTTAGTTAAAACGGCCGCCTACGGCAGCAACCCCAACTGGGGGCGCGTGGCCGCGGCCATAGGTTCCTTGGGCATCGCCCAGGTAACGGAGGAAAATTTAAAGATCAACTTCAGCCCGTTCGACAAAAAACATATAAAGATCATCGTTGATCTCAACATCGGCAAACATAGCGCGAGCGTATTCACATCGGATCTGTCCTATGAATACGTGAAGATCAACGTGGCGTACACTTAATATGGAAGAAGTCATTAAAAAAGCTAACATCCTGATCGAGGCGATCCCTTACATCCATGCGTTCCGCCGGAAACTGTTCGTGATCAAATTCGGTGGCAGCATCCTGGATAATGACGCGATCCGCCAGAATGTCCTGGAAGACATTGTTTTCTTAAGCTATGTCGGCATCCGCACGATCCTGGTCCACGGCGGCGGCCCGCACATCACGGCGCGCATGAAAGAAGCCGGTTTGAAAAGCGAATTTCACGAAGGTATCCGGGTAACGGATAAAAAGACGTTGGAGATCGTGACGGAGGAGCTGACCAAGCTCAATGAAAAGATCGTCAAGGAGACCAAAGATCTTAAAGGCGATGTCACCGGGCTCAAGGGGCACGAGAACATCATCCACGTGCAGAAACGAAAGGCCTCGCGCGATCTGGGCTTTGTCGGGACGATCACCAACATCGATAAAAAAGCCTTGTCGGCCCACTTAAAGAAGGGGCACATCACCGTCATTTCCCCCATGGGATTATCGGTAGAGAAGATCCCCCATAATATCAACGCGGATGAAGTCGCCGCGGCGATCGCGAATTCCCTGGAGGCCGAAAAAC
The DNA here is from genome assembly GCA_035292445.1 of Candidatus Omnitrophota bacterium. Taxonomy (GTDB): domain Bacteria; phylum Omnitrophota; class Gorgyraeia; order Zapsychrales; family Zapsychraceae; genus DATDQB01. Next base: position 78,889 of record DATDQB010000017.1, read on the forward strand.
TGGTCCTGTTAACGAACGTGCAAGGGGTCATGCGAAATCCGCAAGACGCCGAATCGCTGATATCAACGCTTAAGGTGAACGAAATTGACAATTTAATTAAGAGTAATGTGATCCAAGGCGGCATGATACCGAAAGTGCAATCCTGCATCGAGGCGATCAACGCGGGCGTTAAAAAGACCCACATTGTCGATGCGCGGATCCAGCACGCGCTCTTGCTGGAGTTCTTTACCGACAAAGGTATCGGCACGCAAATTATACCCTGATGAAAAAATCTGACATATTAACAACCTATAAAGAATATATCCTAAATACCTACTCACGAACGGAAGGCATTTTCGTGAAAGGCAAGGGGATGACGCTCATTGATATTGACGGAAAAAAATATCTGGATTTTTTTCCGGGCTGGGGCGTCAATAATCTCGGGCACTGCCATCCGAAGGTGATGGCCGCGGTGCGGGACCAAATTTCGAAGCTGATCCATATCCCGAACAATTTTTATCACCCGAACCAGGCCAAATTGGCCAAAGAAATTATCCGCAACACATTTCCCGGGAAAGTGTTCTTTTGCAACAGCGGCGCCGAGGGCTGCGAGGCCGCCATCAAATTCGCCCGGGCTCATGGCAAAAAAAATAATCCTGAAATTATTACAATGCAAAATTCTTTTCACGGACGAACGTTAGGAGCGTTGGCTGCTACGGGACAACAAAAGTATCGAAAGGGATTTGACCCGTTACCGGGCTTCAAAATTATTCCTTTTAACGATATCAAAGCCGTCAAGGAGGCGGTTACGGATGAAACGATTGCGATCATGCTGGAGCTCATCCAAGGTGAAGGCGGTATCAATATCGCGAGCCAAGAATATGTCCAAGAACTTCGTGCGCTATGCGATGAAAAAAAGCTGTTATTGATTTTCGATGAAGTGCAAACAGGCATGGGACGCACCGGAGAGATCTTTGCCTTTAAACATTACGGGGTGACACCGGATCTGATGGTTCTGGCTAAAGCCTTGGGCGGCGGACTTCCCATCGGCGCATTAGTTGTAAAAAAGGACATCTCCTATATTTTTACGCCTGGCATGCATGCCTCGACATTTGGAGGAAGCCCGCTGATTACAAAAGCATCGCTGGCTGCATTCAAGGCTATTCATGCGGAAAAAATGCTCCCCAATGCCAAGGCCATGGGAAAATATTTAATGACCGGGCTTACTCGATTGAAAGAAAAATTTTCGTGCATCAAAGACATTCGCGGCGTGGGGCTGATGGTCGGGGTTGAACTAACTTTTGAGGGCAAAAAAGTGTTTGAAAAGTGTTTCGAGAACGGGCTCATCATCAATTGCACCCAGGAAAAGGTATTGCGCCTGATGCCGGCTTTAAACGTCACCAAAAAGCAGGTGGACCGCGCGCTTTATATTTTGGAAAAATCTCTTAAAACGGTTACGGGGTAAACATGGCTCGACATTTATTGAATTTAGAGGACCTGGCATCCGAGGAGATCCTTCGGATCATGGACATGACCGAGAAGGCCAAGAAGAACAAGACGTGGCACCACGACCTTCTCAAGGGCCGCACGATCGGGCTGGTCTTTCAAAAGCCGTCCAACCGCACCCGCGTTTCTTTCGAGGTGGGCATCACCCAGCTGGGCGGACATTGCCTTTATTTGGGGCCGGATGAGATCAATCTAGGCGTGCGTGAATCGACTTCCGATGTGGCCAAAACCCTGTCACGCTTTTTGGACGGGATCGTGGCCCGCACCTTTTCCCATGAGGATATCATTGAGTTGGCCAAGCAGGCCGACGTTCCGATCATCAACGGCTTATCTGATCTGTACCATCCCTGTCAGGCCTTGACGGATATTTTCTCGATCAAAGAAAAGTTCGGGACGTTTAAAGATATCACGCTCGCTTATATCGGCGATGGCAACAATGTCTGCCATTCACTGCTTTTGGCCTGCAGCAAAGTCGGGATAAACATGAATATAGCGACCCCTCAAGGGTATGAACCGAATTTTACGATCGTCAATATGGCCAGAAAGCATTGCGAAGTTTCTAAAGCGCATATCTCCATCAGCAATTCACCCCAAGAGGCGGCGCGGCAAGCGAATGTGCTGTATGCCGACACGTGGGTCAGTATGGGGCAGGAGGCCGAAGCAGCTAAGAAGCTTCTGGACTTTGACCAATTCCAGATCAACAAAGAATTGGTGAAATTGGCCAATAAAAATTACATTTTTATGCACTGCCTGCCGGCGCACCGCGGCCAGGAAGTGACCGAAGATATTATCGATGGGCCGCATTCAATCATTTTTGACCAGGCGGAAAACCGTTTGCACACGCAAAAAGCGATCTTGATTTTCTTATATTCATAAAGGAGTGAAGATGAAAAAAGTTGTCTTAGCATATTCGGGCGGGTTGGACACCTCCTGTGCGATCAAATGGCTTCAAGAACGCGGCTATGAAACGATCGCCTTTATCGCCGATGTCGGACAAAAGGAAAATTTTGCCGAGATCAAAAAACGCGCGTTGAACACAGGCGCGAAAAAAGTCCATGTCGTTGACCTGAAAAAAGAATTCGTTCAAGATTACGTTTTCCCGGCCATTAAAGCCAGCGCCGTCTATGAAAAGAAATATTTCCTGGCAACGGCCCTTTCGCGGCCGTTGATCGCCAAGCACCAAGTATATATCGCGCAAAAAGAAAAAGCGCAGGCGATCGCCCACGGCTGCACGGGAAAAGGCAATGACCAGGTGCGTTTTGAAGTGACGGCACGCTTGCTGGATCCGACATTGGAAATTATCGCACCGGTGCGCATATGGGAATTTAAAACGCGCGATGAAGAGATCGATTACGCCAAAGCCAAGAACATCAAGATCGATGTCACCAAGAAAAGCCCTTACAGCGTTGATCTGAACCTCTACGGGCGCAGCATCGAATGCGGCGTGCTGGAAGACCCCTGGCGCGAGCCGCCGGAAGAAATTTATTTCCTGACGCAAAATCCGCTTAAAGCGCCGAACAAACCGACGTACATTACGGTGGATTTTGCCAAAGGTGTACCGGTCAAGATCAACGGCAAAAGCTATGCACCGGTTGAACTGATCCACCAGTTGAACGCGATCGGCGGGAAGAACAGTGTTGGCCGTGTCGATATGGTGGAAAACCGGTTAGTTGGCATCAAATCCCGGGAGATCTATGAAAACCCAGGGGCCACCATCATCCATACCGCCAAGCACGAATTGGAGACTCTGGTTCTGGATCGGGAGACCATGCATTATAAAGAATCCATCTCGCAAAAATATGGCGAGATGATCTATTACGGATTGTGGGAAACACCGCTTAAGAAACAACTGGATGCATATTTCAATTCCATCTCGCAGCGCGTGAGTGGAACTGTGCGGTTAAAATTGTATAAAGGTAATTGCACGGTGGTGGGACGAAAATCCAAGCACTCCCGTTATCAGGAAAAGCTCGCCACTTACGGAAAAAAAGATGTTTTTGATCAAAAATTAGCGGATGGATTCATTAAACTGTGGGGCATGCCATATTCGTAAATAGTTAATAGTAAATAGTGGATAGTGGATTTTAATGCCCCCGGACATTTTAATTTGTCCTATTAACTATGAACCATTTACTATTCACAAAACACTGAGGTTTTATCATGACTAAACTATGGGGAAGCCGGTTCGAGAAAAAAAGCGATCCACTGGCGGATCAATTCAGCTTTAGTATTTCTTACGATTATCGCCTAGCCAAATACGACTGCCTAGTGGGGATCGCCCACGCGAAAATGCTGGCACAACATAAGATCATCCCGGCCAAAGATGCCCAGGACATCGTCAGCGGCCTTAAAAAGATCCTCAAGCAGATCGAAGAGGGAGTCTTTGTCATTGACCAGAGCGCCGAAGATATCCATACCCAGATCCAAGCTGTTTTAAAAGAAGAAGTGGGGGATGCGGCAGATAAACTGCACACGGCGCGTTCACGAAATGACCTGGTCGTTACGGACATGAAATTATATTGCTTGGAAAGCTATGAGGAACTCTGCGGCTTGCTGACAAAATTGCAAAAGACGCTTATCGCTGCCGCAAAAAACCATACGGATACCGTTATCCCGGCGTACACGCATCTTCAGGCGGCGCAGGTCGTGTCGTTGGCCCATCATCTGTTGGCGTACGTGGAAATGCTGGATCGCGATAAATCTCGCCTTAAAGACGCGATCGATCGCGCCCATACCATGCCGTTGGGAAGCGCGGCGCTTTCTGGAACGTCCTTGCCCATCACGCGCAACGAAGTGGCCAAGGAACTGGGGTTCAAAGACATTGCCGCCAACTCTATCGATGCCGTCAGTGACCGCGACTTTATCATGGAAGGGCTCTCGGCCCTGGCGATCATGGCTGTCCATTTCTCGCGCATTGCCGAGGATCTGATCATCTGGTCGACCAACGAGTTTAAATTCATTGATATCGACTGGAGCTTATGCACCGGAAGCAGCATCATGCCCCATAAAAAGAATCCGGACATTCTGGAATTGATCCGGGGGGAAGCGGCAACGATCATCAGCAATCTTAATCAGCTGCTGGTTCTGGTCAAAGGGCTTCCTTTAACCTATAATCGAGACCTCCAGTTGGATAAGCCGCCTTTATTTGAATCGGTAGAAAAGATCGGCGTCATGTTGAAGCTGCTGGATAAAACATTTGCGACCCTTAAGATCAACCAGGCTGTCTTGGAAAAACGAACGCAGGATGAGTCTTTTTTTACGGTCGATATCATGGAATATCTGATCAAAAAAGGCGTTTCGTATCGAGAAGCTCATGATATCGTTGGAAAAATGGTGAAGGAATGCTTGGATCGTGGCGTTAAGATCTCTTCCTTGAGCAAAAATGAGTTGCAAAAGTACTCGGATCAATTCGAACTCGATGTGAAGAAGCTTTTAAACCCGAAAACGTCCGTTAAGATCAAAAAATCGTTTGGCTCGACCAGCCCGTCATCGGTTGCGTACCAATTAAGAAAATGGGACAAAGAACTCCATGCATGATTTTAGATATAAAAATAAAGAGTTGCACTGCGAAGACGTTGCCGTAAGCCGCATCGCGCAAGAGGTGGGCACGCCGTTTTATCTCTACAGCCACCACACGCTCGTGGACCATTTCACCAAGATCCAACGCGCTTTTGCGCAGGTCAAGCCGCTCATCTGCTTTGCCATGAAATCGAACGACAACTTGGCCGTCATTAAAACGTTGGTCGGCCTGGGGGCGGGGCTCGATATCGTCTCCGTTGGGGAGCTCAAGAAAGCGCAAATGGTGAACGCGGATGCGAGAAAGATCGTCTTTGCCTCCGTAGGCAAAACGGCAGAAGAGATCTCCTATGCCATCGAATCCGATATTTTATTTTTCAACGTGGAATCGCTGCCGGAGTTGGAGGAGATCAACCGTATCGCGACGAATTTGAAAAAAAGGACCCAGGCGGCACTGCGCATTAACCCTGATGTGGCGGCACCGACGCATGCCAAGATCATCACAGGAACTTTAAAAAATAAGTTCGGCATCGATCTTAAAACAGCGCGGACCATGCTGCTCAACCAAAAAAAATATCCGTCTGTGCGCATCAGCGGCCTGCATGTGCATATCGGCTCGCAGATCACGACCAAGCAGCCCTTTATCAGCGCCATGAAAAAAGTGGTCGCTTTTATCGATGAACTGAAAAAAGACGGCGTCCGGTTGGAATACTTGGATATCGGTGGAGGCCTGGCCGCGATCTATAAGGACGAGAAGGTGCAAACGGCCCAGGATTTTGCCGATGCCATTCTGCCGTATTTGGAAAAGACGGGCCTTAAGATCATTATGGAGCCGGGGCGGTTTATCGTTTGCAACGCCGGTATTTTCGTGAGCAAAGTACTGTATCTTAAAGACAACGGATTGAAAAAATTCCTTATCGTTGACGGCGGGATGAACGACCTGATCCGCCCGTCGTTGTACGACGCCTATCATGACATCTGGCCGGTCAGAAAAACGAACGCAAAGCCGATGAAGGTCGACGTGGTCGGCCCCATTTGCGAAAGCGGCGATTTTTTCGCTAAGGACCGCTATCTGCCGCCGATCAGGCCGGGAGAGCTCTTGGCCGTCATGGGCGCCGGCGCTTATGGGTATGTGATGGCCAGCAATTACAACGTTCGCGGACGAGTACCCGAAGTGATGGTCAAAGGCGACCACTACGAAATCACGAAGCCCAGAGAAACGTTTGAAGATTTGGTCCGAGGCGAAAGGATCCCCTCATTCCTAAAATGAAAAAAATAAACTTTACAAAAATGGCCGGAGCGGGAAATGACTTTTTAGTTATAGCATCTGTCCCTAAAGGCGTGAATCTGAAAAAATTGGCCAGCAAAGCCTGCGACCGTACCAACGGCGTGGGCGCGGATGGGCTGTTGCTTCTTCAAAGATCCAAAAAGGCCGATTACAAAATGCGCATCATTAACGCCGACGGTTCCGAGGCGGAGATGTGCGGCAACGGCGCCCGCTGCATGGCGGCTTACATTGTCGCCGATAGAAAGCCAAAAAAGAAGATCTTTGCGATGGAAACGCTCGCCGGGATCATCCAGGCCCAGGCTCAAGACGAGATGGCCACCGTAACGCTGAGCGACCCCAAAGATTACCGGGCCAACATCACGTTGGACCTGAATGGAAAAAAGCTAAGCGTCAGTTATATCGACACCGGCGTTCCCCACGCCGTCGTCTATGTGCATGATCTGGAAAAAATCGACGTTACCAACATCGGCCCGTCCATTCGTCACCATAACCATTTTCAGCCACGGGGAACAAATGTTGACTTTGTACAGATAATCCGTCATAATTTGGTCGATTGCCGGACATATGAAAGAGGCGTAGAGGATGAAACCAAAGCCTGCGGGACAGGAAGTGTCGCCGCGGCGCTTATATCCTATTTACGCGCCAATCCGTCGGTCCATAACGTCAAAAAAGCCGAAATGAGCGTCAAAACAAAAAGCGGGGAAATCCTGAAAGTGACCTTCGACATCACCAAAGGACGTTTGCATAACGTTCAATTAAAGGGAAGCGCCAAATTCATAGCGAGGGGGGAATACTATGTTTAGTGGATCCATCGTAGCGCTAGTCACACCATTTAAAAATGACCGTGTTGATGAAAAAAAACTGAAAGAGTTGGTTGAATTTCATGTCAAGAACGGAACCAACGGTATCGTCCCTTGCGGAACGACGGGCGAATCCCCGACGCTTTCCCATGAAGAACACGACCGGGTCGTAGAGATCACTATCCAAGCGGCCGCCGGACGCATTCCCGTCATTGCCGGGACCGGATCCAATTCGACGGCGGAAGCGATCACCTTGACCAAACACGCAGCTAAAGCCGGCGCCAACGGGGCGTTGGTTGTGACCCCTTACTACAATAAACCGATGCAGCGCGGATTATATCTTCACTTTAAGGCCGTTGCCGACTCGGTGAAGATCCCGATCGTTCTCTACAACATCGAAGGCCGCACGGCCAGGAATATCGAAACGGAAACGATCGTCAAACTACATAAAGACTGCAAAAATATTATCGGCGTCAAAGAAGCTTCAGGTTCTCTCAAGCAGGCGCGGGAAGTGAAAGAGGCCTGTGGCAAAAACTTCGTTTTACTCTCCGGTGACGATGCGCTCACGCTGGATATGATGGAATTCGGCGGGGCCGGCGTCATTTCCGTTGTCGCTAACATCGTTCCTCAAGATGTGGCCGCCATGGTCAAAGCCTTTAAAGGCGGCGATAAAGCAAAGGCGCGTCAGATCAACGAAAGATTAAAGCCGCTCGTGGCTGCCATGTTTATCGAGACCAATCCCGTTCCCGTCAAAAAGGCGGTGGAACTATTAGGTATGTGCAGCGGCGAGCTTCGCCTGCCTTTGTGCGAGATGGAAGAGCGCAACGTTGAACGCCTCAAATCAGCCCTCGAACAATACGGACTCCTGACAACCGCGAAAGGATAATCATGGTGAAATTAGCCATCAGCGGCGCCCAAGGCCGCATGGGCCAGACCATTGCTAACCTGGCTGCCAAAGACAAAACAAACTTTCAGCTGGCAGCCCTTCTTGAACACAAAAACCATCCTAAAGCCAACGAAAAGGTCGTGGGGATCTCCGTCAGCACGGATAATAACGCTATCAAAGGCTGCGATTGTTTGATCGAATTCACTTTGCCCGAGGCGACCATCGCCAATCTCGAAGCTTGCCTGCGGCACAGGGTCAAGATGGTGATCGGGACAACCGGGCTCAACGAGCAACAAGAAAAAATAATCGGGGACGCTTCCCGGAAGATCCCTATTGTGTACGCCTCCAACATGTCGATCGGCGTGAACACATTATTTAAGCTCATCGAGATCTCTGGCAAAAGCCTTCAAGGGTTGACGGATATTTATATCGGTGAGACGCACCATATCCACAAAAAGGACAAACCTTCCGGCACGGCCAAGACGATGAAAAAGATCGCCGAAGCCACCTCGCGACGCGAAGTCCGTTTTGATGAAAAAAACGTCAAACGCGAGGGAGAGGTCGTCGGCTATCACGAAATCACTTTTGAAACGGAATTCGATACGCTCAAGATAACCCACAACGCCAAAGACCGCAGCATGTTCGCCCTCGGAGCGCTTCAGGCCGCCAAATTCCTCAAGGATAAAAAAAGCGGCTTGTTCAACATGCAAGACGTCTTGGGATTGAAATAACTTCAACGAGAAAGGAACATCCATGTCGGTGCCGATAGAATTTTCCGAACGGTTAAAGGCCTTGCCGCCTTATTTATTCCTGGAGATCGACCGGGCCAAGCGCGCCGCGATCGCCGAAGGCCGTGACGTGATCAACTTAGGCGTCGGGGACCCGGATCTGCCCACGCCGGCCCATATCATTGACGCCATGAAAAAAGCGCTGGAAGACGGCAACAACCATCATTATGCTTTTGATTCCGGCTTACCGGCGTTAAAACAAGAAATCGCCAAATGGTTCCAAGGCCGGTTCAACGTAAGTATAGACCCTAATTCAGAGATCTATCCTCTCATCGGCTCCAAAGAGGGACTGGCGCATTTGCCGTTGGGTATCATCAATCCCAAAGATAAGGTCCTTTTGACTGATCCGGCTTATCCGGCATATCGGCCCACGATCCAGTTTGCCGGCGGTAGAATAATCGATCTACCGATGAAAGAACGAAACGGCTGGCTTCCGGAGTTAAAAAAGCTTGAAGAATCCAAAGACATTAAAATGATCGTCATCAACTATCCGAATAACCCGACTGCCGGGGTGGCCACCAAAGAATTTTATGAAACCCTTGTGCGCCTCTGCCGGGAGAAAGGGATCATCATCGTCTCCGACATGGCCTATTCGGAGGTCTATTTTGACGGGCAGAAACCCATCAGCATCCTGGAGATCGAAGGCGCGAAGGAAGTCGCCATTGAATTCCATTCCTTCTCTAAAACATACTACATGACCGGCTGGCGCATCGGCTGGGCCTGCGGCAACCCGACGTTAGTCGCGGCTTTAGGGAAAGTCAAATCTAACTACGATTCCGGTGTTTTCCAAGCTGTTCAAGTGGCCGCGATTAAAGCCCTTCATAGCGACCCGTCCGTCACCAACAACATGCGTGCGCTCTTTCAGGAACGCCGCGACTATATGATCAACGGCTTGCGCAGTTTGGGCTGGAAGATCCCTCCCCCCAAAGCCTCCTTTTACGTTTGGGCCAAGATCCCTAAAGGGTTCAGCTCATCGATGGAAACGGCCCAAGCATTCCTTGATAAAGCCGATATCGTTATTACACCGGGCAATGGTTTTGGAAAAGGGGGAGAGGGCTATGTCCGCATGACCCTGACCGTGCCGAAAGAAAGAATCAACGAAGCTGTCGAACGTTTAAGAAAGGTTTTGTAACGTGGGCGTTTATCTTGGATTAGGCTCCAATCTGGGAAACCGTCAGGAAAACCTCACCAAAGCCATTGCGTTGCTGAAAGAAAAAGGCATAACGGTGCTGGCGCATTCCTCTGTTATTGAAACCGACCCCGTTGGCGGGCCGCCGCAGGGGAAGTATCTGAACGCCGTTATCCAGATCTCAACGCATCTTTCTGCCAACGAACTTTTATCCGTTTGCCAATCCGTTGAAAAACAAATGGGGCGCGTCAAAACGGTGCCCAACGGCCCCCGCACTATCGACATTGATATTTTGCTCTACGACAACGTTGTCCTGACGAGCGCATCGTTGACCATTCCGCACCCCCGCATGTTCGAACGCGCATTCGTGATGATGCCTTTAAAAGAGATCGCGCCTCACATCAGCAAAGAACATTTTTATGCGAATCATTAAATCCTCCCAACGCCTGCAGCGGATCGTCCGTCAGCTTAGAAAAAAAAATAAAACGATCGGATTTGTCCCTACGATGGGCGCGCTTCACGAAGGGCACCTATCGCTCATCCGCAAGGCCAAAAAAGAAAATGATATTTGCCTCTTGAGCATCTTCGTCAACCCGCTTCAGTTCGGCCCCCGAGAAGATTTCCATCATTACCCCCGCCCGGTACGCTCAGATAATTTGTTGGCAAAAAAAGAAAAAGTTGATATAATATTTCATCCGTCGGGAAAATCGATGTACCCTTCGGGCTTTTTGACAACCGTCGAGGTGGCGCAATTAAGCGATGCGTTATGCGGCCGCAGCCGGCCCGGGCACTTTCGCGGTGTCACGACGGTCGTGGCCAAGCTGCTTAATATCGTCGGACCCAATATTATGTATTTGGGACAGAAGGATGCGCAGCAGGCCATCATTTTAAAAAGAATGGTTGCAGATTTAAATTTTCCGACTACAATAAAAATATGTCCGACGGTAAGGGAAAAGGGCGGTTTGGCGCTAAGTTCGCGCAATAAGTATCTAACGGCCCGGCACCGTCAGCAAGCTGCCATTCTTTATCGATCTTTAAAAGAAGCCAAAGGGAAAATCAAAAGCGGGGAACGACGCGCCACAGCCATCATCCGGCACATACGTTCCCGCATCGAAAAAATGAGCGCGGGGCGCATCGATTATGTGGCCTGCGTTGATGCGCGAACGCTGGTTCCACTTCAAACGATCAGAGGCCACGTGATGCTCGCGTTAGCCGTGAAGTTCGGTGAAGCCAGACTCATTGACAACATTATCTTTAAGGTTTCATGAAGTCACCAAATTACCGGGTTAAAATCGGCATCGTTGGATGTGGCGCCATCGGCTCAAGAATGGCCCGAACGATCCACCGCGACTTCAAGAAAGATTGCCGGTTGGTCGGCCTTTATGACATTAAACCGTGGAAGGTCAAAGAATTAGCCCGAACACTTTCGCTGAAAGTCGATCCCAATATTAGCTTGAAAGAACTTATAAAAAAGAGCGATTGCATGATCGAAGCCGTCAACGCCCCCACGACGCGCCCCATTATTGAAGCATCTTTAAAGGCCGGAAAAACCATTTTGGCCATGAGTGTCGGCAAGCTCCTCAAACATCCTGATCTTTTTAAGTTGGCCAGAAAAAAGAAATGCTATATTCTCTTGCCCTCCGGGGCCATTGCCGGAGTGGATGCGATCAAAGCCGCCAGCTTAGGCAAAATCAATAAGATCACCCTGACCACCCGAAAACCTCCTGCGGGGCTCATCAACAATCCTTATCTCATGAGACGAGGGATCAACCTATCAAAAATCAAAAAAGAAACAGTTCTTTACGATGGCGGCGTGGACAAGGCCGTCAAAAATTTTCCGCAAAACATCAATGTCGCCGCTACGATCGCGCTGGCTTCCCAGATCCGAAAAAATAAAAGTAAGATCCGCATCCGAATCTTAACGTCTCCCCACTATAAAAAAAACATCCACGAGGTGACTGTCGAAGGGGATTTCGGCCGTATCCACACACGCACGGAAAACGTTGCCTGCCCGGATAATCCTAAAACCAGTTACCTCGCAGCTCTCTCCGGGTTGCAAACACTTAAGCAATTCTGCACCGGCATTGTTATTGGGACATGATTTTAAAAAAATGGAAAGGAGGTGACACCATGGCAGAAAAAGTCGCTAAGGTAGGTATCAAAAAGCAAAAAGGATACCTCTATTTCGTTGACAAGAAAGGCGACATTTCTTGTGCAAAGATGGCTCGAGGCAGCAAAAAGGGGGGTTCCCCCAAGAAAGTTGCCAAAGTCGGCATCAAGAAGAAAGCTGGTTTTCTTTACTTCATCGACAAACGCGGAGACATCTCCTGCGCAAAAATGGTTCGCGGCGGTAAGAAAAAAAAGAGAAAAGCCAAAAAAAGAAAATAAAGCTGGCTTTTGCACGATCAATATAAAACGGCCCTTTTACGAACAATCGTATAAGGGCCGTTTTAATTAAATATTGACGTTGCCCATCCTTTCCTCTATATTGAATCCCGATTCTTTTTCAACCATCCTTAAAACCGCAAACTGCCATGAACAACGATTACATAACCATCAAAGGGGCGAAAGAGCATAACCTCAAGAACATAAGCCTGAAGATCCCGCGCAACCAGTTTGTCGTTGTCACCGGCTTGAGCGGCTCGGGCAAATCTTCCTTGGCCTTTGACACCATTTACGCCGAAGGCCAGCGCCGTTACGTGGAAAGCCTTTCAGCCTACGCCCGTCAATTCCTGGAACAACTGCAAAAGCCCAATGTCGAGTCGATCGAAGGGCTCTCGCCGACGATCGCCATCGAACAAAAAACGACCAGCCGCAACCCACGCTCGACCGTTGCCACGCAGACAGAGATCTATGATTACCTTCGCCTTTTGTTCGCCCGCGTGGGCGATGCGCATTGTCCCCACTGCGGCAAAAGGATCGAAAGCCAATCGGCCGAACAGATCGTCAACCAGATACTCGGGCGTAAAGAAAGCACGCCCATCACATTATTGGCCCCTTTGATCAAAGGGAAAAAAGGCGAATACCGTCAGATCCCCCAGCAGATCGCCAAAGCCGGTTTCGTCCGTTACCGCGCTGACGGCAAAATATATGATGTCCAACAGCCGTTAAAGCTGGATAAATATAAGATCCACAACATCGAAATCGTGGTCGACCGTTTGACCATTAAACCCTCGATCAAGAAAAGGCTCACGGATTCGGTTGAAACCGCCCTGAAGATCGGAGGCGGCATCCTCTTGGTCAACTATGATAATGCCTCATCCGAAGAAACCTTTAGCGAGAAGAATGTCTGTCCCAGTTGTTCCTTCAGCATCCCCGAGATCGAACCAAGGCTTTTTTCCTTTAACTCTCCTTACGGTGCCTGCCCGGGCTGCAACGGACTTGGAACACGCCAGGAGATCGACCCGGCCTTGCTCGTTCCGGATGAAACAAAAGCCTGGGTCAACGCCATAGCACCCGCCAAAAGAGGACGAAGGGGATATCTCATGTATTACCGCGCGGTCATGCGGGAATTCGCTGATCTTTACGATACAGATCCCTACGTTCCTTATAATGAACTGAAAAAAGATTTCCGACAGAAAATCCTCTACGGCAGCAACGATGAGGTTTGGGGTAAACCTTACGAAGGGGCCATCCCCTACATGGAACGGATGTTCAAAGAAACCGACAGCGACTGGCTGAAAGACGAGATCAACCGGTACATGTCGGAGTTGCCTTGCCCGGCTTGCAATGGTGCCAGGTTAAAAAAAGAAGCCTTGTCGGTGAAAATCAATAAAACGAACATCAACGATGTCAGCCGCACCTCGATCAAAGATGCCAAAGCCTTCTTCGCCTCGCTTGAACTGACCAAGGAAAAAAAGAAGATCGCCCAGGAGATCCTGAAGGAGATCGCCCGCCGGCTGGATTTTTGCATCAACGTAGGCCTGGATTACCTGACGCTGGACCGTAAAAGCGCGACCCTTTCCGGCGGGGAGGCCGAACGGATCCGGCTGGCGACCCAGGTCGGTTCGGGTTTGGTCGGCGTCATTTATATCCTGGATGAGCCCAGCATCGGCCTTCACCAAAAAGATAATGAAAGGCTTTTGACAACGCTGCACTCGTTGCGGGATTTGGGCAACACGCTGTTGGTCGTTGAGCATGATGAAACCACCATCCGCAAGGCCGATTACGTCATCGATCTGGGGCCCGGCGCCGGGGAACTCGGCGGGGAGGTCGTTTACGCGGGGCCTGTGGCCGGCATGCTCAAGTCTTCCAAGTCGCCGACAGGCATGTATTTAAGCGGCAGAAAAACCATTCCCCTGCCGCCTCACAGGCGGCCCATCGATGGCGACAAACAATTAAAAATTTTCGGCGCCGAAGAAAATAACCTTAAAAAAATCGACGTGACCGTTCCCCTGGGCACTTTCACGTGCATCACCGGCGTATCCGGCTCAGGAAAATCGACGTTGGTGGATGAGGTCCTCTACAAAGGGCTGGCCCAAAAACTCTATCATTCCAAAGAAAAACCCGGTAAACATAAACGCATCGAAGGGTTGGAGCACATCGACAAAGTCATTGTGGTGGACCAGTCTCCGATCGGGCGCACGCCGCGCTCCAATCCGGCCACGTATACCGGCGTGTTCAGTTACGTCCGGGATTTATTTTGCCGGCTGCCGGAAGCGCGCATGCGCGGCTATAAACCGGGACGCTTCAGTTTTAACGTCAAAGGCGGCCGTTGTGAAACATGTAAAGGCGACGGTATCCTCAAGATCGAAATGCATTTCCTCCCGGATGTTTACGTGGAATGCGAAACATGCCACGGTAAACGTTTTAACGAGCAAACCCTCCAGATACGCTATAAAGAAAAGAACATCGCTGAGATCCTCGATTGCTCTGTCATCGAAGCCATGGAGCTGTTTGCCAACATCCCCCGCATCAAACGTATCCTTGACACCATCAACGACGTCGGCCTGGGATACATCAAATTGGGGCAGTTCGCGACGACTCTTTCCGGGGGCGAAGCCCAACGCGTCAAATTGGCCAGCGAGTTATGCAAGACATCGACCGGAAAGACCCTGTATATCCTTGATGAACCCACCACGGGCTTGCATTTTGCCGATGTGGATAAATTATTGAGCGTCTTGCAGCGCCTCGTGGACAAAGGGAACACCGTGCTGGTGATCGAGCATAACCTGGAAGTTATCAAGAACGCCGATTACATCATCGATCTGGGCCCCGAAGGTGGAGACAAGGGAGGGACTGTTGTCTTTGCCGGATCTCCAAAGGCTCTGATCAGGAATAAAGCGTCCCATACCGCCCGTTATCTCAAACCTCTTTTAAAGGACGGCTCTTAAGCTTCTGTGCGAAATTGCAAAAACAATCAAACCTGTTATAATAGGCGCATGATGCGGCAATTACTTATATTAGCTTTACTATTTATATCTGTTAATTGGTCTCCATTACCGGCTTTCGCTCAAGAGGGCGACCGGGAATTATTCCTGGTAGCTTCCAAAGCTTACGAGGACGGTTTTTATGATGTGGCCATCCGTTATATCGAGCAGCTTCTGAAAGATTATCCCAACACAGACAAAAAGATCCAGGCCAAGCTCCTTTTGGGCCAATGTTACTTTTTTAAAAGCCAATATTTGAAAGCCTATGATATCTTTAACGAATTGCTGGTATACACCGAATTTAAGGACGCAACGCTTTTTTGGCTGGGGGAGACCTATCTTAAAGGCGCCGATTACAAACAGGCCGAGCGCCAGTACCGCGAGCTGGTCAGCTTCTATCCAACTTCCCTGTACACCCCGCAGGCCTATTATTCGCTGGGCTGGATTTATTTCGAACTAAACAACTATGCCCAAGCCAAAGAAATCTTCCAGAAACTCATCAATGATTTCCCCGACCATCCGCTAGGGGAAGACACGGCCTTTAAGATCGGCGAATGCGATTTTAATTCAAAAAATTATGAAGCTGCGATCTCTTATTTTAAGAACTTCCTTGAACGCTTTCCCAACACCACCCGCCAGGCGGAAGTGCATTTTTATATCGCCGAATCGTATTACTATCAAAACAACCCTCTTGAAGCGGTCACGTATTACGCCAAGGCAGCCGACGTCGCCTACGATAACAAACTGATCTTAATGGCCAAGGTGAGCCTCGGTTGGAGTTATCTGAAACTGGAAAAATATCAGCTCTCCGAACAGCATTTTCAAGAAGCGTATGATTTTGCCAAAAGCAAAGGCATATTGACCGATGATGTGCTCTTGGGGCAGGCGAATTTGTATACAGAAACAAAAGAATATGAAAAAGCCCTGCAGGCGCATGACCAGCTGATCCAACAATTTCCCAACAGTCAAAGGATCGCCGACGCGTACTTAGGCAAGGCCAACCTGCATTATCTGACGGGACAATATCCGCAGGCCATTCAAACCTATCAATCGCTCATCGAAAAGCTCAAGAACGACCCTTTGAAAAAAGAATTGCTGGAGAAGGCCTATTTTGGCCTGGCCTGGTCGCATCTTAAATCCGGCGACATTGACACCTCCATCAAAACCTTCGAGACCATCAGGACCGAAGCGAGCAACAATGTGGTGAAGATCAGCGCCCTGACGCAGATAGGCGACGCCTATCAGGACATCGGCGAATTTCAAAAGGCCATCCAGGTCTATGACCGGGTCCTCGAAGAATACCCCAACAGCCCCTACACGGACTACGTGCAATACCGCCAAGGCATTGCCTTGTTGAAAATGGACAAGATCGATGCCGCCACGTTATCTTTCCAAAGCCTCCAGGCCAATTTTCCTAACAGTAAATACTTGACCGACATCAAATATTATCTGGCCGTGGCTTACTTCAAGAAAAACGATTGGGCCATGGCCAGCACCTATATCAATGAATTTATTTTAAATTTGCCCAAAGATAACGAGTTTCTGGCGGAGGCCCATTATATCCTGGCTTTATCATTCTACAACCTGGAAGAATATAAAAAGGCCGAACAGGTCTTTGAAAAGATCATCAAAAATTTCCCTCAACAAAGAAACATGATCCAAAGCGCCGACATCTTTATCGCCAAATGCCAGTATAAAACAGGAGACGTCAAAGAGGCCCTGAAAAAATTCAAATTACTTATCCATACTTACCCGCAAACGGAAGTCGCCCAGGATGCCCTCCTTTGGCTGGGTGACCATTATTTGGAAGCGGGAGAATATGATGCGGCGATCAGCCATTACCATGAATTCATCAAAGAATTCCCCGGCAGCGATAAGCTGGAGCTGGTTTATTATGAGCTGGGCCAAGCCTATCAGGCCCGTGGAGAATACGACAAGGCCATCAACATCCTCAAACAGATTCAACCCTTCAAAGACCGTGTGCTCTATGCCAAAGCGAGTTTGGCCATTGCCGATATTTTCTCTAAGGAACTGGATCCCCAATCCGCCATCGAGACGTATCAAAATATTATTGAAGGCTCTCCCGAATTCAAGCGCGACGCTTACGTGAAAATTGCCGATGTCCATAAGTCGACCAAACAGTTCTCCCAGGCCATCGAAGCCTACAGGGAAGCTTTAAAGGCCGAAAAAAAACACAGCAAGTTAAAAGACGTGGAATTGCAGTTTCAAATAGGCGATACATATGAACTGGCCAATCAGTCGGAAACAGCTATTCAGGAGTACCTAAAAATACCTTATCTCTACGTCAATGAAACGGTGTGGATCATCAAAGCGTACCTGCGCATCGCGCGGATTTTCGAAGACCATGAAAAATGGGAAGAAGCTGTACTGACGTACAAGAAAGTATTACAATACGAAACAGAAGAGCGCATCTTCGCTCAAGAGCGGTTGGATTGGATTAAAGAAAATACTTCCGCCGATATAACCAAGAATTAATCCGTAGAAAATATAAGGAGGAAGCCTCATGGGTGGTATCTGGGAGATGAACGCATGGCATCTGATCAAAATTGGCGGCCCCATCATGGCCCCCATTCTGCTATGCTCGCTGTTTGCGTTGGGGATCGTCATCGAAAAACTGATTTATTTCGCTTCCATCAAAACAAACGTCCCTCAGCTCAAACAACAAGTCTTTGAGCTGGTGAAGAACAACAATATCAAAGAAGCGGTCCAGTTATGCGACCAGCATCACTCGCCCGTGGCCAAAATCCTTCGGGCCGGCCTGATTAAATACGGCTCTGCCCGGGAGGACATCAAAGAAAACATAGAAGATGTGAGCCTCTTTGAGGTTCCAAAACTGGAAAGCCGATTGAGCGCCCTGGCTACGATCGCGCATATTTCCCCGCTATTAGGTTTATTGGGAACTGTCACCGGCATGACCGCCAGTTTTCATACCATTCAAGTGCGGGCCGCCTCATTAAATCCGGTGACCCCGGGGGATTTGGCGGGAGGTATTGGAGAGGCCTTGATAACGACGGTGGCGGGTTTGATGGTTGCTATTCCGACCTTTGTCGCCTATAACTATTTTGTCAACCGCATCAATCATTACGTCTTGGAAATGGAACGGGCCGCCACGGAACTGGTCAATTTTATGTGCCAAATTAGCGAAACGGGCAACTAAGAGGCCGCTGGTGAGATTCAAAAGACGCACAAAATTAGAATACGGGCTGGAGCAAATCGACATCGCCCCTATGATCGATGTCATTTTCCTGCTGCTTATTTTCTTTATGCTCTCATCGTCATTTACCTTTGAATCGGGCATCAATGTCAAACTGCCTAAAGCCGTCACCAGCGATGTGATCAAAGAAGAAAATTTTATCATTACGATCACGGGGGAAGATGTGATCTATCTCAATGATAAGATCACGACGATTAAAGACTTAAAGAAAATCCTAGAAGGCGCTAAGGACAAAACACGCCCCATCCTGATCAAGGCCGACCGAAGGGCATCCGTTGGCCGGATCGTCGATGTTTGGGACCTCTGCAGGAATTTAGGCATTGAAAAGGTCAATATTGCCACCAACCAAGAAAATTAATGAATGTCCCGCTATTCAATATTAAAAATTTACCCAGCAAGTCTTTTCTTTTATCCACCCTCATTCATGCTTGCGTTTTCAACACCTTTATCATTGTCTGGCCGCTCCTTCCCGAAGCTCACAAGCCCAATATCATTTTTTTAGGTTCAATTTTACAGGCATCGGACATATTGATGCAAACCCTTCCACCCAGTCAGCAAAACGGCAAACCACCAAGCGGCATTTTTTTTTCCGCGCCGCAAAAAAATTTATTTGAATCTGGATTAGAAAAGCCCGTTGCCAAAAAAGATTATACGCCCCAGCAGAAAAAAACCCTTAAATCCACCTACGAAGACACTGAGCAAGAAGAGCAAGGAAAGCAAGAAATACCGCTCAAAGACATCACCATTAACACGCATCTTGAACCGTATAAACCGCTACGGTTAAAAACGCATGATTAAAATTGATTTGATTTTAGCGGTGGCCATTTATTGCTCCCTAAGCATCCTTCTTGTATTCGTGTTATGGGTATTCTATAATTATAATAAAGAAAAGCTCATCGGTAACGATTCGCTTCATTTGGAACAGTGCAATTTTTGTACCCATATTTTTTTTAATTACTTGGATAAAGAAATCGTCATATGCCCGTTATGTAAAAGTTATGTCCACACCGAAGGAGCCGCCGCAAAGAAGAATCACACGAAAGAGGGAAGAGGTTAATCATGCTGAAAACCTTGCAGCGTAATGAGAATGGTATTGTCTTCGTGGCCGTTTTGATGATAATCGTTGTAATGATGGCCGTAACCGTCGGCATTATTGGCTTAAACGTGAGCCAAGTCACTTTCGCTGAGCAAGAAATCAAAAGAATTAAGGCCGAGCTTCTGGCTGTAGGCGCTTTGGCCTATACCTTTGCCAACCAAACCACCACCTCCGCCGCCAGTTCCATCACGCTCTCCGAGACCTTAGATGGCATTAGTTATCAGATAGACGCCGACATCACTAGCCCCGGCACAGGCCCCAACGGCTCCAGCCCTCTGACCATCGTTGTAGACTATTAAAAAGACGGCTTAGAGCTACATCAATTCTGGACCCTTTCAGCAAATAATCTCTTAAGCGATTGACAAGGTAAGTTCATTATAGTTTAATGAAGTTTAGATAAAAATATTATTATCTTAAATATTTGATTGGTTTTTGTAACTGAAAAAGGGGCAAGGGGATATGAAAAATCTGCTTGATGTGGACGATCTCGCCAGTTACTTAAAACTAAGAAAACAAACCATTTACAACTGGTTAAATCAACGAAAGATTTCGGGAATGAAAATCGGTGGTGTCTGGCGTTTCGACAAATCCGAAATCGATAAGTGGCTCAGGTCAAAAGCGCGAAAAGTGAGCAATCAATAAGCCATGGCCGATGTCAAGAAAAAACAATTAGGCATCTTCTGGGATTATCAAGGTTTATATTTTGTGGAAACCGAACAAGCCCAGGCAAAAAAAATCATTTCCATTCCTATAGCGGCTGAAATTCTCAAGAAGGCCGAAAACAACCCCTTGTCGCCTGATGGATCAAAAGTCATTACCACCATCCAGGATATATTAAGAAAAAATAAAATGACCAACAACGTGGTCCATTTGTCTTTACCTTCGCGTGATATCATTTTTCGTTCCTTCCTCATCCCCTGGATGCAATCCAAAGAAATCAAAAGCGTAGTCGAGTTTGAAGCGACCAAATATATCCCTTTTACGCTCAAAGAATTAGCCTATTCATATCACGCCATGAATTTGATGGAAGGGAGCGCCCGGCGGTTACGGGTTGTTTTTGTTGCTATTAAGAAAGACACCCTGAGCCGCTATACCAAGCTCCTGGACGAAGCCGCCTTAAATGTCCAATTGGCCGAGCCGGCCCCTTTAAGTTTGATCCGCAGCCTAGTCCACAAAGAACGCCTTCAAACCAATCAAACCACCGCCATCATCGATAAAAGGGAAAAGATCGGAAAAATTGTCATCGTACAGGGAAATACGCCTCTGTTTGTCCGCGAATTCCCTTTGATGATTTCTTCCAATCCGGCTCTTGACGCCAGTGTCGAGGCGGCGGAACTTCTGCGGCTAACCAATGAAGTGCGCATTTCTTTGGACTATTTTAACCGTCAGGAAAAAAGCGTTAAAGTGGAAAAAATCATCTTCTTAAGCCCTAATGAACAAAATGAATTTGCCAAAGCATTGGAAGAAGATTTGGAGATGTCTATGGAGATTATCAGCTGTTCCTCCATCTTGAATAATGACGAAATCAAAGACACGCATTTTATTAACGCCTATGGGGCCGGTCTGAAAAATGACGTGAACCTGGAGATTAACTTCGATCTGTCTAAGGATAAACCTCAAACAGTCAGCATTTCACGCCAAACGTTCCAAAAGAACTTCAACATTAAAGAAGTCCTCCCAACAGCATTCACTTGTTTGCTGATTTCTTTCCTGGCTATCGGTTCATCGAAATTCTTTATAAACAAACAAAAAAATGAGTTAACAAACTTATATCAGAGACTTGGGCCCTCAAAAGATATTTCTATCGATATGTTGAATTCTGGTAATGATGGCCTCCAAAAAAAACTTAATGCTTATAAAAGCATTCGTTTGAAAAGTGACATCACTTTCTTCCTAGCCGCGATCGCTCAACTACTCCCCGAGGGGGCTTGGGTCAACGGCGTCAACTTTTCCATTCAAGATATTCCGCAACCACCAAGCACCGACCCACAAACCGCTGCGCCAAAACCGGCGTTCAAAACGACCATGGAACTTACGGGCTTGGCCTATTCGCCACAAAAGAAAGATCAATTTCAACAAATCAACAGCCTTCTTCAAGCAATAAAGGACAACGAAAGATTTAATGAATATTTCCCAGATATTAAACTTGAAGATGTTCGTTCACAATTTGTCGAAGGATATGAAGTCACGGCATTTATAATAAGGTTTCAATAAAGCCATGGACATCCGAAAAGCCATAGAAAAACTCAACAGCATCGATGCCAAAGATTTCAAGAACATCGATTTCTCAAAATTAAAAGAATTCGACTTGGCGCGCATCAAAGAAGAGCTGGTTACAAAACCCAAATTGCTCATCAATACCATTTTTATCTTTACGGCCATCGCCACCGCCATTCATAGCCTTTCAGGTTATCAACTAGAGGGGCGTACAACCAAAACGGAAGTAACTGAAATGAAGCAGCGGCTCAACATCCTTGAGCAGAACAGCGCCTTACAGGCGGAATATAACCAATTTTTGGCTGATTTTCCCGAATCCATCCCCAACAATCAAATGATCGGGAAGATTTCGGAATTTGCCGAGGCCTCCCATGTCAATATCATTTCGTTTTCGCCAACACAACCGTCACAACCACAAGAAACCGAATATACTTTAGAGTATGTTATCAGCTTAAACGTGAGCGTCCAATCTTATCAAGACCTGGTGGATTTTGTCCATGCTCTTGAAACATCAAATTACGTTTTGCGCATCGATAAATGGAACATCCACCCACAAAGGACAATTGAATCAAAAAAAGGAAAAGGGGAGGTTCCTTTAGACGTGCACATGGAAATCATTTCCATCCATTTAAAAGATGTCTAAACATTATCGTTCATGGCTTATTATTGGCTTAAGTTGCGTGCTGGTGCCTTGGGTTTTGGCCCAAGAAGAACCGCTGACTAAAATTTCACCAAAGAAAGAAGAAAATGCCCCTCAGATAAAACGCAATCCATTTACCTCTCAAATACCTGTCAAAGAAGAGATTACAGTGACGGAAGGAATAAAAAATGAAGATATCGAAATTGTCGAGGAAATACCGAAACCCATTACCGATATCATCCCCAACATGCCCGTGCAACCTATTGAGGTAAAGGTGAGTACTCCCAAACTAAACATTACCGGCCTTATCTGGAACTCAGACAGGCCTCAAGCCATCGTCAACGGCAACATTGTCGGGGTGGGGGATCGCCTTTTCGGCGTCCCATCGGATTCAGGGGAAGTGATCCCTGAAATAACAATCGAAGACATTACCAATGAAGGCTTATTGGTGTCTTTCGCCAGTAAAACCATTGTCCTTAGACCTGTAATCGAAGAAACGCCTCAAGCAAAAAAGGAGAAAAAAAGATGATAAGAAGATTAGTGACCATATTGAACGGGCTTGTGTTTCTAAGTTTTTGTCTAACAAGCTGCCCCTTGCACGCCGCCGATCTGACCTTCGTGGACGAATACTTGTCCCCAGAGCTCTCCAAAAAGGTTTCCATGGATTTTCAAAACGCACAGCTGAATAACGTTTTAAAAATCCTGTCGCAGCAATCGGGGATGAATTTCGTCGCCTCCGACACAATCGCCAATAAAGAAATCAACCTTTATTTGGACAATGTGCCCGTTTGGGAAGCGCTGGAGAGGATTCTCGAGGCCAACAGCCTCACCTACGAAGTGCGGCCCGGAAGCAACATTTTCATGGTGAAGGAGCTGAAGAAGGCAACCAAAGATTTGATCTCCCGCATCTACCAGTTGAACCACGCCACCGTTCCTTCTCATCTTCTCAATTCAACACTAACTTTTGATGAATCCCTCGGGTCCGATTCGTCCAGCTCATCCAGCGATTCTTCATCGACGTCAGAAGATGCAGAGGGGATTGTGGCAGCCGTCAAAATGGTCTTATCAGAAGACGGCTCCGTTGTTGAAGACAGAAGAACCAATAGCCTCATTGTCACGGACTATCCGAGCCAATTTTCCCTGATTGAACAAACCATCGCCCGGCTGGATGTTCGCATCCCGCAAATACTGATCGAAGCTGAAATGCTGGACATCACCAAAAACACAGCTGATTTATTGGGGGCCAAATTCAGCGGAGAGTTCTTCAAGCTGACCCAGGGCTCTTCAAAACAGGTCATATTTCCTTTCGATGACAAAGATAACTCGCTCCCAGGGGGCCTCAACACATATCCGGACCTCAGTCTGGCCTCTTTTAAAGGTTTCAACGTTCTCATCCAATTCTTACGGACACAAACAGACACCAAAAACCTTGCCAGGCCGCGTATCCTGACTCTTAATAACCAAACAGCCACCATTGCTATTAAAACAGATGAAGCCGTCGGAATTGAACAGAATTCATCAGGAATTGGAGGATCGGAGTCTCAAACGATTGAGGCCGAACGGACAGAAACCGGCGTATTCCTAAAAGTGACCCCTTACGCAAATATCTACTCGCGTGAGATTACGATGGCCGTGGAACCGAAAGTCATTCAAGCCAGAACGGGAGCCACGTTTTCTGGCCAAAGCTTCAAAGACCCGGAAGAAAGAGGCTCAAAGAGTATCTTGCGTATCATGGATGGAGATACTATCATTATAGGAGGACTTTTGAGAACAGATATTACCGACATACGAACGAGCGTTCCGGTTATCAGCAAAATCCCTATTGTAGGCGCTGCTTTTCGCCACAAAGATAAAAAGGAAGATCAACGAGAGCTCATCGTCTTTTTAACGCCGCACATCGTGAAAGAGCATTTGGTTTCCAACGATCGGGACAAAGAGAGAAGCTTTGCCAGAGAACAAGACGCTCCGTCAGGATCCCGCTGGCAAACGATCAACGACAACCTTTCATTAATGGGCCGATAACGGTATGCCTCGCTTAAAACTTGGTGAAATCTTAATCAAGCATGGCCTCATCAGCGAAGCCCAGCTCAAACAGGCCATGGAAACGCAGCAAAAAGAAAAAGGCCGCATTGGCGAGATCCTGATTAAAATGGGGGCCGTCAGCGAAGAAGACATGACCGCGACCCTGGGAGAGCAGCTGGGCCTTCCGTACTATTCCTACACGGCCACGGAAAAAGCCGAACTCCTTAAACCCGCCTCCAATCAAAATCTTGAAAAAATAGTACCGGTTGACTTTGCGAAAAAAAACAATGTTTTGCCCCTGTCAAAAAATATAAACAATCTGATATGCGCCGTTGCGGATCCTTTAGATCTACTGCTGCAAGATAATTTGCGCCGCATCGTGGGCTGTGACATCCAATTGGTCATCGCCACCGAAACGAACATTCAAAAAGCCATTACCGATTTCTATTTTTCTGACAAACACCGCGACGACGGAAAAAAATCGTCCATGCTCAACCAGGCCGTTGAAAGCACTTACGCCCCCCAAAAATTTGAAGCTTCAGACACCGCAGCCGCCCCTAGAGAATCCGAAAATGTCAGCGATAAATCCGATCTGAGCTTAGATAAACTCATCGAAAAAGCGGGCGAAGCCCCTGTCATCAAATTGGTCGACCTTATTATCCGTCAGGCGATTGATGAACGTGCCAGTGATATTCATATCGAACCCTTCGATAATAAAATCATCCTTCGTTACCGTATTGACGGCAACCTTTACACCATTCCTCCGCCGGCGCCCCATCTGCACTTGGCCATCGTTTCCCGTATCAAAATTTTGGCCAAACTGGACATTGCGGAAAAACGTCTTCCGCAAGACGGGGCCATTTCGGTAAAACTGGAAGACCGCGTGGTTGACATCCGTATTTCTACCGTGCCGACCGTCTGGGGAGAAAAAGTCGTCATGCGCCTTCTTGATAAAGGCGCCGTGAAATTGGAACTTTTTGGGTTGGGATTCGATCAAACACAAATCGATTGCCTGAAAAAAGCCCTTGCAAGACCTTATGGGCTCTTTTTCGTCACCGGCCCTACCGGCAGCGGTAAATCAACAACCCTTTATTCCTGCTTAAATGAGACCATTGACCCCCGCGTCAACGTTGTCACGGTTGAAGACCCGGTCGAATATAAAATCGAAGGGATCAATCAAGTCGCCGTCAAGCCGGAAATTGGCCTGACATTTGCAACCGCCTTAAAGGCCTTCTTGCGCCAGGACCCTGACATCATTATGGTCGGCGAGGTGCGTGATTTGGAAACCGCTTCCATCTGCGTACGGGCTGCTTTAACAGGCCACTTTGTCTTAAGCACCCTGCACACCAATGACGCGGCCTCGGCCATCACGCGGCTTATTGATATCGGCATTCCCAGCTATCTGTTGACCCCATCGCTGGTGCTCATCCTGGCCCAACGGCTCGCCCGGCGCCTTTGCCCGAAATGCAAAGAAGCCTACGAGCCAGACCCGGCCCAGCATGGCGGCATCAAATTCAAAAGTGATCTCATCTACCGGGCCAAGGGCTGCGAAGCTTGCAACAATTCGGGGTATAAAGGGCGCATCGTGGTGGCGGAAACATTGCTTGTTGATGATGAGATGAAAAAAATAATCAGCAAAGGGGCCACGGATCAAGAGATTAAAACTGCGGCCCGTAAAAATGGTATGACGACCATATTTGATTCAGGCATCCGCCTCGTTGAACAGGGGTTTACCAGTTTTGAAGAAGTCGCAAGAGTCAGTGTAGACCAATAATTATTGTTAGAAGGAGTACGAATTGCCCAAATTTTCCTATACAGCAAAAGACGCGTCCGGTAAAACCATCAAAGACGTCATGGATGCCCCTAGTCAAAACACAGTGGTGGAGCGCCTGCAAAAAAAAGAGCTCTTTGTTATCAATATTAATGAGCTGTCTTTCTCTTCTCCGGCGGCCAAAAGAGCCCTTGCCAAAAAGAAAAAAACAAAACGCTTCACTCATAAAAAGGTCAAACTCGGCGACTTGCTCACCTTTGCGCGCCAATTGGCCACCATGCTGGAAGCCGGTGTTTCCATGATCCGAAGCCTGGATGTTATCTGTTCCCAAATTCAAAGCGAACAATTCCATAAGGTCGCAAGAAAAATACGTGATGATGTGGAACAAGGGGGCGCTTTAAGTAACGCCTTGTCCAATCATCCCAAGGTTTTTAACCAATTCTGGACTAGTTTGATCGAGGTTGGAGAGGCCTCAGGAACGATTCCCGTAGTTTTAAATAAGCTGACTTTCTATCTGGAACAACAAGCAAAATTCAGATCAACCATCATTTCGGGGTTGATCTATCCGGCCATTCTCTTTACTGTTTCCATGGGAGCGGTCGCCTTTTTTGCCTTATTCGTAGGGCCGCGGTTTGAAAGTATTTTTGAATCCATGGACGTGGACTTGCCTGTAATCACCGTTATTTTACTGGCGGTCTTCAAATTCATTAAAAGCAACATTTTGTTCTTAATTGCCGGCGTTGCTTTATCTATTTTTCTATTTCGTAAATACATAAAAACATACCATGGCCGACTGCAATGGGAGAAATTCATGTTTGCTTTGCCCCAAGCCGGGGAAGTGTACCGTTTGATTATCGTTGAACGCTTCGCATCACAAATGGCCATTTTGATTGACTCCGGAGTTCCCATTCTTTATGCTTTGGACATTACAGAGCGGCTCGTTGACAACAACACCTGTGCACTGATTGTTAATGATATCAAGGAAGCGGTCAGGGAAGGGGTTCTTTTGGCCGATCCTATGGAAAAAAGCGACTTCTTTCCGGCCATGGCTGTTCAAATGGTGCAGGTGGGGGAGGAAACAGGAGAGCTCAGTAAGATGTTAAAGCATGTTTCCGCTTTTTACCAGGATCACATCGAAACATTCATGTCCCGTTTTGCAACGATTGTCGAACCTTTTATGCTGGTTTTTATGGGGGCGATCATCGGCACCATCGTCTTGGCTATGTTCCTTCCCATGTTTAACATTGCTCAGCTGGGAGGGGGATAAGGCTAAAAACTCCCTCTAGCGAAAATACTTCAAAAAATACTATTCAAACCACTCGATTTTCGCTAAATTTATTATATAATAAAGGCGTAGATAGAGCTTGGCTGTTTGACATGGGGCACCCTAATATGCTATACATTATGTAGGATAGGTTATTGTCCAAGGGTAAACCATTCGAAAGAGTGGGGCACAAAGCTAAAGGGCCCGGGAGTCCAAGTCAGATATTGGATGGGGGGGCAGCCAGCTACCAATAATCGAACCAAAATGCCTATTCTACGAATGTGGAATAGGTTTTTTATTAGGGTGAATTTAGTGTAAAACTTTAAATAAAAGGAGTTAGCAAACATGAAACTCAATCGCAGAAGTGGCTTTACCTTACTTGAAATTATCATTGTTATCATTATTGTAGGTGTTCTTGCTTCTTTGGCTTTACCTCGATTCTTCAGTACAGTCGAATTCTCCAGATCAACAGAAGCACTTACATCCATGTCCACCGTTCGTCAATCCATTGAACGATGCTACATAGCATCAAACAATAACTATTCCTCATGCATCATTGGTGCTATTGACGTTGAAAACCCAGGAATCTCACCAGGGGCTCACTTTACCTACGTGGTCACCGTAGCGCCTACTACTTTCCGAATTGTGGCCCAAAGAAACGCTGTTAATGCTGGGGACGGCACATCAACAATTAGCCTTGGAGGCAGTTCGGGTGCTGGTGTTGCTAGAAGCGGTAGTGGTGTATTCGTTGGTATCAAATAACCCGTTCTTTACAACGGCTTAAGTTTACAGAAACATCGAAGCTTTGACTTTCAAGGCTTCGATGTTTCTGTGTAAGGCTACGAAAGAAGGGGTTGATGAACCGTGATTTTTTCCCATTTTAAAAAGAAATTCGCTCCCCAAGGCTTTACCTTAATAGAAGTAGCCGTCACCATCATACTTATAGGGGTGGTCGTGTCACTGGCCTTACCGCAATTCTCCATCACGACCAAACGCTCCCGCTCTTCCGAAGGCGTCCAAATCCTCTCTGCCATATGGAGAGCCCAGAACTTATACACTTTTGAAAATGGTTCGGCAGCTGGCAACTTAACCGATCTCGACATCGAAATTCCATCGCCTCTGACTAATTTCAACACACCTGTTTTATATACAACCGATGGACAAACCGCTTATATTGTCGACAATAATAGCGATTATCGCTTGTACATCGATACTACCGGTACCATTACCTGTGATGACACCCCGGGCTTGGCCGGCATATGTGCGAAGATGGCTTTTGCCGCCTACCCGTACTAGGCAAGAAAAGGCACAAATGAATTGGATAGTTCGTAAAAAAGGGTTTAGCTTGATAGAAGTGATAACGGCCCTTCTCGTTGTTGCCGCTATTACCGGTATTGCCCTTCCTAGATTTACGCTGCAGCTGGAACGAACAAAAAGCGCGGAAGCCGTTCATATCCTGGAATCCATTTACAACGCCCAACGGGCCTACTTTTATGAATATCAGGCCTATGCGAGCGCGCTCTCCGCCTTGGATGTCACCGTGCCGGCGCCGGAGGGTTTCAACGCCCCAACAGCCGCTTCGAGCGATCCCATTGCCAGCATCGCGAGCAAAAGCGGAAATTATACGTTAAGAATAGATAGCGCCGGGGCCTTGAGCTGTGTCGGTACCGGTACCATCTGCACCCAATTGGGATATTAAAATGAAGGAGAAACGATGAGATCAAGAACCGGTTTTACTTTAGTAGAATTAATGGTCGTGGTCGTCATTATCGGTATCCTGGCCAGCTTTGCGCTGCCCCAATATCAAAAGGCGGTGCGGAAAGCTCATGAACGCGACGCGGTTATCCAACTCACCTCGTTGCATGCCGCCAATATCATGTATGAAGCAAAACAAGACGCCTATTTGGCAGGGAACCCTTTAAACTTAGCTCAAATCAATAGCGGCCTTAACCTGAATATCATAGCCAATGATATGACGTACTCCTATACCAGCACGGTCGCAACAGCCTACACGGCAACGGCCGCATGGACTGATTTTACTGTTCGAGTTAATCAGACGCCTATTGCTGCTGGCACCAACCCTTGCTGTTCAGCCGGTACTTGTCCGACTTTACCGGCCTGTTAAAGACGCGATATGCTAAAAATTCTTAAAAAAGAGGGGTTCGCATCTATCGTGGAAGTGATCGTGGCTTCCATTATCTTTCTGGTGACAGCCTTCGGGATATTTGCCGCTATCTCCATGCTACGGCCCCAAGGAACGACGTCCATCAAACGGCTCGAAGCCGTTTTGGCCGGGAAACGCGTCATCGATGAAATAAGGGCGGATGTCTACGGCAACCTTTGGGCCAGCGGTAGCCCTTTAGACACTGGGACGCTTTACACTCAAACCATCGGCTCTGTTACGGTCAATTATTATACCGCGGATGTCCCGAACCTTCCTTTAAGGAAATTGTATATGAATGTTTCCTATCCCGATTAAGGGTTATGGCAAATATGATCAAGATGACAACACAAAAAGGGTTAACGTTGACGGAACTGCTGGTGGCGTCTTTTTTAATGGGCATCGTGATGGTCGGGATTGCCGGCTTTAGCGTAACGATCAAACGCATGCAGGATACAACGGATAAGCAGGCGATTTTGGCCATTCAAACGATAGCCGCCATGACCCATATGGAAAGGAATATTTCAAGGACCATCGGGGGTCAAAGCGATCAGGGTTATGCCTCCGGTAATGCGGGCACGCCAAACCGTGCTTATTGGTCTTTCCGGCAGGACCCTTCGAACACGCCATACAATACTTCCGATGATACCTGGCGGATCTATTTCCGCAGAACGACCGGAGGCGCCCCAACATTCGAATTAAGAACCTGTGTCCAGCCGGCAGGGGCCGGAGCCGCTCAAGGGCCCATCCCAAGTTTCCTAGGAAGTGACCCGTGCGGCCAGCCAAACATCCAAAGAGTTATCAATAAAATTCAAAGTTTTTCCATTGTCCAAACAGTCAATAATTCGCCTTCGACTCTGGACTTTTATTATACAGCAACCATCACCGCCCGCTTCAACCCTTCGGCAGCGGCTGAGCCTATTGATAATCCTGATTATACCTTAAGCACCCGCGTTCACGCGCCGGGCCACAGCTGGAATTAATGCACCGATTCTATTGCCCCAACGCTGATTTCTCTTCAAAAGAGATCACCCTTACCGACAAGGAAGAAATACACCATTTACGTGACGTTTTGCGCTTAAAACCGCCTGGTTTGATCCAATTATTCGATGGCAAGGGGAAAGAGGCCACAGCAACCATCTGTTCGATCTCTCCCCAGAAAGTTGTCGTAGCCGTTGAAAAGCTTACCCATGCACCTGTGCAAACGTTAACGCTGACCCTCGCCTGCGCGATCCCCAAAAAAAGCAAATTCGAGACCATTATTGAAAAGGCGACGGAGTTGGGGGTTGATGAGATCATTCCGCTTAAAACAAAAAGGACCGAAGTTGATCTAAAGGGAGAGAGGCTTCATAAAAAACTGGCGCGTTTTCAAACGGTCGCCGTCAACGCGGCCAAACAATGCCAGAGGGAGAGGCTTCCTATCATTCACCCAACGATGGAATTTCAATCGGCCGTTGATAAATTGACAGCCGATTCGTTTATCGTTATCCCCGCCCTCATCAAAAAGCGTAAAAAATTATTCGAGGCCCTGCCGGCCGTGAAAGACAACCTGAAAATAGCCATCTTGATCGGCCCCGAGGGGGATTTTACCCCGGAGGAATATTCTTATGCCCTTGAAAAGGGGGCGCATCCCGTGTCTTTAGGGAAAACAGTTCTGAAAGTCGAAACAGCGGCTCTGTCCGCTTTGGCCGGCATCCAGCTTTTCTATCAGCATGAACCTTCTTAACCGAAAGCACCACCTCTGGGACGCGGCGGTTATTTTTTTCATCGCCTTTGGGCTGCGCCTGGCGTTTGAGTTGTACCTGCGGCAGCATTATCCGTTTTATGATTATCCAAGCGATGACGTCGGTTATTATCGGCAATGGGCGCAAGACATTTCCCGCCGTTCATTCATAGGCAACGAGACCTTTTGGGGTCTGCCGCTTTACCCGTATTTTCTCGCCCTGTTAGACCGTTGGTTCTTTGGCAACGCTTTCCTGATTCGCGTCTTTCATCTATTCCTGGGCTCGCTCAACTGCGTTTTCATATACGCCATCACCAACGCTGTTTTCTCGCGCAGCGTGGCCCTGACCGCCGGGATCCTGACGGCCGTCTCTTTTACCTGTGTTTATTATGACTGGCTCATGATGCCACCGCTGCTTTTGATCTTCCTTGCCGGTATTATTGTGCTAACGCTTCTTCATAAGGATCAGCTTAAAACAAAACGCCAGTGGGTGTATTTGGGGCTTCTTTTAGGCATCGCCATGCTGGGCGACGGAAAATTCCTGTTTCTTTTCGTATTTATCTGCCTTTATGAACTGAAAACTCATCAAAAAGAATGTAAGGCCATAACAACAAACGTTCTCCTGCCTTTATTGATCGGCATGATAACGATCCTCTTCTTATCAGGGCTACGGAACAAGCTGGTGGGAGGGGACTGGGTCTGGATCAGCGCCCAAAGCGGGTTGACGCTCTACAGCGGCAACAATCCCCAGGCGAAAGGGTATTACGAGCACATGGAAGACTTTCGGCCAACCCATTTTCATCAGGACATTGACCAAATTCTGGTTGCCGAAAAAGAGCTGGGAAGGCCGTTGACGCCCGCCCAAGTTTCCCAATTTTACAGAAATAAAGCCGTCCAATTCATCGTCCAGCAACCCGCTGCTTTCACAAAACTGCTGCTGCGTAAGCTGCATCTTTTTCTCATCGAATCCGAAAACACCTTTGACATGGACTTGATCTTTCTGCGCGATCTAAGAAACCGCCTGGACATAAACCCCTTTGCCTTAATCGGCCCCCTGGCGATCTTAGGCATGCTGGTGACCCGAAAGGCCGGCCATGGCAAGGTCTATTTATACCTTCTCATTGCCAGCCAGCTCGCGCTTGTGCTGGTGTTTTATATGTTAGACCGTTATCGGGCGAGCATCCTGCCGTTTTTGATAATCTTTGAGGCTGCCGCCCTCCTTTGGCTGGCGGAACAAATAAAACAAAAACAAATCCTTAAACTCATCTTCGCCGTATTATTCGTCTTGGGGTTCACTGTCTTTTTTCAAAGAAAGCCGCTTGATGCGGCAAGTGTCGAATTCCTGAAACAATCAAAACTCGGTTATGCCTACGAAAAAGAAGGGAAGCTCCCCCAAGCTCAAAAGGCCTATTTAACGGCTTTGTCCATCCGGCCCAACGACACCAATGCCTTTTTTAATTTAGGAAATACTTATGTCGCGCAAAATAATCTGGCCATGGCCAAAAAATGTTACGAGCGCGTCTTGCACCACATGCCCCATCATGTGGACGCCATCTTTAACTTGGCTCATGTAGAGGAAAATTTGGGAAATCCCGCCGCGGCCAAGCAAAAATACGCCCAAGTGCTTGAGCTGACGCCACAAAGTATTGATGCCCTCTACCTCTTGGGTACGCTTTACTTGAAAGAACAGCGTTGCGAGCAGGCCTTGAGCTATTTTCATCAGATCATCCAGCTTAATCCGGCCTACGCGCAGGAAATCAAATCCTTGATGGAGTCTTGCCTTTCCCCTTAATATTTCTATTTAAATAATTTATAAATAAGAAAAAACACCATGTTGGCTCCAACAACGATTTATCTTTTTCAATAGCAATGAGTTAGGGTAATTTGCCGCCTGAACATTTATTGACACATTCAGCGACCCTTGACATCTTAATGTCAAGGGTCGCTTTCAGTGTCAACCCTGAGGATATATTGAGATAAATTCTAATACTTATTTACCATATAATTTGGAATCAACTGACGAGCTTTTCATTGGGTATCCGAATGGGTTGACAACCCAAAACCGCTCATGTATAATTCCACAAGCTCGATTTCATAACCGTATTTTAATAGGGAGGCATTTATGGCTGAAGAAAAGAAAACTGTTGAACTGGACAACCGCAAGAAAGCGTTGGAATTGGCGTTAAGCCAAATCGAGAAGCAATTCGGAAAGGGCTCCATCATGAAGCTTGATGGGACGGTCAAAACCGACATCGAAACCATTCCCACAGGATCTTTATCATTGGATCTAGCCCTTGGCGTCGGCGGTATCCCTAAGGGGCGTGTGATTGAAATCTACGGGCCGGAATCTTCCGGTAAGACCACCTTAACCTTAAGCGTTATTAAGCAAATTCAGCAGGCAGGCGGAACGGCCGCATTTATCGATGCCGAACATGCTTTTGATTCTGCCTACGCAAAGACAGTCGGCCTTAAGCTCGATGATCTATTAATTTCCCAGCCTGACACGGGTGAGCAAGCTCTTGAGATCGCTGAAACATTGGTGCGAAGCAATGCCGTTGATCTGGTCGTCATCGATTCGGTCGCCGCCTTAACTCCCCGCGCTGAAATTGAGGGTGAGATGGGCGATGCGCATATGGGTTTACAAGCCCGGCTCATGTCGCAGGCGCTAAGAAAATTGACGGCGGCTATCAGTAAGTCCAAAACCTGTGTGATCTTTATCAATCAGATCCGTATGAAGATCGGCGTCATGTTCGGTAACCCTGAAACAACGACCGGCGGCCGGGCGCTTAAATTCTACGCCTCGGTGCGCATCGATTTAAGGCGCATCGAGTCCATCAAACAGGGGGAAGAGATCATCGGCAACCGCGTGCGCGCGAAAGTCGTCAAAAATAAAGTCGCCGCGCCGTTTCGCGAAGCCGAATTTGAGATCTATTTTAATGAAGGTATTTCCCGCGATTCGGATGTTATCGATCTGGCCGTCAAATACAATGTCATCGAGAAATCCGGCGCCTGGTTCGCGTATGAAGGGCAAAAGATCGGCCAGGGACGGGAGAACGCGCGGCTTTACTTGAAAGAAAATCCCAAGATCACCAATAAGATCGAAAAGCAAGTTCGTCAGGCCGCGACCGAAGAAAAAGCCAGCAAGAAATAATCTGTATGACCAAAGACGATTCTGCCCAGCGTGCGCAGGCCAGAAACATGGTTTTTCGTCTTTTGAAATTTAGGATTCGCAGCGAAAAAGAGATCAGAAATAAGCTAAAAGCCAAGCGCCTCGCGGATAATATTATTGATGAAACAGTTTCGTATTTCAAAGAACTGGATTTGATCGATGATCGCCGGTTCGCTAAAGAATGGATCTCCTCACGCCTGCTAAAGCCTTTCGGCATCAAACGCATTCGACACGAGCTAGAAGCTAAAGGCATTGAGTGCGATACCCTGGAAGAAGAGTTGAAAAAAGCCTTCCAGGACAATCGCGAAGAGGATATTGTTTTCCAATTGGCCAAAAACCAAGCCGGAAAATATAAAGGCATCGAACCCTTAAAGGCCAAACAGCGGATCTTTGGTTATTTGTCCCGGCGGGGATTCAACACAGACGCCATTTACAAAGCGATCAAGCAGTTATGATGACAACAGATGAGATAAGAAAAAAGTTCCTGGATTTCTTCGCCTCCAAGAAGCACACCATCATCGAAAGCGATTCGCTGGTCCCCAAAAATGACCCGACCGTTTTGTTCACGACCGCTGGTATGCAGCAGTTCAAGCGCCAATTCTTGGGCTATATTGACGGTGACACGCGCGCGGCAAGTTGCCAAAAATGTTTGCGCACTGATGATTTGGATAAAATCGGCCAAACCAACTTTCATCACACGTTCTTTGAAATGCTCGGCAATTTCTCATTCGGCGACTACTTCAAGAAAGAGGCCATCGAATGGGCCTGGGAATTTTTTACAAAGGTTTGTAAACTTCCGGCCGATAAATTATGGGCTTCTGTTTATAAAGATGATAAAGAAGCCGAAGAGATCTGGAAAAAGATCAAAGGGTTCGATCCTAAAAAACTTATCAAATTAGGCGATCACGATAATTTCTGGCCGGCCGACGCTAAAGAAAAAGGGCCCAACGGCCCCTGCGGGCCGTGCTCGGAGATCTTTTTCGATTTCGGCGTTAATAAGGATTGTAAGAACAAAAAATGCGACCCCAGCTGTGATTGCGGCCGCTTCGCGGAAATCTGGAATCTCGTCTTTACGCAGTTCAACCGCAAAGACGGAGGCATTTTAGAACCTTTGCCGAATAAGAATATCGACACCGGCATGGGGCTGGAACGCCTGGCAGCCGTGTTGCAAGGGAAGAAGACAAATTTTGAAAATGATGTTTTCGCGCATATTATAAAATCCGCTAAAAAGCTGATCCCTAATATTTCTGAAACAGATGCCCGAATTGTTGCTGATCATATCCGCGGGATCGTGTTCGGGATCAATGACGGCGTCATGCCTTCGAACGAAGGCCCTGGATATGTCATCAAAAAACTAATCAATGATATCACTGATATCGCATTAAAATCAGGCAGCAGTAAACCTGTCATTTATAAACTGGTGGCAGCTGTTGTGGACACGATGAAACGGCCTTACCCAGAACTTGCGAAGAAACAAAAAGAGATCGAGGAGGTCGTTCAAACAATCGAGAAAGCGTACATCAAAGTTAGACAAGAACGCTTACCGGAATTTGAAAGAAAAGCTAAAGAGGCGAAATCGGGAGATGAACTCGGGCAACTTCGTTTTCTGTATCGTGATACTTATGGCCTTGGAGAAAACACATTAAATAATGCAACGATGGATTTGCCCTACCATCAGGAAGGGGCCATCAAATCCCAGAATTTAATGAATAAACAAAAGGAAAAATCCCGTGCAGCCAGCAAAATGACGGGCGATGTGTTCGCGGACGCGCAGCTGGATCTTCAAGTTCCCAAAACGAAATTTTTGGGTTATGACCACGCACATTCGACCAGTCAAATCTTGAAATTGTTCGTTGATAACAAATGTGTTAACGATGTAAAAAAAGGAACACGGGTTACGATCATTTTGGACAAGTCGCCCTTTTACGCCGAATCCGGCGGACAGGTGGGAGATACGGGCGTTCTTATAAAAGATAGCTCGAGAATCAAAATTTTGGACACACAAAAGATCGAAGACATTTATCTTCATGTGGGGGAAGTGACCGAAGGAAGCTTTGAAGTGAATGACCAAGTCGACGCTGAAATTGATATCGAACGGCGCAAATCGATCATGAGAAACCACACGGCGACACACCTTCTTCAAGCGGCATTAAGGGATGTTTTGGGGTCTCATGTCAAACAACAGGGCTCGCTCGTTGCCGAAGACCGGCTGCGGTTTGATTTCACGCATCCTAAAGCGATCACCCAGGAAGAATTGCAACGCATCGAGGCGAAAGTGAATGAAATGATTTTGAACAATGACACGGTGATGAAAGAATATCTGGATATAGAAGAAGCGCGCAACAGTGGCGCTTTGGCGTTCTTTGCCGAGAAATACGGGAAAACCGTGCGCGTTGTTAGTGTAGGAGACCATTCGAAGGAATTTTGTGGTGGGACGCATTTGGACGCGACGGGCCAAATCGGCCTTTTAAAAATTGTCGGTGAAAGCGCTATTGCCCAGGGGATCCGCCGCATTGAAGCGAAAACAGGTTTAGGCGCGCTTTCTTTTGTCAGCGAAGAAGAGAAACAATTGAATGAGTTGTCTAAATTGCTAAAAGCGTCGAGAAACGAGCTGATGGCGCGCGTTGAGCAACAAACGAAACGGTTGAAGCAATTGGAAAAAGATACGCTGCAATACCGCTTTGAGGCGATCAAGCAATCCCTTGATAAGATCCTTAAAGATTCCGAAAACGTTAACGGCACGGCATTGATCAGCCATACCTTCAATGACGTTGAGATGGAAGTTTTACGCCAAGTATCGGATCTGCTGAAACAAAAAGCAAAGTCGGCGATCATCGTGCTCGGTGCCAAAGGAGCAGACGGCGCGTCGCTACTCGTCAGCGTCAGCGATGATTTGGTCAAAAAAGGGATCAAGGCCGATGAGATCATCAAGACGATCGCGCCCTTAATAAACGGAAGCGGCGGCGGACGGGCGCAAATGGCCCAAGCCGGCAGCAAAGAAACGGCCAACATAGAAGCGGCGTTGACACAAGCCAATAAATTGATCAAAGAAAGAATGAAACAATGAAAGTCCTATCACCCAACGGCCAAGGCCTTCAAAAATTGTATAACCGGCATATGGCGATGCAAAAACGCTCCGTCACCGAAAAAGTGCAGGGCATCCTGGAAGACGTGCGCTTGCTCGGTGATGATGCCTTGATCAAATACACGCGCCGCTTCGATAAAGCCAAGCTCCAAGTGAAAGAGATCCGCGTCAGCGAAGCAGAGATAAGTGGCGCTTTTCAGGGGATCACGAGCGAATTCATCTCGAATTTAAAGATCATCCAGAACAACGTTTCGTTATTTTACAAAAAACAGATCCAAAAGCCCTGCAGGGTGCGCGATACGGACGGGGTCCTCTTAAAAGAAAATATTATTCCGCTGGAGAATGTGGGTATTTATATCCCGGCCGGGACAGCGCCTTTGATCTCGACCGTTTACATGACAGTAATTCCGGCCAAAGTCGCCGGGGTCAAACGCATCGCCATTACCACCCCGCCCAATAAAGAGGGGCATGTAAACCCGTATATTTTAGCGGTGGCGAATTTATTGAAGGTGGATGAAATTTATAAAGTCGGCGGCGCACAAGCGATCGGTGCTCTTGCCTTTGGGACGAAAACCATCCCCAAAGTCGATAAGATCATCGGCCCAGGCAACATGTACGTGACAGAGGCCAAACGCCAGATCTTCGGCTACGTGGACATCGACATGCTGGCCGGCCCGACAGAATTGGCCATCATCGCCAACCGCACCAGCAACGTCGATTATATCGTCGCCGATCTGGAAGCCCAATTGGAGCACGTCGGCGGGCTGGCTATCTTAGTGACGACCAGCAAAGCGCTTCTTAAACAGGTGCGCAGCCGCGTTTCCAAAGGCTACATTATTTTTGCCAAGAATATCGAAGAGGCGATCGGCATCGTCAACAATATCGCCCCCGAGCACGTGCAGATCATGACCAATAACGCATCCGCCATCGCCAACAAGATCAGAAATGCCGGAGCGATCTTCCTGGGCCCTTACAGCCCGACGGCCTTGGGCGATTATGCCGCGGGCCCAAGCCACGTGCTGCCGACATTAGGGACGGCCAAATTTTTCTCAGGGTTATGTTTGTCCGACTTTTATAAAAAGAGCCATATCATCTCGTATTCCAAACGCGCGTTGGAAAAAATGAAGAAGCCCATCGAAGCCGTTGCTTCGCTGGAGCAGTTACCAAAACACTACGAATCGGTGAACCTACGATTTTAAGGAAAGGAACCTGTATGGGACGCACCGCCACATTTGAACGAAAAAGCAAAGAGACCGAAATAAAAGCCAAAGTCAACATTGACGGCAAAGGGATCGGCAACAAAATCAAGACCAACATCGGCATTCTTGATCACATGCTGGAGCTTTTTGCCTTTCACGGGCTGTTTGATATCGAGCTGGAAGTCAAGAAGGCGGATCTGCAGATAGACATTCACCACACCAATGAAGACATTGGGATTGTCCTGGGGAAAGCGTTCAAACAGGCCCTTGGGAAGATGGCCGGCATTAAACGTTTCGGGAGCGGTTTCTCCCCGATGGAATCCACGTTAGGCAGGACGGTCATTGACTTAAGCGGCCGGGGTTATTTGACCCTCCAGGTCACGGACCCGGCGCCGCACATCAAGGACCAGGAAGGGTATTCCATGTCCTATTTGGAACATTTTCTTGAATCTTTTGCGCACAATCTCGGTGCCACCATTCACATTACCATTGAAAACGCCAGTGAAGACCTCCACACGACCATCGAAACGGTCTTTAAATCCTTAGGACTAGCCCTTGATGAAGCGACACAGATCGACCCAAGGCGAAAAGGTGTGGTCCCTTCGACAAAAGGTATAATCGATTAATCCCTAACGACAATGATCGCGATTATTGATTACGGCATGGGCAATTTAAGAAGTGTTCAGAAAGCTTTGGAGGCATCCGGTGCGAAAGCGGCCGTGACCCAAAGCAAAGACGATATCCTGCAAGCTTCAAAAGTGGTCCTGCCCGGCGTGGGAGCGATGAAGCCGGCCATGGAAAGGCTCACCGAACTCGGATTGATCGATGTGATTAAAAGGACGATCGAGCAACGAAAGCCTTTTTTAGGGATCTGTCTAGGCCTGCAGCTGCTGATGGAAAAAAGCAGCGAAGGCGGCTCCACCCCTGGCCTGGGGATATTTAAAGGCGACGTGCGGCAATTTACCGGCCTTAAGGTGCCGCAGATCGGCTGGAATCAGCTGAAGATGAAAGGGAAAAATTGCCCCTTATTCAAAGGCATCGATTCAGGCTCGAATGTTTATTTCTGCCACTCCTATTACGTGAACCCTAAAGACAAGAATGATATTGCGGCCGCGACCGATTACGGCGTCGAATACGCATCAAGCCTATGGCGGGAGAATGTCTTCGGCGTGCAGTTCCACCCGGAAAAAAGCCAAACGATCGGATTGAAGATCCTCAAGAACTTCACGGAGCTTAAACCATGAACGTCATCCCGGCTATCGATATCAAAGACGGCAAAGTGGTCCGCTTGGCCCAGGGAAAATTCAACAAGGTCACGATTTATTCGGATGATCCACTCAGTGTTGCGCATAAGTGGAAAGGCATGGGCGCCCAATGGCTTCACGTGGTCGACCTTGACGGGGCCCAGCTGGGACAACTCAAGAATTTTGACACCATTGCCAATATTATCGAATCGGTACAAATCCCGATCCAGATCGGAGGCGGGGTGCGCTCTCAGGATGATATCGCCCGGCTTATTGATGCCGGCGCCTCACGCGTCATCTTAGGGACAAAAGTCCTGGAAGATCCCGATTTTATCAGAATGGAAATACAAAAATGGGGCGACAGGATTGCCGTCAGTTTAGACTGCTCCGATGGCAAAGTCGCCAAACGGGCCTGGACATCCACCTCCGATGTGAAAGCGACCGATCTGGTAAAAACATTAGAGGGGATCGGCTTATTTTGCATTATTTATACGGACATCTCCAGAGACGGCATGTTAAGCGGCCCCAATATCCCGGCCATTAAAGAAATGTGCGAGGCCACCCGCATCCCGATCATCGCCTCGGGGGGAGTCGCCAGCTTAAACGATATCGAAAAACTGCTGGAATTAAGTCCTGCGGGGTTAATCGGCTGCATTTGCGGTAAAGCGCTCTATGAAGGCACGCTGGATCTACAAGAGGCCATCAAGTTATGCTCACTAAACGAATAATCCCCTGCCTGGACGTCAAAGACGGCCGCGTGGTCAAGGGGGTTAATTTTGTGAACCTTAAGGACGCCGGTGACCCTGTTTTGATCGCCAAGGCCTACGACAAGCAACAGGCCGATGAGATCGTTTTTTTGGACATCACGGCCAGCCACGAGAAACGCGGCATCATGCTGGATGTGGTCAAGAAAACGGCGGAGCAGGTCTTTATGCCGCTGACCGTCGGTGGAGGCATCGGATCGTTGGATGACATCAGAACGTTGCTTAACGCGGGAAGCGATAAAGTTTCCATGAATACCTCCGCTGTCAAAGACCCCCAGCTGGTGAAGAAAGCGGCACAGAAAT
This sequence comes from Candidatus Omnitrophota bacterium, assembly GCA_035292445.1. Lineage (GTDB taxonomy): Bacteria > Omnitrophota > Gorgyraeia > Zapsychrales > Zapsychraceae > DATDQB01. The sequence continues at coordinate 120,043 of DATDQB010000017.1, forward strand.
TCGGCAGCCAATGCATTGTGGTGGCCATCGACGCAAAAAAAAATAACGGCTCTTGGGAAGTCTATACCCACGGAGGACGCACCCCCGCAGGAAAAGACGCCATTCAATGGGCCAAAGAAGTGGAAAGCTTAGGCGCCGGTGAGATCCTTTTGACCAGCATGGATCATGACGGGACAAAAAACGGCTATGACGTTGCGCTGACGGATGCGGTCTGTAACGCCGTGCGCATTCCGGTGATCGCCTCCGGAGGCGCCGGAAAACTGGAGGATTTTTCCAGTCTTTTTGAACGAACCGATGCCGACGCGGCACTCGCGGCATCTGTTTTCCATTACGGAGAATTGACCGTCAAAGATGTGAAGACCTACCTCAAAAAGAAAAAAATCAGCGTGAGAGAGTGATGATTTTCCCGACAGAAAAAGATTTCCTAAAGTTGACCCGCAAAGGCAACCTCATCCCCGTTTACAAAGAGATTGTCGCCGACCTGGAAACGCCTGTGTCCGCCTTCTACCGCGTCGGATACAAAGCCGGTTATTCTTTCCTTTTGGAATCAGTGGAAGGGGAGGAGAAGATCGCGAGGTTTTCCTTTCTGGCCAAGAATCCCGAGCTGGTCCTGGAAACAAAAAACAAGACCGCTAAAATCACCCGAATGGAAAATGGAACGGCCAAAACAAAAACCTATGAGATCAAAGACACGCCGTTAAGTTTTGTCCGCGACATCCTCCAACAATACAAGTTTGTCCCCCTGCCGGATCTGCCGCGGTTTTGCGGCGGATTGGTGGGCTTTGCCAGCTATGATATGGTGCGTTTTTTTGAAAGATTGCCCGAGCGAACGAAGGACGACCTGAAATTGCCGGATGCGTTATTTGTATTGGCTAAAGACATTATCATTTTCGACCACCGCAACCATAAGATCAAAGCCGTCAGCTGTGCCCATGTGAAGCCAAAGTCTTCCGAAAAAGCGAAATTAAAAGCCTATAAAGAGGCCGCTCAAAAAGTGGAGGGCCTTATCGATGATCTGAATAAACCCATGTTCATCGAGAGCAAGCGCTCCTCCAAAAGAAACGCTAAACCGCTTAAGGTCACATCAAACTTTACTCCCGCGCAATTCAGGCAGATCGTCGCGAAAGCCAAGAAAAAAATCCTGATTGGCGATATTATCCAGGTCGTGCTTTCCCAAAGATTTCAAGTTGACTTAACGACAGAGCCGTTTAATATATATAGGGCGCTGAGGGTGTTAAATCCCAGCCCTTACATGTATTACTTGAACTTCGGGGACATCAAGATCGTGGGCTCATCCCCGGAGCTGTTGGTCCGCTGTGAAAATAAGATTGTTGAAACCAGGCCCATTGCAGGCACGCGGCCGCGTGGAAAGAACGAACAGGAAGATAAGCGGCTGGCCGAGGAGCTTCTTGCGGATCCCAAGGAACGGGCCGAGCATGTGATGCTGGTCGACTTGGGCCGAAACGACCTAGGCCGTGTGTGCCAACGAGGGACCGTTTCATTGACAGATTTCATGGGCATCGAGAAGTATTCCCACGTGATGCACATCGTCAGCAATGTCAAAGGGGAACTAAAGCCCGGCAAGGACGATCTGGATGTCTTGCGGGCGGCCTTTCCGGCCGGGACCGTTTCCGGCGCGCCGAAGATCCGGGCGATGGAGATCATTGAAGAATTGGAGAAACAAAGGCGCGGGCCCTACGCCGGCTGTATCGGCTATTTCAGTTTCTCCGGCAACCTGGACACGTGCATCACGATACGCACCATTGTCGTCAAGGGGAAAAAAGCGTACGTCCAAGCCGGGGCCGGTATCGTCGCCGATTCACTGCCGCAAAAAGAATATCAAGAAACCGTTAATAAAGCCAAGGCGCAAATCAAGGCCATTGAACTGGCCCAAAACTAACAAAGGAGCAAAATAAACAATGCAAGTCATGATCAGGTTACAAAGAGTGGGCAAGAGCCCGAACAAGCGGTTTAATTACCGCATTGTTGCCATCAGCAAAAGCGCACCCAGGGATGGAAGGCGCTTGGAGATCTTGGGGCATTACGACCCGACCAAGCAACCTGAAATCCTGTTGATTAAACAGGACAAACTGGATAAATGGTTGAAAAACGGCGCTCAGATGAGCGATACCGTCAGATCACTGGTGCATCGATCCAAAAAAGCTAAGTAATCACTTTAAACGAAAGGGACATCATGCCAAGCGAATCAGCGGCGAATCCTTTGATGACGCTACCGATCATTCCTTATCTGCTGATCTTTTTGATCTTCTATTTTCTGGTCATTAAGCCGCAGAAGACCAAGCAAAGGGAACAGAAGGAGCTGCTCAACAACCTCAAGAAAAACGATGAAGTCGTCACCTCCGCCGGTATCCATGGTACCGTGGCGCTGGTCAAAGACAAGACGGTCGTCATTCGCGTGGATGACAACGTTAAGATCGAATTTGATAAAGAATCCGTTTCAACGATCGTGAAATCTTCTAAGGAATAGGAGTTTCTTCCATGAGTAAAAATCTTAAAAAACGGCTGCTCATCATCCTGGGCGTTATGCTCTTATCTCTGTGGTTTTCTTTCCCGATCCAAAAAAGAATTAACTTAGGGTTGGACTTAAAAGGCGGGATGCATTTGATCCTGCGGGTGGAGACGGAAAAGCTTGAAGAAGAGGCGAAAAAGGACGCCGTGTTGCGCGCGATCGAGATCTTAAGGAACCGCATCGACAGTTTGGGCGTTGGAGAAACCGTTATCCAGCGTCAGGGCGAAAATGAGATCTTGGTCCAGCTTCCAGGAATCACGGACCGGGAAACGGCCGTTTCCATCATCGGTCGGGTCGCTCAACTGGAATTCCGCCTCGTCAATGACGACCCCACCGACCTTAAAGAGGCCCTGGAAGGCGAAAGCCCCGCTGGTTATGTCCTTAAATACGTCAAAAAAGAAGGCAACGAACCCATTTTATTGGAAGAAAAGATCGCTTTAAGCGGCGAAACCATTGCCGATGCCCGTGTGGATTTTGACAGCCAAGGGTTTGGCCAGCCGTACATCACCTTAAAATTGAACGCCGAAGGGACCAAAACCTTCGGTTACATCACCAAAAATAACGTTAATCGCCGCCTCGCCATCATCCTGGACGGCGAAGTCTTATCGGCGCCCAACATCAATGAGCCCATTTTAGGCGGCAACGCCCAGATCACCGGCCAATTTACTTTTGAAGAAGCTTCCGTCCTCGCACTTGCGCTGCGTTCCGGCGCCTTGCCGGCGCCCATGCGCATCGAAGAAGAGCGTACCGTCGGCCCCTTATTAGGGAAAGACTCCATCGATGCCGGTATCAACGCGACCATTATCGGGGGAGGGCTCGTCTTCATATTCATGCTGGTCTATTATCTTAAGGCCGGCCTTGTTTCTTCGCTCGCTTTGTTCATCAACCTTTTTTTGATCTTCGGCTCCATGGGATTCTTGAACGCCATGCTGCCGGAGGCAAAATTAACGCTGACCCTGCCCGGTATCGCCGGTATCATCTTAACGCTAGGCATGGCGGTCGATGCCAACATCCTTATCAATGAACGCATCAGGGAAGAGTTGGAGGCGAACCGGCCCATGCAGACGGCCATCAATAGCGGTTTCAGCAAGGCCTTGCGGGCCATCATCGATTCCAACGTTACGACCTTGATCGCCGCTTTCATGCTGTTCCAATTCGGCTCAGGCCCCATCAAAGGTTTTGCCGTAACATTAACGCTTGGTCTGATGGTGAGCTTGTTCACCGCGATCTTTGTCACCCGAACGCTTTTCCAATTAATGCTGGAATCAGGCATGCTAAAATCACTTCGGATGTTGAGAATGTTCGCCAACACGAATATCGACTTTCTATCGAAATCGCATATTTTCTTCTGTATATCCGTCTTGGTCATCGCTGTCAGTATGTGGGGATTGATCTCAAAGAAAGACCAGGCCTACGGCATCGATTTCGCCGGCGGGCAGGTGCAAGAATACCGCTTCCAAGAACCGGTCAGCACCGAAACCGTGCGCCATGCCCTGAAACAGATCGGATTCGACGATGCGCTCATCCAGCGCTTCGAACAATTTCCCAACAATGTCATTATCCGCACCTCGGCCGATTCCTACGAACAAGTCAGCGCCAAATTCAAAGAAGACTTCCGGGACAATCCTTTTGAGGTCTTGCGGATAGAAAAAGTCGGTCCCGTTGTCGGTAAAGCCTTGCGCAAAGCCGCTCTTCTGGCGATGGTCTTGGCTATGGCCGGCATCCTTTTGTATTTCGGCTTTCGTTTCAAGCATTTTGACTTTGCGGCCGCGGCCGTTGTCGCGCTGTTGCACGACGTTTTTATCGCGCTCGGGCTCCTTGTCATGTTCGGCAGGCAGATCGACCTTTTGGTCATCACCGCTTTACTGACGATCGCCGGTTATTCCGTCAACGACACGATCGTCATCTATGACCGCGTGCGCGAGAATCTCCTCAAGATGGGCAAAGCCCCTTTGGCCCAGGTGATCAATTTAAGCCTGAACCAGACGCTGAGCCGGACTATTTTGACCACTTCCGCAACATTGCTGGTCGTCATCGCGATTTATTTAAAAGGAGGCGAGGTCCTCAATACCTTCGCCTTATGCCTGATAATCGGCTTTTTCGCCGGAACATATTCCACGATGTTTATCGTGTCACCGCTGGTTTTGGCCTGGCAGAAGAAAAAATAAGCCATGTTCGAATCGTTTGAATTATTCGTTGGTCAAACGATCTCCCTCGAATCCGTCCTCAATAACCTTGTCGCGTTCCGCTACCAAAAGACCGATAAAACCCTCCAAGAAGGGGAATTCAGCCTGCGCGGAGGCATCCTCGATTGTTACCCCATAAATTTTGAAGGGCCGCTGCGCATCGATTTTGATGACGAGAAGGTCGTCTCGATCGCCAGCGTCAATATCCACACGGGCAAGTCCATCTGGCAGCACAAAGCCATCATCATCCTTCCGTTCAAGGAAAAATCAAAAAAAGACGTCTTCTCATCGGAGATCCCCATGACGAACTTCATCGACATCGAGGAAGGGGACTATGTCGTGCACAATCACCACGGCATCGGGCGTTTCCTGGGGATGCAGGAACTCGACATAGCGGATAAGCGCCTGGAACATTTGGTCATCGAATACCGCGACGGCGATAAACTTTTTGTGCCCAAGCATGATCTACGCCTGGTCCAAAAATACGTGAGCTTCACCAAAAAGCCGCCGCGGCTTTATAAGCTCGGCAGCAAGGAATGGAAAAGGACCCGTGCGCTCATCCAAAAAAAATTGCAAGAAATGGCCGCCCAGCTTCTTCACACGCACGCCGCCCGGGCCAGCATGAAAGGGTTTGCCTTCTCCAAAAATACCGAATGGCAGGAAGAATTCGATGCCTCTTTTCCCTATGAGGAAACCCCTGACCAAGCCAAAGCTGCCGAGGAAGTGATAAAAGACATGGAATCTTCCATGCCCATGGACCGCTTGATCTGCGGCGATGTCGGCTACGGAAAAACAGAGGTGGCCATGCGGGCCGTCTTTAAGGCCGTGATGAACGACAAGCAAGTCGCCGTGCTTGTTCCCACGACCGTCTTAGCCGAGCAACACTCCTATAATTTCACCAAACGCTTCTCCAATTACCCCATTCAGGTAGCGATGTTAAGCCGGTTCCGTACCAAACAGGAACAACACCAGATCGTTAAAGGAGTGCACGAGGGAGGCGTTGATGTCGTCATCGGCACGCACCGGCTTCTTTCAAGCGACATTGCCTTTAAAGACTTAGGCTTGATCATCATCGATGAGGAACAGCGCTTCGGCGTCAAGTCCAAAGAAAAGCTCAAACACCTTAAACTGCTGGCGGATGTGCTGACGTTGACCGCGACCCCAATTCCGCGGACGCTATACATGGCCCTGGCCGGCGCGAAAGATATGTCGGTCATCTCAACGCCGCCGCAAAAACGTATTCCCGTCCAAACGATCGTTGTTGAATTTAACGAAGAGATTATCAAGAAGGCCCTTGAGCGGGAATTGAAAAGAAAGGGACAGGTGTTTTTTCTGCATAATCGGGTTGAAGATATCGAACAAATTGCTAAAATAGTACATCGGCTGGTGAAAGACGCGCGGGTGGCGGTGGCGCATGGGCAGATGCCGGCGCGCCTGCTGGAAGAGATCATGCTGAAATATCTCGAAGGGGAGATCGACATCTTGGTGTGCACCACCATCATCGGCTCCGGCATCGATATCCCCAACGCCAACACGCTGATCATCAACCGGGCGGACCGCTTTGGGCTTTCCGAGCTCCATCAGCTGCGCGGCCGGGTGGGGCGTTCAACGACCGAGGCGTACGCGTATTTTATCGTGCCTCCCCAAAGGAATTTATCGATGATCGCCAAAAGCCGCATCAAAACGCTTCAAAAGTTCAGCGGCCTGGGCTCCGGCTTTCATATCGCCTTTGAGGACATGCAGCTGCGCGGGGCCGGTAACCTTTTGGGGAAAGAACAATCCGGGTACATTGCCAGCGTCGGTTTCGATTTATATTGCCGGCTGCTGCGGGAATCCATTGAACAACTAAAAAAAATGAGTGAGCATAAGCATGAACCGGTCGGTCCTTAAAAATATCGTTCTTTCGGGCCTTCTTTTTCTGGCGATGGCCGGCCCTTTATGGGCGACGGAGGACGCGATTCTGGCGGTGGTCAATGACGAGGTCATCACCCTGCGAGACCTGAAAGACTACATCCATTCGACCTATGTCGCCATGGCCGCCCAGGGATATAGCGAAGAAAAGATCGAAGAGGCGATGAAAGATCTGGAAGAAAACGGGCTGAACAAGATCATCGAAGATAAGCTGATGCTCGGCCGGGCCAACCAATTGGGCATGGTAATCAATGAAAAACTCATCCAGGATAAAATAGACGAGATCAAAAGCAATTATCCTTCCGAGGAAATGTTCACGGAAGCCCTGGTGGCCCACGGAGGGACGCTTTCCGACATGAAAAAGAAGATCACCGAACAGCTGAAGGTTAAATTCGCTGTCGACCACGAGATCCGCTCCAAGATCTACGTGAGCCCCAGGGAAATCACCGAATTTTACGAAGCGCACGTGAAAGAATTTCAGAAGAACGAAAGGATCAACCTTGAGTCGATCTTCATTTCCTTTGGCTCGAATAAAATCGCGGCCAAAGAAAAGGCCAAAGAGGCTTTGAATTTGATCCAGCAAGACGAAGACTTTAAAGAAGTCGCCATGAAATATTCCGATGCCCCCTCACTGGGCGCGGTGGAACGGGGACAACTGATGCCGGCCATTGAAAAGACCGTCTTTCACCTTCAGCTCGATGTGCCCTCCGATTTGATCGAACTGGAAACCGGCTTTTATATCTTCAAATTAACGGGCCGCCTGCCCGCTGAAGTGGCCTCCCTTCAGGAAGTCAAAGACGATATCCGCGAGCGTCTTTTCCGCACCAAGTTCAGAACGCTTTTCATCGAATGGATCGATGATCTCAAAGAAGATGCCTACATCGAAATCAAAGAGTAAATGGCTCGGCATCACCTTAGGCGATCCATCCGGCATCGGAGCCGAAATAACGGCCAAGGCGCTGCGGGACCCATCGGTCGCTAAGCTGGCCAACTATAAACTTATCGGGGATGGGGTTATTTTCAGGAAATTCGGCTTGAAAGAAACCGCGCGCTGCCGGCTCATCGATCTCAAGAATTTTTCTTCCTTTAACAAGATCAAGCAGGGGGTCGACCGGCGTAACGGCCTCGCCGCGTGGTCCTATCTTAAAAAAGCGGTGCAGCTGTTAAAATCCGGGCAAATTCAGGCCCTGGTGACCGCGCCCGTTTCCAAAGAAGCCATTGCCTTAAGCCATCCCCATTTCCTGGGGCATACGGAGTTCCTGGCCCAGCATTTTTGCGCCAAGGGCGTTGAAATGATGTTTGTCCACAAGAGCCTGCACGTTGTCCTTGTCACGCGGCATATCCCCATTAAAAAAGTGCCTCGGGCGATAACGCCCCAAAAGGTTTTGGCAACGATCGAACTGGCCGATAAGACTTTAAAAAATCTCTTTAACATCAAACGCCCGAGAATCGCCGTCAGCGGGCTCAATCCGCACGCCGGTGAATCGGGCCTGCTTGGGCAGGAAGAGCGAACGAGCATCATCCCCGCCGTCAAAAAAGCCCGCCTCAAAAAAATACGTGCTTGGGGACCGTTCGCCGCTGATACGCTCTTTACGAGCGTAAACCGGAAAAAGTATGATGCCTTTATCGCCATGTACCACGACCAGGGGCTGACGCCGGCCAAAACACTTTTTTTCGACACGCTGGTCAATGTGTCGATCGGGTTGCCTTTTATCCGCACCTCCCCCGACCATGGGACCGCTTTTGACATTGCCGGGAAAAACCGCGCGGATCCCTCTTCCATGAAAGAAGCCATCAAACTGGCCGTGCGTTTAAGCCGATGACCGTTTCCTCATCCCAAGAAAAATTTTTCCCCAAGAAAAGATTAGGGCAGAACTTCCTCGTCAACCGCTCCGTCCAAGAGCGCATCGTCCAAGCCTGCGAATTGCATAGCGATGAGGTGGTCCTGGAGATCGGCCCAGGGCAGGGCGCTTTGACGAAACTGATCGCGCCCAAGGTCAAAGAGCTGATCGCCGTTGAAAAAGACCGTCAGCTCATCGATTACCTGCGGCGCATCATCAAAGAGGATAACGTCAAGATTATCCACGCGGACATCCTTGAGTTCCCTTTAGAGAAGATCATACCGCCTACCAAAATGATCGGTAATTTACCTTACAATATCGCAACCCCCATTCTGGAACGCATGATCCACTGCCGGAGATCCATCCCGGCGTTATACATAACCGTCCAGAAAGAATACGCCAAACGCCTGGCCGCTGGCCCGGGATCGAAAGATTACGGGTCATTGAGCTGCTTCATCCAATATTACGCCGATGTGAAGGTCCTATTCGATATCGCCCGCGGGGTGTTCAGGCCCGTCCCCAAGGTCCGGTCATCTTTCGTGCGCTGCCTTTTTCACAAAACGCCTGCGGTTGTGGCCACGGATGAAAACTTTTTATTCGCGCTCATCCGCAAAGCCTTCCAGCAACGGCGTAAAACATTAGAGAACGCCCTTAGCGCGCTCATTGCCAAAGAGCAGTTTCGGGAAATCGCCGGCCATGTGGACATTGACCCGAAAGCGCGGGCCGAAGAAATTCCATTGAACAAGTTTGTTGGATTGGCTAATGAGTTGGACAGGAGGGGAATTACCTTTGGCCGTCCCAGCCTTTGAACCAATGTTTAACCAGATCGTCTCTGTTGAGGACAAAGGCGTGTTCCAAAAGGGTATCCTGGGTCTTTTGGTCGACTTCATCGAAGATAACGCCCGCTTGATTATGCTCAAGGGCATGCTTGACCCAGATAATGTGACCGATCAAACGAACCACCGTCGCCTCATCCAAAAAAATATTTAGTTTAATCTTAAGCGTGGGCAGGAGGGGCTCTTTGCTCAAGAGGCACGCGCCCGCGCAGCTCATGTCGATGGCCAGGCCTTCTGTTTCGGCCGGGTTATGGTTGGTCTGGTAAAAAACTTTTTTACTGCTTTCCCACCGAGGGAAATACCTGTGATCGTCCTGGGACAGCTCTTTTGCCTCAAACGAGAGAGACAAGGTAATCACCCTTTCTGGATCTGGTTATATTCACTCTATCAAGCTTCGGAAAGTCTTTCAATAAAGAATTATGAAATCTTTATCCTTAGTTCTTTCTTGACAGGAAAAGCGGAACGTGTTAAAAAACATAGTCCTTTTGGTTGAATCTTTTAACCCATTGAATCCGATATAGTTACAATACTGAATATGGAAAAAACAATTTATTATCATGACACCGATGCCGGCGGCGTTGTTTATTACGCCAATTATTTAAAATACATGGAAGAGGCCCGCACCGAATTCATGGACAAAAAAGGGGTCTCCATCAAAGAATTGCACCGGGAAGGATTTTTGTACGCGGTGCGGCAATGCTCCATTACCTACAAGCAGCCGGCCCGTTACGGAGACGTCATCCGTTGCACGACGGAATTAAAAAAAATGACCGCGGCCCAGTTATTCTTCAACCAAAAGATCTTCGACAAAAAGACCGGCAACCTCCTGGTGGAAGCTGAGGTCGCGCTGGTAAGCCTCGATAAAGATTTCAAAGCCGCCGCCATACCCGAGCATATCCGCGCCAGGCTCTCTTAAAAACAACGCTCTTAATTTTAGCCGTCGATTCACTTGTAGTTTCAAACGATTGGTGTTAACATAATAACTTCAAATATAAATATTAATATTAAAGAGCCATGATCACTCCCGAAGACGTCAAAAAAGTAGCCAGCCTCTCACGCATCCACCTGCGCGATGAGGAAGTGGCGCACCTGACCAAGGACTTGGAAAAAATCCTGGGACACATCAAAGTATTGGAAAAACTTGACGTCAAAGGTGTCGAGCCGACCAGCCATGTCCTGGCCCTTAAAAACGTTTACCGCGAGGATATCGTTGAGCCGCCGCTCACGCAGGAGCAGGCTTTGGGGCTCGCCGTTGAAAAAGCGAAAGGGCACTTTAAGGTCCCAAAGGTCATCGAATGAAACTCCATACTTTAACCGCCCACGAAATTTTGGAACTGTACCGCGCCAAGAAAGCTTCGATTCAAGAAGTCTACCAGGCCGTCCTTGCGCAGATCGAACGCATCGACAAGAAGGTCAACGGCTACATACGGCTCAACAAAAAACCTTTCGATTTTGAGAGCTTAAAAAACAGATCTTTTCCTCTGCCCATCGCCATCAAAGACAATATGTGCATGGCCGGCACCGAGATCACCTGCGCGTCCCATATTTTGGAAGGCTTTAAGTCCCCTTACGACGCGACCGTCATCAAAAAATTAAAGGACGCCGGGGCGCTGATCATCGGCAACGCGAACATGGATGAATTCGCCTTCGGCTCATCAACGGAAAATTCCTTTTACGGCCCGACAAAAAATCCGTGGAACCTGCAATGCGTGCCCGGAGGCTCCAGCGGCGGCTCAGCGGCAACGGTCGCCGCCCACGAAGCGGTCTGGGCGTTGGGCTCCGATACCGGCGGCTCCATCCGACAGCCGGCAAGTTTTTGCGGTGTCGTCGGATTGAAACCGACCTACGGGCGCGTTTCCCGTTATGGACTTATCGCCTTTGCCTCAAGCCTTGACCAGATCGGCCCCATCACCAAAGACGTGGCCGACAACGCGCTTTTACTGGGCATCATCGCCGGATATGACCCGCGCGATTCCACTTCGGCCAATGTGCCCGTGCCCGATTACACCAAATCACTCGTGAAAGACGTAAAGGGGCTGAAGATCGGCATTCCCAAAGAATATTTTATCGAGGGGCTCGACACGCAGGTAAAAGAGGCTGTCATGAAAGCCGCTGATGTCCTGAAAAGTTTGGGTGCCCGGTTCAATGAGGTGTCGTTGCCCCACACGCCGTACGCTGTCGCCACGTATTATATCGTGGCGACCGCCGAGGCCAGCTCCAATCTAGCCAGATTCGACGGCGTGCAATACGGCTTAAGAAAGGTCCCGGCCCAACGGCGCAAAAGCCCGATCGTGGACATGTACGAAGAAACGCGTGATGCCGGATTCGGCGCAGAGGCCAAACGTCGCATCATGCTGGGAACATATTCCTTATCATCCGGGTATTACGACGCGTATTACCTGCGGGGCTTAAAAGTGCGCACGCTCATCAAAAGGGATTTCGAGAATGCCTTTAAGAATTTCGACGCCATTCTAACGCCGACAGCCCCGACAACGGCTTTCAAGATCGGGGAAAAAACGGATGACCCGTTGAGCATGTACCTGTCCGACATTTACACGATCTCCGCCAACTTGAGCGGCATCCCGGCGATCTCCATTCCCTGCGGGTTTTCCAAAGAAGGGCTGCCCATCGGGCTGCAGTTGATGGCGAAACCTTTTAACGAAGAAATGCTATTTCGTATCGCCTACGCGTATGAAC
>DATDQB010000018.1:0-17663 GCA_035292445.1 Candidatus Omnitrophota bacterium
AAAACGGTCGAGCCCCTTAAAAGTGCCGGCCTTTTCGTTCATCGTCGCATCAGGGCGCATGACATTGATGAATTCCAGTTTATGCCTCTTGCCCATTTCAAAGTCATTGGGATCATGCGCGGGCGTCACTTTAACGGCGCCGGTCCCGAATTTGGGGTCGACAAACTCATCCGCGATGATTTTGATCTCGCGGTTCATCAAGGGTAAGATCACTGTTTTACCGATCATTTTTTTGTAACGTTTGTCAGAAGGGTTGACGGCAACGGCGGTATCGCCCAGCATGGTTTCCGGCCGGGTCGTGGCAACGACTAAATATTCCTTCGGGTTACCTTTGAACGGATAGCGGAAATGGTACAGCTGGCCGTTCGTTTCCCGGTGTTCGGCCTCTTCATCGGAAAGGGCCGTGTGGCAGCGCGGGCACCAGTTGATGATGTATTCCCCGCGGTAGATCAGTTTTTTGTTATACAGATCGACGAACACTTTGCGCACCGCAAAGCTGTAATTATCATCCATGGTAAATCGCGTGCGCGGCCAGTCGCAGGAGGCGCCGATGAGTTTGAGCTGGTTGATGATCGTGTCGCCGTATTCTTGTTTCCATTGCCAAAGGCGTTTTTCGAATTCTTCCCGGCCAAGATCGTGGCGTTTCTTCCCTTCTTTGGCCAATTGTTTTTCGACAACATTCTGGGTAGCGATGCCGGCGTGGTCCGTGCCCGGCATCCAGCAGGCTTCAAAGCCTTTCATGCGCTTGTAGCGGATGATGATGTCCTGCAGGGTGTTATTGAGCGCGTGGCCCATGTGCAGGATCCCCGTGATATTCGGCGGCGGGATGACAACGGTAAAAGGCTTCTTCCCCTTTTGGGGGGTGGCGTGAAACAGGTTTTCCTTCACCCAAATGTCAGCCCATTTGGCGTCAATAATTTTAAAATCAAATCGTTTATCGAGTTCTTTCATGGTCTTTCCTAGGCGTTGATGTTGACAAGCTTATCATAACCGGCGCGTCAAGGGCAAGAGGTTTATGCGCCAAAAAATACGCCCTTACCGGCCTGGCGTCATAGGTTGCTGACGGTCAATTTGATCCCGTATCTCTTGATTATTTCGGCGTATTCAGGGATGTCTTTGATGAAGACCAGGGCTTTATCATCAAGGTAAACCAGATGCCAAAGGGGCGATTGGCTCAATTCCCGCAGCAAGGCCGAGCCTTGGGCCAAAGCGCTTCCCAGAAAAACGATGTTGATATCATAGTGGTCGAACAATTTCTGCCAATCGGTATTTACCGACAGGATCTCGGCGTATTCCTTAATGATGGTGTCGCTGAAAACCGTATACCGGCCATACATATACACCTTATTGTCGGGATAACGCTCAAAAATGATGTGGCCGCCGTACTTGATGTCGTTAAAGATATTGCCGTCGATACGGTTGTCTTTCAGGAAATTTATGGCTTCAAAGGGATGTTTCTTGCTGATGCCGTAACCGAATTCGAATTGCTGCAGATACCCTTTGTCGGATCTTATCAGGGCAACCGTTATAAGCAACATGATGCCGATGTGTAAAAGCGGATGCCGAAGGGCGTTGGGCAGTTTGGGCCAGCGGGTATGGTTGAGCCAGTCGGTCAATATGCCCGTGATAATGGGGACGGCCAGGATGCCGAAGAGGGGTATGAACCGTAACATATACAAAGAAAGCCCCAGCCCGAATAAAAACAGAAACAGGTCGATCATATCGACTTTTTTCAGGTTCAATATAATGAGCAGCGTATAGGCTGCGACCAATGTCCAGTATAATGGAAAGAACTCAAGCGGCAATAGGAACGGAGGAACGATTTCCAGGACGCCTAATTTGTATCCCAAATGCAACGTTTCATCGGCAAAGCTGTGGAATGCCTGCGCGGCGGGATTGATGAAAGTGGCCGCGTAAGACAGGATGAAAATAATAACCAAATGGAAAAAAGACGTTCGGGAGACGGTCTTTTTATTTTGCAGTCGAGGAAACAGCAAGGCGGACGCATAGGCCAATAAATAGATCCCGATCAGGTACAGCCCCACGATGCTGCCGAAGTGAAAATTTGTCCATATGACCATCAGAAAAGGCAGTGTGTAGCCGAGGCTTTTGTTGCCGAGCGTGTGCCGGTTGAGGATATACATAAATAACACGAGAAAAAAATCGCTGATGATGTGGGGGCGTACGGTGAGCCTGAAGCGGCAAACCAAAAGCGTGAGAAATAGAATCCACATGATGATGAAAAAATCCGCTCGGCGGATAGAGGCCAGCTTGAATAACAGCCCAAACGTGCCGATAATCAGAAACGATTTGAAAAGGATCAATCCGGGGATACCGGATGCGCCATGGATGAGGGAAAACAGGGCCTCCCCCGCCCACTCTTGGTTCACGAACTCCTTTACCTGCGTCAGAAAGGAAAAAGTGTCCGTAAAATGGAATGAGGGGTTTTTCAGGAACAATTCCCCGCTTTTAAGCTCGAACCAGATATCGTTGGTGATTATTTTAAAGGTTGTCAGCAGCCAAATGACGGCGGCAAACGGAATAGGTGTGTTCCCGTTTTTTTTCAAATTGTCCATTGTCTGTGGTTTGGTGGTGGGGATTGCTTTCTACGGCCGCTGCTATTTCTTTTCATCCTTAAGGAGCTTATATTCAATGCTGTCTGTTAAGGCTTCCCAGCCCCGACACCTCACTTCGTTCGGGTCGGGGTTCCGACCGAACGATAGAGAGCGTCGGAACTGGCTTCTTCTATAGGCGTTTCACCCTTTTTGATCTTTAAGTAATTTATATTCAATACTATCTGTTAATGCTTCCCAGGATGCTTCGATGATATTTTCGTGGACGCCGATGGTTGTCCAGGAATCGGTTTTGTCCTGGGATTCGATCAAGACCCGCACGCGGGCCGCGGTGCCTTCGTTGGTATCAAGGACGCGGACCTTGTAATCGGTCAGGTGCATTTCTGCAAGTCTTGGATAAAAATTTGTTAAAACCAACCGAAGTGCTTTGTTAAGCGCATCGACCGGGCCGTCGCCTGCAGCGGCGCTAAACTCTAATTTATCGTTTATTTTTAATCGAACGGAAGCCTCCGCGAACACGCGCCCATCGAAACGTTTTTCCGAGGAAGTCTTAAAGCTTTCGAGTTTAAAGAACGGTTTATATTTTTTTAATGAGCGTTTCATAAACAGCTCAAATGACGCATCCGCCGCTTCGAATTGGTAGCCGCTGTTCTCTTTTTCCTGCAAGGCCTTCATGATCTTTTTGGCCTCGGGAGATTTCTTATCCAGCGTGACATCCATTTCCTGCGCCTTGATGATGATCGGCATTTTGCCGGCCAACTCCGAGGTGACGAACCGGCGGTGGTTGCCGACGATCTTCGGGTCAACGTGCTCGTAGGCCAGCGGATTTTTGATCATGGCATCGATGTGCACGCCCCCTTTGTGCGCGAAGGCCGAATGGCCGACGAACGCCGCGTTATCTGGCAGCCGCCAGTTGCTGATCTCGCTGATGAAGTAGGACGTCTCCATGAGCTTGTTGATATTCTTCTCGGGGATCGAGGGCAGTTTTAATTTGGTGTGCAAGATGCCGATAATAGGGACCAAATCCGCGTTGCCGCAGCGTTCGCCAAGCCCATTGAACGTCCCCTGGACATGGATGCACCCGGCTTCGACCGCGGCGATAGAATTAGCGACACCCATCCCTAGATCATTGTGCGTGTGGATCCCCAAAGGCGATTTGACGAATTTTTTAACGGCCGTGACGATGGAAGAAACGTCCGAAGGCAGCGTGCCACCGTTGGTGTCGCACAGGACGATCACATCCGCCCCGGCTTCCTGGGCGGCTAAAATGGATTTTAACGCGTACTCGGCGTTTCGTTTGTAGCCGTCGAAGAAATGCTCGGCATCGTAGAACACCTCTTTATTCTTTTTCTTCAGGAACTGGACCGACTCAAAGATCATCGCGAGGTTTTCTTCCAGCGTCGTTTTGATGACATCGGTGACGTGCAGGTCCCAACTCTTTCCGAAGATCGTGACCGTCGGCGTTTGGGAGCGAACGAGCTCGCGCAAGTTCACATCCTGGGCGCAGGAGATCTTCGCCCGGCGGGTCGAGCCGAAAGCGGCGATCTTGGCGTGTTTCAGCTTAAGCGCCTTAACGTCCTTGAAATATTTCTTGTCCTTCGGGTTGGAGCCCGGCCAGCCCCCTTCCACGTAAGGGACACCCAGCTCATCCAGCTTCTGGGTGATCTTCAGTTTGTCGCTCACCGTAAAGGAAACGCCCTCGGTCTGGGAGCCGTCCCTTAAGGTGGTATCGTATATAGTGATATGAGCCATGATGGACCTTTAGATATTGATGGTATCGAGCTCAAAGACCTTATGCAACGCCCGCACCGCTTTTTCCACGTTTTTCTGGTTGATGATACAGGAGATACTGATCTCGGAAGTCGTGATCATCTCGATATTGACCTTGTATTTGGCCAGCGTTGAGAACATTTTCGCCGCGATGCCGTGATGGGAGCGCATGCCGCTGCCGACGATGGAAACGCGCGCGATGGTGCGGTCTTCGTACACGTCCCCGGCGCCGATCTTTTTGGCGATCCGGCGGGTGGCGGTGAGCGCTTTGGCCAGGTCCGTTTTTGGCACGGTAAAGGAGATGTCGGTCAAGCGCGTGTGGCTCACGTTCTGGACGATGACATCGACGTTCGCCCCGCTCCTGGAGATCTCGGTAAATATTTTTGCCGCAACGCCTGGGATATCAGGTACGGCGCATATAGTTATCTTCGCTTCGGACGTGTTGCTGGTGATGCCGCGGACAGCGACTTTTTCCAGCATCCGGTTTCTTCTCATGATCATGGTCCCTTCCTCCTTGGAAAATGATGAACGCACATGGATAGGTATGTTAAAACGTTTGGCGACCTCGATGGAACGCGCCTGCATGACCTGCGCGCCGAGTGCCGCCATCTCGAGCATTTCTTCAAAGGTGATCACTTTAAGTTTTTTGGCCTGCGGCACCTTCCGCGGGTCCGTCGTGTAAATGCCGGTCACATCGGTATAGATTTCACAATATTTCGCCTTTAACGCTTTGGCCAGGGCGACGGCGGTTAAATCCGAACCTCCCCGTCCCAGTGTCGTGATGTCATCGTCATCGGTGACGCCTTGATAACCGGCGACAATGACAATTTTCCCTTCCGCCAATGCTTTGTGGATGCGCCGCGCATTAATGGACATGATCCGCGCCTTGGTATGGGATTTATCCGTCTTGATGCCGACCTGTTTTCCGGTGAACGAAATGGCGTTGTAGCCCAGTTCTTTAATGGCAATAGCCAGAAGCGCGCAGGAGATCTGCTCGCCTGTTGACATCAGCATGTCCATCTCCCGATCGGGCGGATTTTTCGAGAGTTCAAACGCCATGGCCTCCAGATCATCGGTCGTGTCGCCAAGCGCGGAGACGACGACCACGACATGGTTGTTGCGTTTTTTGGAAGATACCACTCTCTGGGCGACCGCTTTGATCCGTTCGATGTTGACAACGGAACTGCCGCCGTATTTTTGAACAAGGGTGTATTTTTCCATCATCAGTTATGTGTCCTCATAAAGTAATCCATCATGGCAGGGCCGCTGTCGAATTTTACCCCTTTTTCCTTCGCTGCCGCTTCGCTCAGTTGCCTCGAGCCGTCCTGGGCGATCCCTTTGCCGGTCATCACAAAACAGACCGGCTCGTTAGTGTGGGTGCGAAGCTCTACGGGAGTCGGATGGTCCGGCAAAATCAGGATGCGGACGTCATCGTGTTCGTTATAATAATTCAGGATCGTGCCGACAATATCCTTATCGACGCGCTCAATGGCCTCGATCTTGGCCCTGATATCGCCGTTGTGCCCGGCCTCATCGGGCGCTTCGATGTGGATGTAAACAAAATCCTTTTTTTCTAAAGAATTCAGCGCGTACTGTGCTTTGCCCAAATAATTCGTATCATAATAGCCTGTAATGCCCGGGACGTCAATAATTTCGAGCCCCGCCAAACGCCCGATGCCGCAGACCAGGTCAACCGCGGAAATAATGGAGCCTTCAACGCCGTATTTGTCTTTGAACGAAGGCAACGACGGGTGGCTCCCCTGGCCCCACAGCCATATCATGTTGGCGGGGTTTTCTTTCAGGTCTACCCGCACTTTGTTCACTTCGTGGTTTTCCAGGAGCACCTTTGCCCGTTCCATCAAGCTTAAGAGAAATTCCGCCTCCCCGCCTCGGGGAAGAAATTTTTTGATCTCCCTTCCCAGGATATCGTGGGGCGGGATCGTTTGCGCTTTCAAATAGGCCTTCGGGTCCCGGGCCTTGAGGATCATTAAATGACGGTAACTTTTGCCCACATAAAATTTGACCGCTTCCAGATCGACTTCTTTATTGAGCGCATCGATCAAGATGGAGGCTTCCTTTGTCGGGATATGCCCGGCACTGTAATCGACCATTTTGCCGTTCTCAACGGTGACCAAATTGCAGCGAAAGGCGACCTCGTCGTCTTCCAGGATCAAATTTTGGTTGGCCGCCTCGATCGGGGCGCGCCCGGTGTGGTACTCTTTGGGGTCATAGCCCAAAATGGCCATGTTGCCGACGTCGGAGCCGGGATACATCCCCAGGGGGATCGTTTGAACGAGCCCTGTCATGCCGCGGGACGCCAGGTAGTCCATGTTCGTCGTACGGGCCGCCTCTAAAGGGGTTTTGTTGCCTAATGCTTCAACCGGATGGTCCGCCATCCCATCGGGGACAATGACGATGTATTTCATAAGAAGCCCTTTAATTGTTTAACTAACGCCTGCGCCATCTGCGGCCGGGAATGCGCTTTGCTTAAGCATTTTCCCTTGTTGTTCAGCAGATAGCCATGGTATTTTTTCCCGTTCGCGCTGTTGGCCACCACGAGATCGCATTTGGCTTTCTTAAAAAGGTCCTTTGTCAAGGAAGCGGCCGTTCTTTCATTGACCTTCGGCTCCAGCTTAAAGCCGACCAACAAAAGTTTCGGGTTAATGCGTTTGACGCTCTCGATCAACTTCTTTGTCGGGACCAACGCCAAGTTTATTTTCTTGCCGGAACCCAGCTTTTTACGCCATGTTTGCTTGGGCCGGAAATCCGACACGGCCGCCGCGTGGATCACGACGTTATAAGGTTTCTTTAATTCGCTCGTTATAAGATCTTCCAGCTCATCAAAGAACGTAAAGGGTTTAAGCGTGACCTTTTTCAATTCGATAGTTTCATTGACCGGGCCTTGAAGGACAGTGACTTTTGCCCCGGCCTTCACACATTCACCGGCGATCAGCCGACCCAACTGCCCTGAGGAGCGGTTGCTGATGACCCGCACGCCATCCAGCGCGACCCAGGTGGGGCCGCTGGTTATCAGGACTTTTTTGTTTTTCAGGGGATTATGCCAAGCCAATTTGTTTTAGGATGACCTTGATATCGGCCTTGACGCTGACCGGTTCAGCGATCGTTTTGATGGCATTGTTGGGGTCTTTAAGTCCGTGGCCTGTTAACGTGCAGACAACGCGCCCTTTTTGCCCTTTAAAATATCCTTGGTCCTTTAATTTAATGATTCCCGCGACGGATGCGGCGGAGGCCGGTTCGACAAACACGCCGTCACCTTTGGCCAAAAGTTTATACGCTTCGATGATCTCCTGGTCCGTGACCATGTCGATCGATCCCTTTGATTCATCGCGGGCGGCCTCGGCCTCTTTCCAGCTGGCCGGGTTGCCGATACGGATGGCCGTTGCGATTGTCTCTGGTTTTTCAACAATTTTTTTAAGCACGATTGGCGCCGCTCCCGCCGCCTGAAAACCCAGCATCTTCGGCAATTGTTTGCAGCGGCCCTTGGCCTTGTATTCTTTATACCCTTTCCAGTACGCCGTGATATTGCCGGCGTTGCCGACGGGGATCGCGTGGAATTCCGGGGCATCGCCCAGCACGTCGCAAACCTCAAAGGCGGCTGTCTTTTGGCCTTCGATCCGGTAAGGATTAATGGAGTTGACCAGGGTGACCGGATATTTTTTAGTGATCTCTTTTGCCAGCGTTAAGGCCTCATCGAAATTCCCTTTGATCGCCAATACCTGGGCGTTATGGATCATGGCCTGGGCCAGTTTGCCCAAGGCGATGTTGCCTTCGGGGATCAACACGACACAGCGTATGCCGCATCTGGCCGCGTAGGCCGCAGCCGAGGCTGAGGTATTGCCGGTCGAGGCGCACATGACGCAGGTGCTTCCCTCTTCCTTGGCCTTGGAGATAGCCATTGTCATGCCGCGGTCCTTGAAGGATCCCGTCGGGTTAAGGCCTTCATATTTCAAGAAGACCTTTAACCCTATCGTGTCAGAAAGCGATTGAGAAAAAAGCAGCGGCGTATTGCCTTCCAGTAAAGTAACGATGGGAGTTTTCGATGTTACCGGCAGGAAATCGCGATACTGTTGGATGATGCCCTGGTAACTCACGCCAGCGTCTCCATGCGGATGGCCACGGGTTTGCTTTTGATGATCGGCCAGCGCTGAATGTCGTTCAAGGCCATGCGCAGATTTTTTTCCGTTGTATAGTCCGTTAGCATGACGACAGGGACGGCGGCGGCCCGGTTATGGGCTTTTTGGGTGACCGAATTGATACCGATATCGTGTTTGCCCAGTACACCGGTGAGCTTCGAAAGGACGCCGGGCTTATCGATCGCCATGAACCTTAAATAGAACCGTGTCCGGCTTTGGTCGATCTTTCTTATTTTCAGGTCCGCCGCTTCCGAATAGAGGTTGCTGTGCAGGTTGGCATCATGCCCCCTGGATGCCAAATTCAATAGGTCGCTTAAGACACCGCTGGCGGCCGTCATCTGCCCGGCCCCTTCCCCGGAAAGCAATAAGTCGCCCAGAGGATTGGCGGTCAGGTAGACCCCGTTATAAACACCGTTGATCGAGGCCAACGGATGGTCCTTGGAAATGAGCGTCGGATGCACGTGGGCTTCCAGCTCATCATTTTCCCGCTTGGCGATAGCCAAGAGCTTGA
The DNA here is from genome assembly GCA_035292445.1 of Candidatus Omnitrophota bacterium. Taxonomy (GTDB): domain Bacteria; phylum Omnitrophota; class Gorgyraeia; order Zapsychrales; family Zapsychraceae; genus DATDQB01. Next base: position 9,009 of record DATDQB010000018.1, read on the forward strand.
TGGTCAAATTCAGGCTTTCGGCGTGCTCGATATCGTCATGGGAGATGTGGCTGATCCCTTCCGTGTAAATTTCGTTGACCTTGATGAATTTGCCGAAGGCCAGGTAAACCAAAATAGCGAGCTTATGGGCGGAATCCATGCCGCTGATATCCAGCGTGGGGTTGCTCTCGGCATAGCCGCGCCGCTGTGCTTCTTCCAACGCCTGGGCAAAGGTCAAATTCTTTTTTGACATCTCCGTCAGGATAAAATTGCACGTGCCGTTGATGATGCCGTAGAGTTTATAGAAGGTGTTGCCGGCCAGCCCTTCGGTCAGCATCTGGATGATGGGCATGCCCGCCCCCACCGAAGATTCGAAGTAAAGATGGCGGCCTTGGGTCTTCGCCAACTGGAACAGTTCCTTGCCGCAATTGGCGATGAGCTCTTTGTTGGCCGTGACAACATGTTTGCCTTTTTTCAACGATTCTTCAACGATCTGCCGGGCCGGCTGCAATCCGCCGATAAGCTCAAGGACAACGTTGATGTCGGGGTCGTTGATGATCTCGCGGTAGTCGTTCGTCAACTTGCAGTTTTCGAGGATGCTGGTATCTTTCTTGTCGATGCTGCGGTCGCAAAGCGTCCTGATGTGGCATTCCGTCTGGAATTTGTCGCGGATATACTTTTTACGCTTATTCAAGAGTTTCACGACCCCCGAGCCGACAACCCCGTAGCCGATAAGGCCGATAGTGATTTTATTCATAGCTCTTTCCTTCCCCATTGAGGAAATATTCGATCAGTTCTTTTAACAAAAACTGCGCATCGTGGCTGAGCGTATCGAATTGAAGGCGCGTATCATAGATCATTTTTTTGACCTTTTCATGGGACTCCAGGACCTTGCCTTCCAAATAGGTTGTCCCGGAGATATACGGCGTTTTGAGTTCCATGCCGAGCTTTGTCCCGGGCGTGTATTGCTGGGTTGTAATGAAACACATGCCGCCTAAGCTGATATTCTTTAACTGGCTGATCTCATGCTTTTGCTTGGGCGCGGCAAGGTCAAAATAGGTCACTACAAAATTCTTCTTGATCCTTTTGTAGCGGCGTTTTTCCTGGTATGGTTGTTCGTCTTTTTTCATGGCAATGATTGATCGGTTCTGCTTCACCCCTGAACTTTCGTTCCGGAGTTTCGCAGAACTCGATTCTTCGAAGCCTCGCCGCCTATCGATTTAAAAGGCGGAAGGCGAGGCGCAGTAGAATCGGGGCGACAGGGCTTGAACCTGTGACCTCTTGTACCCCATACAAGTGCGCTAGCCAACTGCGCTACGCCCCGGGAAATAAAAAAAATTATTATGGATGTTGGTCCTTCGACTCGCTCGTATTACTCGCTCGCTCAGGATGGTTCACGACTTGTGGTGAGCAAGCGAACGGAGTGAGCGCGTCGAACCACTACGCCCCGTAAAAATTTTATATTTATGGAGGCCGCCAAAGGCGGACGAACATAAATGTTAGATTTTTACGCACCGAGGCGCCTTAGTGCCAAGGTGCTATAAATAAAAGGTTAAACTATTAATATAAATACTAAAATACGGAGCCTAATTATACTATAATCCCAAATGGATGCAAAGGAAAAATATGGTTTAGGGTGTGGCGTTGTCTTAACCTGCTGGAAGACCTTAAGTTAAGAAGTGTTTATTCAGATTTTGTTTTGCGGCCCATGAGCGCCCCAACGGCCTGGGCAGGCTTCTTGTGGCGGTAAATGATGTTGTAAACTTCTTGGGTGATGGGCATGGAAACGTTGTGTTTTTGGGCCAGTTTGACGACTCCCTTTACGGTCTCAACGCCTTCGGCCACCATGGCCATGCGGCCGGTGATATGTTTGGCAGAGCTGCCTTGTCCCAACTTTTCCCCCACGCTTCGGTTGCGGCTTTTTTCGTTAAAGCTGGTGGTGACCAGATCGCCTAATCCGCTTAGGCCAAAAAAGGTTTGCGGCCTTGCGCCCAGCGCCTTGCCGAGCCGGGTCATTTCCGCCAAGCCCCTGGTAAGGATCGCGGCCTTGGTGTTGGTGCCGTAGCCCAGCCCGTCGCAAACCCCGCAGGCGATGGCGATAACGTTTTTCACGGTCCCGCCCAACTCAACTCCGATGATGTCCGTGTTGCTGTAAATACGAAACGTATTGGAATTGATAAGCGCTTGGACCGCCTTGGCCAATTTGATGTCGGTCGAGGCCGCAACAGCCGTTGACGGGATCCCTTTGGCCACTTCCATCGCTATGGTCGGGCCTGAAAGCACACAGATACGCTTTGCCTTCAGTTCGCCCTGGATAATCTGCGAAATACGCATCAGATGGGCATGGTCGATGCCTTTGGTAACGCTCAATAAAAGCCGGCCCGAGAAATTGATGCCGGTTGCTTTCATTTTTTTAACGATACTAAAAGCATATTTTGAGGGGATCGCGAAAATGATCAGTTCGCAATCGGCAATGGCTTCGTTGAGATCCTCCAGGATCTTGACGTTTTGCGGGATGCGGATGCCGGGAAGGAATTTGGCGTTGACACGTTTTTTGGCCATCGCGCGCAAATATTCCGGGAACGGGCCCCACAGGTGGACGGGGAAATTCTTTTTGGCCAGGTGGACGGCTAACGTCGTCCCCCATCCCCCATCACCGATTACAGCTATTTTTTTAATGGTGTAGGTCATGTAAATTTTGTTGGATTAGAATTATGATTCTGCTACGCCAAAGTGCTTGCGCCTTTGGCTTCGCAGAATATTCTTCTTCGCCTATCCGGTTTATTCTTCGTAGCCCCGAGCGAAAGCATCGGGGCGAAGAAGAAAGCGGGCGATGAGAATCGAACTCACGCTACCAGCTTGGAAGGCTGGAGTTCTACCACTGAACTACGCCCGCAAAGTTGCTTCAAATGAGGTGTTCTGCTTCGCGCCAAAACTTTCGTTTGGGCGCTTCGCAGAAACATTCTTCTTCGCCTGACTGGTTTATTCTTCGTAGCCCCCTACCGCCCCAAAGGGGCGAGTAGCGGGGCGAAGAAGAATGGGCAGAGGAGGATTCGAACCCCCGAAGGGCAAGCCCAACAGATTTACAGTCTGTCCCCGTTGGCCACTTGGGTATCTGCCCAGACTTTCCTTAGAAAAAAATTGTTGTAGTCTGGACTGCGAAAGCGCCAAAGGCGCTTTCGGCTGCCCAAATTTCCCTTATTTGGGAAAAGTCTGGGCTGTACCGACTACATTAATTTTTATATTAGAAAGGTCGGTGCTGCCGACCTGTCTAGCATTCTACAAAGATCAATTCGAGAGAAAACATGGGCTGTATTGATTACCATAATGTTTTTATTAGATAAATCAATGCTGCCCGATTTTCCCTAAAATATGGCGGGTCCTGCCGCTCGATATCCCCATCCGTGCTCATTCTTGCGCCGGACGGGGATGCCCCTTCTCGCGTCACCCGCCTTCAAAGAACACTTACCACTTACAACTTATAACTAAAATAAGCCGATGAGAGGAATCGAACCTCCGACCCGCTGTTTACAAGACAGCCGCTCTACCAGCTGAGCTACATCGGCAAAAATATCTATCAAGCTAGCTTTGCCCTGTGCGTTAAAATATTCGCCCACGTCAACATTTCTTCGGCCCAATCGGTGTTCCTTTGTACGTCCTGGCGCAAACGCTGAAAATCAGATTTAAATCGTTCGTACGTGGGTTGGAACTTGGCCGATTTTGGGGCCGTATCCAGGGCTTTTATGTATTCCTCGGTCTCGATCAGAAATTGTTCGATCCGTGACGCACGTCCTTCCATCGCCCAACGGCACAGCCGTCCCAGATTAACCGCTATATTTAATACCAATTCTTGGGTGCCCATAAGCTAACCTTGTAATAAATCCCGTGTGAGCTTTTCTACTTCTTGACGAATTTGTGGATTCAGGATTTCGCGGCTCGTGTTTTGCGTGGGCCTGATATTGATCATGGAATCAAAATCCATCTCTTTTGTCTCCAAATCCAAGCCCGCTCCCCACAAATCTTCCTGTCGGCTTCCGTCTTTAAGGAGCAATTGTTCGCCGTCAACATGTTTTGTGCCCCCGGCTGAAATGATCCTTCGGCGAATGTCCGCAACCACTTTAATATATCCTTTTAGGTCTTCAGCCAAGGATTTCAATGTGTTCTGATCGACTTTTTTACGGATTATGAGTAACATTTATAATAAATAATCACCTAAACGGCCCTCAATATAGCAAAATTCCAAAATGGTGTAAACCCAAATTTAAAAGAACGCGGCCTTCAAGACGGCTACTTTTCCTTGGTATTTTTTGACGCCCGGACAACCTTCAGGGCGATCGTGACGGGATACAGCGCTATAACGACCAATCCGATTTTTTTCAGGACCTCCGCCGTCCCCTCCAGCAGCCGCTGTTTGGATAATTTACTTTTGGCCTGGTTGATCTTGTTGTCCGCCCGCGCGATCTTTTCATAAAGGATGTCCCGCTGCGCGTAATCGGGATATTGCGACAGGTAGAACCCGACCGCTTCTCTGTAGCCGGCGTTGGAAAATTGGGGGAATTCTTTCTTGAAATCCTCCAGCATCAGGACCGCCTCGATCTCGCCCTGGTCGAGGCCGATCACCGCCAGGTTTTGCTCCAAACTCGCCCCTCGCGCCAGCATCAGCTGTTTGCGCTCGATCGTGCGTTCCACGAAAGGCTTTTGGCCGATCAAAACAACAGCCGTTGCGGCAAAGGCCAGGAAGATGACCGATTCTTTGGCAATGATCTTGCGCAGTTGATCTCTCATGGGATGCCGGGGGGTTGGTTACTCGTAATAAAAGAATTGAAGGATCTTGCGTTCTTTGGTTTTCAGATTGTCCAGGACAGCGACGCCGAATTCAATGTTGGAGATCACGTAATCTCCCAAAATGTCCCCTTTGGAAAGCACGGTGCCGTTGATCAAGGCATAGGTGATGCCGTTTTGGACAAAGGTCCCCTCCAGGTTCAACGGCCCTTCCTCCACCTCCACCGGGCGCACCACGCGCTGCTGCGTTTTGCTGGCGATGAGCTTTTCCATGATGGGAATGTTCATGACAAACTCTTTTTCGGCCTTGACCTTGGCCAGGCCTTTTTTGCCGGCACCGGCGAGTGCGTTAACGATGATAATAAGGACGAACAAAACGCCGGCGGTGATCATCTTCACGCGGTATTGTTTTTCGACGACAAATATCCTGTAATATTTATTTTGCATCGGGCAGCGAATCCAATTTTTTCTGTAAGCTTTGAGCGTAGCGCACATCATCCGGTTTATAGGACGATCTCAAGTGGTTTATTTTCATCTGCTGCGACACCAGCCGCAACACCCCGATCGCCAAAAAAAGCGCCAAACACCCCAACACAATGTTACTGGCCAGCGTGAACTGCCGACGCCGGGGCAAGGCGAACGAATAATTATGCAGAAGGTTAACGTTAAAATAATTATCCGTCACATCAAGCGCGTCATGGGATGTGTCCTGGGCCGTGGCCTGGGCGCCGCTGTCTTTTTGGACCTCGCTTATCAAATGTCCGTAGGGGGCTATTGCACCGCCGGCGTAGATGTGTTCGATCGTTTTCATCTGGCTTTTGGCGCAGGCGCTGCGCAGCGACTGGATGATGTCCGCGCGCGCTTCCTCAGGGGTTTCGAAGTAGGTCTGCCTTAAGAATTGGCATTGCTGGTTGAAGAAAACGGCCAGGTCCAAGCGGTTGTTGCCGGAAAAATTGAGGATGCAAAAACGTTCGTTGGCCGGCTTGTATTTTTGGTACAAAGCACCGATGCCGCTTAAAAGTTCCGCGGTGAACTGGATGGGGATAAGCCCTGCCGCGTCACAGATAGCAATATAATGTTCCAAAAGCTTTTTGGGCATGCAGATAAGCACGCCTTCCACCTGGTCATTTTTGGCGTTGAAGACCTGGTAATTCAGCTCGATCTCGCGGGGTTTTAAGGACAAAAGCTGGGCCGCTTCGTCCATAATGTGCGCGAGAAGTTCGTTCTGGGGGGCGTTGGGAAAGTGGAACGGATAAACGCAGACCTTCGGGTCGTTGAGGAAAACGTAAATGAATTGGTGGTCAAGCCCGCCCGCGTCCAGCTTTTGCGCGAGTTTGGCCTGCAGGTTCTGGGGCGATGAGGCGTTGACGACGAATACTTTCTCTTTCATGGTAACCCATTATATATGAAATTAAATCGCTTTCCAAGAGGCAATTTTCAATTCGCCATGGTTATGTTCATCGCCAAGAACCTATGTGAGGGAGTTGTTTTGGATGTATTGGCGGGCGCGTTTTAAATCCAATTCGTTGCGGATAACGTGTTCATAATAATTGCGTTGCCAGACGGGAATACCGGTCATGGCGCGTAATTCATTAACACGTTTGGTGACGGCCGATTTAAACGCGCGCATAATGGCGGGGACGGATTGCGGGACCATTTGGCCAAATTGGCGTAGGGGCACAGCGCGCTGTGCCCCTACGGCGCCATGATTTTCCATGCAAATAATACCGTGAAAATGATTGGGCATAATAACAAATTCATCCAATTCGACATATGGTCGTATATTTTTTGTTTTTATCCATTCATCCCGAACAATTTCACCCAATTTATTTAAAAACATTTTACCGTTTACAATTTTGCCGAATATTTTATTCTTATTGTACGTACATACCGTCACAAAATACACCCCATCCCCGGCATAATCATAATCCCGCAACCGGATGGATCGGCGTTTAAACCGTTTTGTTTCCATAAAATCCTCCATAAAACAAAAACCCCCTTCAGTTGAAACTCACTGAAAGGGGTCTGCGCAAATTGTAAATGTCCGCTAGGGTCTAAAGTCTAGGGTCTGGTGTCTGGAGTCTAAAAGTGTCCGTCACCTTTATGATGTCTTCGAAGGATCGCGCCAACCAGGCCGGTCCCGAAAAGGACCATCGACGCCGGTTCGGGGACTTAATAACCTATCTTCAAGATATTTGCGACGTGTTTTAACGGCAGGTCTTCCGTCCAAAGGGGTGTTTCCGATAGGACGGCGCAGGCCAATAAATGCGCGTCAATATAACCGATCCCCAGGCCCATCAACCCTTTTTTCTCAATGAAGGCAAGGACCTCTTCATGCTCAGCAAGCGTCACTTGGGGGAGGGTCTGAAGCAAATTGAGGATCTCACGGCGCTGGTGTATCCGGCCGCAAGCGAGTTCTCCGATGATCATGGGGTGCGTTGCCACCTCAGCCTCTTCCAATAAGACCTGGAGGCGTTCGTGGCCCTTGCGCAGATGGCTTACCCAGATTGTCGTATCCACCAAAACCATGCCTTATCCCTTACGCCGCGGGATGGGGCGCATCGACTTTTCGCTGCCTCCCAACCGGGCCAAACGCTTGCTGCTTTCCCGGCTGATTAGGGTCTTGAGCCCCAGATGGACCAGCGATGTTTTTTCGTGGATGCCCGTCAACAAGGCCGCTTTCTTTAATATGGCATCGTCAATATTGATGGTTGTTCTCATATGTATTAGTATGCATCATTTATGCATACTTGTCAAGGGGGCTCTTTAAGCCTTTCTCCCATCAACTAAAAACCCTTTTCCATGGATCGCACGGAAAAGGGTCTGCGCAAATTGTAAATGTCCGCTAGGGTCTAAAGTCTAGGGTCTGGAGTCTGGTGTCTGAGAATTCGGTACGTGTCCCCGGAACTTTTTAGGGTCTGGAGTCTAGTGTCTGGTGTTTTGAGGTGTCCCTTGGGAGTGTCCTACAGCGAGCGAAGCGAGCAGCACTCAGATACGAAGCATCTGACGTGTCCCCTCTCAGTGTCCTGTCCCCTTCTTTCTACGCGTCCTTGGATTTCTCCGGATGCCAGTTGCGGGCCGCGTGGACCACGCCAACGATCCAAATCTCATTCTTAACAATACGGTACATGATCCGATAGGCCCCGTAGATGATCTCACGGCAATCTTTCTTATTGATTTCAGGGATAATGCGCCCGGACTCGGGAAATCCTTCCAGGTGGTCGGTCATTTCAATGATCCGTGTCACGAATAAAGCGGCTTGGTCTATGGAATCACGTTCAATATACCGGGCTATCGCCTCGATATCATCCAGGGCCGAAGGTGCCCAAATTATTTTACCCATTTACGGAGTCTTTTTTTGGCGTTCTCTTGGGAGATCCCTTTTCCTTGTCTGATCTCTACTTCCCCATGCTGGAATTTGGCGTGGACATATAAAGCGTGGATAATATCATCCATCGTGGCTTGAGAAGGCAGTGAGCTTATCACATTTTTTGCGATATCTTTAACGGTCATTCTTTTCTCCTTGGATTTTGATTACAGAAAAAGTATATCATTTTATTAGCCTTTGTTCCACCAAAATGCCTTAATTGTCCTTTGTACAGCATATTTTGGCACAAGTTCATCAGGTCTTGTTTCCATAAACAAAAAATCCCTTTCAGATGGATCGCACTGAAAGGGGTCTGGATGAATTTTAAGTGTTCGTTAAGGTCTAGGGTCTGGCGTTTTGGGGTGTCCCCCGGGAGTGTCCTGTCCCCTTCTTTTTCTTTTTTTGGCCAAATTGGCGTAGGGGCACAGCGCGCTGTGCCCCTACGGCGCCATGATTTTCCATGCAAATAATACCGTGAAAATGATTGGGCATAATAACAAATTCATCCAATTCGACATATGGTCGTA
>DATDQB010000019.1:0-19881 GCA_035292445.1 Candidatus Omnitrophota bacterium
GCGCCTAAAAGCAAGAAATCTACCTAAGGATTCAGGTAGAATTTCATCTTGTTCATGCTGGAAAATAAGGTACGAATTGGGGTGTACTATAACATGGGCATCCAGCGTTTTCAAGGCTTTTTTTGCCAGCCCCCGGCCGTAAGGGGGGTCGATAAAGACGATGTCAAAGACCCTTCCTTGCCTGGCAAATTCCTTTATAGAAGCCAGCGCATCCTTGGTCAAAACCTCGATCTTGACCCTTACTTTCTGGTGGTCAATGCGAAGAAGGCCCACATTTTGCGTAATGATTTCGGCGTTTTTGGGGTCTTTTTCCACGAAAACGACCTCTTTGGCCCCGCGGGAGATCGCCTCCAGGCCGACAGACCCGCTTCCGGCGAAAAGATCCAGAAAACTCAAGCCTTCCATGTCCTGGCCTAACAGATCGAACAGGGCCTTACGGGCCAAGTTTTGGGTCGGCCGGATGCCCGCCGGCATGTAAAAATTCCTACCCTTATATTGTCCGCCGATAATTTTCATGATTTATTTCTTGAAATCATAAAGATAAAGCTCTGCACCGTTGGCCCTGTATACCTCAAGCCTTTTCCCGAAAATATCGAAATGCCGAATAATAAAATCCTTTGGTCCATTATGAATATGCGACAAAATGAGCCATACGCGACCCTGAGGAAGATCCTTGGGATCCATTTTCTCATGCATCCGCCTTTTATGGGGGGCATCCTTTAGTTTTTCAAAATACCCCATAAAATGACCGTTAGAATTGACATACGTGGCTGTTCGAAAGGGCATGAATGGCTTCCCCTGGTATTCTAAAATAATATCACCAATCTTATACATTTTGAGTTCATAATAGGACTGCCCGATGCTAGTCACTGATAATGATTTTAAAAATTTTTTGGTAAAAATCAAACTGTTTAAGTAATAATGTACCGTGTATTGTGCCGAATTATTGAAGAAAAACTTATCTCCATCCTGAAAGCGGTTCTTAATTATCTGCATAATTAATCTGTTCTCTTCCTTCTGGGGTGGATCAACGAGAAATTGCCATGAAGATACCAACGGATTAAATAAAGCAACGGCTGATAGAATAACCAGCAGAATCTTCCCGTAACGCTTAGACAAACCAGCAACAGCGACAATGCCGGCACTTACAAAAAGACAAAGAATCGGCACCAAGAACAGAAGCATTCTTTCCTTGTAAGGATATTTATTCAGGCATGCCGCTAAAAACGCAATCATCAAAGGGGAAAGAAAAAGAAGGCATATGTTTTTTCCTTTGGTCCGGCTCAAATGGCCGATCCCGAATCCGAACAGAATAAACCCTATGAGGGGAGGCTGGATTTTTAACAAGTCCCAAAAGATATTCACGTTAGCCGAAATGATCCACTTCATGCTGGCAATGATCCCATTTTCAAGCGGGAGAAAACTCCCCGCCCACATATCGTGAATGTACGTGCTCGCCATCATCGGTCTGAATAAATTGATATAATTGAGGACCGTGGCTCCCAGAACCAGCAGGATTGGAATTCCCATTTTATGAATTAATACAAAATTCTTTCTATAACATGCCGGGGCCAGAATCGTTAAAAAAATCCCGCCAATGATCAATATCGATGGAATGGAAAAAAAGATCATCAGAACGACGATCAAAGAAAATAATCTTACCCAGCCGATGGTATATTGCCTATCCCTCATCAGAAAAAAAACATGATATAAAATAAGCATGGCCGTAATATCGCTGGAATAGGGCTTTAACTCGCTGCCGTAATAGCTCAGTACAGGGTTTAAAACAAATAGACCGAGGGCTAAAAGCATGATGGGCGAAGAAAACATTCTTCTTAATAGCAGAAAAAACAGGCCCAGATTCGCCAGGCTGCACAGAAAAGGGGTCAATCTCAACGCCCAGTCATGATTGCCGAAAACAACCGTAAATAATTTTGAAAGAGCCTGAAAAAAGATGGGAGACCGCGGCTGTTCTTTTAAGAAAAAACGGAAGGTCAAGATTTCCTGAAAGGATTTAACGTCAATTTCCCTAGCCACATAAGCTTCATCCAGCCAAAGTGATTGATCCTGCAAATAATATGCCGAGCGCAAGAAAACTCCAATGGCAATCAGAATGATACAAACAGCATCGTTTAATTTTATTCTGAGTTTATTCATGTTCTTATGACGCGTCGACCTGCGATAGTACTAACTTCATCTAAAAAAAATTTATTAACCGGCGCTCACCATTTGTAAATAGGTGGGATAGCGTTTTTTAACGATTTTTAATATCGAAACATGTTCTTTTTGATTGAGCCTTGGATCACTATCAAGAATGGCTTTCGCTTCCGCGCGGGCCAGCTCCAAAATATCCAACTGGGTCGCCGGATTGGCGACCTTCAGCTCGTTAAGCCCGTGCTGATGGCGCCCGAAGAAGCGGCCGGGGCCGCGGATTAAAAGGTCTTCCTGGGCGATCTTGAAGCCGTCCGTCGTTGATAAAATGGCCTTCAAGCGCCGCTGCGCTTCTTCGCTTTGCGCCTCGGCGATCAAGATGCATAATGAATCGTGCTCGCCCCGCCCGATGCGCCCGCGCAGCTGATGCAGCTGCGCCAAGCCGAAGCGTTCGGCGTGCTCGATCATCATGACCGTGGCGTTGGGGACATCGATGCCGACCTCGAGCACGGTTGTAGCGACCAGAATGTCGATCTCTTTGCCCTTGAATTTCTTCATCGTCTCATCGCTCTCTTTCTGCTTCATCTGCCCGTGCACCAGCCCGACGCGGAATTCCTTGAAAACTTTTTCCTTGAACTGCTTATACATGTCCTTGGCCGCTTTCAAATCGGTCTTTTCGGATTCCTCAATGACCGGATAAATGACATAGACCTGCTGCCCTTCTTTGGCTTTCTTGCGCGCCAGCTCATACGCCTTATCATCCTCTTCGCTTTTTACAAGCAGCGTTTTGATCTTCCCCCGCCCGGGCGGCATTTCATCGATAACGGAGACATCCAGATCCCCGTAAAGCGTGATGCACAGCGTGCGCGGGATGGGGGTCGCCGTCATGATCAACACGTCCGGATTTTTCCCCTTCTCGGTCAAAAGGGCGCGTTGGCGCACGCCGAATTTATGCTGCTCATCGATGATCACGTAGCTTAGATTTTTAAAAGCGACGTCCTCGGTGAGAAGCGCGTGCGTCCCAACGACAAGGTCGATCTCACCACTGGCAATTTTGCGCTTAAAGTTTTCTTTCTCATTGGGTTTTAGGCTGCTGACAAGAATACAAACCTTCATCCCTTTTAAAGGGCCGTTGCCAACCAGCTTTTGGATGGTCTCATAATGTTGCCTGGCCAGGATTTCCGTCGGCGCCATGAAGGCGGATTGGCGGTTGTTCTCAAATGAGGCCAAGCAGCCGAAAAGCGCGACCAGCGTTTTCCCGGAGCCCACATCGCCCTGCAGCAGCCTCAGCATGGGCGAAGGTTTTTCCAGATCCGCGCGGATCTCGCGAAGCACCCGTTTTTGCGCCTGCGTCAATTCAAAACCGAAGCCGTTCATGAATTTTAAGGCCAACGCGTCCGTGATCCGGTGGGCAAAGCCTTCTTTTTTCGTGATGCTCAATCGCCGAAGCAAGACGGAAACCTGAAAAAAGAAGAACTCTTCGAAAGAGACACGCTTGAAAGCTTCTTCCTGGTCTTCAAACTTTTCCGGGAAATGCAGGCTGACAAGGCTGCGTTTAATGTTGTAAAACCGGTGCTTGTTGCGAAGCGCTACCGGCAGCTCATCAATCAACTGGTCTTTAAATTTCTCCAACGCCGCCCAAATGATCTTTCGTATGAACCGCTGCGTCATCCCTCTTGTCAGAGAATACATCGGGACAATGCGGTTGATGCTTAAAGATTCCTGCTCATCGTCCTCGATAAGCTCGTATTCGGGGGAGACCATCTGCAGGCGGTTTTTGTACATATCGACTTTACCAAAACAGACAACGCGCCGCTCGGATTGAAAATAATGGGCCTGATAAGGCTGGTTAAACCAGACACAGAAGATCCGCCCCGTGCCGTCATCGATTGTCACCTCAAAGACGTGCTTTTTGGTATACCAGCTCTTGCGGGATTCGCCAAGGAGGACTTTACCCTGGATCGTCTGCCACTCACCCACCTTCACTTTTGATAAAGGCGTTATCTGGCGGCGGTCTTCATAGCGGCGCGGGAAAAAATAAAAAAGGTCTTCAATGCTTTCGATCCCTAGGTTGGCGAAAAGCTTTTTCTTGTGCGGGCCGACCCCTTTGACGAACTGGACGGATGTGTCGGAAAGAGAGCTCATCGTGCGTACGGAAGTACATAAAAAAGCAGGATTCCTTCGAATCCTGCCTTCTTTTATACCAGATTATATTGTAAAAACCAATTCTTTCCTAAATCGAGCGCATCCGGCTGATCTTCTTGGCCAGCTGCTGGCGGTAGCCTTCCCTGAACACTTCCTCAAAACTATAAGCATCGCGGAACGACTCGATGTTGTCATCTTCAGTCTTGCTGAGGATCTTACGCTCCACCAGATTGAAGATGATATGGCCGAAATCTTCGGTGGTCTTGATCCCCCAATACTTAAGGACCACCATCGTCATGGGGCCGTATTTGTTAAGCAAAAGATCTCTCATGCCTGTGAGAATTTCTTCGCCAGTCACGTGGCTCTGGGACTTGAATTTTCTTTGGGTGAAGGAAAGGGCTTCCATGACGAAAAGGTAGGCGTCAATCTTGTAGCGCGAGTCTTTAACGAGTATGGTCTCGACAATGGTCTCAAAATCTTGACTCATAACGTCCTTATATTAGCATAAATTTTTTTTGTAATTCAAAGGTTTTGTTAAATATTTTCCAAAAAGGGCTAAAAATGGCGTGCGTTTATAATCATTTTTTGCCATAATACCGCCATGACAAAAAACCAGCGCTTCATCTGGGAGGTTTATTTTCTCGTCATCCTTCTTTTCATGGCCCGTAAGATATTTGATTTCTTCACCCCTGATACGCCGGCCTATCTATATTTCCACATTCTCCAATGCTTTGACCCGTTATTTTTGTTTGTTTACTTCTTCAACGTCGCCCAAATCGTTTTGAACACGGTCCTTCTCATTCCGCTCGCTTTGTTTATCTACCAACTAAAAATAGGCCCACCCGTCGTCTGGCGGGTCCTTTTCATCTTGAAAATGGTCTTCGACACAATTGGCCACAGCTACGAAACCACCTATCTTGTCTCTTTGTTCTACCACAGCCGCCCTATCGCCATCATGACTTTCTTGAGTTCGGTGGCCGTTTACATTCCCGCCTTTATAGCTCAATTTTCTTACGCCTTCAGGCAAGAAAAACTGAATTTAAAGGACATTTAAACGGCGCTTTGATTGTCCACGGGCTTGACCATGGGCCGGTGGAAAACCTTCACGGAAAGATCATCGAAGATCGCGTACAGGCAGGGGATGACGATAAGCGTCAGGACCGTCGCAAAAGTTAATCCCCAGACGATCGCCAGCGCCATCGGCTTCAAAAACGGGTCTCCGCCGCCCCATCCGTAAGCGACAGATAATAAACCGGCAACGGTCGTAAACGATGTCATAAGAATCGGGCGTAACCGCGTGCGCCCGGCTTCGATGATCGATTCCATCAGCCCTGCTCCCTCTTTACGCCGGACATTGATAAAATCGATGAGAACGATCGATGAATTGACAACAATACCGGAAAGACCGACAAGTCCCAGAAGGGCGAAAAAGCTTAAAGGCCGGCCATGCAAAAAGAACGCAAAAATAACACCGATCATGCCAAATGGAATGGTGAGCATAATGATGAACGGTTCAGCCAGTGATTTAAATTCCTGGGCAAGGATAATAAAAATAAGAAAGAGAACCAACAAAAACGCAACAAATAAATTACGTGCGGTCGATTGCTGTTCTTCGAATTCTCCGGAGAATTTAACGCTGTTGCCGGGGTATTTGGCAAGGATCCCCCCCATCAATTTCTTTAACGCCACGTTGACACTTAAGGAAGTCGCTTTCGCATTGTCCACTTCGGCCGTCACCCAAATGACCCTCTTGCCGTCCAAATGCTGGATCTGATAAATGCCTTCCGTTTCCTGTGTGCGCGCGACAGAGGTGAACGGCACGAGACTGCCGCGTTGGTTACGGATCAAGATCTTCTCAAAAACTTTTGGATCGTTACGTACCTCCTCGGGGAAACGGATCAGGACATCGATCTCCTCTTCCGCTTTCGTCGGCTTAATGGTCGTTGCCAGACCCCCTTTGATCGCGTTACGCACGGTAGAGGCAATATCCTCAACGGTCAAATAATATTTCTTGGCCTTGTCCTCATCGATGTCGATCCGAAGCTGCTTTTTCCCGAACTCATAACTGAGCTGGATGTCGGAAACGCCATCGGTCTTCTCCAAAACGGTTTTGACCTGTGCGGCGATCTTTTCAAGATCGGTAAATTCCTCTCCCTTGATCCCGACCGCCACCGGCTTTCCCACCGGCGGGCCTTCTTTGGGCTTGAAAAAGTATAATTTCTCGAACCCTTCGATCTTTTCGAACTCAGGCCTTATGGATTCAATGATTTCCTGGGGCGATCTCTTGCGTGCCTGCATCGGCGTCAAGAAAACCGTGATCTGACCCAGATGGGTGCCCCGTTTGGCATTGGGATCGAACCCGCCTTCTTCCTCGATACTTCCCAAATACGTGCGATAGGCATTGAGATCGGCTTTCGGAATGCTCGCAACAAGGCTTTCCACAGGTTTGATCAGCTCATCCATGGCCTTAAGCGGGATACCCATTTTGGCTTCCGCCCGAATATAAAATTCTTCGATCCCTTCGCCGGTAAATAGAATGATCTTCATGTGCAAGGCCGCCAATAACAGGGCCCCCACAAAAATAACGATCAACCCTCCCAAGACCCCGTAACGGTGCTTCAAGCACAAGCGTAGGAAAGCCTCATATTTTTCCTGCATCTTTCTAACGAACGGCTTGACCTTCTTGGGCTTGTGGTATCCTTTCACGCGGATCCTGTATTTTCCCCATTCTAATAAATGCGATGGCAGGACCAGAAATGCTTCGAATAAAGAGGCTGCCAACGCTACGATAACAATGACAGGGATGGCCGAGATGAATTTCCCGATGATATCTGTCATAAACATAAGCGGCGCAAAGGCCGCCCAGGTCGTCAGAATGCTTCCCATAATGGGTTTAAAGACCTCTTGCGCGCCCTTGACGACAGCCTGCATAGGTTCCATGCCTTCCTCAAGATAACGGTACACGTTTTCGGAGGCCACGATACCGTCATCGACAAGCATTCCCAAAACAATTATAAAGCCCAGCATCGTAATCAAATTGATGCTCATCCCGGTCATGGACATAAAGGCGAACGTGGCGAATAAAGCGAACGGAATCCCCAAGGCCGTCGCTATGGCCGGCACAGGGTCCATGAATAAAAATAAAATGATGGTAACAAAAATAAAACCCTGGATACCGTTACTGATCAAGACATTGAGCCGGCGCTTGACATAATACGAAAAGTCGTTGGTGAGCGTAATTTCCATTCCCGTTGGAAGATGGGCCTGGAACTCTTCGATAGTTTTCTTCACATTGTCGGTGACGGTGATGGCATCCGCCTGTTCACGTTTTAAGACGACCATGGCAATGGCGCGCTTGCCGTTGATCTTGGCGATGCGTGTTTCATCTTCAAAGGTGTCAATGACCCGGCCCACATCCTTGACCTTAAGCCAATTGCCGGCATCATTGGCGCGGATGACGACCTCTTCCACCTCCGCCGGGCTGCGGAACTCGCCCGTTGTGCGGATGTTGAATTCAACCGATGGCGTCGTGAGCTGGCCTCCGGGAAGAGTGATGTTGCGCGAACTGAGAGCATCCATCACTTCATTGAAGGATACATGATACTCTTTTAATTTATCGGGGTTCAGTTCCACCCAAAACTGCTGGTCCCTCCAGCCGATGCGCATGATGGAAGCGACCCCGGGGATATCTTCCAATTTATCCTCAAGGGTTTCAGCGAAACGCCGCTTTTCACTTTCCGGCTGCTCACCGCTTAAAGATATTTCAATGATCGGGAATTCTTCGGTCGTCATCTCGGTGACAAGCGGGTCATCCGCTTCTTCCGGAAGATCCTGCGCCCGGTCCACGGCCCGGCGGATATCGTCAACCACCTTCCTCTTGTCTTTCTCATCAGGATTAATGGTGAGATTGATCATGGATATACCTTCATCGGAAACAGAGGACATCTCCTTAATCCCATCAACGCTTTTGAGCTCCTTCTCGATAGGGATGGTCACGAATTTTTCCACGTCCTCGGCAGGCGCTCCGGCATACACCGCCTGGACCATCACCTGGTCAAAGGAAACGTTGGGAAAAGCGTCGCGGCGCAGATTGATCATGGCCCAAAAACCCCAGCAATAAATGAACAGGGCGATCAGATTGACCAAAAGCGCATTATTGACGGAAAACCGGCCGATATTCATTTTTAGCTATCAGTCATCAGCTATCAGTCATCAGTTGAAGACTGATGACTGAAGACTGAAGACTTATAATCCTTCCTTCCAATATGAATTTAACAACGTCGCTTCTTTCAGCTGCAGGTCGATGAGCGACACCTGATACCGGTATTTGGCATCCGCGGCCATCCATCTGGCCTGGATCAGATCTTCCTGGAATCGAATGACGGTATCGGTATCGGAACGGCCCACATTGAAGCGTTTTTCTTCTTCCACCAACTTATCTTCTTCCATTACAGCAATGCGGATATTGTTTTCAGCGACTTCACGGAAGATATTGCAGTTTCGGACCTGGTCCAAGACCTCGATAGCGATGGACTTCTCCAGCAGTTTCATGCCGATGATATCCTTGGCCTTCTGAAGCTGCGCGGCTTTAAGCTGAGAACGCGCCTTGGTATTAAGTAGCGGGATCTCAACGGTCAAGCCCGCAAAGAAATCTGTATTGGTCTCCTCCGTCACTTCTTTGACAGCATCATTGAAATGATCGCCCAGGCCGTTCTGGGCCAAAGTGGCGGTCACATTGATCTCAGGCCAAAGGTTATTTTTCTTCATCGTGAGCTCGATATCGCGTATCTTAAGAAGATTACGGGCGGATTTATAATCGCGGCGGTTATCGAAAGCGTTTTTCATGGATACCTCTAAGGTTTCGATCCTCTCGGGAAGGCTCAGATCCTGGGCGGGCTCAATGACAGCGCCTTCAGCCGTTTGATTTAACAATAGCTTCAGCACATTTTCTTTTGTCTTAACTTCACTGCGGGCAAGCGTGAGCTCATTCTTTCTTTTTTCATAATTGACCTGCGAGGCGATGGCCTCCGGCACCTCCACTAAGCCGTCTTTCAATTTTTCCTGGTGCAGATCATAAAGCCGTTTGGCCTGTTCGGCCATATATTCTTCGATTCTTACGCGCTCCTTCGCCAAGGCAAGGTCCCAATACGCCTTTTGCGCCCGGGCCAGCATAAACTCGATCTTGTCTAAAGAAGTGTATTCCTTATTGTTCACTTCCAATTTCGTGACCTTGATCTCGCCGCGGTCCTGAATGCCGAAAAAATTCTTCCCCAGATCCTGCTCGACGGTCACGCCCACACTCGATTCGTGCGTGAGTGGTGAAGTCGTAAAAGAGGAATCGCTCCAATTGCGATTATTGATCAGATCAACGCTGATATTCGTTCCAGTGGGAAGCTGCTGTGACAGTCCGACATTATAGTCATTGGTCACGGCCTTGCTGCCTAAGATCGTCGATGTTTTCTTGCTCTTATCCTTTTCATATTCAACTTCGGCGTTAAAAAGGGTGTCGTAGATGGAAGTGGCGACCGCGTTATCGGTGCGGGCGATCCACGCCTCATATTTGGCGATCTGGATATCGAAATTATTCGAAAGGGCAAGGCGTGTGACATCATCTAATGACAATCGATATGCATTTGGTTCATCGGCAAACGCTGCCGTAGGGGCGTACTGCAGTACGCCCCTACATACGGTCATTAAGAATAATAAAATAATAACCCGGTTAAATCGTTCCATCGCTGAATCCTTTGGCAATACGGCGGATCGTTTGTATCGCGTTTTCACCGACCTCAACGGGCATGTTGCTTAAAATATGCTTCCAACGTTTTTCAATGTTGCCGCGGAATTTGTCAACAACGCCTTTTCCCTTAACTGTCAAGGAGACATTGACCACGCGCCGGTCCTTCTCATCTTGCTGGCGTGCCACATAACCGTCACGCTCCAACCGGGCTACGATCCCGCTGACCGTGGGGGCGCTCACGTGCATATCTTTTTTTAATTGGGTTAAGGTACAGCCTCCCTGCTCCTCAATGGAAACCAAGGCTACGACCTGGGAAGGCGGCAATTCCATCTGCGCAAAAACATACGGGAACATGTGCCGCAAAAACGTGGGCACGATCTGGGACATCTCTTTAGCGATCTGCTCGGAACGGCTCATATCAACCTCCAACTAATTAGCCTAGCTAAAGTCGGCAAGCACACAAGTTACGGAGCCTGCCTTTGGCAGGCGAACGTAACTTGCCTGTGCGCCGCCGCCCTTGCCTACCTCGCTTTACTTTTTAGAAAAGACAAGGGTTAGCTTAATTAGCTATACTAAAGATTAGCATAGCTAATTAATTTGTCAATTAATTTTCTTACACTTATGGGGCAAATTAAATTTTTGCCGGATCGGCCATAAAAAAACCCCGCACCAAATATTTGGTGCGGGGCATTTTCGTGTTCTAATTTACGCTTCCTATCGGTCGCGTAAATTAACACTCAAATGAACCCGGTAACGTTCTACTCTCCCATGGCCTTGCGACCATAGTACCATCGACCTTGAGGGGCTTAACTGCCGTATTCGGGATGGGAACGGGTGTGACCCCCTCAGTAAAGTTACCGGAAATCAATTACCTCAAAATATTTCTGAGGAAAATTGTTTCCGTATTTGATCTACCATAAAATTAGATAAGATCAAATGCGGAATATCAAATTATTTGACAATTATGTAGAGAAAAAAGACTATAACCTAAAATATGACATTTATCCCTCGCTTACGCTCGGGATTATTTTTGCTAACACTTATGTCGCCCCTACGGGGCTCCATAAGTGTAA
The DNA here is from genome assembly GCA_035292445.1 of Candidatus Omnitrophota bacterium. Classification (GTDB taxonomy): domain Bacteria; phylum Omnitrophota; class Gorgyraeia; order Zapsychrales; family Zapsychraceae; genus DATDQB01. Next base: position 11,107 of record DATDQB010000019.1, read on the forward strand.
ACAAAAATTAGGTCAAGCGTTTGGCAGATTAGTACTGCTTAGCTTAATCCCTTACGGGACTTCCACATGCAGCCTATCAACCTCGTAGACTACGAGGTACCTTCATCCTGCCCGAAGGCAGGAAACGATAGTTCATCTTGAGGGAGGCTTCGTGCTTAGATGCTTTCAGCACTTATCCCTTCCGAACGTGGCTACCCAGCCATTGCCCTTGGCAGGACAACTGGAACACCAGAGGTTCGTCTCTCCCGGTCCTCTCGTACTGGGGAGAGCTTCTCTTCAACTATCGAACGCCCGCATCGGATAGAGACCGAACTGTCTCACGACGTTCTAAACCCAGCTCGCGTACCCTTTTAACCGGCGAACAGCCGGACCCTTGGGACCTTGTCCAGCCCCAGGATAGGATGAGCCGACATCGAGGTGCCAAACAGCGCTGTCGATATGAACTCTCGAGCGCTATCAGCCTGTTATCCCCAGAGTACCTATTATCCGTTGAGCGATAGCAGTCCCATGACCTACTACCGGATCACTTGGCCCTACTTTCGTATCTGATCGTCCTGTCGGACTCACAGTTAAGCTCCCATATGCCCATACACTTTAAAGACGATTGCCAACCGTCCTAAGGGAACCTTTGGACCCCATCGTTATACTTTAGATGGGAACCGCCCCAGTCAAACTGCCCGTCTGGCACTGTTTCCCGTCCGGATTTACGGAACGAGGTTAGAATCTAAGAACTATTAGGGTGGTATTTCACTAATGACTCTGCCTGAGCTAGCGCCCAGGCCTCACAGTCTCCCACCTATGCTACACAAACAGAACTCAAACCCAATACCAGATTGCAGTAAAGGTTCTGGGGTCTTTTCGTCCTGATGCGGGTAGACGGCATCTTCACCGCCGCTACAATTTCGCCGAGTCTCTCCTTGAGACAGCGCCCAATTCGTTACACCATTCGTGCGCGTGGGAACTTACCCCACAAGGAATTTCGCTACCTTAGGACCGTTATAGTTACGGCCGCCGTTTACTGGGGCTTCGGTTCGGAGCTTCACCTCGCCTTGCGGCGGGCTGACCCCTCCCGTTAACCTTCCAGCACCGGGCAGGTGTCACACCCTATACATTGTCTTTCGACTTCGCAGAGTGCTGTGTTTTTACTAAACAGTCGACCGGGCCTCTTTACTGTGACCATTGAAGCTCCCTCTGTGCAAGTTCACTTCGCCGGCACCCCATATTCCGAAGTTACGGGGCCAGATTGCCTAGTTCCTTAAGGAAAGTTCTCTCGAGCGCCTTACCATATTCTGGTTATCTACCTGTGTTGGATTACGGTACGAGCAGTTATGTAGCTAACAAACGAATTTTCTCGGCAGCCTGGCATGAGTGCCTTCGCCGCAGCCGTAGCTTTGGCTCCCCATCACCCCTCACCCCGACGTTTCCATCGGGGCCATAGGTTTGGACGAAGACATCCAACACTTCGCACACCTAGCCTCCTGCGTCAACGCTTGTTTTAACGCCCATAACTGGTTCCGGAATATTAACCGGATGTCCATCGACTACGCCTTTCGGCCTCGCCTTAGGATCGACTAACCCTGGGAGGATTAACCTTCCCCAGGAAACCTTGGATTTTCGGCGCTACGGTTTCTCGCCGTAGTTTTCGCTACTCATACCAACATTATCACTAGTATCCGCTCCAGCGCTCCTTACGGTACGCCTTCACAGCAGAATACTACGCTCCCCTACCACTACCGCCGACCGAAGTCGGCGCGTAATCCATGGCTTCGGTTATCGCCTTGAGCCCCGATCATTTTCGGCGCAGAATCACTCGACCAGTGAGCTGTTACGCACTCTTTAAATGATGGCTGCCTCTGAGCCAACATCCTGGCTGTCAATGTGATTCCACTTCCTTTACCACTTAGACGATATTAGGGACCTTAGCCGATGGTCTGGGCTGTTACCCTTTTGACCATGAAGTTTAGCCCCCACAGACTTACTGCCGGAGTAAACATATCAGTATTCGGAGTTTGTTTAGGTTTGGCAGCCTGGTAAGGCCCCTAGCCTATTCGGTAACTCTACCCCTGATATGCAATTTATCCAACGCTAGTCCTAGAACTATTTCGGGGAGAACCAGCTATTACCAAGTTTGATTAGCCTTTCACTCCGACCCACAGCTCATCTCTAGCTTTTTCAACAGTTATGAGTTCGGTCCTCCACGCTGATTTCTCAGCGCTTCAACCTGGCCATGGGTAGATCACTTGGCTTCGGGTCTACTAAGTGTTACTTTGTCGCCCTATTCAGGCTCGCTTTCGCTGCGCCTACGATCCAGAGGATCTTAAGCTTGCAACACGTAGTAACTCGTTGGTCCATTATGCAAAAGGTACGCCGTTAGCCATTCACACCCGAAGATGTGCATAGGCCTTCGACAGCTTGTAGGTTTACGATTTCAGGTTCTATTTCACTCCCCTTCCGGGGTTCTTTTCGACTTTCCCTCACGGTACTTGTTCACTATCGGTTAGACTCGAGTATTTAGGCTTAGCCCATGGTCGGGCTTGATTCCTGCAAGATTTCCCGTGCCCCGCAGTACTTGGGATGCCTCTAGAGCCATTGAGAATTTCGTTTACAAGACTATCACTTTCTATGGTGCGCTTTTCCAAGCGCTTCAACTATTCTCGCCGGTCCCACATTGAGGTCCCGCAACCCCTCGTAAAAAATTACGAAGTTTAGCCTTTTCCCTTTTCGCTCGCCGCTACTGGGGGAATCTCTATACGGTTTCTGTTCCTATGGCTACTGAGATGTTTCAATTCGCCACGTTCGCTCCCCGCCAATATTTTATTTTCGGCGGGGTACCTAGGAGCAAACCTAGGTGGGTTTTCCCATTCGGAGGTCCCCGGATCAAAGATTGGTTGCATCTCCCCGAGGCATATCGCTGCTTCCCACGTCCTTCATCGCCTGAGTCTACCAAGTCATCCTTCGTAAACCCTTAGTAGCTTGACCATTTCAATTTGAAATTGTAATTTTGGTTATTAGCCGTTTTCCTCTACATAATTGTCAAAGAGCTCTTGTAAGGCCACAGCGCTGCTGTGTCCCTACAGAAAATTTATTTATGAAAATCTTATTAATTTTTCCGTTTAAATTTGGTGGAGCTGAGGAGGATCGAACTCCTGACCTCCTGCTTGCAAAGCAGGCGCTCTCCCAGTTGAGCTACAGCCCCCAAACTAGTTATAAGCCGTAAGTTGTAAGTTATAAGAAAAATTTCAATCGCTTAAAACTTACAACTTATTACTTACGACTAAGATGGTGGGCCCGAGTAGATTCGAACCACTGACACCCGCCTTATCAAGACGGTGCTCTAACCAGCTGAGCTACGGGCCCAAGTTACCACAATTTTCTTTTCAGAAAAACTTGGGCCAGCCCTCGAAGCTGCATAGCAACTTCGAGGACGGGCCCAAATTGATTAGAGGCCAGTGATCGTGGTCAGTGACCAGGGATCACTGCCCACTTTTATCAAATTAAAGCCAAGTTTGGAGAATCTGTCCAACTATTTTGTCACGTTCCATGAGAGGAACTTCGCCATGATATCGCTTCATGGATGCGCTTTATATTCTTCTTCGCTCAAATGCTTTCGCGTTTGAGCTTCGAAGAAATATTCTGCTCCGACAAATTTCGTCAAAGTAGAATTTATTTCTGCGAAGCCTCCAAACGAAAGTTTTGAGGCGGAGCAGAATAGAAAGGAGGTGATCCAGCCGCACGTTCCCGTACGGCTACCTTGTTACGACTTAGCGCCAGTCACTGGTTTTACCTTCGGCCTACCTACGTAGGACTTCGGGTACTCCCAGCTTCCATCGCTTGACGGGCGGTGTGTACAAGACCCGGGAACGTATTCACGGGAGCGAGCTGATCTCCCATTACTAGCGATTCCGGCTTCATGGAGTCGGATTGCAGACTCCAATCCGAACTGGGACAGGTTTTTTGAGATTGGCTCCCCCTCGCGGGTTGGCTACCCTCTGTACCTGCCATTGTAACACGTGTGTAGCCCTGGGCATAAGGGCCGTACTGACTTGACGTCATCTCCACCTTCCTCCCGGTTATCCCGGGCAGTCCCCCAAGAGTGCTCACGTCATGCCCGAAGGCATAACATGATAGCAACATGGGGCAATGGTTGCGCTCGTTGCGGGACTTAACCCAACATCTCACGACACGAGCTGACGACAGCCATGCAGCACCTGTGCATCCTCCGGCCGAACCGACTCCCTACTTTCATAGGGATATAAGGAGCATGTCAAGCCCAGGTGAGGTTCTTCGCGTAGCATCGAATTAAACCACATGTTCCACCGCTTGTGCGGGTCCCCGTCAATTCCTTTGAGTTTTAGCCTTGCGGCCGTAGTCCCCAGGTGGAGTACTTAATGCGTTAGCTGCGGCGCCGAGACCGAAGTCCCAACACCTAGTACTCATCGTTTACGGCTAGGACTACCAGAGTATCTAATTCTGTTCGCTACCCTAGCTTTCGCAATTGAGCGTCAGAACTGAACCAGGAAACCGCCTTCGCCGCCGGTGTTCTTAGCGATATCTACAGATTTCACCCTTACACCGCTAATTCCGTTTCCCTCTCTCAGTCTCAAGCCAATCAGTTTGAAAGGCAGTTCTGCGATTGAGTCGCAGGATTTCACCCCTCACTTAATTGGCCGCCTACTTGCCCTTTACACCCAATGATTCCGAGTAACGCTCGCCACCTCCGTATTACCGCGGCTGCTGGCACGGAGTTGGCCGTGGCTTATTCGTCAGGTACCGTCAGCCTTGAAGCTATTAACTTCAAGGTATTCTTCCCTAACAAAAGCAGTTTACAATCCGAAGACCTTCATCCTGCACGCGGCGTCGCATAGTCAGGCTTTCGCCCATTGCTAAAGATTCTCGACTGCAGCCTCCCGTAGGAGTCTGGGCAGTGTCTCAGTCCCAGTGTTGCTGGTCGTCCTCTCAGACCAGCTACCCGTCATAAGCCTTGGTGGGCCGTTACCTCACCAACTAGCTGATAGGACGCAGGCTCATCCCAAAGCATCAGGCCTTACGGTCCCTAACTTTAATACCAACTACATGTGTAGTCGGCACCATATCGGAAATTACCACCGTTTTCACGGTGCTATGTCCGTCTTTGGGGAAAATTACCTACGTGTTACTAACCCTTTTGCCGCTAACCCTTGCGGGTTCGCTCGACTTGCATGCCTAATCCACGCCGCCAGCGTTCACTCTGAGCCAGGATCAAACTCTCCAAAAGACTTGGCGTTTTAAATGCTCAAAGCATTGGCTTTGGAAAAATTAACAAGATTTCAAAGATCAGTTGTTTTTGCAGAAAATTTTTGCGGGTTACTTCGCTTTGGCTTTATTATAGCGGAATAAACAACAAAAAACTATGACAAAAACATTCGAACAAATAAACACATATAGTGCTTATTTTAAGTGTTAGAGAAGATAACAAAAATTCATACTACTGTCAAGTATTTTTCTTATATAAAACGATATTTAAAAGGTGGTTTAAAAATGTGCTAACTATAGCAGTTTCAACAAATTATTCTCCAGCATCAACCGCCTCTCCTCCTCTTTTAAGGGGGCCTTTTTTATGACGGAAAGGGCCTCATCGATGGCTTGGTTGGCGGGGAAATCACTGCCGAAAAAAATGTGGGAAGGCTCCGCCAGCTCCAAGGCGCAGGCCAGGGAACCGGGTGATTTGGAGCCGCTGGTATCGAAATAGATGTTCCTGAAATATTCGCTGGGTAGTATAAAAATATCTTTGACAAAATTCCTTTTTCGCAGCATTTGATACGTCGTGTCAAAACGCTCCTTGAGTAACGGCAGCACTCCTCCATAATGCGCGAAAATAAATTTTACTTCCTGAAATTTCATGAATGTGCCGGACATCATCATTTTACCGATGCAGATGGAAACATCGAACACGTATTCCAAGACCGGTGACAATAAGGGATCACGCACACGCTCTTCTCCTATAGGGTTCAAGATCTGCGGATGAACATGGACAGGAATTTTATATTTTGAGGCGAACTCATAAACGGGGAAAAACTTTTGGTCGTCGAGATAAACGCCGTCATAACTGGAGGCCAATGAAATGACTTTTAACCCTAAGCTGCGCATGCGCGTACATTCATCCGCATAACGATCCGGCGCATCAATAGGGATGATGCCGGCCCCGATAAGCCGGTCCGGGTGTTGCCTGACAACATCCGCGATTTTTTCGTTATAGATCTTACAAAGGTTAGACCATCCGCCCATATTAAGATGCGCATCGCTTGTCGGATAAACCAACAAAGCTTTGTCGATTGTATGGGCATCCATGGTCTTAAGGTGATGCCTGATATCCGACCAGCCCGCCTTAAAAAATGCCGTGTGCTCGGCAACTTCAGGCGGCATGTAATGACTGTGGGTGTCAATCGTATAAGCCATGACAGTTAAGGAAGGTGTTAGGCTTGGTCATTAAAATAATTCCTAAAGGCGGGATCAATCGTTAAATCATGCTGCTGTCTTTTAACGTCTTTTCGACCGCTGTAATCGCCTTCTTGAGGTCTTCCAAAAGATGCACGTTGATCGAGACACCCTTGGCTGTCGGGACCATTTCCTCGGTGCCTTGGGTCATCGTCCAGGTGCGGATATCGATCAGGTCATTCCCCTTGTATTCACGCACGCCGACGCGGATCTCTTGGAACTTATTTTTCTGGAACGTTGCTACTGTTTTGTCCATTGTTAAATCACCTCCTTTATTTAGTCATCAGACATCAGCTATCAGTCTTCAGCTGAAGACTGACGACTGATGACTGACGTCTCATTTCGCTTGTTTTTGAGCGTAATCAATGATCGGCTTGGTCCACGGCGTCTGCTGGTTAATGACAGCCAACTCCAGTGGACAAGCATTTTGCGGAACAGATAAAGCGAACATCACCATATCGACAACCGTCTCCGGTGACATGAGCCGTTCTTTCTGTTCCTTGGTAATATTGTCTAATTTATCGGTTAATTCGGTATCAACAACGCCCGGTAAAATGGATGTGATCTTGATCCCGTGATCACGCATTTCCCAGAAAAGCCCTTTGAGGAAAGCGCGCAGGCCTACCTTTAAAGAACTGTACGTAACAAAGGTGCGCGGGACCGGGTCCACCAGAGTTGAGCCTGAAACCATATTGATAATGGCACCGCTTTTTTTCTCGATCATATGATTGATCACCAAACGGATAAGGCGCACATACCCTAGATAATTGGTGTGAGCTAAACGTTCAAGATCTTCCAACGGCTGTTTCTCAAAAGGATACTGGCTCGATACGCCGGCATTATTGATCAAAATATCAACGCCGCCCAGTTCTTTCAAGGCCACATTCACAAGCTTCTGCAAATCTTCCAACTTGCTCACATCGCAGGCAACCCCAAGGACCTTTCCTTTTGATTTCTTTTTAATGTCGTTGACCGCTTCATTTAATACGCTTTGCGTCCTGGCCGCCAAAACCAAATTGACGCCCTCTTGGCCCAAACGTAAAGCGATGGCTTTGCCTATGCCTTTACTGGCACCGGTGATAATAGCGTTCTTTCCCTTTAGGTTCATTACTACTCCTATATATACGATTAGTTATGCTTTAATTATTAGGAATTATATATTTTAATATAAAAGATAATAATAATATTAATATACCTATTCCTAAAAATGTCAACCTAAAACTTTGCTCCACGAAAAGGCTCGAAACCTGGAAACCTAGCCCTCCGGAAAAAAAGCGCACGGCGGAATTAAGGCTCGCGATGATCGGACGGTCCTCGTCGGGAAAGTCCGTAAGGACCGTTGAGAGGCCGTTATGGCCTATCGTCCAACACATCGGAATGGAAAATAGGATGATGGCGAGAGCAAAAAGAGGGTATGTCGTATATAGGAAAATGGTGCTTAAACCCAAACCGATGACCCCCATATAACAGGCGGCCTTCCTTCCTTTTAGATCGGAGATCACCCCGCCCAAAAGCTGGCCCACGAAGCCCCCTATAAGAGTAATAATAAAAAATATACTTATAGCCAGCTTGTCCAGATGATACACGCGGTTCAGGTAAACGCCATACCAGGCATGGACCCCATGATACAAGAAGCTGATGGCGAAAATGAAAAGAAAAACGCGCAGGATGCTGCTATTTCCTAACGACTGGAAATAATTGATATGACCGAGATGTTTTTGCCGCAAAATCGATGAGGGGCACAATGAAACGAGCAGTGAGAGCAGGCCACCCAGAATGGCCGGAGCGGTAAATAACCAGCGCCAGTCGGCGAACCCGCCTAAGATAACGCCCAAAAGAGACGCCACAAACGTGCAACCGAAAAAGATCCCGATGAGCCGGCCGCGGATGTTCTTTTCGTAAAACTCTCCAATGACCATAAGCCCCAGCGGGATCACACCGGCTGCCGTAATGCCCATGGCGATGCGTCCCAAGAAAAAAAAATTGAGTTCGGCAACCGTGGCGCAAAAATAACAGGCGCCGGCATAGAAAACCATGGAAACGGTCAGCACGGAGCGGTAACTGAAAAACCGCGTCAAAGGGGCGTAAATGAGCGCGGCAAGGCCGTAAGGTATGTAGTAATACGGAATGATCTTAGCGACGAGAAAATCAGGCAGGTTTAGATCGCTGCTGATGACGGGAATGGCCGCCGTAATAGCCGCGAGATTGAAGGAAATGGTGAAGCTAGCTAGGCAAAGAAGAACATAAACGAAACGTTTCTCGGAAGTTTCGAATCGTATCATTTAGCCGCCGGCTGCTTGG
>DATDQB010000020.1:0-223230 GCA_035292445.1 Candidatus Omnitrophota bacterium
CCATGTGAGGGCAACACTCTAACCAGCTGAGCTATGCGCCCTAAACTCAACTTACCTGGGCCCTCCAGGACTCGAACCTGGGACCAATTGATTATGAGTCAACTGCTCTCACCGACTGAGCTAAGGGCCCTGATTGAGTCTCCCAAAATTTGTCAATCAGCATAACATAACACCTATGCATTTTCAACAGATTTCCCCTCGCAAGCTGTTTTGTTCAAAAGTGCTTGATTATCAAGGAGTTAACTAAAAATGGCCGTCCGTTCTATTATTTAAATAATAATATTAGTAATAAAAAAGGCCTGCTTTTAATAAGCAGGCCTTTTTTTAAACTTAAGATCGAGATGTTAAATGATCTCATCCTCTTTAGCAGCCATGTCTAGAAACTGCTTCATGCGCCGTGAACGTGTCGGATGGCGCAGCTTTCTTAAGGCCTTGGATTCGATCTGACGGACCCGCTCGCGGGTGACGTTAAATTCGCTGCCCACTTCTTCCAGCGTTCGGGTGGTCCCATCATGGATCCCAAAGCGCAGCTCAAGGATCTTGCGCTCCCTTTCATCCAAGGTATTAAGGACATGGCCAATTTCATCCTTAAGCATGGATTGCAAGGTCGCGTTGGCCGGGGAAATGGCCTTTTTATCTTCGATAAAATCGCCGAAATGCGTATCTCCTTCATCACCGATGGGTGTTTGCAATGAGATCGGTACCTGGGAGATCTTCAAGATCTCTTTGACCTTACTGACCGGGATGCGCATTTGCAGGGAGATTTCCTGCGCGGTCGGTTCGCGGCCGAATTCCTGAACAAACAAACGCGAAATCCGGATGATCTTATTGATCGTTTCCGTCATATGGACCGGGATGCGGATCGTGCGCGCCTGGTCCGCGATGGAACGCGTAATGGCCTGGCGGATCCACCACGTTGCGTACGTCGAGAATTTATACCCGCGCTTATATTCGAATTTTTCAACCGCCCGGATAAGCCCCATGTTGCCTTCCTGGATCAGATCCAAGAACGACAAACCGCGGTTGATATATTTTTTGGCGATACTAACGACGAGCCTTAAGTTGGCTTCCACCAAAAGCTTCTTGGCTTTGTTGAATTTGGATTGACGGATCTTAATGATCCGCAATTCTTCCTTGATCACTTTAAGTGGTTGCCCTAATTCTCTTACCAATTTAACCCGCTCTTTCTTCAACTGTTTGACATTCTCGGTCTTTCTTTTCCCCTTCAAAAGTTTATCGATTCTCTCAATACGTTCCAGGGTTTCCTGGATCTGGTCGGCAATAGCTTCATTGAAAGAAGCGGTCAACTTAAATTCAGCCAATATCTTAGCGGCTTTTTCGCTTCCCACCTTCGTTCGGCCGACGGCAGATCTGATCCGATTGAGCTCCTTGATCAATTTGGGCCGACGCTCAAGCTCGTCTTTGATCACATCTTCGACATTGATCTCTTCATTAAGGACCTTATTGACCGCCTTCAAGGCTTCCTTGCGCGCAAAAGCGGACTTGAATAAAGCTTCCGCAAACCTGATTTCAGCCTCCTCAATGCGCTTGGCCAAATTAATCTCATTCTCGCGAGATAAAAGGGGAATGGAGCCCATCTGTTTAAGATACATCTTGACCGGATCATCCAAGGGGATGAATTTATCCGAATACACCTCATCCTCGCGGTTTTCTTCGCGTACCCGGCGGATCTCTTGTTCGCGTGTTTCCGGCGCCCCATCGGAGCTCTCCACATCCTCTTCAACCTCTTCGACCTCTCCTTCGGGGATATCTTCGGACTCGATGATCTTAATATCCTTTCCGTCAAGAATATCAAACACTTTATCGATTTCTTCAGAGGAATCTACCGAAGAAGATAGCGCTTCATTGACCTCATCGTAAGTCAAGAAACCTTTCTTTTTACCCAACAGGACCAGTTTCTCAACGTCTTGCGCTAATTCATCTTTTTTATTTGGCTGTTTCATTTTAAAGTAGTCTCCCCGCGTTTTTACTTTTTAGTAAATTGGTTAAACTCCGTTTTCAATTCCTCCAACCGCTTCTGATCACCGTTTTGTTCGGCCTCACGAATCTGCTGAAGAAGTTCTTGCCTGAACCGCTTACGGCGATCTTCTTTAATCCGGACAATAATATCCCGGTGCATGCGATCCAAATCGCCCAGGACTTTTTCTTCTTCGGCCAAAAGCCGCGAGATGAGCCGGACAATGGACTCATCTTCAAAGCTATTCATCAAACGAACACTGGAAATCTCTTTGCCTTCTTCGAATAACTCAAAAATCTTTGAAATCACTTCACGGATCTTTTTATCCTGAAAATCCGCCAGCTCCATCACTTCTTTGGTCAGCGGGATAAAACGCTGATCCTCTAAAAGAAGTTGGAGCATGTTAAATTCGGCCGTCCGAAACTGCTCCTGCGCCGACTGTTCCCTCGCTTCCGGCGTTTTAGAAACACGCTTGGAGGCAACTTCCCTCACTTTCTTCAATTCCGTCATCAACGCTTCTTCGGGAACCAATAGCACTTTGGACAATCGCTGCAGATACCCTGTTTGCATCACGGCATTGTTGAACTTTTCTATCGTCGGAAGCATCTCACCGGCGATGACAGCCTTTCCTTCCACTGTCTTAACATCGCATTTATTCAATAACACCTGCAACTTATAATCAAAGAGCGTCTTGGCACTATTGATCTTCCCGGCGAATGCCTTGGCCCCGTACTTTTGGATATACGAATCCGGGTCTTCACCTTCCTCCAACGTGACCACTTTAACATTCAGGCCTTCTTCAATCAACATATCGAGACTGCGCAGCATCGCGGCCTCACCGGCGCGGTCCGTATCATAGAGCATGATCACATTTTTCGTGTACCGGCGGATCAAACGGATCTGTTCCAAAGTCAACGCCGTTCCCAACGAAGCAACGATGTTCCTGACCCCCGCCTGGTACGGCATGATGCAATCAACATACCCTTCGACCATAATCACAAAATCACTTTTCGTGATCGTTTCTTTCGCCAGATGAAATCCGTATAAATGATGACCCTTGGTATAAATGGAGGTTTCCGGCGAATTGATGTATTTAACCGGATTGTCTTCCTCCATGGTGCGTGCCCCGAAGGCCCGGCAATTTCCTTGCGTATCAAAGATCGGAAAAATGATCCGGTTACGAAAGCAATCAAAAAATCCTTCTTGCTTCTTATTCGCAATGATCAACCCGGCCTGTTCCATTAAGCGCAGGCTGACGTTCTTTTTCTCCAGGAACCGCAGCAACCCGTCCCAACGCTCCGACGCAAAACCTAACTTGAACGTATCAATAATTTCCTGGCTGATCTGCCGCTTCGCCAGATATTCCCTCGCCTTTTGGGCTTCGGGGTTGGTTTCAAGCAAATTGCTGTGATAATAATGAACGGCCGTCTCATTAAGGTTGAAAATCGCCTGGCGGATATTATCCGTTTTGGCGTTCGATTTGGATTCGGGGATAACCACCCCGACACGCTTGGCCAGAAAGCGGACGGCTTCCGGAAAATCCATGCGCTCCATCTTCATCACGAAGGTGATCACATTGCCGCCGATGCCGCTGCTGAAACAATGGAAGATCTGCTTGTCCGGACTGACAAAGAACGACGCCGTCTTCTCGTGATTGAACGGCGACAGGCCTTTAAAATTTCTACCAGCCTTTTTTAAAGGAACGTACGCGGAGATGACCTCAACGATATCACAACGATTTAAGGTCTCATCAATGATTTCTTGCGGAATCATGCCCATTACCGGCGTACTCTCCTAAAACCTGAACACGCAATGATGTCGAGTTTCCCTTTTTTCTCAATTTTATCCAATAACAAATTCATTCCCAGATTATCGCTGGCCATATGCCCGGCGATGACCAAATTCATGTGTTCGCTTTTTAATCTCTGGTAATGGCTGTCGGATAAATGCATGCCTAAATACGTCTTGACGCCCAGTTGGGACAACCGGCCATAGACATTCTCTGTTCCCTCGGTTCCACCGGTCATATCCACAAAAATTTTACCAGCTATATCTTTAGGCTGGCCCATCAATATCTTCGGCCCGGCCTTATTGACCATCGCATCCCGGTATTCAGGTTCCTTCAAAAGAATATCAACGACCTGCCGCAGTGTTTTCGGTTTCCTGGTATCCATAATCCGTTGAAGGTATCGGGCCACATGATTGTCCGCCGGCGTATGACAGCATAAAAGCGGAATCTCCAACAACCGCGCCGCATCCACCGCCCGCGTATGGTTCACGCCATGAATGCCGCGGGAAACCTTGTCGATGCGCTGTTCCATAAACTGCCCGGCGACTTCACTATCGACGCCCCAATTGGCCAGCACATCGGTTTGAAGAGCCATCACCTCATCCAAACCGGCCAAGGCAACGCCTTCAGGATGATGCGCCAGTACCAAATCAACCCGCTGCCCCTTACGCCATAGCTGATCGGCCAAAATTAATTCGCCGACTTCAATGTCAATGCCCACCATAACACGCTTGATGTCTCTATTAGGATCGCCGTATAAAATGCGCGTATCGGCGTAAGGATTGGTCAAACTTTCTTTATCAAAGAACTTCTTTAAAGACGACCTTAACTTGGTGCGTTCTTTTTTCTTGTCCCGCAAAAATTTCTGAATCTGACCCCTCGTGCGTAAATCCGCCTTGATACCTTCCCGGATGATGATGTCGTAAATTCCCTTTAATTTCATGAAGCAAAACTTTCTATCTGTCTTCTTGCATCAGCCGAAAAGCCTTTTGATTCAAAGGTTCTTCAGAGAAAAGATGACCAATAAAACCTGCATAAAAGGCACTATAAACGCTGAGGGACGTTTTCTTGAGGATGATAAAACTAAGCGACTGTCTGGAAGCGTTTTTAATCGGAGGGTGGCCTGAAATCACCAGAGCAAAAAGAACCAAGCCACACAGAAAATAACTTTTAATAATGGAAAAAATCAGCGCCCCCCAATTATCAACGTGGCGGTTTAAATGAATCTTTAAAATCACCAACCAACCGCCTTTGGCCAATAAAGTCAGCCCCAAAATCGTCCCTGCCAGAATGATAAAAGCTAAAACTTCCTGCGAGTCGGGCGGCAGGACAAAATTCTGATTAAGGACATGCCCCAGCCGCACATAATAATGTACGGACACACAATTCGCGAAAAGAACGCCTAAAAGAATAATCAGTTCCGTGAAAAAATCGCTTTTCCGGCCGCTATTTACACCAAGCCCGAAAAGTACGATCATGATAAGATCGACCCAATTAATTATCGTCATATTAGTATAAATATTTTAATTGGGAATAAACGCCCAAGTATAACACGCCCACCCTAGGACTGTCAAGGAAGCGCTTTCTTTGATTTGCTCTTGACAAGATTGGTGTAACTATATGTTATTAAATAAGTTATGCTTCTAAAAATTTTTGAGTAAAATAAATTCCCTTGACATCAATAAATTAAAGTGCTATCTTTCAACACATAAAGCAGAAAACGTTTTCCAAACATCTTTTAGCGTAAAGTTTTGGAATCAGCCAAGTTATAGAAATCTGAGCAATCCAACCATGGAAAATATCGAACAATTACAGCATAAACTTGAGCGGGCGCAAAGAGACTTTTCCATCCTCTATGAAATCAGCCATGCCATGCGTACCACTCTTGAACTAAACCATATTCTCTATATTATCTTAACAGGCGTAACCTCACACACAGGCTTAGGCTTTAACCGAGCCATTCTTTTTCTGGCCAATGACACTCTTACGCTCCTAGAACCTAAAATGGCCATCGGCCCGCGTTCAGGTGAACATGCGCAGGAAATTTGGAAACACATCGCCGCTTCCAATCAACAGTTAGAAGACTTAATCGAAAAAGATAACCTGGCACAAAACACCGACCCTGCCTCTTTATTCAAACTTGTCAAGGATCTGAGAATTCCTCTTGAGCCCAATGAACATAATGTCTTATCAGAAGCTTTCTACCAAGACAAGGCTCAACATCTTTTTAAAGAAGACATCCAAAAACGCTCCACCGATATTCTTTTTCAAACCTTTAAGACCGATGAGCTGGTTATTGTTCCCCTTAAGATTAAAGATAAAGCCATCGGCCTTATCGTTGCCGATAATATTTATACGCAGCGCCGGCCTTCCGAGGATGACCTTCGGATGTTTATGGTCCTGGCCAATCAGGCGGCCCTGGCGATTGAGAATTCACGCCTTTACGAAATGACCCGACAGAAAAGCCATACCGACCCGATCACAGGCCTTTGGAATCATGGGTTCTTTCAGCATAAATTATCAAGCCTTATCGAAGAATCCAGACAGTCCAAACAACCTTTAAGCCTCATTATCATCGACATCGATAATTTTAAAATGTTTAACGACACCTTCGGCCACCAAAAAGGAGACCAAATTCTCATAGAAATAGCGCATTTGTTGAACGATACAACCAGAGAAGTTGACTATGTCTGCCGCTACGGCGGTGAAGAGTTTTCTATTATCCTGCCTCAAACCACTAAACAAGCGGCGCTCATGATGGCCGAGCGGATTAGACAGCGCATCGAAGAACAAACTTTCAAAGGCGATGAGAAGCATCAAGGCCTTCAGTTAACGGTCAGCATCGGAGTGGCGAGCTTGGGCGACGACGGTACGACCAAAGAAGATTTGATCGATGCCGCCGATCAGGCGATGTATAAAGCCAAAAGAAGCGGAAAAAACCAGACCTGCATAGCCTAGACTACAGCCACTTCCTTTTCTTCCTTAGCTTCCTTCATCTTCACTGAAACAATACGGGAAATACCGGTTTCAGGCATCGTGATGCCGTACATGATATCGGATCCGGCGATGGTCTTTTTATTGTGCGTGATGACGATGAATTGCGCGATCTTGGCGAAATCTTTCAAAAGATAACTAAACCGCCCGACATTAGACTCGTCCAAGGCCGCATCAATTTCATCAAGTACACAAAACGGACTTGGATTGACTTTGAAAACACCGAAGATAAGGGCGATGGCGGTCAAGGTCTTTTCCCCACCGGAAAGCAGGCTGATGCTTTGAAGTTTCTTTCCCGGTGGCCGGGCGATGATTTCAATCCCGGATTCCAACACATTCTCCGGGTCCAACAAAATCAATTCGGCTTCGCCGCCGCCAAACAACATACGAAAATAAATGCGGAACTCCTCGCTCACTTTCGTGAAAGTGTCCATGAACATCTGCCGGGTGGAGCGGTTAATCTTCTGGATCGTTGCCATAAGTTGGGACTTGGCTTCCAGCAAATCCGATTGCTGCTTGGTCAAGAACTCAAAGCGTTGCTTTAATTCATCGTATTCTTCAATGGCCACCAGATTGACGTTCCCGTAGGACTCGCATCGTTTTCGCAACTTATCCAACTCCTCCTGCATCGCCTCGGGCGCTATGGCAACCGCAGGCGCTGGGCTTTCTTGATTTTCCTGCAACACCCCGGCCAGCTCTTGAGAAAGCTCATCCCAATTAATCTTGTAAGTTTGCGAAAGACGGTCTTTAATACCCTGTTCGCTGAAGTTGATCTGCTGCAAATTCATTTGATGGTCATGGATCGTCTGTTTCAAACCATCCCCCTGCTCTTCCACTTCGGTCATTTTGCTACGCCATTCGTTGATGGTTTCCCCCATCTTATTCTTTTGTACCTCCAATGTGCTTAGATCCTGCCGCAGGGTATATTTCGCCTCTTCTGTTTCTTTGGTTTTACTTTGCAGGCTTTCTATCTCGCTTTCATACTGTTTCTTCTTGCCATCAAAGCCAGCCACTTCATCTTCGATCTTTTTGATCTCCTCTAAAGAGTTGTCCAAACTTTCGGAAAATAACCGAACGTTCTCCTGGTGACTGATAAAATTTTCTTTGGCGGATTGCACTTCCGTTTCCAATTGTGCGATCGAAACCGTCACCTGCTCCTTTTCCTGCGTTTTATGGGAAATAGCCCCTTGTTTATCCTTGATATCATTCTGACACCAGCTGATATCCTGATTCACCGTGTCCAATTCGTAATTGACTTCCTCTTCCCTCTTGCGCGCCTCGGTCAGGGTATCCTGCACTTCGACAAGCTCCGATTGGACCAGTTCCAACTCATCGGAAAATTTCTGGGCTTCCTGACCCAGATCATTTTTTTGCGATCTTAAAATGGACAGGACTTTTTCCTTGTTATGAATTTCCTGTTCCAGTTGCCCCAATTTACGCCCCGCCTCCTCAATGTGCACTTTTAAATGTTGTTTCTCGATCTCTAAGCCCTCGATCTGCTGCTCAATCTCCGCAATCTTCAAAGAAATCTGTTGCGGGTCCAGCTCGATAAACTTGGTTTCGCAAACGATTTCAAAAAGTCTTTTGACTTCCTGGGTCGCAAAGAAACCGCCGCCTTTTTGGGTGATTTCTCTCACTTCCTTCACTTTCCCCACCAATCCCGTATGATGTTCTTGCGGAGGTATGTCAGTGATAAATTTGCCTTCGCTGACAGGGTCAGGAATATCCCCGTATTGGGTATTAAGTTTCTCGATAAGCTCCTTTTGTGACTTAAAGAAAACTTTCTTTTTCTCTAATTCATCCATCTGGCTTTGCATTTCTTGCATCCGCTGGCGCAGCTCGGCAATTTCTTTATTCTTTTGCTCAATGGTTTGCTCCAATTCCTGGACCGTGCCCTGAATACTTTTGATTTGAAAATCCACATTTTGGCTCTTTTGCTCAACACTTTGCTTTTCTTCCGTGACTTTCTGAGTTTCTACTTCCAAACGGCGCTTGCGGGCCAAAGCGCTTTGGATCTCTTTCATGATATCGGTCAATTGATTACGGACGTTGACCTGCTTGCTGGTCAGATTGAGAATCTTTTCTTCATTTTCTTTAATCTTTTCCCTGGCATCGGCGATAAAACGCTCCAAACTCCTCAAAAGGTCTTTCTTATCTTTAATGACTTCATCATTGCCTTTAATAGTTTCCTCAACCTGGCGAATCATTTCCTTTAATTCTTCAATTTTTCCCTGTTGGGCGCGGCAGCGCTGTAATGATTGCTCTTTCTGAGCCACCAACCGCAGTTCCGCTTCCTTCAAGCCTCCGATACGCTCTTGATTGAAACCTATCTGGCGGTTATTCATTTCGATCTGGCCGTCCAGCTTGATTTCCTGCGCGTGAAGGTCATTGATTTTTGCCTCCAATTCATCCAACCGGTTGATTTCCTGGGTCAGCTGTTCGCTCAACGTATCATGCTGGCGGTTTAATTCGGCTTCTTTATCTTTGATTTCATTCAATTGGGCTTCAATGCCCTGTTGTTGGTCGATAAATGTTTGCATCTCATAACGGGCGAAACAGACTTCCAGATTCTTAAGCTTGTCATACTCTTCTTTGTATTTGCGCGCTTTGTTGGCCTGGCGTTCAATGGAGGTGATCTGGCGCTGCACTTCCCTGGTAATATCACTGACGCGTAAAAGATTCTCTTCCGTACTTTTAAGTTTACTGAGGGCTTCTTTTTTCTTAGCTTTGTACTTCGTGATGCCGGCGGCTTCGTCCAAGATCATGCGGCGGTCTTCGGGCTTAGCGCTGACGACCAAATCGACTTTGCCTTGCTGGACCAACGAATAGGCTTCGGCCCCCATTCCCGTTCCCATCAAAAGCTCCTGAATATCCTTCAAGCGCACGCGGGCTTTATTAAGCAAATACTCGCTTTCGCCGGAGCGGAACAAACGCCGGGTTACCGTGACTTCATCATACTCGATGGGCAGCATCTTAGATTCGTTTGAAAAAGTAAGGCTGACTTCGGCAAAACCCAGGGAAGGCTTGCTTTGGGTCCCGTTAAAAATGACATCTTCCATGGCGGAACCGCGAAGCTCTTTAACGCTTTGTTCGCCCAAAACCCAACGGATGGCATCAAAGATATTACTTTTCCCACAACCGTTAGGGCCGACAATGGCGGTAATGCCAGG
Organism: Candidatus Omnitrophota bacterium; assembly: GCA_035292445.1. Taxonomy (GTDB): domain Bacteria; phylum Omnitrophota; class Gorgyraeia; order Zapsychrales; family Zapsychraceae; genus DATDQB01. The sequence goes on from DATDQB010000020.1 coordinate 9,932, forward strand.
CTCGAAATTAAGGGTGGTTTTGTCAGCGAAAGATTTAAACCCAAAGAGCTCCAATTTTTTGAAATACATGCCTTACTCCTCTCTCAGAAGTCTTTTAAGATTAGGATTACTGAAATTATTTTTTCTTTAAAATATCTTCAACGATATTAGCCGTTGTTTTTAAATTCACAAATTTAGGGAGCGCTTCTTCCGGAATCATGATCTTATACTTCTTCTCAACGCTCGCTAAAATCTCAAGCGCCATCATTGAATCCATGCCAAGGTCCTTAACAAAATGGGCTTCGGGCGTTATCTGCTCCGGTTCCATTTCCAAAATCTCGGCAACCAATTCTCTGATATCATTCTCTACATTAATATCTTTTGTCTTTTCCATCACTGCTTCTCCTTAATTACTGTTGACTGTCCAACCATGCATCTATCTTTTCCTTTTTAAAACGCCATTGGCCGACCGTTTTGATAGCCGGGATTTTCCCTTTCTTCAGCCACTCATAGATCGTCCTTTTCTTGACACGAAGGTACTCGGCCACTTCCTCTATAGTCATCAGCTGTATATATGGGCTCTTGGATATCATCGTTTTTCCTAAAGACAAGCATAAAGCAATTTATTACATTAATTAACATTTGTCAAATTTTTTAACATTTTTTTTCTTATATAGGCTATTTTCTTCATTAATGATACATTCTAATTTGTTATATTTCAATTAATTGCTTAAATTTCTATTTAAGTACATAATTTAACATATTATTCAATTATGATGCAATTTAGGCATATACTAACTTTATATGACATTTTTTGACATTTCATACCAAAAAAATATATATAAGAATAATTTAAAAAAGATTAAATCTTATTTATTATGGTAAGGAGGGGATTTTCTTATAGGGGTCGACATCGGCGTTATAGTCGACGTTAGATAGACCAAACCCAAATAATTTGAGGAAGGCTTTATCGTATCCTTTAATGTCAGCAACCTTATTTAAATTACCTTCATTCAAATTTTGCCAGTTTTTCATAACCTCTTTTTGCACATCTTCCCTCAACTCTTCGTCATCCAAACGAATCAACCCATGGCTATCAACAGGCGTCTTTTCCTTTATATAAAGGGCCGTTGCAAAAAGCCGGTAGATCTGCGCGACACAATCTTCATCCAATTTCTTCTCTTTCATGACTTTATTCAAAATCACATAATATAAAGGTATAAAAGGAATAGCCGAACTGGATTGGGTCACAAGAGCTTTATTCACCGATACATAAGCCCGGCCGCCCCTAGCCTTAAGTTTCTGATCTATCTTACTTGCCGTTGCTTCCAAATGCTCTTTGGCTTTACCGATAGTGCCGTTACGGTAAACATCTTTGGTGACATCGGCTCCCATATACGAATACGCAACCGAGGTCACGCCTTTGGCCAAAAGATTTTCTTTTGAAAAAGCGTCCATCCACATCTCCCAATCCTCGCCGCCCATGACCGAAACGGTCTGCTCGATTTCCTCAGGCGTCGCCACCGGTAACGTGACGGTCTCCAGTTTATGCGTTTCCATATTGAGATTCTTATTCGTAAACTTTTTTCCGATGGGTCTCAGAACGGATTTGGCCACCTGGCCTGTTTTGGGATGCTGCCGACGGGGAGATGCCAAACTATAAATGATCAAATCAACCTGCCCCAAATCTTTCTTGATCAGATCAATGATCTTTTGCTTAACCTCATCAGAGAACGCATCGCCATTAACTGTCTTCGCGTACAATCCTTCTTGATGGGCTTTTTCTTCAAAGGCGGCCGTGTTGTACCAGCCGGCGGAGGCGGTTCGTTTCCCTTCAGCTTCCCTTTCAAAAACCACACCGAGTGTGGCCGCCCGGCAGGCGAAGGCGGTGACAATGCGCGAAGCCAATCCGTATCCGGTGGATGCCCCGATAATCAAAGCTTTTTTAGGACCGTTAGAAACAGACCCTTTCTTTCTGACATAATCGATCTGCTCCTGCACATGAGCGGCGCAGCCTTGCGGATGAGCCGTCGTGCATATAAATCCGCGGATTTTAGGTTGGATAATCATCCTTCAAACCTTTTTATCGAGACTACTGGGCCAATGACGTCCTTTTGGGAACAATGACAATGCCGGAACGCGTCAACACAAAGCGTTTACGATCTGAATTTGAATCATATCCGATTTTGGTATTCGGTGGGACAAACACTTGCTTATCGATAATGGCATTTCTGATTTTCGCGTTTTTACCAATAGTCACACTCTCCATAATGACCGAACTTTTGATTTCCGCCCCGGCTGCGATGCGAATATTCGATGATAAGGTCGAGCGAATGATTTTAGCCCCCTCAATAACACATCCTCCCGACACCAAAGAATCAATGATCGTTCCCGCAGAATTCTTGGTACTCACCACCTTAATAGGAGGATATTGCTCATGAAACGTTCTTAACGGCCAATGCCGATCGAATAAATCAAAGGAGGGCTTTGGCCCCAGAAGATCCATATTGGCCTGATAATAGGCATCCCGCGTTCCGATATCCCGCCAGTATTTCGGCCTATTTTTACTGTCGACAAAATTAAAAACATAAACCCTTCTTTTATGCCTCAACATTTGAGGAATGACATTCTTGCCGAAATCATGCTCTGAGGCGTTATGGCGGGCATCGACCCCCAATTCCTTCTGCAATACACTTCGGTTAAAAAGATAAATACCCATGGAAGCGTAGATTTGGTTGGGCCGTCCGGGGATGATCTTGGGCTTCAACGGTTTTTCCTGAAAGCCCCGGACATGCTCCGTCTTATCGACTTCAATCACGCCAAAATCTTTTGAGGTGGCCTTCGGCATAGGGACACAAGCGACCGTCACATCGGCTTTTCGTTGTTCATGCAAACGAATCATCTGGCGGTAATCCATCTTATAAACGTGATCGCCCGCCAGTATTAAAACAAGCTGCGGATTAACATCCTCAACGGCGTACATGTTTTGATAAATGGCATCGGCCGTGCCGAGATACCAATCAGAGCTGATGCGCTGCTGCGCCGGGATGACATCGATAAATTCGCCCAACTGATTGGAGACGATATCCCACCCGGAAAGTAAATGCTTCTGAAGAGAAAACGACTTGTACTGGGTAAGGACATAAATGCGGCGCAATCCGGAATTGACGCAATTACTTAAAGTAAAGTCAATAATGCGGTAGATGCCGCCGAAAGGAACGGCAGGTTTGGTGCGGTCCCTTGTCAACGGGTCCAACCGTTCGCCGCGGCCGCCGGCTAATATAAAAGTTAAGACTTCACGCATGGTTTTTAAAGTTACCTCAAAAGAAAAATATTATACGTTGAGGCTTCGCACATTGCAACAATCTCTTACAGCCTCTCACAAATTCTTTAAATGCTCTTGGGCCTCCTGATCTTGTGGATTAACCGATAAGCTTTGTTCAAAATGGTACCTGGCACGCGTTGCGTCATTGAGCTTTTCGTAACTTAAGCCCAGCTTTTTATGAGTGATATCTTTTTGATCCTCAATATTTAAAGCAAGCGTGTATATTTCTTTGGCCCAATGATATTCATGCTGCTCAAATACCAAATCGCCCAGGGCAACCAGATCATTCGCCTGAGTCGGTTTTAAATCCACGGCTTCCCTTAACGTTTCCAGAGCCAAATCATATTTCTTTTCCCGAAGATACACTTCCGACAACAAGTAATGGGTCTCGATATCGGTCGGCCAGCGTTCAAGGATCAGTCGGGCCTGCTCGAAAGCCCCCTCAAGGGCGTTCAATTCCAAATAACTATAGGCCAAATCGATGCGGATCTGTTTATGGGCCGGGACCATGGTGGCGGCCACTCTTAGATGCCTGAAGGCCTTTTCAAAATCTTTTTGTTTGAGATAAATCTGGCCCGCCAAATGATAAGCTATCCCGTAATTGGGCATCAGCTCCAAAGCTTCTTGAATCTCGGATAAGGCGCCCTCAAATAAACCCAGCGAATAAAGCGTATAGGCCCTGAAAAACTGGCGGTTCGGGATCAAGTGGGCCGGGCCGATCTTTCTTAAATCGGCCCCCTTGGCGCGCCATGCTTTAAGATCGATCGCAAAACGCTCAATCCATGCCTGGTTTTGAGGAACCTTCTTAAGAAATATGAAACCGTCATAATCAAAATATACCGGGACCCATTCCTTATGGTGATACAAGTAATTCAGGAATTCTTTCGGCAAATGCTGGCGGGAGGAATTCATGAAAACACCGGTGATGCCGAAGTTTTTGACCTTTTCTTCAAAGAGGGCGCCATCGCCTTCAGCCCAGATCTTCTGATATTCCCTGAAAAATTCACCGCCATATACTTCGGTCCGGCCGTCGATAAAAACTTTTATATCCGGAAATACCCGACCGACCAGATAGGCTCCCGAATTAAAATCATTAAAAAAATTTCCTTTAATCTTGTTTGCCACCAGAAAATCGACCGCTTTATCGGGGTATGTGATCTGTGAAATGCCGCCATACTCGCTTTTTCGTTCGAATTTCTCGAAATCATAATAACCGCGGGCGGCAACGTCATAACCGAACTGGAACAAAAACAAAAGAAAAAGGAATTTAAACACAATAGAAGTGATGTGCTGAAATTTTTTTGCCGTGAAACGGATCGGCACTAAGTCTTCCGTAGATATCGTCAGGACATTAGTCATCACGACCAAATAGGCGGCAAAAGCAAAAAAGATGGCGTTACGCACCGCCGTTAAAGAAAAAATCAAAAAGACAAACCAGAAGATCAAAGCGCTGATATCGATTTTACGCCGATTAAAGATAAATGAAATAAACGAAATGAGGATAAGAAGTTTATAATAAACGAAATGTGTTGTGTCGAACAATGTCTGAGGTGTCACCGGCTTTTGCAGCTCCTGAATCACCTCAAAAAAGACCTTGTTCTCACCCGGCAAAGTAAACAAAACACCCAAAGGATACCAAGCCCCCTTAATAAAATAAGGATTGATCAAGCACGCCAGGATCACCAACAAGAATATCTTCTGGAGCCGTTTGAATTCTTGGTCGGTCAAGCGTCCGGCATCGTTCCATTCATAGGGTAACGGCACATGCCGTTTGAGCCACTCGGAGACAAGGCCGATCAATACAAACAAGGGGCCCAAAAAGAAAAACCCATGCACATTGGACCATAAGACTTGAATCAAGAAGATAACGGCGGGGGCCCAGCGTTTGTCAATATGCAACGCGAGGACAAAGATATAAATGGCAAAGAAAAACAGGCTAAAAATATCCGGACGGACCGTAAAACGCTGCTGGAAAACGAGGAAAACGAGAAAAAGCATGAAGGTAATGAGCAATTGCCGTTCTTTGGCGTAGCCCAACACCAACAATACCCCCATCGTCACGCACACCATCACAATCTGCATCTTTAAAAGCCCGCCAGCTCCCCCTATCTCAAAAATCTTATAAACGATAACCTGAAAAAGCCATTCGTGATTGATCCAAGGGCTCCCGGCAATACTGCACGATAAAATATCCACCCTGGGGACGAAATGGTTTTCCCAGATGAATTTACCGACCCCCAGATGAAGCCATAGATCCAAATCCTTAATCTCAACGTTGGCGACAAAGGCGACCAACCCGAATAAGGCCCCGATGGGCAGGATCCCGATATAATGACTTAACTTTTGCCACACTTTCTCGTTTAGGATCATTCAAACTCCTCTTTCAGCCGCTCAAAATCCTTCGGATCCAGCTCACGAACTTTCTCTAAAAGATCCTGCGCCGCTTCCCTGTTCCCCTGCGCCTCATAAATCTGTGATAATAAATACATCCCCAAACGATTCTTGGCCTTGGCGTTCAACACTATTTTAACCTGTTCCCTGGCCGATTCATGCTCCCCCAGATGATAAAAGGCCTTTGCCAAGTAAAAACGCGCTTCTGTGTCGCCCGCGTCAAGAATCTTCGCATGGCGCAGCCATTCCAGCGCCTGCAAATATCTCTTTTCTTTTAAGGCAACCATCCCCATGATTTTATAGGCGATCGCATCCGTTGGAGATATCTTTAGAGCTTCTCGCGCTTCTTCTTGAGCTTGCTCGAAAAGCCCTAGATGATAAAGGGTTTGCGCCCGGTTCGTATAACGGTAAGGCGTTGCCGACTGGCCTTTAATCTTGAATAACTCCGCCTTGGGCACCTGCCTTTGGGACAAATCGATCCTCCACTTTTCTATCCAAGGCCTGTTTGAAGGAATGTCGCGAAGAAAGATAGCCGCGTCATAATCAAAATACACCATGACCCAATCGCGGCTGTTATAAAGATGCTGAATCGTCTTTTTAGGGGCCGGCACATAAACCGAATTTAAGAACGCGCCCGTCAGCTCATAGCGTTGGACTGCCTCGTCAAAAAGCGCCGTATCACCTTTCCATATCTTCATATATTGTTTAAAAAACTCACCGCCGTAAAGCTCGGTACGCCCGTCAATAAACACTTTAATGTGAGGAGACGTCCGCCCGATCAAATACGCGCCGGAGTTAAAATCATTGAAAAACCGGCCTTCAATCCCATTGCGCAACAGAAAATCAACGGCCTTATAAGGATAATTCCTCAACGAGACCCCCCCATGCTCGCTTTTTCGCGTGTAGGTATCAAAATCATAATAACCTCGAATCGAACGCAGCTGGATATACTGCAGCATGGCAAAAATAAGCATTGCTTTGATAAGGACGGAACAAATGCTTTTAAAAGACGTTGTATTGAATTGGGGCGCCAAAAACTCCCATAAATGGACATGCTGCATATTGGCCAGTACCACGAAATACGCCACGAACGCAAAAAATACGATGTTTCGTTCCGCCAAAAACGAGGATACCAAAAAAAACAGCCAGAAAATCAACAGCCCCATATCAAGGCGGCGGTAATTTAAAAGAAAAGTGACAGCAGAAATGATAATAAGAAGTTTATAAAACAGCAGGTCACCGAAGTTAAAAAAGGAAAGGAACGTAAACGGCCTTGACAACTCACCTATGTGCTCGAAGAAAATGCGCGAATCATTCCCCAAAGAGAACAAGATCTTTAAGGGATAGTACGCCCCGTGAATACCGTAAGGATTGATAAAACAAGCCAGAATAACGACCAGAAAGACTTGTTTCAAACGAACATATTCTTCGTCGCTTAAACGGCCTATATCATTCCACTCAAAGGGAAGGTAAACCCGCCGCTTGATGAATTCGGCGATGATATTAAGAAGGACCAGAAACGGCCCCAAGATAAAAAACCCGTGGATATTGACCCATAAAACCTGCAGACCGAACATGATCCATAAACTGCTTCGGCTGGAAAGCATGACCGACAAAGCGCTTATGTACAATACGAAGAACAATAGGCTAAAGATCTCGGGGCGAAGAAAAAAACGGAGTTGATACACCAATACGACCAATAAAAGGGTCATGATCGGTATCGCCTGCTGCTCTCTGTTGTCGCCCAAAAAAAGCAGCAGCAAAAAGGTGATGCCGACCAAAAGGACCTGAAGGGTGATCAGGCCATCCAAGCCGCCCAAGGAATAAGCCGAATACACAATGATCTGGAACAGCCATTCATGGTTGATCCAGGGCTTGCCGAAAACCGTCGCCGAGAAAATGTCGGTGCGCGGGATCTGCAGATGCTCCAGAATATAACGCCCGGAAGCCATATGAAGCCACAAATCAAGGTCCTTGATCTCGATATTGGCCGCGAAAATGACCAAAATAAAAAGAACGATGGTCGCCAACCACCCGAAATAAAGGCTTAATTTTTTCCAGAACCAGTCAGATAAGATATTATTCATGGATGACAAAATGCCCGCCGCCTTGGTCGACCAAACGGGCGCGGGGGCTGATCTTGATTTCTTCACTCCGTTCTATAGTTTTATAATCAATCGCTGCCAAAAGCAATTCTTTTGTGTAAGAATGCAGCGGGTTATTGAAAATCTCCTCTGCCTTCGCGAATTCGACAATCTTGCCCTTATACATAACGGCAATCTTGGTGCCCAATTTCCTGACGATGCGCAGATTATGCGTAATAAACACATACGTTAACTCAAATTTTTTCTGAAGGCCTTTAAGAAGGTCCAACAGCTGCCCTTGAATAAGGACATCCAGCGAGGAAACGGCTTCATCAAGAAGCAAAAGCTTCGGGTTCAGCGCCAGGGCGCGCGCAATGGCGATGCGCTGCCTCTCGCCTCCGCTGAATTCATGGGGGTAACGAAGAAGCATGTCCTGGCTTAACCCGACCGCCTGTATCAGTTCCTGCACCCTTAATTCTTTCGCCTGTTCTGAGGCGAATTTTCCCTGAGCCAGTGCCATTCCTTCCTTAATAATGTTTCGAACGCTAAAGCGCGGGTCCAAACTGCTGTAAGGGTCCTGAAAAACCATCTGCACGCTGCGGCGAAAATCGGCCAGCCTTTTCTGCGACAGCTTAGTGATATTCTCACCGTCAAAAATGACCTGCCCCTCGCTGGCTCTTAAAAGACGCATGATAATCCTAGCCAACGTCGTTTTCCCGCAGCCGGACTCGCCCACCAGGCACAAACAATCGCCTTTCTCAACCGTCAGGCTCACATCATCAACGGCACGGACTATTTTTTTACCGTAACCGAACATGCCTTTTTTAACGGAAAAATATTTTTTAACGTTCCTGATCTGAAGGATCATATCTTACACCTGAAACGCTTTAATAAGTTGACGCGTGTATTCATGTTTCGGCTTTTCGACGATCGCTTGTGTCGTATCCGATTCAACGATGGATCCGGCTTTCATGACCACCACATGATCGGCCATATGCTCGACCATCCCCAAATCGTGCGTAATAAGGAGCACGGATAAGTTCAATTCGTTCCTCAACTTTTGAAACAATTCCATGATCTTAGCCTGCAGCGTCACATCGAGATTGCTGGTCGGCTCATCAGCGATCATCAACTTTGGATTGGCCGCGATAGCTTGGGCGATCATGGCCCGCTGGCGCATGCCGCCGCTGAGCTGATGCGGATAATTCTTGGCGATTTGCTTTGGTTCCGGCAAGCCGACCAAATCCAGCAGCTCATACAAACGTTCCCTTTTTTGCTTATTATTAAGCTGCGTATGGAAGGTGAGCACCTCGTTGATCTGATAGCCGATGCTAAAGACAGGATTGAACGCATCCAGCGGTTCCTGAAAGACCATGCTGATGGAAGCGCCCCTCAAACGGCGCATCTCATCCGCGGAAAGCCTTAACAGATCGGATCCTTCAAAAAGGATCTCCCCTCCTGTAATGCTCAAGGCCGGCTGAAGCAATCTTAAGATCGCCAGGCCCGTTGTGGTTTTCCCGCTCCCTGAGCCTCCTACCAACGCAACGATACCCAGCTTCGGCACTTCAAAACCGACGGACTCGATGATATTTCTCGGCCGCCCGCCTTCATGCACGGTCACGGTCAGATCGTTAACCTTTAGAAGCAGGTCATTCATTTCTTTTTTTCTCCTTCGAATCTCAGCATGGGATCAAGGCAATCGCGCAGCGTATCACCGATGACGTTGAAACTGATCACGGTCAAGAAGATCAAAAATCCCGGCCATAAGATCCAGGGGCAGAACTTGATGCGCACGATGCTCATGGCATCGGAGAGCATGTTGCCCCAGCTGGCGTAAGGGTCCTGAATACCCAATCCAATCAAACTGAGCGCCGATTCGCCCAAAATATAACCGGGGATCGAAAGCATGACGGCAAATATCGAATACGAAAGCGTGTGCGGCAAAATATGTTTGACGATGATCTTAAGATCGCTAAGCCCGCAGCTTCTGGCGGCCAGAATGAATTCGCGTTCCCTCAGCGACAAACACATTCCCCTGATGATGCGCGCCAAGCCGGCCCAGCCGATAAAAGATAAGATCACGATGATGGCGATGTACACTTGCAAAGAATTGAACGTGACCGGCACCGCCGCCCTCAAGGCCAATAACAGATAAAACCCCGGCACCATCATGACCAGCTCGGCAAGCCGCATCAGCAGATTATCGATGCGCCCGCCGTAATAACCGGAAATGCCGCCGATGAGCAATCCTATCGTGAACGATATGGCGACCCCGATCAGACCAATCGACAAAGACACCCGGCTTCCGTACAAAAGCCTTGAGAAAAGATCCCTCCCGCGGGAATCGGCCCCCAGAAGATAAACACGCCCCGCCTCCTCAACGCCCCAGAAATGGATGTCCCAGGGAATAAATCCCAATAAATGGTATGAATCGCCTTTCATGAAAATACGCAACGGAAATTTCACCGAACGGTCTTCCTTGTAAATACGTTGATGGAATTCATTGTACGTTAGGCTGATCCCGTAAACGAACGGGCGGCTCAATCTTCCGCCGTCAAAAAGGTGAACTCGCGTCGGCGGGCAATAGGAAAAGCGGCGGTCTTCGTTCTTATAGGAGTACGGCGAAAGAAAATCGGCGAAAACGGCGGCGGCATAAAGAATGCCTAAAACAAGCACGCACACCATGGCGAGTTTGTTCAGCCGAAAATTGCGCATGGCGATCTGGAATTCGCTTTCTATCTTCGCACTATTCATTTTCATAACGGATCCTCGGGTCGACTTTGGCCAAAGCGATGTCCGCCAAAAGATTACCCACCAAAAACATGACGCCCCCCATCAACATGCTGGCCATCACGAGATAAATGTCTTTCGCCCGCACGGCCGTTAACATCAAAGACCCCAACCCGGGCCAGCTGCAGATAATTTCTATCAAAGCCGCCCCGCTCAAAAGGCTTGAAAATTCATACCCTAAAAGGGTGATCATCGGATTGATGGCATTGCGCAGCGCGTGATGATAAATCACCCTGTTTTCCGGCAAGCCCTTGGCCCGGGCGGTCAAAATATATTTTTGCCCCAAGATCTCAAGCATGTTGCCGCGCATGATCCGCTGAAGGCCGGCGATGGAACCGATCGATAAGGCAACGGCCGGGATCGTCAAATGCCTGATAACATCCCACGCTTTCTGTATCCAAGAAAGCTCTTCGAAATTGGGGCTATACATGCCCCCCAAGGGGAACAATCCGGTCTGGCTAGCTAAAAAAAGCAAAATCATCGCGATAAAGAAGCTCGGCATGGAAAGGCATATGTAGGAGAGAAATTGCACCATCCGGTCAATGGCGTGATTTCGGTGCACAGCCGCCCAAATGCCTAAAGGAATGCCGATGAGCCATGTGATCAAAAAGCTTGCCAGGGACAAGATAAATGTGTTGAACAATCGATCGACAATGATCCGGGAAACTGGAATATTGAAATAGAACGAATAGCCGAATTCCAAGCGCGCGATATTCTTTATCCAATGGAGAAACTGCTTCAGAAGCGGCTTATCCAATTGATAAAGCCTCTCGTAGTGACGGATGGTGTCTTCCGAGATCTGGGGATCAAGGCGGATGGTGTCCAGGAAGTTTCCTGGCGTGACCTGCATCAAGACAAACGTCATCAAAGCGATGACCAAAAGCATCGGGATGGCAACAAACACTCTTTTAAATATGAATTTCAGCATTACCGTTAACGTTCCAATATATAAATTTCTTCCAGGTTATGAAAAGCCCCACCGTAATTGGTCGGATCGAGATTTCCGAACTTATTGCGCACTGCCACCAAATTAGCGCTTAAGACCGTATAAATGACGGGCAGCTCCTGGGCGACGATCTCCTGGAATTCATCGTAATATTTTTTGCGTTTATCTTCCTGTAGTTCTTGCACGCCCAGATTAAATAATTCATCAATGTGTTTTTCCCAGCTCGTAGCCGGCCCGCTTTGCTGCGGGTTCCACATATGTAGCTGCCCGTCACTGGTCCAGACGTTCTTGCCGAAATGCGGTTCCGTGCCGCCGGTTAAACCCAGGACGACCGCTTCCCAATCGAAACTCGAGGTCAGTTTGCTGACAAGCGTATTAAATTCCAGCGATTGAAAATTGACTTTCATGCCCAACTTTTCCAGATCATAACGGATGATCGCGGCGATATCCAAGCGCTCGGTGCTGTTGGCGTTGGTATAAAGCGTGAATTCAACCCTGTTCCCCTCTTTATCCTCGATAAACCCATCCTTGTTTCTGTCTTTGAACCCGTCCTTTCCCAACAACTCTCTGGCTTTGTCCAGATCGTAAGAGTATTTCTCGACATTGGGGTTATAAAAAAAACCCGCCCCCGGCCCTATCGGCGAATCCTGCGGGTAGCCTAATCCGTTTTTGACAATTTCGATGATCTCCTTTTTATCAATGGCATGGGCGATTGCCCGAAGGAAATTCTTATTGGTAAACCATTTTAATTTGACAGGATCGACAAACGGTTGCTGCGTTTTGGGATTAACGCCGCTATTCCTATTAAAAGTAATGAAATTGCTCCCCATGGCCGGACCTAGGTCATACACGGTAAAGTCGCCTTTTTTCTCCAGTGGCTTTAACAACGGGTAATCCATCCCGCGGATGTCATAGGCATCCAGGGTGCCTTCCATGAATTTCAACAGCTCCACATCGGAATTTTGGACGATCAAATAAACCACTTTATCAAGAAAAGGTAGGGCGTCTCCCCCATCTGACTTTTTCCAATAATTGGGATTCCTTTTGAAGATCAGCCTTTGCCCCGGGTCATACTGGTCCAACATGAAAGGGCCGGTGCCGATGATCTCTTTGGGATCCGTGTCAATACCCCACGTAAAATTGAATCGGCCTTCATCGACCGCCTCTTTTAATTTGTGCTTGGGAAGTATGGACTGCCCCATCCCTCTTAAGAACGGGGCGAATTTGACGGGAAGGGTAAACTTAACGGTGTGGTCGTCGATCCTTTCAACCTGAAATACCTGCCCTTCGATCGTGAAAATATCGCGGGCCGAATTAGGGACATTGTCGTTATAGATCAGCTCATTAAAAGTGAAAACCACATCATCGGCCGTAAAGGGGTGTCCGTCGTTCCAGCGCACATCTTGGCGCAGATGGAACGTCCATTCAAGGCCGTTCTCGCTGATGTCCCAACGAAGCGCCAGATTGGGCTCGACCTTTAGATCATGGGCGTTGACCCGTGTCAGCCCTTCAAAAATCAACGAGGTCACGACAGTCGTGGAAGTTTCTTTGGCAATGATATCATTGAAGGATTTGGGGTCGGCGACCGTTGAGAAAACGGCCATGCCGCCGTATTTTGAATCGGCAAGAGATTTTGGCGGAAAAATAAGATAAAGAAAAATGAAAGAAAGGATGAAGCCGTAGCGTATAAGCCTCAAGAGTCCCTCTTCCTTGTTGGAAATTACGGATTATTCAATCGCGCCTGTTACTGCCGGAACCTGCGGCACTTCATCAACCGGGGCCTGCGGCACTTCACCCAAAGGAACTTCTTCACTTGGTAATGGAACCGGCGCCGGGGCTGGCATTGAAACAGCCTGGGTGGTCATGAGCGACTTGCCCTTTTGGGCCGAAAGTAGCGCCAATCCCAAACACGTGACAAAGAAAAGGCAAGCTAAGATCGTGGTCGTCCTGACCAACATTTCATTGGTCCTGGCGCCAAACATTTCCCCTGCCTGGGCGAAACTCTCGGTTAACCCGCCGCCTCGGCCAGATTGCATCAAAATAATGATGCCAAGAAAGATGCAAACGATGACGTGTATAAAAATAAAAAATGCTGTCATGAAAATTCTCCTTACGTTTTTATCTTACATGAATTCTTAACGATGGCCGCGAATGAATCGGCCTTCAGACTCGCCCCGCCCACCAGCGCGCCGTCGATATCAGCTTGGGCGATCAGCTCGCCGATATTATCCGGCTTGACGCTTCCTCCGTATTGGATACGGACCTCTTCAGCCACCGACTCATCAAATGATTTTGCCAATAACTGGCGGATATATTGATGGACTTCCTGCGCCTGTTGAGGGGTGGCGGTCTTTCCCGTTCCAATGGCCCATACGGGTTCATAAGCGATGATGACCTTTTGCATTTCCTCAGGCTTATAGCCATCAAAACAGCCCTGAAACTGCTGCTTGATAACATCTTTTGTCTTTCCGGCTTCCCGCTCGTGCAGAACCTCACCGATACAAACAATCGGCGTTAACCCGTGGTTCAACGCGGCTCTAAGTTTCTTATTAACGGTTGCGTTTGTTTCCCCGAAATATTGGCGCCGTTCCGAATGGCCGATGATGACATATTGGGCCCCGGTATCTTTAACGAGTGGCGCGGAAATTGCTCCGGTAAAGGCGCCAGAATCCTCCCAATACAAATCTTGAGCCCCTAACCCGATATTGGATTCCAGCAAAACATCATAGACATCACGCAAAACGGTAAAAACAGGACAAACAACAATATCAACGTCTGTGATATCGCTTAAGTCGCGTATCAGAAGCGTCACCAGCTCAACCGCTTCCTTTGAATTCTTATTGAGCTTCCAGTTTCCGGCAATGATCGGTTTCCTCAATTTACGCCCTCACCGTTTCTGTTTTGCCCGTTAAGGCGGCTATGCCCGGAAGTTCTTTCCCTTCCAGGAATTCCAGGGATGCCCCGCCGCCGGTCGAGATATGCGTCATTTTATCTTCCACGCCGAATTTCTTGACGGCTGCCGCTGAATCGCCGCCGCCGACAATCGTTGCGACCCCCTTAAGCGTCGCTAAATACTTCGCCACCTCTTTGGTCCCTTCCGCGTAAGCATCGATCTCGAAAACCCCGACGGGCCCGTTCCATACGATCGTTTTCGCCTTGGATAATATCTCTTTGAATTTCTTTCTCGTTTTTGGCCCGATGTCTAAGCTCATCCATCCATCCGGGATCTCATCTGAGATCTTTTTCGTCTGCGGCTTATCAAATTCCTGAACGATCACGAAATCCTCGGTCAACGCGATCACAACGCCTTTTTTCTTGGCCTTCTCCAAAAGTTCCTTGGCTTTACCGACCTTATCCGGCTCAAGCTTGGAATTGCCGACGCTCTTGCCCAACGCTTTAAGGAACGTATAGGCCATGCCTCCACCGATAAGAATGGCATCGGCTTTGGTAATCAAGTTCTCTACGAGCGGAATTTTATCGGATACTTTGGCCCCGCCTAAGATCACCACGAACGGCCTTTTGGGATGGCTGACGGCCTCTCCCAAATAATTGATCTCCTTCTCCAATAAAAATCCGGCGACCGAAGGCATGAATTTGGTTATCCCTTCCGTTGAGGCATGCGCGCGGTGGGCTGTCCCAAAAGCGTCATTGACATAAATATCGGCCAGGTTGGACAACTTCTTGGCAAAGGTGGGGTCATTCGCCTCTTCTTCTTTATGAAACCTTAAATTCTCCAATAAAATGACGCGATCTTTACCGTTATCGATCGCTTTCTTGACCTCATCGCCGATGCAATCATTAAGCTTTAAAACAGGCTCTTTCAGCAACTCCTGAAGCCTCTTGGCCACCGGATCAAGCCGCAGGGTATCGACCGCTTTGCCATCAGGACGCCCCAGATGGGTCATCAGAATGACTTTTTTTGCTTTTTGGGCTAACAGATATTGAATGGTAGGAATCGCCGCCTGAATACGGATATCATCCGTGATCTTGAGCTTTTCATCCAGGGGCACGTTAAAATCGACCCTGACGATCACTCTTTTACCGGTTAAACTGATATCTCTAATGGTCTGCTTGTTCATCACGTAATTTCCTTATAATATTATTATTAATTTTAAATTCTAATTATTATATCCAAGCATATCGATTTGTCAAACTAAACCTCCCCGGCATTAACAGTCCCCAAATACCGGCCGACTGAAAGTTATCCTCTGGCATACTTTTTGTACCAAGCGATCGTTTCCCGAAGCCCCATGTCAAAATCCATTTTAACCTCGAAACCGAACTCTTTTCTAGCTTTAGCAACATCCAAACGCCTGCGGGGCTGCCCATCGGTCTTTGTCCGGTCCCAAACGACCTTACCTTTAAACCCGGTGTATTTGACGATTTTTTGCACAAGGTCCTTAATGGATATCTCAAAACCGGCCCCTATGTTGATGGGATCGGGCTTATTATATTTTTCGGCGGCGAGGACGATTCCCCTGGCCGCATCGTCTACATAAATGAATTCTCTGGTGGCTTTGCCCGTTCCCCAAACAATGATCTTATCTTCTTTATTTTTTATGGCGTCAGCGCACTTCTTGATAAGGGCGGGGATCACGTGAGACGATCGCGGGGAAAAATTATCGCCCGGCCCGTATAGGTTGACCGGCAATAAAAAGATCGCGTTCAAGCCGTATTGCTGGCGGTACGCCTGCGACTGGACAAGAAGCATTTTCTTGGCCAGGCCGTAGGGCGCGTTGGTTTCTTCCGGATAGCCGTTCCACAGATCTTCCTCTTTAAAAGGGACTTTCGTGAATTTGGGGTACGCGCAAATCGTCCCAATCGTGACGATCTTCTCGATCTTGTTCAACCGCGCCGATTCGATCAGATGAATGCCCATCACGATGTTTTCATAAAAGAACTTACCCGGATTTTCTTTGTTGGCGCCGATGCCGCCCACGATGGCGGCCAAATGGATGACCATATCCGGCCTCGCCTTGCGGTAAAGCCGTTTGACGGCCGCAGCCTCTCTTAAGTCATAATCCTTACTTCTGGGAACAAATATATCCCTGCAACCGCGCTCCTTAAGAAGCGCGACAACCCTCTTTCCCAAGAAACCCGCTCCACCCGTTACAACGACCCTTTTTCCCTTCCAGAACTTCATTTTCTTTTTCCCTTCGTGCCATAAAGCTCCTGTTCGACGAGCTTCATATCCGCCTCCACCATCATCCGGACAAGCTGCTTAAAGTTGACCTTTGGCTTCCATTTCAACTGCCGCCGGGCCTTGCCGGCGTCGCCGCGCAAATAATCGACTTCCGTCGGCCGGAAATATTTCTTATCAATCTCCACATATTTCTTCCAGTTTAAGCCGGCATAGCCAAAAGCTTCGATCAAAAATTCCTCAACAGAATGCGATTGGCCTGTGGCAATCACATAATCATCCGCTTTTCTTTGCTGCAGCATGAGCCACATCGCTTCCACAAAATCCCCGGCATAACCCCAATCGCGTTTGGCTTTAAGGTTGCCTAAAAATATTTTTTTCTGTACCCCGTGAACGATGCGGGCCAACGCCATCGTTATTTTCCTGGTCACGAACGTTTCTCCCCGACGGGGTGATTCATGATTAAAAAGAATCCCGTTACAGGCGAAAATATTATAGGCCTCGCGATAATTTACCGTCATCCAATATGCGTACACTTTGGCGGCTGCGTAAGGACTACGCGGCTGAAAAGGCGTCTTCTCATTTTGCGGGGCCGGCATGTTGCCGTACATTTCTGAGCTGGAAGCTTGGTAATATTTTGTCTTAATACCTGATTCGCGAATGGCTTCCAATAACCGCGTCGTTCCAATGGCAACCGATTCGGCCGTGTATTCAGGGATATCGAAGCTTACCCGCACATGGCTTTGGGCGCCGAGATTATAGACCTCATCGGGTTTAACCGTCTTGATGATTTGATTTAATGAGCTGGCATCACTGAGATCGCCATAAACAAGCCTTAAGCGAACGCCTTTTTCATGGGGATCCTGATAAAGATGGTCAATGCGCCCCGTGTTAAAGGTGCTTGATCTTCGGATGAGGCCGTAAACCTCATATTTTTTCTTCAATAAAAATTCCGTCAGATAAGAACCGTCCTGACCGGTGATCCCTGTTATTAACGCGCGTTTTCTTTTGGCCATAGTTAATCCCCTTTATTTTTATTTGGACTTTTGCAGTACCAATCGATTGATCTTTATTTGTACACCCGCCAACAACCAAAATAATACGCTCAGCCGTAAAGAGTAGAAATTAGTATCAACAGAACTGTGAACCAAAAAAGCAAACACGCCGGCAAGCGTCCCTAAAGAAATAACCTCTAAGGTTTTCTGTTCATTATACCTCTCCCTTAAAGAACGAAAGCTGTCTTGGAAAAATTTAACCAATAGGCCCATAAATGCCGCCAATCCCAATAAACCAACCTCCGCAGCCAGCTGGACAAAACAATTATGCGCGTAAGTAGGCGCATACTTGGGAATCCGTCGATAAGATTGAAAGACAGGCGCATACATATTGACACCATGTCCCACGAGGGGCCTATCCTTGATCATCTTCCAGCTGTCTGCCCACACCTCCAACCGCCAAGTGATGGTATTGGACCTCTTTAATAAATTCAGCGTTGACTGCGCATTGAACGACAGCGGGAAAAATACGGTCAAAAAAAGGAATAAAAGAACTAACAACGACGCTTTCATCTCAAAATTCTTTTTCCATAGGAAATAAACAATAAAGAAAAACAAAATACCGGCAATCCCTCCGGCCCACGCTCCTCTGGTAAAGGTGATCATCAACGCCCATACCATTACCCCGGACATAACAAACGCTGCCCATCTTACGGATTTTGCTATACCTATAAATAAAACCGACAACGACAAAGGGATCATGGTCAGCATAAAAGCGCCCAGGCTGGCGGGAGCGTTAAAGCTCGCCGTCGCGCGGCCATCCTCTGTGACCGGATGCCCATTGAAAATATCCTTTCCCAAGAAATGATACTGCCCAATAGCATCAAGGGCTGTCGCCCAGGCCGTAAAGGTAAGGATCCCCAACAAAAGAAAGATTTGCTTTCTGTTCGTGAACACTTCCTGGATGAGCCAAAAAATAGCGAACCATTCCATGAACTTTGTAATAAAATCCGCCAACGACCGCTGCCATAAGCTGCTGAAGGCAACCGAAATAAGACAGATCAACAAAAAACAATAAATGAACCGATTCAGCACGCTTTCCGGCGGCTTAAAAGCCTTTAAGAGATAACGCTTATCTTTTCGCATCAACGGCCAATGGATAGCGATCCTTTTGATGATCCACAATGCCACGCTGATAATCACACAGCTTTCGACGACCGCTGATGAATAAGGAAGCCAAAAAGCCAAAATATAAAAGAACACACGGATCAGCTTATCAATCTTCTCGGAAAACGACGTTACAGATGAAGGCATGGAATTTTAATAAGCCCCTTTGCCTTTGATGACGATCGGTATCGTCTGGAACAGGATATTCAGATCCAGCCAAAAAGACCAATTACCGATGTACCATATGTCCCATTTCAGCAATCGTTTAAAGGAAATATCGCTGCGGCCCCGGATCTGCCAAAGCCCGGTGATGCCGGGACGGACTTCAAGCCTTTTCAATTGCCTTAGGTCTTCTTTTCGGATCTGCTCAATAGGCAAAGGCCTTGGGCCGACGAGGCTCATATCGCCCTTTAACACGTTGATAAACTGAGGCAATTCATCCAGGCTGTACTTGCGCAACCACCGCCCCATTTTCGTCACTCTGGGGTCATCTTTGATCTTAAAGATTGGACCGTCCGCCTCATTCTTAATGCGGAGTTCTTCGAGCCTTTTGTCGGCATCCGTCTGCATGCTGCGGAATTTATAAAAATCAAAGATACGCCCGGAGCGGCCATAGCGCCTGGACACATAAAATATGGGGCCCGGGCTGTCTAATTTGATAAAAACGGCGATGGCCGTAAAAACGGGAATAAGAACAGGCAGCGCCAATACCGTCACGATCAAATCAAAGATGCGTTTACTGATCTGCAGCCGAAGCGGGGCCGCCTCACGGTATTCTAAGACAGGGATTATGCCGATATTGTACTTGACCAGCTCTCCCGACATCAGTTCAAACCCTTGCGGCACCACCCGCACCGCCACCCCCAATTCTTTAGCCTGCTCCAAAATATCCATAAAGACATCGCTGTCATGATAAACGGTAATGAACACCCGCTGCACAAACTCCTGGCGGCAGACTTTGGCAAAATCATTTAATTTACCGATAATTCTCGGGCCATCGTAAGCCGGGTCGTTATCTTTAAAATCATCCAAAAACCCGACGATACGCATGCCCAACCCCTGGCGCTTGTTGATTTCAGCGGCCAGGCTCCTTCCCACCTTTCCGCCGCCGACGATCAAGACATTGGTGTTGTTATACCCTTGGGATACCAAATATTCGACAAACCAACGTTTAATTATACGCCACAACGAAAGAAAGCAAATATTCAAACCCGTGCCGATAAACAGGATGCTGCGGGGAAATTCCTGAAGGCGCCAAAAATAAAGCGCCACGATGATAACGAGTGAGGCCAGTAAAATGGACCTGATCAACCGCGCGATTTCAAAACCTTCCAGCATTTCCCGCCGGGTTTGATACAAAGACGGCCTTGAAACTAGAAACAGCAAGGTGACCGCGATCCAGGCCGCGAAAACGGCACGGAAAGAGTTGCTCTCCAGCAAGAAAACGTTATAAAAGGAAGGTTTCCAGGGAATGGTCTCAGGCCTTAAAAAGCAGGCCAAATAAATCGCCAAAGCGATACAGGCAATATCGATGCAGATGTAGATAAAACGGACGATCGCGTTTCGGTATCTAAGTCTCATGGCTTCTCTTTCTGCATTTTATCCTTCACCCACGCCAAACAAGAAAGGTATAGAAAACGCGTATTGCCGAAAATATATCTTTTCCATAACCGTTGCGGCTCGCTCAAAAGCCTAAATAACCATTCCAAACCGGCCCGCTGCATCCAACGGGGAGCCTGCTTCTTTACGCCGGCGATAAAATCAAAAGCGGCGCCCACCCCGATCATCACGGGGACATCCAGTTTATCACGATGATGGAACATCCAGTATTCCTGTTTAGGGGCCCCCAGCCCGACCCATAGGATATCGGCTGAGGCATTATTGATCATCGTCAGGATCGGTGCATCTTCCGGCTCGTTCTTGTCCCGAAAAGGCGGCGCCCAATGGCCGACGATATTTATCTTGGGGAATTGGGATCTTAATTGTTGCGCCAGACGTTGATTGTTCTCCTGTGTCCCCCCGTAGAAGAAATGCCGGTACCCCCTCGCCTGTCCTTTTTCACATAAAGCCAGCATCAGATCCGGACCATAGGTACGGCCGATGGCTTTCTCCCCCCGCCATTTGCCCACCCACACAAGGGGCATACCATCGGGCGTGACCATCCCCGCCTCATTAATGATCTGCCTGAATTGCTCATCATCCTGGGATTCAATGACCGTTGCTACGGGGGCAACGCACACATAAGTCTTAAAGCGTTGGCTGATCCACCCGTCAATGGTTTGGCAGGCCTGCTCTAAATTGGTGACCGATACACGGACGCCTAAAATGTCGAGGATTTGGGACATTTTTTTATTAATACTAATATTATTGAATATTTATAGGCTGTAGCTTAGCACAAGCGCTACTTTTAGAAAAGGAATTTTTAAGGGGCGGGTTGAGCTCTTGCGGGCATCACCTGCTTTGGGGCTTCAACAGTGAATCAGACATTAAAGCGATGGACAATAAGAACAAACTGGCGATCGGTAAAGAATACCTGGTCAAGACATAACAAGCGGCATAAATGCCGATAAAACCTGCCATGAACATAAACATCAAAAAAGCGTACCTTTCCCGCTCATAGTTCTTGGCCGCATCATAAAGCTTATGCCGTTGCCGGTAACAAAAATGGACAAGATAAGAAAATCCCAAAATGGTGAGGGTTGCGATGACCAACCGGATCCCATAACGCAATAAGGTATTGTTGAACAACCGCTCCAGCCAATCGGGATACAGGACAAAACCAATGCGCGTGGATTCCCAGAAAAACAATTTAAACAATTCCACGACGAAAAAGAAAGAAAATTGGAACGGGTGTTCCATGATCTTGACTACGGCTATCTCAACCATCGCTTTATGTTTTTTTTCATCGGGATAGGCTTCTAAAAATATATTTCTTTCTATGACCGTCATATCAACCGAACCAAACCATTCTGTATATCGACACATCTCTTTACTAAAAATCTTCTCACAGACACCTGTACCGGGGATTGAAGCAATGTGGGAGAGGATGATCTCTTTCGTTAACGGACGAGCCCGCTTTATGGCACTTCCCATGAAAAGATAATTGTATTTGCCGCCTGTGTAAGTAAAATACCCGTTATATTTCCTGTTCATTAATTTGACGACGAAAATCCCCCCATTGACCACCAATATTACCGTTAACATAAAAATAGCGGCATTCTTGCAGACATCCCATTTTCTCATCCATAGGGAACGCAGCCATATGCTAAGAAATGGCAAAAGACTAAAAATCGTAACAGGCCAAAATACTCCCTTGCCTAAGATCAGCAGTAGTAAAACACTCGCCGTTACCAATGCTATATTGAAGCAATGCCTGGCATTTCTTTCGTAGATACGCCGCCATGATTCTCCCAACAAAATAACGGACAAAAGGACGAAGGGAAAAGCAATGATCTCCGAGTAAAGGCTGAATGCCGCATTGACAATGGCCGGAGAAAACCCAAAATACAGTACTGTCAGGATCTTAATGAAATTATGGACACGAAGTTTATCGAGGATATATAAAAGCAGCAGCTGGGTTGAAAAAAGCAGCATGACTTGAATGAGTTTCTGAAAATACTGATAATTCAGCGAAAAAACCTCTTCCATCTTCATGGAAAACGCGATTGTGAATATAAAAAACGGTTCCCGCTGTGGGCCATCAATAAAATAACTTAGCCAGCCCTTCTCAAAGACCGTCCTCCCGGAGAGCTCATAATCAACGGCGTCAAAATGAATGCCCATCTCGCTCGTGAAATAAAGATACGTCCAATAACTGAAGGATAGAAAAATGACAATGATCAAGGTCATCAAATATACCGAAGGATTCTCAAATAATTTGGCTATTTTTCTCATTGTATTTGCTTTATTTTTACCTAATTAAGCTGATCGCTGGCGTTCAGACCACAATGTGCGCACTTTATAAATATTATTGTGTTTTGAGGAGAAGACCGCATCCGCCTGAATGGAGCGGTAAAAACGGTTCGGCCGTGCATTGTTGGCATCGACCTGGGTCATGCAGTAGTCAAACCCCCGCTCATGGAATGCCCTTAGCGCCCTTTTCATCACCAAAATGGGCGCCATGGGGATATATTCCAGATCAAAATTATTGTGCCACGTCAACAAATACGGCTTTATGCCGACGGCTTTGATCTTTCCGGGAATAACGAACCTTGATTCGAACATGTCAAACAATTCACCGGGATGCCGCAGGACCTGTTTAAAAAGTTGTATGTACTGCTTGAAACCGATCAGCTTCTTAAGATTTTTCATCGTTGAAGAAAAATCGGTCGTTGCCGTGATAAAGCACACGAGTTCATCATCTTTGAAATAGCCGAAACCGAAACACTCTTTGGAGCCTAAGATCGCCCGGTAAATGCTTCGAAGGTGTCCTTCCCCCATTTGGGCGTTGTGCGACCATTCCTGGGCGTTCTTAAAATGGATGGCGGCGCATCGGTCGGCGTCTTGGAGATTGAGTTCTCTAATCATAGACTTCGGCCTTGCTTTGATGCCGGGCAATAACACGCTCATATATACTTATTAATTCCTGATAATTCTTTTCCGGCGCATATTTTTCTTCAAAAGTCCTTCTCGCATTCTGGCGCAAAGATTTCAGATCAGCCTCTTCGTACATCCATTTTATCTTTTGAGCAAGGTCCTGGCTGTCTCCGGAGGTGAAGAAAACACCGTTCTCTTTATCCTTAACAAGTTCCCGCAAACTGCCCAAACGGCTCGCCACGACAGGCAGCCCGAAGGAAAAGCTTTCTGAGACGATCCTGGGAAAATTCTCGTAACAACGCGAAGGGACAACGGCAAACTTGGCCTGGCTCATCAAGTCTTCCCAAGCCTCATGCGAGGTAAAGCCCAAGATCTCGATGTTTTTAAGATGGTGCTCCTCAATGAAACGATTTATCTGCTCGCGCATCGGCCCTTCGCCCGCGATCTTCAAGGGCAATGGCGCTAAAAGCCGGTAAGCCTCGAGCAGAACGTCCAATCCTTTTTCCTGGCTTAAACGGCCCATATATAACGCATAATCTTTATGCTCCTTCAGCTTATAAGAATAGCTTTCCGCAAAATTCGGTTTGACAAAGATCCTTTCCCCAGGGATACCCCCTTCAATATATTTCCTTTTTGTGAATTCTGATGCGCAAATATAAGCGTTGATCTGATTCAACCACGTTTTTTGCTTGTGATGCCTTTGCATCATCCGTGTGACAAGGGTGGTGGCCAAGCGCGAGTTTTTATAGCACTTATGCCTTATGCCCTCACCCACCCCTATCTTCAAGCAATCTTCACAGACCATGTTATCGCGGAAGAATAAGGCGTTGGCGCAAAACATGCGGAAATTATGCAAACTTTGAACAACGGGAACGCCTTCCTCCTGGCAGGCATAATAAACAGAAGGCGTCATCATAAAGTGAACATTATGAAAATGGGCGATATCCGGCCTTTCTCTTTTTAAGATGGAGCGGACCTCCCTATAAGTTACCCTCGACCAACCAATATTCAGATAAGTAAACAGCCTTCTCAAAGGAGAAAGCGATGAAAGCTCGCGGTTATCCCGTCGATACGAAACAACCTCTTGCCCATGTTGGCCTAATAATCTCTGTTCGGAGGCAACCACCGCGTCTTCGCCTCCTTCGAACTGATATCGGTTATGTCCGATCAATATCTTCATCAAAGGTCAACTGTTTTAGACATTATAAATATCGGGTTTATAAGTCCTGATATTTTTTTTGATCCAATGGCAGGTGCTTCGCAGTCCTTCTTCCAGAGAGATCTTATCTTTCCAATTCGTCGTGGTATGCAATTTGGTGGCATTAGCCACCAAGCGATAAACTTCGCTCTTAGGGGGCCTTTTGCGTTTTTGGTCCCTCTTCACTTTGACCCGTCTTTTGATCACTCGTTGGATCACATCGATCAGCTCCGGCAGCGTTGTCTCCACCCCGCTTCCCGAGTTGAAGACTTGGCCGACGGCCTTGGGGGCTTCGGCGATCTTTAAAAAGGCCTCGACCGTATTGCCCACATAATTGAAATCACGGCTGACATCCAGATTGCCCAATTCGATTGCTTTCTTGCCCGAATAGATCTGAGAAACGATCGTCGGGATAATGGCGCGGGCCGACTGACGCGGGCCAAAAGTATTGAAAGGCCTTAAGATGGTGACCGGCAGATCGAAGGAACGGTAAAAAGACAACGCCAAACTATCAGCCGCCGATTTACTGGCAGCATAAGGCGATTGAGGATTAATGGGATGGCTTTCATCGATAGGCACGTATTGCGCCGTCCCATAGACTTCGCTGGTTGAAGTATGGACGATCCTTTTTACCTTGAGCTTTCTGGCCGCCTGAAGGACATTGAGCGTTCCTTTGACATTGGTATCGATATAACTATCCGGCGAATGATAACTGAAAGGGATGCCAATGAGGGCCGCTAAATGAAAAACGATCTCTGTCCCCTCCATGGCCGTCTGAACGCCGTTAGGGTCCCGCACATCCCCCGTGAACACATCGATCTTTTGGAGGATTTTTTTGGGCGCCTGCTCGATCCATCCCCAGCTGTTAAAGGAATTGTAATAAACGAAGGCCCTGACCGAAGCCCCTTTTTCGACCAACCTCTCCACTAAATGGCTCCCGATAAATCCATCGGCTCCGGTTACCAACACCCTTTTATTTTTCCAATTCATAGCACCCAACTTTCTTAAAATATGAACGGTTATATTTTAATGATCTCCCCTTGAGGCAATTGACGGCAATAGGCCAATGTCATGCCAAAAAGGCTCCATACGGGTATGGCCGTATAAGGCAACTCAAAAATAAGAAGTAAATTTGCCGCTACAAACCAGTTGATCAAACAACTGCACAAAAGCAGCCCCACCCACGACCGATGCAACACAAAAATCCTTATCATCCTATAAAATAAAATAAAGATAGAACATATGAACGCCAACCCTATTATCCCGCTTCGATAGATCAGATGTAAGTACGAATTGTGGGCTTCGACCCAGCCATCGCGGGTCCACTCCCCGTATCCCATCTTGAAGATCTCTATACTGATGGAACGAAAAGGTTTCCCGTAATCGAAACCGAATATCGGCTTCGTCTTAACGAAATCGACGATCATATCTCTCCAGATCAAAATACGAAAAAGTCCCGTGCCGATGCTTGTCTTTGACTGGTACTGCGATTCCGACGTATCCACTTCAAGATGCAACGGCTCCTGTAACGCATTACTCATAGTTGTATCGTTCGTAGCCATATCGCTCTTCCCAAAATGAATATTCTCTGCTAATTGATCACCTGCACGCCCTAACTTCTTAAAAGTTTTAAAGCCGAGGGCTTCCATTTTCTCTTCATTAGGATTATAAAATTTTATCTCCTCGCTTTCAACTCTCTGGAAAGAGCCTTTTTCATCAGCGATCCTTTTGTCATAGGATACATACATATCATACATTTCCCGGAACATGAAGATCGATCTAAATCCCTCGTTTTTAAAGCAAAACGTGATCCCTATCGTCATTAAAATAAACACCACAACCCCCAATACCATTTTCCGTCTGGGGACCATATCTCGAATGGAAAATAAAAGAACAACCAAAAATAGTACGCTCACCAGATTTGAAAGGATCATCATTCTTGCCGTATAGATAAATCGTGGATATGGGATCAAAACGAGCAACGCGACCAACAAGAACAATCTTAGATATTTGTTTGGTAACGACCTGACCAAGACCAGGCCTAGGGCGGAACACATGAACAGATAATAATCACCGAAATTGTTCTCATAGAAGATAAGCAAGAAGATCAGGATGATCAAAGTACAAACGGGAACATTGAAGAAATCCCGCCTGTAGAAATAATAACCGAAGAGAATAAATATCGGATAATAATGGAGCGCCGCATGCCGCAACGCCAGAGGCCCCCACTCCAGGTATCCTATAAACGCCTTAGAAAGAACAAAGATCCCATAACAAAGGATGAGCAAATGCCATTTGGTAAACCGTATGGGCTTAAGCCGCCATTTTATCAACAACAACAAGAAACACAACGTCAGGAGAATTTCCCCCACAAAGACCGGAAAATCGAAAAAAGAGAACTGAATATGCACTTCGGCAAAAACATTCCAGTAAAGAAGATACCCAAGAGAAACACAGCCTATGGCCACAAGAGCTAAGGCGTCAACAATGAATTCTTTGTCAAAAACTTTCCCCATAGTTGTCAGATATTCTGCGGGTTCATCAATATATAGGCTAATTTCTTGTCTAATCTGCGTCTTTTCAACCACCGTGAGAAAGTCGGGACCAAGGTCAACAACACGCCGGCAGAGCAAACGGCAAGCATCTTGATGTTAGTGGGGTCCAATTGCATAGCCTTGCGAAAATATGATCTGGCCCTTGTCGCGTTGGACTCGATCTCATCATAGCCCACATGAAAATAAAAATTGGCCTTGGCCTGGTTAGCCTCCCTCTGCGTGATCCATCCATTATTGGTGTGCTTATCTATCACCGCTAACGCTTTCTCTAGACGGGAATATTTAGAGCTTTCATTAACGACATGTTTTCTGTAAACTCCCTGGACTTCATCCAAGAAAACCCCACCTGACAAGCGCAGGATCCTCAGCCAGAGATCGAAATCTTCTGCCGTGACGATCTCTTCATTTTCATCGAAATAACCAACCTTATTCAAAATGGCGCTTCTGACAATGACCGAAGAAGAACAAATAAAATTATTTTTGGTCAGCCTTTTGTATAAAGACCCGCAGCGATCATTAATTTTAGGACCGCGGATGCTCCCATCCTCAGTTAAGTCAGGGCTTTTTATTTGAAGCTTACAAAAACACAAACCATAAGACCCATCTTTCAGAAGTAGTTCTGTTTGTTTTTCCAATTTCTCGGGAAACCACATATCATCCGAATCAAGGAACGCGATAAAATCTCCCTTAGCCTGTTTGATCCCGAAATTGCGGGAAGCGGCAATGATGCCTTTATTGGCGAACTGATAATAACGTATCCTTTGATCGGGAACGGACCGGACGATCTGCTCCGTCTTATCTTTTGAAAAATTATCGACAATGATCAACTCAAGATTCCTGTGTGTTTGACCTAGGACAGAGTCTATCGCTTCTTTAATAAAGGCGGCGTGATTAAAAGTCGGCATGACCACCGATATTAGCGGCTCACTCATTTTTTCTTTCCCGCCTTAATAGGCTTCTCGAACATCCGCATGGTGGCCAATACCTCTTCCTCCATGTTATTCCTTAATTTAAAACCCGTTTTCTTTAATTTTGTAATTTGGTAAACGAAGGGTTGCGCCTTCCGCTCCTTGTCCTTAACGGACAGATCGAGCTGAACCGATTTCCTATAATGGTCCTCGTAAATCTGCGCTACTTTTAAAGCGACATCGCATACGGATAAACAACACTCACCGCCAAGATTGAAAATGCCATCTTGCCAGCGTTGAGGGTCCATCGAAAGGACATGCTCTAGCGCCCCCAGGACATCGGTCATCGCGATAAAATCGCGAAATGGATTTCCTTGAGGCACGATCCTTTGGGTTTCTACGGCGTCGCGACAAAACGCATTAAATACGAGTTGTTTGGCCGTTTCCGCGATCTCATCGTCCTGCGGGTAACCATAAGCATTGGAGAGCCTGAAGATCGCTGTTTTCATGCCCCCCTTACCATTAAGATCCGAAACTATCTTTTCGGCTTCCCATTTTGACCGGGCATAATTGTTTTGCGGGTCCGCAGGGTACTGCTCATTGATGTCCCCCGATAATTGTCCGTAGATCTGGAACGTTGAGAAGTATATGAATTTCTTAATACCAAGCTGAGCCGCGTGATGCGCCGCATGCCTCGTTCCTTCCACATTGACCAACACAGCTAGATCGTTATTCTCCTGACATAATTTCTGCGGCAATGCGGCTAAATGAACGATGACTTCAGGGCTCTCTTGGTTCAAGGCCTGTTGGATCGACTTCTTATCTTGTAAATCCATATAAACTACGCGGCAGTTTCCCTTTGCCCATACCGGGTACTGGCGCCTTGTGGTCGACAAAATAATATCGTCATGGGGCCGTTTTTCCTTAAGAAAACTTGCCAACCGCCCGCCGATGTAACCTAGTCCGCCGGTAATAAAGATCTTCATTTTAGATTAATCCCAAGAATAAGGAATTGATGGGTCGGAGATCTCTAATTGTACGGACTCCTTTGGGTTATGGGGCATATCCGTGCAATTGGCGATCATCGCCGGTCCGGTGCTTTTGGCTTTAAAAGAATACCAAACATTAGGGGGGATGCGCACCAGCTGATAATTACCCTCTCCGATCCTGATTTCCTGGACTTCGCCCTTTGTCGAGGAATCAGCACGGTCATCGTAAATGACCAGCTGAAGAACCCCGACAGGCACGGCGAAATGCTGCGTTTGTTTAAGGTGTTTTTTCCATCCCTTTATAAAGCCGGGGTTGACGGTCGAAAAATAAATTTCCCCAAACCGCTCAAAATAAGGGGCATCGCATCGAAGCATACGCTTGACACTGCCTCTTTCGTCGTTCATTTCTTTCAGTTTCTCAATGATGACGCCTTTGATCATGGATGATTTTTAAGCTGCGACCATTTGATGTTTTGTTCTTGGGCTTTTTGAATATACTGTTGAATTTGTCCCATGGAAAATCGAACCATATCTTCCTTCTTTTGATAATAAACCTTATACCACGCTGCTGTTAACTGCACTGTTTCTTTAAATGTTAACGCCGGACGCCAGCTCAGCCGTTGGTCGGCTTTATCGATCGATAATTGTAAAAGCGTTGCTTCCTTTCTCTCCCCTTCCAAAGCCGCATGCTCCCAACGGCCTTTTTGTTCCATAAATGTTGCGCTTAGCTCGACCAGCTCGGAAACGGAATGGACATCCTGAACACGCGGCCCAAAATTGAACGATTCACCGGCTACACCGTCCGGATTTGTTAGAAGGGATGCTCCCAACCATAAATAACCGCTGATCGGCTCTAAGACATGCTGCCACGGGCGGGTGGCCTCTGGCTTTCGAATGAGGGCTTTCTGATTCTGGCTCCACGATCTCATGCAATCCGGGATGATCCTATCTTTCGCCCAATCGCCCCCTCCGATTACGTTTCCCGCGCGGGCTGACGCGCATTTTATGCCCTCTCCTTTATTAAAAAATGACCGGCAATAAGCGCTGAAGGCAAGCTCAGCGCACGCCTTAGATGCGCTGTAGGGATCAGCCCCTCCTAGCCGGTCGGTTTCCTTATAACCTTGATTCCACCCGACATTTTCATAGCATTTATCGCTGGTAATAATCACTACCGCTTTTACCGTCGGACTATTTTTAACACATTCAAGGACATTGACAGTGCCGCCTAAATTGGTATCAAAGGTGATTTTTGGTTCATCATAAGAATGACGGACGATAGGTTGGGCAGCCAAATGAAAAACTATCTCAGGCTTAAATTGAGCGAACGCTTTCTCAAGATCGCGGATAGCACAAATATCCTTTCTGTGGTCCTTTAGTTTTTTCTTTAATGACAGGGCCTCGAAAAGACAAGGCTGCGTGGGAAGGTATTTGGAAAACCCGGCCACTTGGGCCCCTAAATGGACCAACCAAAGGCTAAGCCATGACCCTTTAAAGCCCGTATGGCCCGTGACCAGGACCCTTTTGTTCTTATATTGATTTTTGAATAGTTGGGGAGGGATTACCACTTCTTCCATGCGGGGCGGCCTTCTTCCCAAAGCGTTTTTAAATACTCATAATCCCTATGAGTGTCCATGCATTGCCAAAAACCTTTGTGCACAAAAACCTTCAATTGACCATCCCTGGCTAATTTGACGAGCGCATCCTTTTCCAAAACACACTGGTTATCATCGCTGAGATAGTCAAAAATCTTTTTGTTAAAAACGAAATATCCACCGCTGATCGAATTCTTATGGTCATGCGGTTTCTCGTTGAACGCAAGGACACGATCGTCCTCGATCAATAATTCGCCATAACGCGATTGAGGAACGACCCCGGTGACCGTGCCGATCTTACCGTGCGCTCTATGAAATTTTAACAACTCCTTGATATCCATATCAATGACGCCATCGCCATAAGTCAGCATGAACTCGTCATCTTCTATAAATTTCTCGATCTTTTTGACACGCGCGCCTGTCATGACATGTTCACCGGTATCGACCAGCGTTACTTTCCACCCCTTTTCCAAATGGCGCGGATGGATCGTTATATTTGCTTTACCGAACTCCACGGTAAAATCGTTGGCGATCAATTCGTATTCATAAAAGAAGCGCCGGATCACTTCCCCCTTGTACCCTAAGCACAGCACAAAATCCTTAAACCCATAGTGCGCATATGTCTTCATGATATGCCAAAGAAGGGGCATGCCCCCGATCTCGACCATCGGTTTAGGCTTGACCTCGGTTTCTTCCCGCAACCGGGTCCCTTGCCCCCCACATAAAATAACGACTTTCATCTTTTTCCTTCTAGTAAGACTTGTTTTTCTTTGTTTGCGGCTACCTTATAGGGCCTCTTATGGCCCAAATTTCCCAATTTCCTAAAAAATGCCATGATCTTCCTGGGAAAATACCAAGTACCGATCAGATCAAAACAGAAAGACGCATTCTTATATTTCGAATCCCGCTCACCGCCCGCTTTTTTAGCTAACACCGTCAATACAGTTACATCCATGCCTCCGGGAATGGTGTCAAACTTGAATTCAAGGCATTCAAAACCGTTCTCGTTGAGCAATCTTAACAAAGAACGTTTAGAAAAATAGGCGAAATGCGTCAAATCTATAGGCAAATTCTTGCCTCTCCATCGTCCGAATAGAATCCAGTCAAACACTGTTCCTATATCATAAGGAACTTCGAGATACACAAGACCTCCATCTTTTACAACCCCTCTTAAATGGCTGATCTCCTTTCGGATATCAACGCAATGCGCTAATACATCGCAAAATAGAACCATATCAACTCCATGATCAGATTTCACCTGAGTGGACCAAATATTCAGCTTTTTCACTTTGGGGCTGCAAGATTCTCTGGGAATCGGGTCCAAAACGGTACACCGGTACTTTTCTTCCGCCAGGTCCTTTAGCATAAACCCGTCCCGGCCGCCGATATCATATATTTCCCTAATTTCCCGCTTATATTTTTTCTCGGCATTTTTAACCATACTATAAATGCGCGCTGAATAAGCGGAGAGGAATTCACTATTGTTATAAACGAAATCGCCGAAATCTTGGATACGCTCCTCCAGCCGAAAATAGGCATTGTTGTAGATTTCATTCAATTCTTGCTCGGTAAAGAATTTGCTGTTGTAGAATAACCGGCACCCCATGCAGCATGAAAGCTCACCTGTAAGATATTCCTGTTTGGCAACCTTGACCAAAAATTCATCAATGGAAATATCCATGATTTCATTTGTGCCGCTTGATTTAATGGAAAAGGACAGTGAAAATGCCGGTTTATTAGCGCAAATAGGGCATGAGCTGTAATTTTTCATTGTACGTTTGAGCCTAGATTATGCATTAATAACCTCGTTAACCGTCTTGATAACAAAATCGCATTCTTGCTGTGTTAATTTCGGATATAAAGGTATGGAGATCGTCGAATCCCCTATACGCTCACAGACCGGGAAATCTCCCCGTTTGAAGCGATATTTATTTTGGTAATAGCTCATCAAATGGATCGAGCGATAATTCACCGCGACCCCCACGCCCCTTTGCTGCAATTGATGGAGATACTCGTCTCTTTTTTTGGGGTCCACCCAAATGGTAAACAAATGATAGGCATGTTTGGTCCCGGGAAGCACGATCGGGTATTTAATATATTGATTCTTTTCAAAGGCTTTGAAAAAGCTATCGGCGATCTGTTTGCGAAGCTTTAAGTATCCTTCGATGCGGTCGATCTGATGCAGCAAAAGCGCCGCTTCAATATTGCTCATATTGCATTTAAACCCGAGGAAGGCCATATCATAATGCCGGTATAGTTTTGTATAACGGTCGGCGGCGTCTGTGTCTAATCCATGCGACCTGGCTTTCACAAACCATTCATAGATATTTTTGTCCTGCGTTGATATCGCGCCGCCCTCTCCGCTTGTAATATTTTTCGTCGCATAAAAACTGTAACAGGAGATATCCGCCAATTGGCCGGCACGAATGCCGTCGCGTTCCCCCTCGAGGCAATGGGCGCTGTCTTCGATGATCTTCAAATTATGTTTTTTAGCTATTTCTTTTATTCTTTTCATGTCGCACATCTGCCCAAATAAATGCACCGGCAAAATGGCCTTGGTCTTAGGCGTAATGGCCCGCTCGATCAACGCGGCGTTTATGTTCCCAGTTTCAGCTTCACAATCGACAAAAACGGGCTTGGCATAGCACATTTCAATGGCGTTGGCGGTTGCCACAAACGACATCGGCGTTGTAATGACCTCATCGCCTTCGCCGATACCAAAATGTTTTAAAGACAATTCCAACGCGCTGGTACAAGAGGTCAACCCAACGGCATAAGGGGCACGGACATACGCCGCCAATTTCTCTTCGAACTTTTTTGTCCACTCCCCTGTGGTCAAAAAGATCGACTTGAGGACTTTGCTCAGCTCGTCAATGTCTTCTTGGGAAATGTTATGTTTGAAAAATTCGACTTTCATCGCTTGATCAATGCATTTCGATTTTGCCATTAGCCGTATGGATGGGGACATGCTTCATCCACTCCAATTCCTGCCACCAGTCGGGATTGTCCCGATACCATTGAATGGTCTTTCTTAAGCCTTCCTCAACGCTCGTCCTCGCCTGCCAATCCAATAATTTCTTGGCTTTCTCCGTCGTGGCGCAGTGAAGCTGAACTTGGCCTGGGCGGTTGCCGATATAATCCAACAGGTCCTTGGATCGGTTAAGTTCTTTAAGGACCAATCTTGCTATATCCAAGACACTGACGGCCTTGCCCGTACCGATATTGATGATTTGATTCTTGATCTTCCCGAAATCTTTTATGTGAAGGGCCTTGTCAATGGCTTCACAGTGGTCTTCGACGAAGATCCAATCCCGTTTGGCCGTGCCGTCGCCATGGACCGTTAAGGGCTCGTTCTTAAGAGCGCTGGTGATGAACCGGGGCGTCATTTTTTCCAAATGCTGGCGGGGGCCGTAATTATTGAACGGGCGCAAAATTACGGCCGGGACGTCATAACAGCTCCAATAAGAATAGACCAAACGGTCGGCCCCGGCTTTGGCACCCGCATACGGCGACATCGGATTCAACGGGTGGTCTTCGCTTATAATATTCCCGATGGCTGTTCCATAAACTTCCGAAGTGGAAATGTGGATGAACCGCTCGATGTGTTTGAATTTGATCAAGGCGTTCATTAAGGTCTGTGTGCCGATAACGTCCGTATGAAAAAATTTGGTGTTGTCAAAAATAGATCTGGCCACATGCGTTTCGGCGGCCAGATGAACGACCATATTGGCCCTTTCCATGAGATCATTAACAATATAGGGGTTCGTCACATCGCCGTACCAGAACTCAAAACGCCCGGACTCTCTAATCTTTTGAGAGATATTCTTCTGATTACCGGCATAGGTCAAGGAATCCAGCACAACGAGATGGTACTCGGGGTATTTCTCGAATAAATATTGCAACAAGTTGCTGCCGATAAAGCCTGCAGCTCCCGTCAAAAGAATTATCTTCTTCATTTTCTCTTCTTTCTTAGGACATAAAGTTTTTGAATGCCGAAATCCCCGGAATTCTCGGTTTCCTTATATTGGGCAAAAAAGTTATTGATCGGATTCTCAAATGAGTCTTTATCGCTCTTTCCCATAGTGAGGTACCTTAAAAAACGGGAGGCGACATAATAAATGCTCGAGAATTTCCTGACCGCCACTATATCAAAATAAGGCTTCAGGAATTCTTCGCATTTCGTCTCCTTCAAATATAAATTGAACTCATGGACTTTCAAAGGCTTCAAATGCGCCAATGCCCTCAAGGCATTCATCTTTTTGAGGCTTCCCTCAAAAGCTTCCGACATCAAATAGAGCCCTCCGGGCTTAAGAACGCGATGGATCTCCAGTATGGCCTTTTTTTGGTTCTTCCAATTCGGCAAGTTGATCAAGACACGAATGGTATAAGCTGCGTTGAAATGATCGTCTTGAAACGGGATATTTAAAATGTTGCCTTCAATAAATCGGATCCTGTCCTGAGGGTCCTTTTCTTTTTTCCGGCTCTTGGCAATGGCAATGGCTTTCTCACTATAATCGAAGGCTTCTATGCGGGCATCTTTGGCCTTCGCTACCTTATAGGTGGAGAATCCATTTGAACAACCGGCATCTAAAATAAGTCCCCTGTCGGGTAAGTACGCCAAGATATTGTCAATTTCCAACTTCATCATATTTATATCGCCCCATGAGACCTCATTCGATGCTTTAAATTTCTCGGCATTAGACTCCCAGAAAGAATGGTTCATCCTCATCTTTCTTAATTCTTCATCATTAAGAGTTACATTTAAACTTAACGGATTATGCGTGTTTTGACGGTTCATTGGCTTAACTGGAACTGCTTTTGAGCTGTGAGGTCCTTTAAATATGAGAGATATTGCTTGGCCTGGTATTCTTGAGAACACATTTGCCTTAATTGATCGTTCGTCTTTTGTCCTGCGTTCTCGCTTGTTAAACATTCCCAAAGGGCTTGTGCATACGCTTGAGCATCCAATTCATTCACCAGCCTTCCGTCCTGGTCGCATTGAATAAGATCGCGCGCCACGCCGCGGTTAAAAGCCACGACCGGCGTGTGGCACATAAATGATTCAATGACAACCCTCGGGCCAAAATCATCGATCGATGGGCAGGCAAAAATATCGGCAGCCTGAAAGGCCGACGCCATTTTTTGCTCGCCATTGATATGGCCCAAATGCTTCCAAGGAAAAGCCAGTTCAGGCGCTAAGAATCCCTCTGGATTACCTCCGAAAGTTGCAAGAACGACTCTGCCTTTAATGGCATTAGGCTCGTTTTCCATTCTCTTTTGTAACAGCCGCAGCGCCTCGATCAGGTAACTGGCCCCTTTTCTTTTGTTGGCTACATCTAAATTGAAACAACCGAAAAGAATGATCTTCGCTTCCTGGGGCAGGTCCCATTCCCTGCGGGATTGCCTTTTATCCCCTTTTCTGAAAATATCCGGATCGACGCCAAGCATAATGCGTTTAATGGGCTGACGTTTAAAGAGCGAGCTTCTTTCGATATGTTCCTGCACCCAGCTCGAGGCGGTGATCAAGTGGATCGGCAAACCATCCCAATTTTTCTTCTTTTCATCCCAGTTACGCCTTGATATATCGTTAACAAATGCATTCTTTAATTGGGGGCACTCACCGCAAGAATCTTCGAATTTCCGGCAATCATTATGAAAATGACACCCTCCCGTTAATGGCTCCATGTCCATCGTTGTCCATACAATAGGCGCGCAAGAATAATGCTGAATATCCCTGATGAGTTGCGGCGAAAGAAAAGATTGCACGGAATGTAAGCAAAGAATGTCGACTTTTTGTAAATATTTTTTTAACTTGTTCAAAGAAATAAAGGCAAGGCCGAAATTGAATATGGTCTCCGGGACCCATCTTATCTTCTTCAACTCCCAGCGTAATTTTGCCCAAAGAAATGGCAGGATACTTGGCCCTTTTTGAAAGAAATCTTTTAAAGGACGCAGCGGCCCTTCGCAGACCTGAATAACCGAATCGTCAACCCCCTTCTTTCTATAAACCAGCATCGTGGAATTCACCCCAAGCTTTCGCAAAGAAGTATGAAGCGAGTAAACCGCTTTTCCCGCGCCATCAAAATCGTTATTGGTCAAATGGATGATATTCATCAATAGTCATGTAAAGATTGACGACTCGGCTGGCTATACAGTAATCTTTTCCTTAGATTCTGGAGCGAGCTCTAATTTCTCGTCTTTTTGAATGGATTGTTTGGGTCGGGGCTTGATCTCTAGCTCTCGGCTGCCATAAATAGCACGGATTTTTGCATCTAAGACCTTCTGCACCTGAAGTGTAGAATTAATGCGTTTTTCAATGTGCTTGTATCCAATAATTTTGTGGAAAAGGTTACGCAACTTGATCTTCCAATCCTTCAAACCAAGCGTCGGGTAGGCATCTTCTTTCTCCAAATTCTCGATATTCTCCAGAAGTGAAGTTAAGATGAGCGTCTCTTCGAAATTCCTTCCATAAGGCAGGAGTTCATCTAGAGGAATAATTTTTTCTTCTTTTTCTAAAGGAGAAAAGTCGCCTGTTTCGATGGCTTTAACCTTCATTTCTATTTCTTCGGTCACATCCTCCGGTTTAATTAACTTGAATTCCTTTAGGGCATTATCGTACTCTTTGCTCACAAAATAATATTCAAACAGAAGTTTGTGCTTATTGGGCAATTCTTCAACGTCAAACAGATTATCCAGCTTATATTCCTTGGCCTTTTTACAAAATTCCTCGAACCGCTCCATCCGTTTTAAATACGTGCTGTTGCCGTCCAGGCTTTCCCAATAAAGATGGCCTTTTGACAGATCGATCCCGTACTTTTCCGGATTGGCGTGGCCCGCCGAGCCCGGGTAATATTCACAAAAGTTCAAAGAAGGATTGACCATGCTGAAAGCTTTTTTGTTATCCCTTAAGAAATCCATGAGGTATTTAAAATCGTCTTCCGTCTCCGTAGGCAGGCCGAACATGATATTGACGCTCACATAAAGGCCTGATTTCTTGCCTTCGCGGAGCACGGCGGCGATATCGACGTCCTTGCAAAGGTTCTTGCCCACATCCATCAACACTTTTAACGAGGGGGTTTCCATGCCGTAGCCCAAAAGCGTACAGCCGGCTTTTTTGAGCTTCTTGTAAAGAGGCATTCGCATTTCCTTGCGGATAACGGCATTCTCAAGATTCCACTTCACCCTTTTGTTAAGCCCCGATTCGATCATCAGATCGCAAAATTT
Source organism: Candidatus Omnitrophota bacterium (assembly GCA_035292445.1). Lineage (GTDB taxonomy): Bacteria > Omnitrophota > Gorgyraeia > Zapsychrales > Zapsychraceae > DATDQB01. The sequence goes on from DATDQB010000020.1 coordinate 47,751, forward strand.
CTCCAGCTCGTTTATCTTTGAATTGGAAATGTTGTCGCACATGCGGAAATAACAGACGTTGGGGTATTGCTCTAATTGGTATTTGATTTCCGCGAAAACGCGTTCTGCCGTGCGCACGCGGAATTGGTTCATGAACCCGATGGCGCTGCAATAATTGCACTTATTCACGCATCCCCGCGTTGTGTACGTAGGCAAAGTATTGGGCTGATCGTAATATTTGAATTCAAAATCACTGAAATCCGGAAAGGGCAGCGAATCCAGCTTTTTGATAAACTCGGCATGGGGCCCGCGGATCAACTTACCGTTATGTTTATAAACAAAACCGGGAACGGCTTGGCCCTCTTGGCCATTTTTGACCATCTGCATATAACCTAAAAGCGCATTCTCCCCTTCATCCTGGCTTATGGCATGGATATAATCCCGGGCCAGCAATGTATCGGTATTTTCCATAAAGCTCGCGACGTCAGGTCCGCCTAACAGATGGATAAATTCTCCGGGCATCATATTGTGCATATCTTCAAAGAAGATCTCGGCTAATAACCGCGAGGAGCATTGGCAGGAACACCCTACAACGAGCGGATTTAATTCGCGAAGCCGTTGCATGTACTCAAGGAAAATGGCGCGATTCTCTTTATAATAATGCTGCATCGCCTCGCGTTCCATGCAGTAATTATAACCATTGGCCATATCCCAATAGCGCCGGTACTTTTTCCCCCCAAAATTATAAGCATACGCATTCAGGTCCAATACGGTACATGAAACGTCATTTTCCCGTAAAAAGCTTTTCAATAGTGCGGGCCCTAAAGGCGGGCATCCGACACCCCAGAACGGCATCTGGATAATGACAAGATCGGTTTTATGTCCTTTTTTGATCATCAGAACCTCCCTAATTATTTATACTTATATATATTAACATACTGTTTAATTTGTGTCTTCAACTATTATCTGATTTCATCATTTTTATCAGAATCATAACTATTTGTAGCGAAATGATTTACATAATTTATAAAGGCGATTGGATCAATTTCTTTTCTTCAAGGCCCTCCATAATAGCATCAACGATACCGCCGTGATCAACCCTTTCATCATCATTATTAACGACCAGATCCGGATGCAGCGGAGGTTCAAAGTTTATATCGACACCGACCACATGCGTTATCTCACCTGCCAAAGCCTTTTTATATAATCCCTTCGGGTCCCGTTTCATGACGGTGTCCATGGACACATCGAGATAAACCTCGAAATATTGGGACAAATTCTTCCTATTCCATTCTTGGGATTCGGGGAACAAAGACAAAAGCGCGAACACGACATCTATGCCCTGCTTTTCCAAATACTGGCAGAAGCGGCAGATACGCTGGGCATTCTTCTTTCTTTCCTCAATAGTGTGGCCTAAATCATCGCCCATGATGTTCCTGAAAATATCCCCGTCAAAGAACACGACCGGACGACCCATGGCCGCCAACCTGTCCCTAAGCTTCCGGCCGATGGTCGTTTTTCCCGCGCCTGACAGACCTATGATCCATATAACCATCTTGTTCCTTGCTTAATTGACAGAAACTACTTTCCCGTCAACAAATAACTCTTTAGCCAACTCATAATCATTTAAGCCGTCGATCTCAAGCCAGCCGCCGTTGATCTTGACACCGTAGATATCTTCCCCTTCGTTAATAATGCCCTGGAGCATATCGGTCATGAAAGCCTTTTCAAAGGGACGATCGCAGCCCCACGGTTTTCCTCCCGCTTGACTTATCTTTTCAGCGTTCAGGAACGATCTTTTGAAAGTATCGATCCCCCGCCCCTTGAATTTCATGAGCCCGATGTAACCCGCCTGCACGTCGGCAATGGCATGGGCGGGCTGGCCGATCACCTTGATCCTGTCTTTGTCGGCGAACCGCAACGCTTCCGCGTCCGCGAGCGGATCAGTGAACCGCCTTTTCCAATACCTCTCCCAGTTCATGTCGACCACAACGGAAATATCGTGAGGGGCTGCCATGAGCTTTCGCAGCACATCTTCGTTATAAATGATATCCCCGTAGGAGACGATCGACTCATCCTTCATTTCATGCTGGACGCACCATAAGGTCATGACCATATTGGTCGTGGCGTAACGCTCATTGACATAATACTTGACGTCCTTGCGGGAGATCTTCTGCGCCATGTACCCTTTGACGGCAATGATGTCCCGGATGCCGCAGCGCTTCATCATATCGACCTGATGGTCGAAGATGCTCGTATCGCCGATCGGCACCAGGCATTTCGGTTTTTCGTCGGTGAATGGCCTTAGCCGCTTGCCCTCACCGGCTGCAAGAATGACAGCATTCATCTTTAACCTTATCCGTCCGTCGTTTTCTGGCTTAATAAAACGGTTATCCTCGCGAAACTGTTGACGAACCCGAATAACTTCTTCTTGGACAGGTTTTCAAAAAAATCATCCACCTTCAAATTCAACGGATATCTCTTTGGAATTTCCGATACATAATAATGGGCGCCCACGGACCTTAATGGCAAAAATCCATTTCCCCGGCAAAGCGCTTTCAAACTCCGCTTGGTGTAGAGCTTCTTCTTCAACTTGTATTTCCAGACATCGTGGCCTTTAAGCATAGACTTTGAATTAAAGAATTTGCTGTTCTCGAACCTCGCAAAAATAACACCCAGCGTAGACTCGCAGAGAATGGACTTAAAAGACGGGAAAAGCTCGTATTTCTGCCCAAACAGCAAATAGGTCATGGAGCGGCAGAACCTGCGGAACGACGTGAAATCATTGAGCCCATAGGCCGAGCGCTGGGCAATAAGTAGATGCCCGCCCGGTTTAAGAACGCGCCAAGCCTCCTTAATCGTGGTTGTATCATCATAAAGATAATGAAGAACACCGGAGGCCACGATCAGATCAAATGTGTTGTCTTCATAGCTCCATCTCGTTTCAAGATTACCCACCGTGAAATAATAGTTGCCGTCGAGATCATCCCTTCGGCAACGCTGGGTGGCGATATCACAGAATTTTTCCGAAATATCGATGCCATGGATCTCATGCCCGCGCTGGCCTATCCGCAACGCGGTCTGGCCTGCGCCGTAACCCAGCTCCATGACCTTAGCGCCCTTGGGAAGTTCAAGCTCATCGACATATTTCAAGACTTTCTCTAACCGGCGATTGAGCGAACGGACCGTGTGGCTATCCCAGTCATCATACTGTTTATCCCACTTGACGATCTGTTGGCTGTTCCACCAGCCGCTCACGGCTTCGATCTGCTGTTCTTTGGTAATATTTTTCATCGCGTCCCCAATATTGATCAGATTAAACTAAGATTTCCACTTTTTGTGCATTTTGCGTAATGTTTAAATAACTTTCTAAGATCTCAGGTACAAATACGTTCGGCAGTTTATAAGGAACGATATATTTCTCCCGTGGGCCATCCAAAAATTCCTCCACCATTTTAACGCCTTCAGCATAATCATTCATAGCCCTCAAGCTCGAACCATAACCGTTCTTGGCATTCTCGCGCAAGATCTGGTATTGCGGCCTGTAGAGCGCTAAGACCGGTTTGTGTCCGTAGATGGCCTCAAAAAAGACCGTGCTGGGGATGTCGCACAGGACACGGTCGATATAAGGAAACCATTTGGTGACCTTATGCGAATCGAATTGGATATTTTCATAATTATTCTTGCGTATGATCTCCGCCATCAGATCAACGCTCTGTCCGGGTTGAATGAGCGCCTTCCAAATGAAGAAAATATCTTTTCTCTTCGAGAAGTATTCGGCCAAAGCCTTGTGCCACTGAACGAACTCCGCGGGAAAGGGCTGGTTCTTCTGCACGGACCTGCCGGGAGTCGCCCCGTAGATGATGGGGACAAAAAGGACCACGCGCCTGCCGCCGGCGGAAACAACGGGCCTGATCTTTTGGTCCTTCGGGAACATGCGGGTCAATTTCCGGAAAAGATAGGAAAATTCGTGAACTTGCGGATACGCATAATTGAATTCCTTTACAAGCGACTTCTCATGCTCCGCTTCGCTGGCCGACGGGCTGAAAAAGATGTCATATTGCCTATTCACGTAAAAAAACCGGCTTTTACACTCATAGGCGTCTGAGCCGTGCGCGAAACCGATGCTTTTTGTCGATGGCGTCAGCCTGGCGGCCGCGATCGCCGCATGCTCATCGACCGTCCATATATTGGGCGTTGCCACGAAATCAATGTTATTTCTTACATAAAATTCTTTATAGTCCTTAATTCTCGCGAGCAACTCGGGACAGATATCAAAATAAAAATACTTAAACCGCGACTTAAGGATATGGGAAACATCGATCCCGCATAAATTATTAATCCATCGCATGACATCTCCCCGCAGGATCTTATGGAACAAATCCTCACATGCAACATAGCCCGCTGGATCATGAAGCCCGGTCTCTATACCCCTCGCCCCTAAGTGACTCAACGAAAGTTTTTTGGCCGCCTTGCCGGTCTCGAAGTAAATATCAAAACCGTATTTGCGTGAATCCATGACAAAATCCATCGTGCCCATAAGATCGCCGAGAACAAAGATCCGCCCTTTCGGTAAATTTGCTTGTTGCGATTTAATACATATCTTCAATCCCCTGTAATAATTCTTAAGTTTTGAGACGGGTAGGATCTTTTTCAACGAAGCTTTAAAAGTTCGAGGATGGATAGTCGCCTTCAAAGACCGTAAAAAAGAAGGTTTTCTAATTACCGGTACAGGCGCATTAAAAGCAAGACGTTCGTAGGCTATGCCCCTATCCTTGCAAAGCGGCTCTATTAACTGGGAGAACGGGCTTTCACCGACGGTAAAGGACTGGTCCAGCATTCTTCCGAAAGGATGGCCTGAGGGATCGCTCTCTAATAACCGCTCCATCTCTTCGGGGGTGTACTTTGGCCCGTAGAAAAAGATCTTTCCCGGCTTTGCCGACTCGATGAACTTACGCAAGATTCTTGTGCTAAGGATTACGTTGTCGGTGAGATATTTGATCGTAAAATAATAAATTGTTGCCAAATTGATCCCTAACTTCTGCGCCTCCGGAAAGGCCTCTTTAAGCTGTTTGTCAAAATCGTCATACCACGCCAATTGTGCCAAGAGGAATTCATCCGTATTACCCCTGACCTCATAGGAGGTATAAAAATCTTCAAGCGGGACATACGAAATGCCACAACGTTCAAGGTCCAATTGCGCCCGCTCGTTTAAGGCTACGGCCCGGGTGTTGGCAGGAAAGGTATAACTCTCATGCCATTGTTCAACTAAACAGTAGTCCATAAATTATCCTTGGCTCTTTCATAATCTTTCACCATAGATGTCATTGAGTTAAACGCTTCTTCTGAGGCCAGGGCCTTGACCTCGTCTAATTTTTCCTTCCGTTCATCCTCGGAAAAATCGCGCGGACACTTCTCCCGCTCCAACACCGTGGGAGTATAAGGCGTCGGCTCCGTTTCGAGAAAGGAACAAATTTGCGATAAAACTTCGTGTGTATTTGTCACGGTTTCATCAAAGGTGACCCTTAAAACCCTCTCACGTCCTTTCTGTGAAAGCGACTTTAAGGCTTTGTTATAGTGCTTTCTGATGCCTTCGATCATATAAATAACCCTGCCCATCTCGGACAAGCTATTGTACTTTGCCGCCCAATCCGCGGCATAATAAGGAACGACACTCCCGTTAACTTGGGTCAATACAACCTGGCAGATCTTGCTGTCATAGGTCTCGGAACCGTGCGTGATCCCTTTTTTGTCGGCACGGGCTGTTGACCTTACTTCCTCGCCATAATGGTGATTAAACCATGAGTAGACCATATCCACCGGATGACGATCGATGAATACTATCTTTAGGAAAGGAAAAGCCTCGAACCAGCTTTTCGCGTGCCACAAAGCGTCGGACAACGCCAAAACGAGCAGCGGCCGCTTTGTTTCAATATCATCGACGATAAGCCCGCCCCTTTCTGAAAGGAACCGGTCAAGGTATTTCAAAGGGTCATCCGTATTAAATATGCTGGTTTCATCGACAAAACGCATGTTCATTTCCCTGCCGATCATGTTGTCGTATAACTTGAAATCAACTATATAGCGCAGCAAGAACACCAGCACCTCATCGGATAATTTGCCTAAATGATTAAGCGTTCCCAGATGCTCCAACAAAATGCTCATCTTGAAATGTTCCGCCCGCTCAAGGCTGCCCACAATGGGCGCCAGCATGCTCTTTCCAGACGTGGGGGCGCCGGTCACGATGACCAAATCCTTCAGGAACGTTTCTTTGACCAGTTTTAATTCTTTATTTGCGCTGCTCATATTATTTTTCCGTGAGTTCACTGATCTTCTTTTCACACCAATCCTTCAACACGGTCAAATTCTTGATCGTTTGCTGGACGCTGTACCTGGAATCAGGCCTTTGCCTGGCTGTCTCTTCCCACGTGCGTCCGTCTTTGCTTCCTTTGATCTTGGTCATGCACAACCTCTTTCTTGCCTAAACCTGGCCGACAACCTGACGACCTTCATAGATCGCTTCTTGCATTGAATAACGGCCATCATATTCTTTTGCCATCGACTGCAATAACGCAAACGCATCATGTGAGGCCATGCGCTGGATCTCCTCCAACTTCTTGTCCCTGGCCTGCGGATGTACTATCCTCGGGCAGTTTTCCTTTTTGCAAACACGGGCCGTCTGCCGTGTAGGAGATGTCCCTAAGAAATCAGCAATCTCTTTAATGACGGCGTCCGTATGCGCCGCCAGTCTTTCAAAAGAAATGATCTTTATCTGCTGTCGCTGTGACGGCGATAAAGCATCATATTTCTGATAATGGCTGTCTTCCAATTTCTTTATCATATGGATGATCCTGTCGATCTCGGACATATTAAGGTAATCCTGTTCCCAACCGGCGGCGTAATAAGGAAGCGTCTTCGCTCCCCATTCGATCGTCAACGTGGCATTTCGCGGGTTATCAAAATAGTCGCCGCCATAACCTTTGCCGTACCAGTTAAGCACCATGTCCACGGGGTGTCGCGTGATATGAATCATCCGCATTTGCGGAAAGGAGCTGAAATAAATATCGGCATGCCAGAGGGCATCATGCACCATGAGAAGATAGAGCCGCCCAGAGCTCTCCATCGCCATTAACGCCGCATCGCCTTCTTTGGCAAACAGTCTTTTGAGGTAATGGACCGGCCGCGATGATCTCCAAACGCTGCTTAGGTCCCCAAACCTTAAATTCATATTTCTGCCGATCGTCAAATCATAAACCATCGCATCAACCGCATAGCGCATCAAACATTTGGCCGCATCATCGGGGATAGACCTTAGGACCTGCATCATGGGAACCTGTTCCATCAAATAATTGATGGCGACATGTTCCACTCTGGCCATGCTTGAGACGATCGGCGCCAGCAATGTCTTGCCCGAGCGGGTCAATCCGGTGATCAACACGAGGTTTTTGATGAAATTTTGCCGGGTTATTTTAGTCATGGGAGATCTTTATTTTTTTATGCTGTCCGCGATCCGAAGATCGCTGTTAAAAAATTTCTCGATCAAAAGGCGGTCATGTTCACTCATGGGCTTTTGCCGTTCCGGATGCCATTCAATGCCTAAGATCGGATGGGTTTCATGGATGAACCCTTCAATAATGTCATCTTTGACGGCCCAAGCTAATAGCCCCGCCCCTAAATGGTTTTCTTTAACGGCACAACGATGATAGGAATTAACCTCGAGCTTATCCGAGCCGTAAAACTCTTTAAAATAGTCCATCGTAATAGTGACCGTATGAGATTTTGTCACGTGCCCGTCAATTTCGCCTTCCAGCTTTCCGCCAAAATAACAATTTATCAATTGCATGCCACGGCACACGCCTAAGACGGGCTTTTTGTTTGCAATAGCCCAGTCCAATAGTTTTGCTTCCGTTATATCCCGGGCCGATCCAGCCCATTTTCCGGACGAATTCTTTTTTAGTTCCACATTTTCACCATTGCCCAAAATCAACGCCTCGCAACCGAGCTCCTTCACGTAAGTTTCCACGTCCTTGAGCCGGCTTGGTATCAATAAAGGCATGTAATCGCATGACTCCAGGTAAACGACCCAGTCGTGGCTGAGGGCATCGCGCAGTTCAACGTATTCCTTCGTCTCAACGGTCCTCATAGTGATGGCAACTTTCTTGATCTTACGCATGGCGCTGACCCATTTCGGTTAAGGGGGTTATTATCTTTTTTTCACAATCCAGGAAAACCTGTTCGGATTTCAACAGCCTCTCGTATATCAACTCGCCGCATCCGATCGCCGCAGGAATGCCGAATTCAGCGCAGCGAATGGAAATATGGGAAGCCACCCCGCCGTACTTGGTGATGATGCCCATCGGGCTTTTGGCAAAGATCCAGTCAAAGCCCGGGTCCGCGTTCTCAAGAAGCACAATATGGCCGCTCAGGTCTATTTCTTGCATAGTCTTAATGGTGTTAAAAGGTAAGAGCTTCCCCTGGATGTTCTTTTTCGTAATAAAATTGGGCTTTGCTTCATAGGGGGCAACAAAGTAAAAATCTTTAACCGATGCAATTACAGGGGGAAGTATCACCAAGTCATACCATTCCCTTTCCTTTTTATGCCGATCAATGCTTTGTTGGATCATGTGCCTGGCATAATGGTGGTCGCCCTTTTCCGGATTCCTGAATTTCATGAGCGTCGGCAGATCCGCGTGGCACAGCTCTTCCCGCTTAAACCCCAACAGCTCACCCGCCTCGGCAATGAGCTCAAGCGCGTCGCTGAGGCTCTTGGTGAACTCAAACTTCGCATATTCCCGGTTTTCGGTCGCTGATCTGATGAAATTCAGCAGATCTTCTGCCTTACCGTTAAGGCCGCGCTCGCGCATAGCATCCGTAATCCGTTGATATACAGCCGGAGAGACTTCAAATTTATGGTCTGGCCGCTTTGTCGCTTTGGATGCGGCTTTTTGGCTAAAAAGGTGCGATGACTGGTCATAACGCGGCGTTGTAATGTCATAGGTCCCCGCGCGCAGATGGCCATAGCGCTTCAGAAAATCCTTTTTGGAAAGTTTTCCGTCCTGAAATAAATAGGAATCGTCATTAAACTGCGAGGCGACCGTACGGATGGAATTGAAAAAATCATGGTAAAAATCTTCCGTGATGACCCCCTGGTCCTTTAGACTGTTCAACAAACTTTTTGCAATGAATGCCAGCCTTGCCTGGCGAGAAAAAGGCAGCGTGCCGTATTTCTTGCAGTTTTGCAAGATATGGAATGCCGTATTCAATATTTCCCAGGGTGTCTTTTCCTGTTTCTCATGAAAGGCAATGATCTGCTCGCGCCGATCAGTAAGAAAACGGACCATATCAAGGTCTTCTTGGGAGATCCTTTGGTAATCCTGAAGAAGCCTCGCCGTTAAGCGCTTGATCGCCTGCTTAAACTCATCGATCCCCCCCCTTGTGAAACCCTCTTGCAGGAGAGCCTCGAGGGATCTGTCTGTCGAGAAATCATAACATGTCCAAAGGATCTCAAATTCCACCTTATCCTGAAGCGACGGATTCTTCTTTAATTTCCCTAAATAAAAATTGATCAGCTTTTCTCTCAGATCGTCAGAAATGTCGACCGGTGTCAGCGAATTGAAACTGATGCGGGTATCGATATAGGGCTTTTTGGCAAACGACACCATGAGCTCAGCGGGAAAAACATCATAATACCCAAGCGATGTCCTGGCCTCATGCCAGATCTCATCGGTGACAATGAAACTATAGATGGTATAGTCAAGCGTGTTGGGGCGGCTTCCGATGATCTCCGATGGGTTCCAATCCGGCATGTCCCCGAACACGGTCCCCTCCCCGGCCAAATGCGGTATCCGCCGGGAATACCGATTGAACTTTTTGGCCATGTCGATGATCAGATGCTCGACAAATTCATCTTGAGGGATTTCCAACGCGCTGTTAGCCGCCAACGGCCGCACCTGGAAGATCACCACGCGATTGGACCGCGTGATCGCGAATTCAATATCAAGCACTTGGCCGGAAAATAATGCCTCGATCTCTTTAACAGCCCTCAATAAATTCGCCCATTTCTCCTCCAACTCGCTTCCATTGAAGTGGGATATATAAACCGTCTGGCCTTCCATGCCTCCTGTCACCGTGTCCGTCCTGCCGCTTCTCTCATCAAAATTAATGACATAATACGGCGCGTTGGTGCCGATCTGCCGGGTGAAAATAACGCCGCTCACGATGATATCCCGCGTCTGCGGCTGGATAAGGATCTGGTCATCCTTGGTATGGACTTTTGATTTGCTGTATGAGGCAACAACGCGTTCAACGGCTTCCCTGATATGCTCCGGCTTGGGCTCGACATTCAACTCGCTATGAAAAGCTCCGGCCTGTGATTGAAGCTGTGTGTCCTCGGCGAAAGCGGAGCTGCGCACAATAAGTCTTTCCGATTTGAACCGCTCACAGACCGCTTCGACCACTTTCTCTTTGCCGTTCACCCATTCATGGACGGTACAATAGAAAATGTCTTCGATCCGGGAGTTCTTTACCCTCGGTTTCAACCAGTTCAGCACGTTTGTTTTTGATAATCTTTCTATTTCAGATTGCATGCGATACCTTCTTGTTTCCGGTCACTTCAAAGACCTTCTCCCCCATGACTTCGGCCAGGTATTGTGCGATCAACTGATTTCCTTTTTTTGTAATGTGGCCCCCATACAGATCCTCTGTATAAAAAGTCGCCAAATCCTGCTTAAGAATAAAATCGCTTAGATCAATGACGGTCATCTCCTTGCCGATCTCTTGGTAGAATGGACGATAAGCAGATCCCCTCTTAAAATGCACAATACGCTTTAGGTCCATAAGCTGCGGTATAACGACGATGACGGGCTGATGCCCGCGACCTTCGGCCCCGGCCTTGAAACGCATCAAAATGGATTTTAACAAAGCACAAGATTCTTTATCAGAATACATTTGATGGGCTTGATCGATATTACCCTCCATAATGATCTGAAACGGCCTGTTCTCGAGCGTCGAATTGGAACGCTTCACGGACCGCGCCAGAACCCGGACAATGAGGCTTGCGATCAGCCGGCTGTTCCTTTTAAAATTACGAAAATAACTTAGCGTGTAAGGAAAACGGAATTGCATATGCCGAAACTTTGAGGCGTAAAACCCGTCGTTTTTCCGAAGGTCTCTCAATTTCGGTTCCAGCTCTCTAAAATCCTCTTGTGTTTGCATCACGTTCGGTAAAAGCTCCAACTGTCCGTCTTTGAGCACGAACCTCGGCTTGAAAGCAAACGTGTTACCGAACTCCAGATAATGCTTCCAATACGACTGCACGCGGCAGATCGTCTCCGGGACAAAGGAGAATATAACAATCTTCACCGAATCCGCCAGCTGCGTCCGCTCATAACGTAACAATGTTTGGTCAACCCCGTAATTTCCCACCCCGTAATTGGACACGCCGATACCTAACAGCTGCGTCAAATAGACCTGCCAAGTCTCGTCGTCATTGACCTGCCGGCAAAAATTGTAAGAATCCCCGAAGGTGGCGATTGTCTCTTCTTTATCCGCCAACAACGGATTTGTCCTGCCGCCTTTGGCATCGATCGTGAACGTCGTACGAACGTCGCGCGCCTTTTCCGCGCCCGAGGTATGGGGCCTTCGCACCCATCCTAACTGCCCATCGAAGCCGTGATTGAAAAACTTCTCCAACCCCTGCTTGTCCAAAGCCGGCAATTCATCTGCTTCCGTGATAAGCCATTGGAAATCCCTGTGCAAATATTTGATCAGCGCAATAAAAGCCACCTCAAGCAATATAATTCCTATTAGGATAGAGTAGATCATCGCTCTTCTTTCGCCAAAAGATGCCTGGCGCGGCCTCCATTAACATAATCCCATCGTAAAGGGCTTCCCTTTTTAATATTCTTGATAGCCTGCTTTCCCCAGAATTTATCGGCATATTTGGGGCTCAATCCATGGCCGGGCCTGATGGAGCGGACATTGTTCTCATCAAACTTCTCGCCCTTTTTGATGTCCCTGACCGCAAACAACGACCGCCTGAAAACACGGCTTTTCATTTCCTCTTGGCTAATGACGTTCTTTTCCTGGCCTAACGCTTTCTCCACAAGCCGGATATGATCAACCAATGTTTTCAGCTCATGCGGATCGATGGAAAAGAAACTATCCGGTGTCTTGTGCCGCTTCGATAGAATAAAATGCTTTTCAACGAGGACCGCCCCCAGGGTAACGGCAACCAATGCCATGTCGACCCCTAAAGTGTGATCGGAAAACCCAATGGGGCACTTAAATCGTTCCTCCATCGCCGGAATAGCGCGTAAATTCATCTCCTCAGGAATTGCCGGATAATTGCTGACGCATTTTAATAGAATGATCTCTTTTGCCCCTGCTTCGCGTGCCGCCTTAACAGCCTCTTCTATTTCCTGTTCGGAAGCCATGCCGCTGGACATAATTAATGGTTTCTTGGTCTTGGCGGCATACTTGATCAATGGTATGTCGACCAATTCAAAGGAAGAAATTTTGTGCGCCGGAACATTGAGATCTTCCAACAGATCAATGCTCGTTTTATCAAAAGCCGATGAAAAAAAGCAGATCCCTTCATCGTCACAAACCTTTTTCAGCTTCTTGAACCAATGCCACGGGGTATAGCCCTTTTTATAAAGCTGATACAAAGTTTGCCCGCCCCATTTGGGATGTTTGACCTGAAAATATTTGTTACTGCTGTTCAATGTAATGGTATCCGGCGTATACGTCTGGAATTTCACCGCATCGGCCCCGCAGGCCTTGGCCTCTTTGATCATGTTGACGGCACGGTCGAACTTTTGGCCATGATTGGCGGAGATCTCCGCGACAATAAATGCCGGGCAATTGTCACCTATTTGTTTATTGCCGATACGTATTTTTGTCATCATTTATCCTTTAGATAAACAAGCGCTTTGGACCTGACATTCTTGACCGTCAAATTCTTCCGGAACTCAAATCGGGCCTTTTCAAAGGCGCGGATCGAGGCGGCATTCTTTTCCTTTATGATCGCCGTCACGGAACGGATATCGCTTCTTTGCCTTAACAAACGATCGACACTGCGCGAAATGACAGATGGGCTTAAGCTCAACCCTCTGATAGAGGGATCCAAACTGATACTAATAACAGCGTCCTTACGCGCAGGGTCCACTTGGAATCGGATTTGCCCTTGCACGTCTTCTTGACCGTTTAAAACATAGAACATGCAATTCTTATCCTTTAACTTTCCGTCAAACCATTTCAAATGCTCATTCCAACGAATCTTGCGGGTATTCGATGAATTGGCCCGGGCCAAAGGATCATTGGATATTTGAAATATCCTTTTAGCATCCTCATATCGGGCTTTTCTCAACTGGAATCTACCCTTATAGTAATGGAAAAGTACATCCTGAATGATCCGCCTCGCGCCAAGGCCATCCACCAACGATTGTCCTTTAAAGGACCTTTCCCGTCGAATGGCTTCACTCTTATAGGCCAACAAGGTCTCCTTAAGTTCATCCATCAAACGGGGATGGTTCGAGCGTCCAATATAGGCGACGAACCCCAATCGTTCATACTTCTTGATGTTCGGTAGCTGATTGTCCGCCAAGCATAGAGCTATCGTTGGGACCCCCATGCCGGCCAGTTCGTTCAACGTTTGTCCACCGGCGGAAATGCACAGATCCACCTTGGCCATGAGCCTTCTTAGATCTTTTGCATTTAAAAAAGGATAGGCCCTGATGTCCGTGGACCGGCCTGCATGAACGGGGCCGATGACATGGGATTGTAACCCGCATTCTCTAACAACACGAATGATCCTATCCATCAGATCCCTGTTCCTGGTCCCTCCTAGGCTGATCAAAATATGAGCCAAATCTTTACGAATATTTTTCTTCTTCTTAAGGTTAAAACCATTTCTAAGCATCGCATAACGCTGGCCAATGAGATATTGCAAGCCCTTGCGATTCCTGTACCCCACGTCCCTTTTATCGCTGATCGTCGCATTAATGACCGCATGCGCATCATAGGCCAGGCGATCATAGTCATCGAAGACAACGACGAACGGCTTTCGGTCGCTGGCATAGAGTTGGCGATAGAACGCTAGCGGCGCCTGATAGGAATCGACAAAGACGATCGTATCCTTCTTTAAATTCTTCAACACGCTGCGAGATCGCTTCAACCAATCGATCGATTCATAGGGGCATCCCGCTTCTCTCATATATTTTCGACCATAAGCATCGGCCCTGACGAGAAATCGCACGTTCATCTTAGGCTTAAACGTTGCAAACCCCTGGAAAAGGCTTAAGCACCTGCTTAAATGGCCAAAGCCCTGTTTCTTCCCGCCTTCTGTTAATATACGGATGTCCATCTCTATTTCCTTACAGGAATCCCCTGCTTTTCCATATCTTCTTTACATGTCATCGGTGTAATGCTCGTAAAATGAAAGATGCTGGCAGCGGATACGGCCGAGGCCCCTTGTTGGATCGCGGCACTGCAATCACTGGGGCTCGCCGCTCCTCCCGCCACAATTAAAGGAATATCCCTGACGATGGAGGCCGCATACCGGATCAGATCCAGATCGTACCCGCTCATTTTTCCGTCCAGATCCACGTTATTGAGCAATATCTCCCCGACTTTACAATATTCCATCAATATTTTAAGGACCTCTTCAAAGGTATAGCGGATCTCACGCCCCGCATGGGAATACAACTTATACTGGCCATCCTCCCCTTTTCGAACATCGATGGATGCGACAATGCATTGGCTTCCAAAGACCTCGACCGCCTGTTTGACGACATCAATGTCGTCAAAAATAATCGTGTTCAGCGATACTTTATCCGCTCCCGCCTCCAACGCGTTGGCGATGTCTTGGCAGGACCTTAAACCACCCCCTACAGTTAACGGCATAAAACAATGGTCCGCAACAGTTGAAACGGTATGCAGGTCAATGCCCCGACCCTTTTTGGAGGCGTCGATATCCAGTAAGATCAACTCATCAATGTTACGGTTGTTATACACCCTGGCCACCGTTATCGGATTGCCCAGATTGCGACGGACATCGAACTGGATCGTTTTAACGACGGAATAACCGTCCAACAGGACAAGCGGTATGACGCGGTGGCGCAACATGATCAATATTTCCCCTTGCAAAAATTTTCAAGTAACTTAAGCCCGGCCTTTTGGCTTTTCTCCGGATGGAATTGAAAACCTAAAATGTTCTCCTTTTGGACGCCGGCAATAAAATCCTTCCCGTAATGGCAGGTGGCCGTTTGGACCTTTTCATCGGGAACGAATTCGTAACTGTGCACGAAATAAAAACACGGGGCGGCCGGCATGTTATCAAATACAGGAAAATTGCCAAAACTCACATCATTCCATCCTATGTGGGGCAGCTTGACGCCGTTAAGGCTATGGCGCAAATGGGACACCCTTCCTTTAATAAGGTCCAACCCTTCGCTTGGCCCGCCTTCTTCCCCTTGGCTGGCGAGCAGTTGCATCCCCAAACAAATGCCCAAAATGGGTGTCTTATCTTCGATAACTCTTTTTCTGATGGCCTCACGCAATCCCGTCGATTTTAAACGGCTTGAACCTTCGGCAAAACTTCCGACACCAGGCAAGATCATCTTTTCACAATTAATGACGTCTTCAAGACGATCCGACACTTTATGTTCCACGTTCAAGAACTTGAGCGCACGGCTGACGCTGGCAATATTGCTGATCTTTAGATCGATGACCGTGATCATTTATTAGGCTCCTTGAGCGAAACGGCCCTTACCATATCAAGCGATTCATCTTCAGAAATATCATAGCCATAATCGGTCTTCGTCAACCGGCCGTTCTCCTTAACTAAATTTCCCTTCGCATCGCAAACAAAAATCTTTTTGTTGGTGAACCGATCGAGCGTGGCCCAAAATTCTTCTTCCGTGATATTCAAATACTTGATGAAATCCAGAATATACCTCATGGGCAATTCGCCGTCATATTGGCGGGCAAGTCTTAAAGCCTTATCGCGCGATATATTGCCCCGGCGAATCTCCAAGCTGAGCTGGTCCGTTGCCCGGGAATACCCGTATTTTAGGAACTTCATGTAATCATGCAGGCCGCTGGCCCATTTACAGTCAAGGTTCTCGTAATCAAAATACGCGTTCTCGACGCGGCCGTAAGGGCAGGCCTTCCATCCCAATGATTTCATCATTTCCGCGTTCTTGGCGCCATTCCATGGCAGATAGTAACCAAGGAACAATCCCGTAACGCCGACCTCTTTTAATTCCTTGTCGCTGGGATATTCAAAAGTAATCAAATCCTTGCGGTCGAACCCCTCTTCATAAAGATCCGATATCCGGTACCCGTACATCTGGAATTGTTCAAGCCAGTTGCGGTCCAAATAATTATTCTCCCGTTTGGCCGCCGGGCCGCCGTACTCGAACTGGGAATTCTCTCCCCAAATGACCAGCGGCACTTTGTATTGGACCGCGACACGAATGGGTGCCGTAAAAATGCCGATATGCTCCGGCCAGCAACTATCACCTAGATCAAAAAATCCTTTGCGGACCATTTCCCGGTATGCTTTGCGGTTGGCCGATACGAACAGAACATCGAAACCAAGCTCCCGAAGGTACAATAAATTTTCTTTGCCATGCTCGGTCATTTCGCAAGGCACATGATTGACGCACAATGGGTTCATGCCGTATTTGTATTTCATCGTATAGGCCTGGAAACAGCTGTCCTTGCCACCGCTCACGGGAATGATGCAGTCCCACCAAGTCCCGTTCTTGTTACGGTAGCGCTCCAGGACCTCGATAAATTCCTTTTCGCGGCCGGCCCAATCAATTTCCTTTTTACGAAGGGCCGAACGGCAAGCGTCGCAAATTCCATGCTCGTCGAAGACCTGCTCGGGCCGCGTGTCCGGCATTATGCAGTTATTGCAGTATTTCATTGTATTTGCGATCCGTTCTTTGCTTTGTCAGCTTTTCCAAATAAAAATTAGCCAAAAGGATATCATCCGGCGTGTCTATTTCCAAAGTATAGATCTTCTCTTTCTGGACCACCGGTATAATTTCCTTGCATAAATAAACATGGGCCTTTCTGATCCCGATCGTTTCATATAGATTTTTTGCCCGTACCACGATGACGGAACCGTCCAATAAATAATGGTTCGAGAACTCCTGCCTTCGGATGGCGTACACATCGCTTTCAAGCGGTTGCAACCGGTTCTTTTTATTCGCCACCTTCATTAATTCCGGGCGTTGTTCCACCTCATAGCAAGTGACGCATGAATCGGCATCATCCGCTTCAACGAGTCGCTGAACAACCTCGTCAATAAGGCCCTGCGGCCGGAAAGGAACATTGGCCTGCAGCCAAACAACGATATCGGCGTTGTAATTCTGTGTTTTTTTCAAATGTTCCACCGCATGAAGCAGCGCTTCTTCAATGGGGGAATCGTCTTTCGCGTACTGGGCCGGCCGGTCGATCACCTCAACTTTGTAACGATGCAGGACATTTTCCTTAATGAGCGGGCAATCCGTGGAAATAACGACCTTATCGAGCAGTTTCGCTTCCAACGCCGATTCGATGGTGTAGCCGATAAGCGGCTTCCCGTTCAGGTCCATGATATTCTTGTTTTTGATCCCTTTACTCCCCCCGCGGGCGGGAATTATACCTACGATCTTCATATTGTCTCCCGTCATTCTTTTTTTCTATTCTGACGAGGCTCGCCCGCCAAAATTAATTTATTTTGGCGAGGCGGCCTATTATTTATAAATCGGCTTTCGAGGCACCTCGAATGGTAGGTTTTTCGTCGTTTGTCATTGTCGCTAAGTCAACTCTTTTCGAGTGTCGTCCCGGATGTCGTTTCGTATTCTGTCCTCCCAATTCATTGACAGCCCACCAGGATAAAGCAATGATCTCTTCATCAGGTAAGTCGCTAAAATTTGTCGACACCTGCTCACCCTGCTCGCCTAACTTAAGAAAATACTGCTCGATCATATCATCATCCGCCGGGCCTTTTTTGCCCGTAACAGCTTTGGCAATAAGCCCTTTTTCTAAAGCCAAGTCCCAGAATGACGTTGCCGGATAAGCGGTCGTAAAGAAGAATACTTCCGGCTTTAAACCGATCTCCCTGCATACATCAACGGTTTCCTGGACGGTTTCCTTTGTTTCGCCGGGAGAGCCGATCATAAAAGAACAATCGGCATACCCTAAAACACGCTGCGTTTCTCTGATGGCGATCTTGATCTTCTCCGGTGTTTGGCCGCTTTTATCAATACTTTTAAGTATGATGGGGCTGGCCGTCTCGACGCCATAGCCGGCCTGCCTCATACCGACCTCATACGCTAACTCCAAGATGTTCTTCCGTCCTTGCTTTTGGGCGCGGACAACATCATCGGCGATGATATTGGTCCGGCACGTTGCCCCCCACATGACCTCAAAACCGTCTTTTTTCTTGCGATCACGCAGTTCATCGCACAATTCCATGGCCCAACGGTAATCCGTCATCAGCAGATCATCAAGGAAATGGATGTAGCCCGCGTTATAGCGCGCGCTGACGTATTGCATCTCATCCACCACTTCTTTCGGGCTTCGCAGGCGATATGTCTTCCCCAAATAAGAAGCGTAACAATAATCGCAGGCCTTGGCGGCGTAAGGGCAGCCGCGGGAGGCGATCATCTCGACAGAATTTATTGATACGCTGGCGCTTCCGTCCGACCATTTATTTTTCCAGTTCAAGTGGCCCACAGGGTTCTTTTTGTATACTTCATCAATAGGCCATCGGGACCTTAAAGGCCATGGCAATGAATCCAAACCGAGCTCACGGGACGGCACGGATGAGCGTGAGCCGTTATTGCGGGCCTCAAACCGGCCGTTGCCCAGATCATGCCGGTAAGCGATCCCTTCAAGCCCTTCAAAAGATAACCGCTTTTCGATGCGCTGAAGAATTTCCGAAAAAATAACCTCCCCCTCTTTGATAACGGCTACGTCGATAGGCAACCTTTGGACCATAAAATCCGGCAAGCATGAGGCAATGCCGCCACCGAGAATGATCGGAATATTTGGTGCGTATTTCTTACAAAGACGCGTGATCTGCCGGATCCGCCCATATTGAGTAATGATCCCGCCGATACCAATAACATCCGGCCGGGCCTTCGACAAACATGCGACAATATGATTTTCCACCCAACGGTCGAACTCCGCGGGCGACATTTTAATAGGTTCTTTCCTCAACGCATTAAGGTCCAATGCCTCCACGCGGTGCCCATCCATCAGCGCTACCGAAGCGACATATCCCTGGCCTAAAGGCATGATGTTCGGGTATGACCATTCGCGGATGGGCGGATTGATCAAAAGAAGCTTTAACCCCCCTTCCCGCGGGGTAAACAATTTCTCGGATTCCTCCGTCGTGATGCGCGGCCAGTTAGAATACTCTATCTGGCTGGAAAGATTAAAACGCTCGAAAAATCTTTCCGGTGCCGCCGTTTGCTCTGTAATAATTGTATCGGGCATAAAACCCTCCTTATTTTTTCACCACATAACATGGGCTTTGACAAAATGATAAATATTGAACCTGGACTTTCTTGTCCTTGAAATAATCATTCACGGCTTTTGTCTCTCCAGGGAAAAAATTATAATCATCCAAGATCAGAACGCCTCCCTTGGATAGCCGCGGGTAGAGCAGCTCTAAAATGACTTTTGAAGGCTCGTAAATATCGACATCCAGATTGATCAAAGAAACTTTCAGGTCCGGATGACTTTTAAGATAATCCGGCAAAGTTTTTGTGATATCACCTTCGATCAGATCAATGTCCTTGTAAACGCCTTTGTGTTTCAGCACTTCGATCAATTGGTCCCGGGAAATACTCTCATCGCCGCACATGGTGATGTGGCGTTCCCGCAATCCCTTATCCGGCTCGAATGCCGTTTCAGGGAATTCCCCGAAAGAATCAAAGCCGACGATCCGTTTATTGGATTTACCACGGATCAGTTCACGAAACGCCGCAAAGCGCACGAGAGAACACCCCTTTAATATTCCGAATTCCATGATGTCACCGGGGACATCCAACGCCATTTTAAAGAGCTCATAATGCGCGATGATTTTCTTCAGACGCGAGTTGTCGCAGGAAAGATAAAAATTATTTTCATAATCGAATGTTTTGTCAAAATCCGGTAATGTGATCATGGTCAGACTCCTACTGATACCTTTTCCTCAACGGCACTCAGCAACCCTTCGATGACACGCTCGCAGTCTCTGCGGCTCATGGCCGGATATAAAGGAAGGGTGATCGCGGTATCGTAATATTTCTCAGCCTGCGGAAAATCGCCTCTTTTATACCCGAACCGGTCCCTGTAAAAAGGAAGAAAATGTATCGGGATATAGTGGACGTGCACGCCGATCTTTTTGGCCCTTAATTCCTCGAATATTTTCCGCCGAGATTTCTTCAGATTGGCCGGATTTAATCGCACCATATATAAATGCCAGGTGTTCTGCCGGTCATTTTCCTGATAAGGAACGATCAATTTGTTGGACCTGGAAAAGGCCTGATCGTATAAAGCAGCGATCTCACGGCGGCGCTTTAGGAAACGGTCCAATTTCTTCAACTGGCTCAAACCCAACGCGCATTGCATATCGGTGATGCGGTAATTGAACCCCAAGGCTTGCATCTCGTAATACCACGGGGCTTTTGTCTTGCTCTTCTCACCGTTATTGAAGGTGTTCTCATTATCCGCAGCCTGCTCCGTCAAAAGCATGTCCTCATCAAGATTGGTGATCCCATGCGTTCGAAATAATTTAATCTTTTTGGCGAATTGCGCGTCATTGGTCGTTACCATCCCCCCTTCGCCGGTCGTGATATGCTTGACCGGATGAAAAGAGAAGATCGTCATATCCGTGAGGCTGCCAACGGGCCGATCCTTATAGGTCGCACCGAGTGCGTGGGCCGCGTCTTCAATGACAATGAGGTTATGTTTCCTGGCAATGGCGTTGATCTCATCCATATCGCACGGCTGGCCGGTAAAATCAACAGGGATGATGGCCTTTGTTCGCGGCGTAATGGCTTTCTCCAACTTTTTGGGGTCCATGCAATACGTGTCGGGTTTGATATCCGCGAACTTGACCTTGGCTCCTAGAAAAAGCGCGCAATTCCCGCTGGCCGAAAATGAGATCGGGGAAGTGATGACCTCGTCCCCTTCGCCCACCCCCGCCGCGAAACACGCGCAATGAAGGGCCGCAGTACCTGTAGCCACCGCCACCGCGTATTTGGCGCCCACCCGTTTGGCGATCGCCTCTTCAAACTCGGCGATCTTGGGCCCTTGGGTGAGCCAATCGCTTTTCAAGACCTCGACAACGGCTTCGATATCGTCGTCTTCGATCGTTTGTTTTCCGTAAGGAATAAATGATTCAGGCATACTCCAGAGTCCTTTACCTGTAATTCAGCTCTTTTAAGCTGGCGATGTTGCTGTATTGGGGCAGATCAAGGTCCCCAAAATTATCAAAACTTTCATAAACCGCTTTCATCTCTTTTAAACCGTCCTTGACACTTACTTTCGATTTGAACCCGAGGACCTTCTCGATCTTCGAAAAATCGACGCGGTAATTGCGCTGGTCCACGATCTTTTCCTGGATCTCGACCATCGTGCCGGGAAAAACTTCTTGCGTCATTTTGGCCAGCTCGGCGATGGTATGGTTTTGTTCACCTGCGCCGACATTAAAACATTGCGCCCGCACCTCTTCGATGGGCGCGTCTAATGTCTTAATAATGGCCTCACAAACATCCTGAACATGGACATTGGGCCGCCACTGGTTGCCGCCGAAAACATCGATCTTTCCCTTCTGAAGGGCGTTCTTGGCGAAGGTATTAACGACCAGGTCAAAACGGGGCCGAAAAGAATGCCCGAACACTGTCCCAAGCCTTAAGATCGTGGGCGCGAATAACGGATTCGGAAGGTTACAGACAGAAAGGATCGATTCCTCGACCAGCGCTTTGATCCGCGCGTACAATGATACCGGCTGTAGAGGGGATTCTTCCGTCAAGAAAACATCCGGATTCTCGCTGGCGCCATAAACGCTGCATGACGATGTATAGATGAACCGGTTGATATTCAAATGGGAGCATAAATGCGCCATGGACGTCACGGAAAGATAGTTGGTCTTAAGCGTTGTTTGTGGGGCCAGGGAACACGCCGGGTCTCCCACGAGCTCTGCCAGATAGACGACCGCATCCACCCCATCGACAGCCTGCACGATGTCATCGATATTGGTCGCGTCCCCCTGGATCAGAGTGAAATAGTTCGGATCAAGCCCTTTGAGGGAATTGTCGGAATAAATCAATTTATCCAGGACCCGTACGTGCCAGCCCAACCGGATAAGATTGCGCACCAAAACCGACCCGATGTACCCGGCGCCGCCGACGACAAGAACGGTATGCCGCGCCAATTTTACATCGGATGACTGTTCATACTGTCCAAGTGACTCTAGGTTGATCATACCCAAAACTTTTGATTCATCAGAAACGACCGGAACCATCGCGTAAAGGAACTGCACTTGGCCGTAGCGCTGTTTGATATCTTCAATTATCTCGCTTATTTTGTATTCTTTATTGAATTGATTCTCTTGAATGTAAACAGGCGATTGATTCATGATCGCTTTTAAGGGCGTGCTGACCGAATGGCCATGAAGGATCGCTTTGCGTAAATCTCCGGGGGAGACGACACCGCGGAGCTTATAGTCCTTATCAACGATCATTACGATCGTCCATTGACGCCCTTCCACCAGCTGTAAGGCGTCCGAGATCTTATTTTCCTCCCGCAGGCATTCGGCCTTGATCAACTGAGAGCTCTTTAATTTTCTAGGCATATGTTCCCCCTATCTTTCTTCGATCTTCCACGGGTCCCAATATTTGGCGTCATAACGGTAATCGTCCCCGAGGCTTTCCTGCAGGGTCGATGTCGAATAGAAGATTACCTTCGTGTCTTTTGTCAACGTCTTGAACCCGTTGGCATAACCGGCAGGGATCATCAATACGGCCGGCGTCTTCTCGCTAAGCACAAAACGTTCGACCTTCGCGTCTTTACTGGGACTCTTCCAGTCGTCTATCTTGACCGCCGCAAGGATCGCCGAACCGCAGGTGACGCTCGCATATTTCGCTTCTTTTTTATGGGCATGCCAAGCCCGGATGAACCCCGCGCGGTGGTTTGAAACGATATAAAACCGCCGGATATCTTTCATATCGAAATCATTGCAGAACTGGATCTGCCCCCGGTCATCGACGGCCAGTCCGCCTTTTATCAATTTGACTTCATCCATTTAGTTCTCCTTATCCCCATAGACCGTATGCCGCAATTTCCATTGCCCGCCCTCTTTGCGCCAAAGGTGAGGTGAGCGGAATTCATCACATAATTCATGAAACCGTGCTTGGTCCATGCCGATATGCCCCATAACCTCTTTAAAATATTTTTCCGGGAACTCCCCGTCAAAACGTTTGACGAGCGCGATCCCTTCTTCACGGGAAATATGCCTATTACGGATCTCTTGCGAAGCATCATATGTTGCACGCCCAATACCGAACTTTATATACGTTGTGTAATAGTGAAACCCGTCAATTTTATCGTCCAAGCTGTTATATTTGCTGTATGTCCCTTCGGAACGGACAGGGTTTGCCTGAAATCCCGCATTTTCAACCGAATAATAATACGCCTCTTGAGGCGTCCACTTCAAATAGTAGCCCAAGTAATGCACCTCTATTTTATGCTGTTCGATTTCTCTATAATCCGCGGGCAAATATATTTTTATTTCGTGATCGCTTAGGCCATATTTTTCCTTTAATTCACGAACGGAAACCCCGCTGATAAATAGCTCTTCATAACGATTGGCCGAATAATAGGATTTATCGCGCAACGATGTTTGGTTATCCGCGAAAGGATTCCCGTATTCCGACTCATTTTCCCCGTAAAATATAAGCGGGATATTAAATTTTATAGCGATCTTGGGTGCTAAGTTCTTTTGGCCTAAAATGAACGGCTGAAAGGGATGCAGGAGGTTCTCGATCGCCAGGCGTGTTAATAACGTGTGCACGCTCCCATTATAATTAAAAGAAATATTATCGAATCCCCCCTTATCAATCCAGTTCCGGAAGTTCTTGTACCCGACATCTGTATAAAGGATCGGCGGCCACGTAACCGTTAAGGGATGCATGCCATATTTTGTTTTCAGGACATGGGACTGTAAGATACTGTCTTTCCCCCCGCTTCCTGGGACAATGCAGTCATATTCTCCGTCATGGCGGCGGTACTTATCGCACAACGCCTGCAATTCCATCTCCCGCTGCTTCCAATCAATTGTTTCTTTTATATCCGCATAACGGCACGCATCACAGATGCCATCGTCACCGATCCTGATGGTTGAGTGGGCCTTATTGACGGCGTGTTTAAATTCGATCGAAGAAGACGGCCGCTGATTGGAGATGACGCATCGCTTGCAGAACTTCACCTCTTTAGGCAACCCATATTTTACTTCCAACTCTTCTTTTATATTCTCTTGAACGCCCATTGAATCATTCCTCTCTAAATCATAACAGCCAAGTTAGAATGAAAATTCCAAGAAACAAGATACAATAACCAAACAATCATCAATAAACAAATTCCAAATTCAAAACCGACCCAAGTTTGGTCTATTTGGTTATTGTTATTTGGGTATTGTTTGTTTCTTGTACCTTGGTTATTGGTTATTTCACGCATAGTATTGTTTGACTTATACAGCCTTCGTCAATTCCCCGCTGTCAGCGGTTTTATGCCGGCATGAAATGCCCTGCTTGGTCAGGTATTCCTTAATGGTGGCCAAACTTGCTTTTTCCAATTTTGACGAAAATTTCCCTTTTTTCAGGAATTCAACGTTGCCTTCACCCTGATAATCGGATTCAAAGCTGTGGTTCTCGATAAATTCATAATGGATCATTGAAGCCAGACTGACGGCATCGGCCTTGCCCTCAGTAATAACTTCCTTAATATGTTCCAATTTGCCGGCGCCGCCGTTGGCGATGACCGGAACGGAAACATTCTCTGAGATCATTTTTGTAAGGGCTATGTCATAGCCTTGCCCGGTCCCCTCCCGGTCTACGGAGGTGACCATGATCTCACCGGCCCCCAGGCCAACAGCTTCCTGCGCCCATTCAAAGGCGTCCCTGCCCGTATATTCACGGCCGTTATCCGTGTAAACCAGATACCGCCCATCCGGCTGCTTAATGGCTTCTATAGAGACTAATATCGTTGAAGAACCAAAAACCCGCGCTGCTTCCGTGATCAGCGATGGATTATTGACCGCTGCCGTGTTCAAAGACACCTTATCCGCCCCGGCCCTTAAGACAGCGCGGATATCCTCAATACTTCGCAAGCCCCCGCCTACGGTAAGCGGTATGAACGATTCCCTGGCTGTGCGCTCAACAATATCCAGCAAATTATTACGCCCATACAAACTCGCGACCACGTCCATATAAATAAGTTCGTCAGCGCCATTCTCATAATAGAATCTTGAGAAATTCTCGGGCTTTCCCAGCACACGCAAGCCTTCTAAGTGAATGCCCTTCACTAAATTAGGCCCTTTGATATCCATCCTGGCTATGACACGAATGTTCTTCATGAGAACCTTAGATCATAAAATTGTTTTTTTAATAAATGTTGTGCGATCTTAGTGCTTTTGATCTTATCCTTGATGCGCCTGCTTACTTTTCCGTCGCGATACCGTTCATAAGGATTGGGCTTGCGGCTGATGCGCCTTGCGAACGGCTTCGATAATCCCTTTTTGATACCTGCGAGTATCCCGGATTTCGTGCCTTGGACATCGATCACATTAGTGCCGCGCACGCGCCCCTTTTGACGGTCCCCGATATTGACCACCGGAATCCCGAACGATGCCGCCTCGATGATCCCGCTCGATGAATTTCCGACCATGATATCGCAATGCTGCAGGCAGCTCATATAACGCA
Organism: Candidatus Omnitrophota bacterium; assembly: GCA_035292445.1. Lineage (GTDB taxonomy): Bacteria > Omnitrophota > Gorgyraeia > Zapsychrales > Zapsychraceae > DATDQB01. The sequence goes on from DATDQB010000020.1 coordinate 73,697, forward strand.
ACTGCCCCAAACTATCGAATAATCTGTTATTTCGTCCATTTTGCAGGCAAAACTTTTTAATTGTCTCATTGATCGACCGTCCGCCCATATCAGCATTTGCCTTTGTAAAGATCGCACGCATGTTCGTCTGTTTAAGCGCGGAACAGATGCCTTTGATCTGGGCGGCCGGCGATTTGCCGTTCAGCGTCTCGGGATGGAACGTCACCAAAGCCGTCGGCCTGCTCAGATCCATTCGAAGCTCACGGGCCAATTCCCGTTTGTTCAATAATTTCTGCTTATGGACCACATCCAACCCCGGCGCCCCGAAATTGAAAACCGATTCCGGTCGCTCTCCCATTTGAATGACGCGCTTTCGGTAATCCTCTGTAGAAACGAAATGAAGTGTTGCCATCTTGGTTATGGAATGGCGGATCCCTTCGTCAACAACCCCTTGCGTTGATTCTCCCCCATGAATATGCGCAATGGGGATCCGCGCCATATATGCGGCGATGGCCGAAGACAGGATCTCGAAGCGATCCCCTAAAAGAACGACCCAGTCAGGTTTTAACCGAAAGAACGCTTTGGCAAACAACCGGCATCCCAACCCTATAGACTCCGTTACTCCCAAAGAAGTATCATCAAAACGCAACACATTGACTTTTTCATCGATATCAAACCCGTCTTTCAGGATAGTCTTATAGGTCATTCCGTGCTCTTTTGATAGATGCATCCCGGATACAACAAGCTGAAGCTTCAATGCCTTGTCCTTCTTGACTTCCTTTAAGAACTCATAGAGAAGGCCATAATCAGCCCTTGAGCCGGTGACCACACAGATCTTTTTACGTTTTAAGCGAGTTGTTCCCATTTGATAACGGAGTCCTCCGGGATCCTTCTTTGTACTATTCTGCCGACGACACGATTGATATCCTTAGGAGCGATGCCTGTGCCCGGTCTTTTCACCACAATATCCCGGTCTGTGATCATCTGTCCTTTTTTCAGCCCATGTACCGCGACCAGGCTTTTGCGGGCGATATTCCTATTCTTCATTTCACATGCTGCCGCAGATTTAATGCCGTTTCCCAAACTTAACGTCACATGGCGGATCATACGAACCATTTTTTTGAATTCATCCGGCTCCATGGACGCCTTGTGATCTGGTCCCCTCATAACGCGGTCCAACGTGATATGTTTCTCGATGACGCGGGCACCCAAAGCGACCGCGGCCACCGCCACTTCAACTCCCAGCGTATGGTCTGAGTATCCTACGGGCAGCTTAAATTGCTTTTCCAAGCTCAACATGGCTTTCAAGTTCACATCCTTGTACGGGGCCGGATATTCGCTGACACAATGCAGCAAAATGATCTTTGTATTTCCCGCTTTCCTGATGATCTGGACCGCTTCTTGTACTTCATCCATATTGGACATCCCCGTTGAGAGGATCATTTCCTTCTTTTTCTTGGCGATATATTCTAAGAGCAGTAAATGGGTCAGATCGCCCGAGGAGATCTTATAGACCTGCACTTTTAAACGCTCCAACAGATCAACGCTTTCAAAATCGAAAGGTGTCGACAAAAAAAGGATCTTCCTCTTTTTGCAATGGTCCTTTAATTCTTTAAAACCCTCGAAAGGCAATTCCAATTTTCTAATCAGATCATACTGATCGCGGATATCCGCACCTACATTCCTTCTTTGATAATCCGCCAATTTTGTTCTTCTCGATAACAGATTCTGTGCCTTGAACGTTTGAAACTTTATACCGTCCGCCCCCGCATTTTTTGCAGCGTCAATAAGCTGTTTGGCAATCTTCATATTTCCGTTATGATTGACGCCTGCTTCGGCAATAATAAAAACGTGATTACTGGATAATAGACGCGATGTCACTAACAGCTCCTTTTCGGCGGGCCGGTGTCCCCCAATATGTGCCCGCTTCTTTGCAATCATCAACCACCGTAGCCCCCGCTCCTATAAGACATCCTGGCGCGATCCTTTTGCCGACGATGACCGTACTGCCGGGGCCTATCAGAGACCCTTGCCCTATAAATACCCCTCCGCATAACGTCACGCCGGGCGCAACATGAACATGGTCTTCGATAACGCAATCGTGATCGACCGATGATGTTGTATTAATAATGGCATTGTTGCCTATGCGACTGCCCGGGCCTATGATAACGCCTGCCGCGATAAATACGCCGCGGCCTAACTGCGCATTACCGGATACGACCGCGCTCGGATGGATCACGTTAGGAAAACCAAAACCGATTCGCTGCACATCCTGGAAAAGGCTTTGGCGCGTTTTGTTATCCACCACAGACCCAACGCAAATAAAAGCGTACCGATAGCCTTGGTCGAATAATGCCTGTAAGTCCTCATCACGGCCTAGAACAGGGACCCCGTCAACTGACTCTCCTTTGGTGAATAAAGGATCGGTAATGCCTGCGATCTCATATTGCCCGCTACTTTTTATCGCGTCGATAACAACACGGCAATGACCTCCCCCTCCTATTAATAAGACTTTGTCTTTCATGTACTGACCTTGGCCTTCTTTAAGATCTCACACACATATTCAATATCTTCATTTGTATTCAACGTTGAACTGGGCAAACATAGGCCGCGTTCATAGATCTCTTGGGCAACAGCATATTCCGCCTTGGCAAAACGCTGGTACGGCGGGAATGACGTCACCGGCATGAATATTCTTCGTGATTGGATCCCCGCCAGTTCTAACTGCTTTTGGGTCTCTTGGACATCGGTCTCAGCATCAAAGAGAGCGCACGTCAACCAAAATGAAGGTTGGGTTTGAGGGTAAGCTTCTTGGAACACGATCGAACCCAAAGAAGAAAGGCGCCGACGATAGATATCATTAAACGCCTTTTTCTGCTGAAGGAATTGTTCAAAACTCTCCATTTGGGCGAGCCCTAACGCGGCCTGGATATTCGTCATGCGATAATTAAAACCTATTTCCGAATAATAATGGTCCCCTTCCAGATCCCGCGCTTGATTGACCAGGCATCTGATGTGCCGGCTTCGCTTCTCCTGGGCGCTCACGACCATGCCTCCGCTTGCGGTCGTCATCGTTTTATTGCCGTTAAAGCTGAAACATCCGAAATCCCCGAACGTTCCCACATGGGCTCCCTTATAGGTCGCGCCTAGCGCTTCCGTCGCGTCCTCAACGACAAAAAGGTCATTTTCCTTCGCAATGTCCATGATCTCATCCATCGCGCAGGGATTGCCGTAAAGATGCACCGGAATGATGGCCTTTGTTCTTTCGGTGATGTTCTTACGGATCTCTTTAGGATCGATATTCCATGTCTTTGGGTCGACATCCACAAAAACAGGTGTGGCGCCGCAATACATAACGGGGTTGACCGTCGCAATGAACGTTAACGCGGGTACGATCACTTCATCGCCGGGCCCGATGCCAAGCTCGTGTAAAGATATGTGCAGCGCCGCCGTGCCGCTTTGCGTGGCTACGCCATAAGGCGAGCCTAAACGATGGGCGAGTGTGTCCTCAAATGTCTTTACAAATGTTCCCACGGAAGACACGTACCCGCTGTCAATGGCCTCATTGACATATTTTTTTTCTGTTGCCCCGACACGGGGCGCGTCTAAATATATTTTTTTCATTGGGTCGGCCTATTGCTTTTATACACGGTCGAGTTCCTCAACACTTCTTCGGTATTCTTCCCATTGCCCGACATCGATCCAGGACTTCTCGCTGATCGGGAAAACAGACACTTTGCCGCCGGATTTTCTTACCCTTTCGATCAGATCCGTCATATGAAACACTTTATTGCGAGGGATGTAGGTAAGGGCCTTTTGGCTCAGGACATACATCCCGGTGCTGACCAAATAATCAAAAGAAGGCTTTTCCTGTAACTTGCTCAGCTCTCCCCCGTCATTGATCTCACAGATCCCGTAAGGGACGACAAAGTGCCGCATGGAACCCACCAGCGTGATATCATTCCCGTTTTCCTGGTGGAACTTGACTAGTTCGCTGTAATCGCAATCGATGATAATGTCGCAATTCGTGACAAGGACGTCGCTATGCACCGTATTCAAGAGTTTTGTCAGGCACCCAGCTGTTCCCAGCGGTTTTCTTTCAATGAGATATTCGATCTGATACTTGGGCTCTAATTCTTCGAAATAGGCCTTGATGATCTTCGATTTGTAGTTCAACGAGATGTAAAATTTTTTCACGCCGAATTCGCGTAACTTACCGATGATTATCTCGATGATCGGCTTTCCCTTAATGGGGATGAGCGGCTTAGGCAAAATTTCTGTGAACGGCGCCAGCCGCGTCCCGCTGCCGCCCGCCATGACCACGACCGGGACATTCAATTTCCGTTGATGGCGTTTCTTTGCCCCGTTAAAGACCGCATCCCACACCAGCACATCGACGATATTTCTATTGGCGTCAATGACAGGATAGCAGTCTATTTTCTCTTTAAGCATCGCCTTCTTGACGTCTTCCAAATCATAATTCTCGCCAAATACGCGCGGTTTATTGTTATAGATCTCCTTGACCCCGCTTGAGACTTTACCGTTGGAGAGCACCCACCGGCGCACATCCCCATCCGTTACCGTGCCCAGTAAACGCTGCTTCTCATCGACCACGAATGCGATGCGCTTTGAATTATTATCCATGACGCGCATGGCTTCTTTGATGCTCGTTAGTTCCGTAATGAGAAATTTTTCAAGACTCTTTGACATATCCATTTTAAACTCCTATCAATTCGCCGCTTGCCGCATATAAATGCTGGTGCAGCCTCTGTTGCGCCTGGCCGTCGCAATAACGGTCGATATATTTTTTTACATACGCATCCTGGTATTCCTTGAATTCCTCTTCACTGCATTCATGAAGCCAATAGTGGGCGGCTTGCTTGAGCTGGTCATATCCTCTCACGCAAAACTTTGGCATCTTGAATACGTCGAACACGGCCTGGTCAAACCTGTCTGATGTGACCTGACAGACCGCTCTTACGCCGCCAACGAGCGCTTCCTGGGTGGCGCTCGAATTAAAACCGCCGATCACCAGATCAAATATTCCCATAAAATCAAAACTCGCATAATGGGGCGCTTTTTCATTCGCAAAAATGACCCGCTCATGGCTGATGAGCTTCTTGAATTCAGCGTTCAACTCCTTGCTCTGCTCTATCGCATCCTGGCTTCTTGTCTTGAATATGAAAAAATACTGTTCGTGCTCTTGGATGAAACGGTATGCATCGCGATAGCTCGCAATACCTTCCTCCAAATTAAAAAACCCGGCCCTTCCTATCGCCGTATCAAAAAACCCTATCAATTTTCTATCGAGCGGGACGCCGAATTCCCTTTTCAGCCGATCCTTACGTGCAGGATCATGCTTAGTCTCATAAATGATATCGGAGGGGTACGTGCCTGTATCAACATAATTCTCGATGCAGTTCCTTGATCTTGAAAAATTATTGAGCGAAATAAAGTTTGAAAAGATGGTGCCGTAGACCGTATAACTGTAATACAAGTCAATGGGCAAACTCATATCTTCCCTGTAAACATAATCAAAACTCGCCGATTTGTAGACAAACACGGTTTGAGAACCATGCCTTTCCTGTATCAAGGTGCGCGAGACGCTCCCCGGGTCCTGAACAGCGATGAATTTCTCAACCCTGTACTTCTCGAAAAACATTCCCCATTCGATGAAATCCTTGATGGTCTTCAGATAAACCCTTAACACACCGAGCTTAGGCTTTTGAACCGACCGGAAAAGTGTTTGTAGGTGCTTGATCCCGGGAAGTATATTCTTTCGATAGACTTCCTGACTGAAATTTCTCGTCATTTCCTTGAAATAACATTGGTCGAACCCGTTCCCCGAAAGCCTCTCCAGAACCGGCGCCGACATCTTTCTGTCCATGACATAAAGCGTGTCCTTTTGATCAACGCCCGTTTCAGGATGGATAAACTCAAGCTTGTTGATGTTCTTTTTCAGATCGATCCCGCTATCGAACATGAGTGCTGCATTCTTGTATTCTTTTACTGCATATTTGGTTTCTTTGCCCTTCATGGTAAATTGCAAAATGGTTGGATAGAATTTTATCCCCATTCGGTAAACGAAGCTGGTTTTCAGTTCCTGCTGATACATCGCGTTAAGGTACCATGCGGGTATCGTAAAGCAATCCGGCAAGAAGCCTTTCTTTTCGGCCAAGATCTTGTAGATCGAATAATAAAATGGCTTCGGTATGAAATGTATCTTCTCTTTAATGTTGTGTTTCTTGACAAATTCGACGGCGAACGCAAAAGAGATCATAAGATCGGCCAACTGGGCAACGATCTCCTTTTGCATAAAGTTCTTCGCCCGAGGATCGGCAAAGGCGCGTATCAGGGCTTCTTCCTGTTCTTGCGTCACATAGTCCCGGTAAAACCAATCCATGGCTTTGGCCGCTTGAGAGCGCACAACATAGCGCTGGGTCAGATCAAATAGATCGCATTCAAGCAAGGTCGCATTGCGGCAATCCCCCTCTGCAACATAAAGGGAACTATAGCCCTTGCATCTTGAAGGCTTATATTGAGCCGCGTGTTCTAATAAACAGACTTTTGACATTTCTTCTCTTCCAGGTATTGCAGGGCGATCGCCAGATCGCCGCTCGTGTCAATATCAACGGATGACTTTTCATCCATGATAAAAGGCAATATATGCTTGTTGTGGTCCTGTAAATGGCACATGATCTCTGACGAGCCTAAGTAAATGGCCCCGTTAGGCAAATAATATGTATCTAAACCTTGGCGTTGCCGTTTCGTCAGGGCTTCATCAAAACAGAATTCAATATACCCGGCATCATTCGTTCTCATCAGCCAGGCCGTCTTCTGAGGGGCTCGCGTGACAGAGATCAGATGATCTTTTTCTGTTTTTTTGTGCCGAAAATAATGCTCGATCGCCTGATCGATCTCTTTAGCTGACCTTAACGGCGACGTTGGCTGAAGAAGGACAATATAATCATATTGGCAATGCTCGTTCTCCTTGAGCCAGTTGACACAATGCTCAATGGCGTGCTCGATCAATGATTCATCCTGGGCGAGTTGCGCCGGCCTTAAGAACGGAACGTCCGCACCGCCCTGACGAGCAATAGCGGCAATGGCTTCACTGTCCGTCGAAACAATGGTCCGGTCAATGTATTGGGAACCCTTGGCCGCCTCGATCGTCCAGCGGATCAACGATTTGCCACCAAGATCGGCAAGGTTCTTGTTCTTTAAACCCTTGGACCCGGCTCTTGCCCCAATGAACGCCAATATATTCTTCTTATTGAACATTTCTTAATTGTCCTAATTATCCTTTAAGGTACAAGATAACAAGATACAAGTTCCAAACAAATCCCAAGCACCAAATTCAAAATAACAAACGGTCCGATAGGAATATTTGTTTGAAATTTGGGATTTGGAGTTTGTTTGTACCTTGTTTCTTGTATCTTGGAATTTCATATTTCTATTTGATATTCTCTTATAATGGTTTCGCTTCTTTTTCTATAGGGGCATTGACCTTTTTATTGACCATATTGAAAGATGGCCCTGAAACGGCCAACGGCCTTGTCAACGCGTCCGCATCACCCCAATGTTTGCGGGTCTGCTCCAATAACCGCAGGTCCCTTTGCATGACAATTTGCTGTAAACCCAACAATTGCGCCGGTGAAAATTTATGGGAGATCGTTGCGGTGATCCGGGACGCATCCCCCAGGTCTTTGACAAAGGCCTCGAGATCGCCGGCATATTGCTGAAGGATCGAATCCTTATACGCGTAGTACCATTCCGATCCCGGATAAGGTGTTGCAAAGTGCGGCTTGGTATGGATGCCCAGTTTGATCAGGCATTCAATGGTCGTTTTCACACTTTCAAACGATTCCTGGGGAAAACCGATAATGATATTAGGGATGGGGATGATACCCGATTCCATGCATATCTTCGGCGCCTCAAGATTGTTCTGTTGATTAACGCCCTTGCCTAAATTCTTAAGAATAAAGGGATCAAAGGACTCGATCCCGTAAACAAGGTGAGAGCAACCCGACTTATACATAAGGTCCAATAACTCTTTATTCGCCAAACTCGCGTGGCTTGTTCCCGACCAAAATACACCGCCTTTGTTCTCCTCATCGGGCGTCCCGTCCCGCCGGGAACTCGGTTGAAGCCCCTCTTTGATCCATAGATCACAAAGTTCCTGCAACCAGGATCTTTGTCCGGTGCGGCGGCTCGTCACATCCATCGTCATAAGGTTCTCATCGATAAAATTGATAAAATCGATCTGATATTTTTTCACTAACGTTTTGACCATATCCACGATATAGCGCGGGCTGTGGTAGCGGATATTGCGCCCGTACGTAAAACGCACGTCATTCTCGCCATGCTCGTTCTTTTCGATCACCATGTCGCCGGTCGTCCCCAAATGCCAGCAGAATTTGCAGACCAAACCGCATCCTAAACTGCCCATAATATCTATCCGCCTTTTTGAGCAGAAAGCGGCCTCGCTAAAGAGCAGCTGTGAATTCTTGAAATAGATCTCCAGAGGAAGCAGGTCCCAGGCCGGATAAGGCAACACATCCATGTCCTTGATATTTGGCCGGACCGGCGTTAGAACGCCCTTTTTATTCTTGTCCCGGTAACAGATGCCCAACGTATTTGTAAAATCATGGTCGTTCTTACCGATCTTATCGAGGATCTCGGGCCATGTAACGAACGATTCCCCCATAAGGCCCAGATCGATCTCGGGCAGCCATTCCATCATCTCTTTGGGCATACTGGTAAAGAACCCGCCGCCGGCAACAATAAATGACTTGGGGGAAATTTGCTTGCAGATCTTAAGCGTTCTCTTGATCGAGCCATACGTCGTTGTCAATCCGCCGATCGCGATGACATCCCAATCATCCGCGGCGCAGACCTTTTTCATCATTTCCGGCCCCTTGCGCCAGGCGTTCTCGTCATAGATCTGGACTTGATGCCCCTTTTCGACCGCAATGCTGGCCAACAAACTTATCCCATAAGGGATGTGTTTTGGGTCATCTTCCTCCCTCACAATAGGATTGATCATCAATACTTTGGCCATTATGCTCGCTCCCCTCTCATCGACCCCAGAAATGAATCCAGGTTAACACATTGGATATTTTCACTAAAAAGGGTTCCCGCTTCCGTGCAGTTATAGGTCTCGGAGGTCTTTTTCTCCAATAACCCCAGGAAATTCCTTCGGTACCAATAGTAAGTCGGGTCCGTATAAAATTTTTCTTTTGTTAAAGGGAACTCAAAATCCATGAAACATTGATCAATGTCTGAATCGCCCTCCAGATGATGGATCAATTCATAATACGTCTGCGTTTTCTCCTTGGGCGTATCATAATAATAACCAAAGTCCATACCCACCAAGCCAATGCGGGGTATCTTTAAGATGGAATTCGCGAATACCCATGAGGCCGTTCCCACCGTTCCTCCTGTTGCCATACAGGGAAGTTTATTGATGGCGTATATCCTTTTTGTCAAACTGTCCGGCCTTTTCGGGTCATCCACAAGCGGGTTCCACCAATAGAGATCGCCCTTGGCTTCCTTTAATCTTTTAACAACATTGCGAGGAGCAGAGCTCGCAATGATAAATCTGCTTAAATGGCCCTGCTGATCAACGAGCTTAATATGTTCCTGATTCTGTTCGATCGAATTCTTGCGAAACGCCATATCCAGATCCTGCCTTGCGAAATAATCGTCAGCTTCGGCGTGCTTTTCAAAATCATGGTCGCCGAACCAGCGCACGATCCTGCTCGGATGGGGATCAAGGGTCAAGACAAAATCTGGTATAAGCCCCGCCTTAAGACAGGCGATATAGGCCCCATCGACGGCGATCACGCTGCCCCGAAACCCTTGCGCCGCGATCCTTTTGATCGAATTTCTCTTATACACGCTTGGCCCCGCGCTGATCACAATGGCCGATCTGGCCTTTTCACCCACTAAAGGAGGCAATTGTTTGATCGTTCTTTTCGCATCCGGCAAATTCAAACCGGCATGCTTGACCAATGTATCCGCGTGCCGCTGATAACCAACGCCGGCTACCTGCTCAACGATCTCCTTAAATTTATTTTCCTTAATTCCCGCTCCAGAACTCACTACTCACCGTCCCCTTCCCACGTTAATTCCGTTCTTTCCATATAAACCATACTCCCGCCTAGCGAAGCCAACGCTTTCGCCCTTAATTGCTCACGAACAGAAGATTTCTCAACCTTTTCATCATTTGCCTTTATAGGATTTTTGACTTTAAAATTGCCTTTTAAGATATCTTCTTCCATTTTTCCCTCCCGCTCATTTTTCCTCATTTCCATAAATCAGAAGGAAATGAGCGAGGCTCGCCCCAACGGGGCGGCCTTATTTGGTCAGCAGTTCCAACTCCTGCAGTTTGACCATTGTTTGGAACGCCCCCCGCTCAATACGGCTCAATTCCTGGTAATTGCCGGACTCAATAACTTCGCCCCTTTCAAAAACATATATGCAATCTGCTTTCTTAATGGTTGAAAGGCGGTGCGCTATAACAACAATTGTCGTTTCATGAGAAATATTTTCGATGGCTTTTTGTATATACAATTCCGATTGAGTATCGAGCGCGCTTGTCGCCTCATCCAGGATCAACAATGTCGGGTTTCTCAATAATGCCCGAGCCAGGGCCAGTCGCTGTTTCTGGCCTCCGGATAAACGGACGCCACGATCTCCAACGATCGTGTCATAGCCGTCCTTAAATTGCTTTACAAACTCATCCACATAGGCTTTGCGGCAGGCCTCTTCGATATCCGCCTTAGTTGCCTTATCATTTGCCCACAGGAGATTATCACGGATGGTCATATTAAAGAGTATGCTCTCTTGAGGAACATAGCCGACCTTCTGGCGATAAGAATTAAGGTTAAACTCCATCAGGGGAACACCGTCAAAGCAAATCGTTCCTTCTTTGGGCTCATAAAGCCCTAATATAAGATCAACCAGCGTTGATTTCCCTGCTCCCGATTTTCCAACAAGAGCGACCATATTTCCCTTCGGGATATCCAAATTCACATTTTTAAGGACCGGATGGTCCGGCGTATAAGCAAAAGATACTTGCCTTATGGTGATCTTGTCTTCAAATCCCTCAAACTTTCTTGTGCCGCCTCTTTCCCGAAGATCAAAAGCCATCTGCCTGAAGCGCTTGAGCTGTTCATAGCTTGGAGCAAAACCTTTCAATGTTAACCGGTCCGAGATCAAGTTCCCGACGTTCATCGCACCCTTTAACAACGCCAACATTAAGACCGTAAGCGCCGATAAAGGCACGTCAAAATACTTGGACAGGACCAGGGCCGTCACGATGATGGCTATGACCAAAGGTCGATACATTAAAGGGACGAATATCCCAAGGATCTGCGATTTGATGGTCACCGCCGTATGGGCATCATAGGCCTTTTCCAGTTCTTTAATTCCCTTCTCTTGATTCCCGAATCCCAGGACAATTTTGGCCAAAGTTAAGTTCTCCTGAATGACAACATAGATTTCATTGGCCGTTGATGTATTAAGCACCCCTAATCGGTAGCTTAATTTGCCGAACAACAAAAATGGCAATGCGATCAAGATAGTGGCCGCTCCGGTGATCATCGTCAACTGCCAAGAAATATAGAAAGGCACTATCAGATACGCGGCTGTTTGCACCAGCCGGGAGAAAAAATACGCCAAATTGGTGAACGTATCGACCACGACCGACATCTCCCGACTAAAAGTATTGATCAATTCCCCTTGCCGCACTTTACTAAAAAACTCCCATCTGGCCTGAAAAAAATCTCGATAAGTCCCCATCATCATTTCACGCAAAAATATGTACTTCGCCCGTAAAATGGAGCGTTTTGCCAGAATTTCAAAAACGCTCGTCAAAATAATAAAGACCAAGAATACCAGCGTCCAACTTATAAGACTTACGGGTAAATGAAGCCATTGGAGCATTTCAATGGCCTTTTGTGTCATCGGGCTCACATTCTCAAGTTCCGGATTCGTGACAAATTCAACTAACGGCCCAATGGTAAAGATCGTGGAAACATTGACAATGCTTAAAGCGATGGTCAACAATATCGTCCTAATCAATTGCGGCGAAAACTTCCCAAATAATTCTTTTATAAAATCATTTAATTTCATGATTTACTAAAACCTCCGCGGGATTTTCCTCCAAAAGATACCGATTATTTCTTAGAAAATTTGTGCCAATTCTTGATAGATGTCCATAAGCATAATGATCAGGTGGATAAAGACTTCTGTATTTCTTCTGAAGTATGTCTTCATCATCCTTCTTTACCCATATCCCCTCAAGACGCTCATGCATCTCTTTGACTAGATCCAAGATCTCATCAGGAGTGTTTTCGACCACCTCTAAATCGGCATTTCTATAAAGCTTAGTATCCCACCATTTATCAGCACCATAAGCAAGAATCTCCCGGTAGCTTAAATACCGTTGCCTTTTGATATCCCAAAGCTTTTTGCTTATATAAACATCCCCTTTCCGCCAAGCAACGGAATAGAGTATATAAGGGGTATTGGTGTAGGCGACAGGTACATTAAAAAGCCATGGTACCGTAATTAATCCGCCATCTGTGCCGATAAAGAATTTACATTTAGCGCTTAAATAAATATCCCCAAAATCTGAATGATATTGACGGGCATAATCAATCACCTTAGGGTGATGGACTGGGATTTCGTCTTTAACAACTTTGCCCATGCGTAACACATAAAATCCCTTCGAAATAAGATAATTAATGACCAAAGCGTAATTTTTGATATGGCAATCGCGAAAATCATGGGCGGAGGAATCTTTACCCGGCAGATGCTGTTCTAGATACGCCGAATCCCTGACATGCAAACAAACAAAAGGTTCCCCCTGCTTTATTCCCATTTTCGACAATAACGCTTGGCCCTGCTTTTCCTCTTCATCGGTAAAACTTAATTGCGGTGGCGTATAAGTAAAATCTTCGAAAGGATCCTTCCATTCCTGTAAAGTAAACCATAAAGGAGATTTGCTTGTTAACTGCCGGACCTTCCAATACATATGCAACAAAATCTTGTTTTCAATAATGCACATGACCCTTTTTTGCATTTTTAATAACTGCTCATTGGCCGGCCTCCCACTGAAGAATATATGCCATTCTTTCTTTGCCGATGGTTGGGTTTTTCGCCTGCGCAAATAAAGCTCTGTATTGGTGGCCAATTCGCCTAAGCGCGAATAAATAAGGTGCCCGAACCGCCAATTAAAAACAGGTTGTAATAATCTCAATACGGCAAAAACAGGCAAGCCGACAAAGAGCAAAAGCAACCTTATGGGCGGTTTAATGATTTTCTGGTTAATTAATGCAAGATTAATTGTCATTATTCGACATTTCCTTGGCTTGAATCGTTGCTCCGCCCTGCCGATCATGCAAATTTTTATTCCAGTTTTCCATTTTATCGAGCACATTATAAAACGTTGTATAAGGCGACGGATTGCGGATGAGAAATCCGTCCCTAACCTCTTCTTTCATTTCAAATGTTTCAACCCAATAATCACATGGTTTACAAAAAGACAATTCATCCCATCGTCCGCTATTGTGTAACTCCCTTAATTCATTCATTCGCTTATTATTCCATACGGCCCGTACGCCACCCTCCTTAAAAACATTCCCTACGACAATATCGGGTTGTTCGGCCGTAATGACACAAGGAGACACGTCCCCATTGGCCCGAATAACGATGTCCCGAAATAATTGTTTACAGGGGACGCGAGGAGGAAGATCGGCGCGCGTAAAGCCGGGTATTTCGGAAATATCCGGCGTCAGGTCTTTGATATAACCGGTAATGCGAATAACATCTATTTTTTTCTTCCAAAAATCAAGAAAGCTGGGAATCTCATGATAATTGTAGTCCGTTTCGACAAACGTAACGCCGATGCGGGGAAGTTTTTTATCCCCTCTGATCCTGATCAATAATTCAACGTTTTCAATCAACTTATCGAGACGGGTAATACCTCGCGCCTTTTTTAAGGTCTCCGGCGTCATGGCATCGATGCTTACGTTAATGGAGTCATACTGGACATCAACAAGAAGTTGACAAAGCTCCTCATTAAGCGTGAGACCGTTCGTATTAAATGTTCCCACTAAACCGCATTCTTTAACTTTCCGAACGGCAAAGGGAAATGTTTTGGCAATCAAAGGCTCGTTGGCCACATTTAACGTAACCGAGGGCTTATAGGGGGCGACTTCTTCAAAAATGGAGGTGATTTGGATAGCCGACATATGAATGGGCGTCTTATAATAAGGAGAATAGTTTTCCGGTTTCCTTTTTTCAACACTGTGGTGACGGCAATGGGGACAAGCCAAATTACACGTATTGGTCAACTCCAACCGCACAATATCCGGCATGAGATTATGACTCAATACAACTTCTTTCCTTTCACTCTGATTGATAACCATTTGCTTCGACTTGGCATGTACTGTCATAAAATCCTCCTTAACAACGTGATATTGATGCGGTTGTTGGGTTTAAACTTGCCGGATTGTCACCATCCACATCCGATTTAGAAATATATAAATTTTCCAGAATAGGGGCACAATGCTCCCCCACTAAGAAAGAAAAACTTTGCTCTTTCTTTATCTGTTGAATAGGCGATAATCGCATCGGAAGGATCAAGCGGTCAAAGGGTTCTTCCTCTGCCCCCAACTCCCTCCATGTCTGTCCGAAAGTTTTATTCGAACAAATAAAATCAGCATAAGCGCAGCCGGTATTTTTTAATTGGAATAAAACTTGTTGCAGCAAAGAAATTCCGTCCCTATGCCCCTCTTCATCAGCGGGATAGAAGAAATCCACGATTCGCCCAACCAATGCCTCAAAACTACCGAATGCTTGCTCTATTCGGTAAACGCATACGGCCGGGCGGTGCTGTTTTCCCGCTAAGATAATACGGTACTTAAAGAACGGATGCTCCGTGTATCTGTGGGTCAAATAGTCTAACGATCGAATGACAGAAAAATTCAACTGAGGATATAATTCCCAACGGGGATTATAATTTTCTTGCTTCGAAATTAAATCTCTCGTCACGGCTGAAGGAAAATCTTTGGGTTTAAAAATAAACTTTTCTAACTCCCCCTCCAAAGCCTTTGGAGGTAACATCGGGATGCTTTGATCCTTATCCAACACGCAAAGATATCGCGGGATGTGGTGCACGCATGACCAACCCAAACTCATCAAAAGAGGCAGGCCCTGCTCACTCGCGTTGAGCGTAAGCACCAAAGGAAACATCTCCTGTGCTTTCTTTATTAATAATACCCCCACTCCTCGAGGAGCATCCTTTCTGACCATCCAATGAGTAAACCATGCCGACTGGACCTCTTGACCGGGTGTTCCCCAGTGGGCAGCCAATGGAACGTACCCCATAATGCCAACCAAGCGGTCATTGTCCCAAGCGCAAATAACTGTCGCCTTAGCGTCATTTTCCTTGAGTTTAACCTGCCACTCAAAAAACTCCCTGGAGCAAAGGGGATGATCCGGCCTATACGTCTCACGCACAAATTCAAGAAAATCTTCCCAGTCTGACATTTGCAAGAACTCTTCAACCCTGATCATCTAACATCCTTGTTTGACAAAATCGATTTAATTAACTTAAAGCTCTGCATTTCTAATACATCCTGGTCGGTCAACTTGACCCCGAATTCTTCCTCAATGGCCGTAATAAGCTTCAAATGGTTCAATGAATCCCAATTCTCGACCGTATAGGGAGTCGCGCCCTCATTAATCTCATCTTCCGGGACCTCAAGCACTATAGATAAAATTTTCCTGATCTTTTCTTCCATTTCTTACCTCAATATAATTAATGTTCTTGGAACGGTATCGGCTGATATCCAAAACATACTTGCTGGAATTTTTGTCTGCGACATCTAATATGAAGGAACATTCATCATAGAAATTCTTGGCCACACCATTTTTCGCCGTTTGAATATAGTTTGCTTTAACTGTTTTTATACGGCTCTGTTTTAAGGCTTCGACCAGCTGATCCATAAAGGCGTATTCCAGATTTCTTCCGATAACCCGACAACTCATCAGGAACGTGTCTATTTCTGCCACAGAAGATTTTGCATCAAGCATCGCAATGGAAACGCCTGTCACGCCGCTATCACCAAACTTATCCGATACGGAAAACGCATAAACTCTTGCCCCCTCATGGCAAATAAAATTCTTAATCTCATTTTCCGTGTAACGCTTAGTCGTCAAATTAAATTGATTTGTCTTTTGGCACATTTGTGAAATGCGCGGGATAAGGCTTTCGTCATTTTCAAAAATGGTCATTTTAAGCTTGAGAGAAGCAAAATATTCTTCCATATTAACGAATTCCTTTTTTGCTTCCTCTCTTTCTAACTGTCTTTTATACATCTTTATTTTGCTGATATCTTCTTCAGTCGATGATCCCTTATAAAACAAATTCATATGTTCCCTCATGAGCCTTGGATAATCATATAATTTATCAGGCACCTGGAATGTCTTGACTTCGGGAATCTCTCTTCTGATGAAATCGATTTCAAAAGGGGAATCGTCCACATAAACAATACTGTCCAAGCCGATGTTCAACTCTTGGACTATCGCTCTGAGATTAACGGCCTTATCGGACCAATTGATCTTCTTAATAGCAATATGCTCATCCCTTAACTGCATATCAGGATGCCTCGCGATCAGCTCTTCCACTTCTTGATAATTATTCTTGGAACATAATCCGATAATGACGCCCTGCTTGGCCAGAGCAAGCGCCAAGGCTTGAATTTCAGCGAAAATCGCGCCATCTTTTGTAGTGGGGGACATCTCGATCCTTTCCATACCATCTTCTCCTAAAATCCCCTTCCATAACGTGTTATCGCAATCAAAAATGATAGCCTTTTTTGATTTCCCATTGACTGAACAAAAAAACGGCATAATATGCTGCGCATAGGCTCGATAAAAATTGACCGTATACAATGCTTTCGAAGAATAATAATGTCTTAAATCAACGCTTTCCCTAAGCCCGAGGCCCGCTATGACCTTATCAAGATCGATTAAATGAACATTGCGACCAACATGATCTTCCAAATACCGGTTCAATTGCCGGGCGAGTTGCTCGAAGCGGTTTGTTTCAAGGCTCACCGCATTAAAAGGAAGTGCAGAGAATTTGTTCAGGATGACAAAAGGGGTTTTTTGCAAATTCTTTAATGTAAAATCGATCTCTCCTTTTACCTTTTCCAATAGCTCATTTAACTGCTTTTCATCCCATGTTTCGGCCTTATATGGTAATCCTTCAAGCACGTTCCAAAGTTCCCAAAAAATAATAACCCCGTTTGATTCGCAATATTTCCGTGCATCCTGAACAATATTATCGTAATCACCGATGTGGACCTTGGCAGGAATTCCTTCCGCTCGTAATGAATATTCCAGAATCTCTTTCAAAAGATTGATGGTAGAATTGGAAAATGCCGCGATATTATAAGTTTCAGCAGTAAGGCTGCGGCCCAATTCTTGATTCGCTTTTAAAATCTCTGTGTAAGATAGATCTTTCATAACATAACTTGTCCACCATTGACTCTGATGGTCTCTCCTGTTAAAAAATCCGATTTCTCTGAGGCCAGAAAACTGATAGTCCCGGCAATGTCCTGCGCCGTTGCGATCCTCCCCAGGGGAGTTTGCGCCTCGGTCAACAATCGAACCCTCTCGGGTATATTGGCAATCAACTCCGTATCTGTCATTCCGGGGGACACCAAGTTTACCCGGATCCCCTTTGGCGCCAATTCAAGAGCCAAAGCCTTGGTGAATCCGTGCAAGCCTGATTTTGCCGTAATGTAATGCAGCCATTCGGCATTAGGCTTTTCAATCGCTTGGGTTGTAATATTAATGATTTTCCCGTATTTCCGCTCCGCCATAATAGGGACGACGCATTTTTGGATATTAAAAATCCCTTTAATATTCATATCAAGGTGTCCCTGAATATCATCCCATTTCAAATCGCTGAGTTTAATGTTAGGGATGTCTTTTGCGGCGCAATTAACAACAAGAGTGATTATCTGAAATTGGCGACAAATCTTATTTACCATTTCCTCAACCTGTTGAAAATCGACAACATCTCCATTAACCACAATGGCCTTTCTTCCTAAGCCGATAATCTGTTTCTGAATTTCTTGAGCAAGAGCTTTGTTTTGATGATAATGGATGGCAATGTCAAACCCATCTTTGGCTAACTGTAAACACACTTCCCGGCCGATACCTCCGGTCCCTCCGATAACAAGGGCAATACGCTTATCATCTTTCTTATCTTTTGCCTTCGAGGGTACGGTCTTCTGTTCGACGACCTTGACCTTAGCCGTCCCGGTCGTGACTTTTTGGTTATTTTGATTAAAGATATCCGTTTTTAATTCAATCGTTCTTGTTCTTTCAATCTTATTAAGAATTTCTACTTTGACCGTTATGGTATCACCCACTCTGACGGGAGACAGGAACTCCAAATTTTGGGAAAACCATACCGCTCCGTCCCCCGGCAGTTTTGTGCCGATCACCGTAGAGATAAAAGAAGCTCCCAGCATGCCGTGAACAACGGGTTTCTTATAAGACGTTTTTCCGCTATATTCCTTGTCCACATGGATCTTATTGTCGTCACCGGTCAACTCAACAAACTGGTCAATATCCGATTGAGTGATTTTATGCCGAAGTTCGGCCTTATCGCCAATCTTTAATGATTCAAATCTGTTCATGTTATATTAGCCTCATTGGAGGTTTTGTTATTAAGTTTTATAAAAAGACCTGCTCATTTCAATTACCCGTTCAACATTTTCCAATGGCTGAACCGGGCCACAGGGTAAATACATCCCCTGCTGACTAAAAGTAAGAGAATTTGGCATATCGTCTTGTTTGCCCAAATACCCTGAAATGTCTAGGCTCGGCGGAACCGGACGGACTTGAATGCCTTCTGAAAGTAAATACTTAATAAGCTCTTGTCTATTCGGGCACAAAACTTCGGCATATAGCGGAATCTCCCCTTCTGAAACATTAATAGGAATGACCTTCAAAAAAGATGAATTCTTTAAGCCTTCTGCATATCGCCCGTATACTTTCTTTAGATGAGCAACCCGTTCCTTGACACGCGCCAACTGCACCAGCCCGAATGAGGCCAACAGATCCGTGAATTTAAAATTTAATCCCATTTGGTTCCACGTGTCTGTAAAGTTATCAACGACACCATGATTTTTCATCAATTTCATCTTTTCATACAAATCTTTCCTTTTCGTCACGACAAAACCGCCTTGCCCTGTCGATATGAGTTTGCTGACACCCAAAGAGAAACATCCAATATCCGACTGAGTCCCCAGGAATCCATCGGCATTCTTTGAATAAAAGGCTTGAGCCGCATCTTCGACCACGGACAAACCATGCTCCTTAGCGATATTTTGAATCTCCCGCATATTGACGGCCCGGCCATTAAGGTGGACAGGCATGATGACTTTTGTCTTTGCCGTGATCTTACTTCTAAGCAATGATACATCCATAATAGGAATGTCGGCTCGGACATCAACCAGTTTGACCTTTGCCCCAACCATTAAAGCAGCATGAGCGGTGGCGATCCAGGTACGGTTAGGAACGATGACTTCATCATCCTGCCCGATACCTAAAGCCATAAGAGCAAGAAGAAGCGCAACACTGCCGCTGGTCGTCATCACGACATAGGGAATTCCCAGAGTTTCAGCCAGCTGTTTCTCAAGTTTTTGGGTCAGGGGGCCTTCACTAATATGCTCATTAAGAACAGCCTCCCTTAGACTTTGCACTTCCTCATCCGTGAAGGATGTACGCCACCAGGAAATCATCTGTCGTTGTTGATATTGAATATTGGTTTCCATTTTTTCCATTTTAAATTGAGTTGGATGTTGCCATCATTTGCTTCGAATCCTGATTGATCACCATAAATTCCGGTTGAGGCACAATAAATTGCCCGCCATTGTTTAAATATTCTTGATGTTTTCTGATAATCGATTCCTGATATCGCCATGCCAGGATCAAAACATAATCCGGATTTTTCTCATATAAAACATCTGAGCTCATTACCGGAAGATGGTGTCCCGGTGTATAAAGGTCGAACCTAGCCGGATTGTCATCAACGATAAGGCTCAGATAATCAGCTAATTCGAATAAATAAATCAGGGTCGTTACACCCACAGAGGCACCGTATCCTGCGATTGTTTTTCCTTCCGATTTAATTCTTTGACAAAGGGTCAGTAATTTTCTCTTTAATTCAAATACATCGTTAGAAAAACGTTCATAGGTCTCTCCTGAATTAATCCCATAATCCTTCTCATCATCGATCATTCGATCGACCGAAGAAGAAACCTTGTGAGCGGCATTCTTAACCCTCGCGAAACAACGCAATGAGCCTCCCTTTGAAGAAATACGCTCGACATCTGTCAATACCATCCCATAACGGTTAAACAGATTTTGCAAAGATAGCACGGTAAAATAAGATAAATGTTCATGATAGATCGTATCGACAAGCCGATATTTTATAAGGTCCGTTCCATAGCCTGTTTCAAAAACAAAATATCCGGAAGGATCCAGTACCGTCTTTATTCCATTGATAAAGGCTCCTAAGTCATCTATATTGGCAAAAACATTATTGGCCGTGATAATTTTTGCGCAGCCGCGTTTCTGTTTTATCTTCTGTGCAAGAGAAGGTGAGAAATATTCCTGCCACGTTTCGATCCCCGCCTCTTGTGCATGCTGCGAGGCCTTAGGTGCGGGATCTATGCCCAAAACGCTCAGCCCCTGTTTCTTAAAAAACTTCAACAAGGTGCCGTCGTTACTTCCGATATCAACAACCAATTGCCCTGCCAAAGGCTTAACCTTATTAATGACATCATCGGAATATTCTTCAAAGTGCTGAACAAGACCTTTTGAAATGGAGGTCTCATAAATATAATTGCCGTACAAAATGGTTGGATCAACGACTTCCATTAATTGAATAGCCGTGCATTGCCGACAAATAAACAGATCAAGGGAATAAGATTCCTGCGATTTATTAAGATTATCGGCTGTGACATACGAATCCCCTACCGGGGTCGAGGGCATCTTCAGCGCACACTCGAGATTCCGGCTGTTACAAATTCGACATGTCTTTCGTTTGATTACGCTGTGACCCATTGTACGAGAATCCTTTTTACCTAAATACCTTTAAAGCGCTTTGTTTCTCTTTAGATTCACTCACATACTGCGTTAATTGACGCATATAGCTTGTGACCTTTTCAGCCTCTTTCTCGTCCGGAGCCCAGGGGGCAAATAGTGTTTCTTCTCGCCGAAAAGGCCCTTTGGTCGTCTCATGAAAGACCAAAAAGTCCGAATAAATCAAAAGCGTATGGTACAAAGGTCTATTTAATCGGTAATAAAAATTTAAGTCCGATGCATAATCGCCCATCGGGATTATCTCTTGAATAACGCCTTCTTCACCAAACATAACAACATCAACCTGCCCTTCCATGACATGAAACGATTCCGATTTTCCAAGGTGCTTGTGGGGTCGGACATAGGTGTCCTTCGTGTGAATAATCAGCATTTCATGCAACGTATCCTCCACATCCCGATGCGAACATAAACGGATCCGTTGGCGCGGATTTCTTAAAGCCTCTTTCTTCAGGAAATCAATATCCGCGGCAGATACCCGCGTGATCTCTTCATCCGTGTAAAGAACCTCATCATTGAATTTCTTGAATTTCATGGCCGCGCTTCCACTGGATTTAATTGCAGGGCGTGTTTGCTTCCCGGGAAAATGGAAGCAAATGTGCCTCCCTGCTCAAGGAACGTTTGATTGAGTTTCATGACCTTTTCTTCACTCAAAGGATTCAGACTTAAAAGGCATAAATTGATTTTTTCCTTTATTAACGCTGCTGATTTATAAATAGGCAGACCACAACCGGCCATGAAAAGCCCTGTTTTGTTAGGATCGTCATCGACAAAAAATTCAATCAAGCCTCGCAGCTCGAACATGACGACATACGTGCAAGCCAAATGTCCTGCTCCGAAAAGGGCAATCTTTCCGGTATTTTTTCGGTAATCGCTCAAGAATTCCCTTAACTGCTTTTTGCGGACAGGAAAATTGTCGACGAACCTTTTCATGCGTAAAAATTCCGTCTGTGGAACCGATGTAAACTGATTCTTTTCTTCTCTGAGCTGACATATGCTGACCAACGAATTTTCAAAAGGATAAGGATAATTTTCAAAACCGGCCAGGGAAAGGCCTAAATGACCGAACGTCCCTCTAAAAGTTTCAGGGGTAAAGTACAATGTATGTTCTTCCCAAAGGGTCGTGTAATCCAACAAATCAATCGCCCGCGAACAATCCGGGACTTCAAAAACGATATAGCCGTTGGGGCTTGTCAAAATTTTAAGCGCTTCCACAAATGAATTGATGTCGTACACATGCTCTAGAATATGACGCGCGATAACCACATCAAAACTTCCTTTTTTGCTTCTTATATCCCGAGCTCTCTGCGGTGTGAGCCGACCCTGAATCGTCTCGACCCCGGCCCCTTTAAAATCAATACCAAGATCATTCTTCATGTCCAAGCGGTAAATTTTTTTGTACCCTTTGTTTTCAAAACGCTGTAAGGTGGAGTCATCCTTAAAGGTAACTCCGCAAAATGTTGAACCTGTATGAATCCCGGGAAGTTTTAAAATCTTCTCCACCATGCCATCAAGATGCGGTTCAGGCTCGTTGTACTTGATCCAGTCATAGGTTGGGACCAACTTCGGCGCCGGAACGCTTTTTGTCAGCTGAACCGTTGAGCAATGGCCGCACTGCCCCAAAGCCAGAGAGAATGTTTCTTCCTGATCATGCGCTTTCTTCTTGTAGCGATTCGAGATCGGAAAACTCCCGAAATCAATCATTTCCTTAAGCTCATTTTGGGCGCAAATACGGCAGTTCATGTTTTTATCAATTCCTGTTTATGTATTTCATACATTAGACGAATACCCTCTTTCAAAGTAGTAAATGAACGATCACCAACAATTGATCTTAATCGTTCATTGTTAAAGGCGTTATCGACCTTTTCCTTGCTACGCGGCCGGGAGGTCACCTTTAATTCGCTTTGAAGCGTCCGGGAAACTTCCTTAAGAGCATCTCTGAATGAATAGCTTTTCCCGCTGGCAACATTTACCACGCCGCCGTAATCAGACGTTATGATTTTCTGAACAATCTCGACAATGTCATCAACATAAATAAACTCCCGCAATTCGCTGCCATCGCCCCATAATGTGATTTCCTTGCCGGCGATGGCAGACTGCAAAAAGCCACTTGGCCCATAGGCATTCGACATATCACCTGGCCCGTAAATCGTCGCCGGCCGCAAAATAACCAGCGATTTTTCGGCTGCTTTCCATAACAGCCGCTCCGAACTGAACTTCGCCATGCCGTAATATGACCTGGGATTCACCGGCGTCTCTTCCGTGATCTGAAGGCTGTGCACATCTTCCCCATAAACCGCGGCGGAACTGAAATAAATGAACCGCTTCACCGGATTCTTTTCAAGGACACGGCAAAGATTGGTCGTCATCAGCATATTCTTTTCATACGCTTCCAAGGTATCGCCCATCTGACGTTTGATAAAAGCGCACATAATAACAGCAGTTTGACGGTCAAGGACATTGGCCAGTTGGGCAGCCTGGTCAATACGGGTCAGGTCCATCTGCGGCAAGTCGTACCCGACCACCCTTGTTTCAGAGAATCGTTGACGGAAACTCTCTTCTAAATGAGCTCCAATAAACCCACCGTTTCCTAAAATGATTATCTTTCGAATCTCATCCATCCCTTAACTCTCCATGGCGATGATACACCGCCCCATTTGCCCGCTGCGCATCGTTTCAAGGGCCCGGTTGATTTCAGCTAAACGGAATTCATGGGTAATTAGGCCGTCGAGCTTTAATTTTCCTTGGCCGTACAACCGGATCAGGCGTGGAATCTCAATATGTGGGTCAACACTGCCGCCGTGCGATCCTTTTAAGATCTTCTTGAAATGCAACGGAAGCGTGTAAATCGAAACGTTATCTCCCTTTCGCGGGACGCCCACCAGAATGGTCTTCCCGTCCGCATGGGTCAACTCATAAGCCTGCTCAATGACCCTGGCATTGCCTGTTGTATCGATCACCACATCCGCCCCCTTACCGCCGACCACCTGCTGGATGCGCGCGTTCAGGTCTTTTGTTGTCTTGGCATTAAAGGTCTGGGTTGCGCCAAATTGTTTTGCCAGATCCAATTTTGAATCGTGAAGATCGATCGCAATAATCTCACCGGCTGAAACCATCTGGGCTGCCTGCACGATATTCAATCCCACGCCTCCCACCCCAAAGACAACCACTGATTGGCCGATCTTTACTTGGGCGTCGTTGTTGATGACCCCCATCGCGGTTGTCACCGCGCAGCCGAATAATGGGGCAAGCTTCAGGTCAAAATCCTTCGGGATGGCCGTAAGGCGGTTCTCCGAAACAACGGCGCGTTCATTAAAGGTCGTCACCCAGCCGGCGTTAACAGTCCTTTCCCCCCATTTGTACTTGGGCGGTTCGCACTGCAAGCCATCACTCGGCCGCCAATGCATGACAACATGGTCGCCCACAGCGACCGTTTTGACGCCCGGTCCTACGGCTTCAACTATCCCTGAGCCTTCATGCCCCAACAGATGCGGCAGGAATTTGTCCGGCCCCTTCGCCCCTTCGATCTCATTTATTTGGGCCCCGCAGATCCCGCTATAACAGACCTTTACCAGAACTTGTCCGAAAGAAAGCTCCTTCGGCAATTCAATGTCAGCCACCACCAGCGATTTATTCAGTTCAACCAAAATGGCTGCCCTGGTTGTCTTCACAGACTTGATATCCTGTGTCTTTAACGTTTCATTCGAAGTAGATAAACTCATAGTCCCCCGTGTAACCAAAATGTTTGTAGAGCCAGACCCATTCTTCTTTGTCAAAGAACGATTCGCACGTCAGGGCCCAGCACTGTAAGTTAAACAATTCTTGTTCATTTTTGTAGCTTTCCAGCATGATATATTTGTTTTTCCCGACCCGCTCGATCTCATTAATGGCTGTTTCCAATTCAAAGATGCGCAGATTATGCAAACAACCTAACGTGATCACCAGGTCAAAATGTTTGTCATCAAAAGGGTAAGGATCCTGGGCGCGGTGAATACGCAAGTACTTTCGAATTTCTTGTGGTGCATCAGCTATGCCGTGCCTAGAGATATCAAACCCCACCACTTCTGAATCAGGCAGTAATTTCTTCAATTCAAAGAGAAGATGCGCTTTGCCGCAACCGACATCGAGAATTTTAGCGTCCGCTTTTAGGTTGTAATAATCGATAAGTTTTTGCGCGACAACACTCCATCGCCCGTCATATTTATAACCGCCATAACCATAGCGCCGGTCGCCGTCCCAGTAATCAAACTCATACTCTTTGGCCTTGAGCATGCAATGGACCTTCTCATCAACCATGCGGTCGATGTATTTGCGCGGCGTCCTTTTATGCAGCGGCGTTACAAAATCTTGTAATGAACCCATTTTTGAAAACTCCTTGTAAACTGCCTAATGAAATAACCAATAACCAAGATGCAAGGTACAAACAATAACCAATATTCCAAATTTCAATTGTATTAATTCTCCACCTTTTTAATTATCGCAGAAAGAATATTCCTAAGTTCTGCCGCTTCCTTCAATAACAATTTGATTTCAATTGATTTTTCAGAATTAGCTTCTGATATTAAATCAAGCCAATGATGACATTCTTTAGCTTCTCTACGGCTTATTCTCAACCTTTGCAAAAAATCGTTTTTTCCCAATGCATCGTTGGCCTCACGATAATTAGCTCCTACAGAACCACTAGAACCAACAACTTGACTAATTAAGCGGTCATTTATTGGTCCTCTTGGCAACACTTTACACATTCGAATAACTTCTTTTGCAAACTTAGTTGTCCGCTCTTCCAAATCAAAAATTCTTGCCATCTTATCCTCCATTTCACACTCGACGTTTTGCATTCTCTTTGAAAAATATTTAACGTTAATTTGATGTATTTCATGAAGCCATTCAAGCTTTCTCTTAACGGGAATTTTCATAAAGCGGAGTAATCTTTCTTCATCGGTTTCCCAACTCCATGGATTACTCATTTCAATGCTCCAATTTCAGTAATCAATTCCTGTTTGATTATTAGAAAATTGGTTATTGTTTGGTCATTGTTTCTTGTATCTTGGTTATTTATCATCATTGTTTGAACACCTCATATTCGGGCAGTTCCGCTATCGGTTTTTTCGATAAGCGAAGGTGCCGGATCGACTGAACAATTGCCTCCGGTGAAATCCCTAAATACTCCATCAGGCTGTCCTGCGATCCGTACCGGTCCGGAAAAACATCCTGGATACCAATACGTTTAAATTTCTTGGGCTGTTCAAAGTTCGCCTCGGCAATTGCCTCGGCCACCGCGCTGCCGAGCCCGCCGATAACGTTGTGCTCCTCTACAGATATAATGATGGGGATGTCTTTGGCATGTTTAAGCAAGGCCTCCCTATCAAACGGTTTAACCGTATGCATATGCAGGATGGTGGCATCCAACCCGTCTTCTTTGAGGTTCCCAACGGCTTCTAGAGCCAATCGTAAAGTGATTCCTGTCGTGATGATCAAGGCATCCCTTCCTTGGCCGCGAACGATGGCCTTCCCGATTTGGAAGGGCGCATCGTCATTGGTCACGATAGGATCAAATCCTTTGGCCAAACGGATGTAGATCGGCCCGGGATAATCAACCGTTTGCGGCATGAGCCTGCGCATTTCATCGGCATCAGCAACCGCTACGATCGTCATATTAGGCACGGCGCGCAATATGGCAAGATCATCGATAGCCAAATGCGTCGGCCCTAATGGCGCATAAACAAGCCCGCCGCCATTGGCAATAAGGCGGACATTTGTCTTATGCAGCCCGGCATCCAGCACGATCTGTTCAAAACAGCGCCTGGATAAAAATGTTGCGATCGTGTTTGCGTAAACGATTTTTCCCTCCAAAGCCAAGCCGGCCGCTACGCTCACAAGGTTGGCTTCGCTCACGCCTTCGATGATAAACCGTTCAGGCATTTCCTTCTTGAACTGTTTCAAGGTATCCACGCCAGGGTCCGAACCGATGAAAAATATGCGCTCATCTTGCTTGGCCAGTTGATATACCATGTCTAAACATGTTTTACGCATGCGCGTACTCCTTGAGCCCTTCAAGTAAACTTTCTATATCCTCATCTGAGATCTTGCTCTTATGGTGCCACTGCATATTATGTTCGGCAATTCCGACGCCTTTTCCCTTAACGGTATGGCAAACAATGGCTGTGGGCTTGCCCGCTTCATAAGGCACATCTTTGAGGGCTTTCTTTAATTGCGCCACGTTATGCCCGTCTACCTCACGAACACTAAATCCGAACGCTTTCCACTTATCGGCAAAAGGTTCCATATCCAGCACTTCAAACGTTGAGCCGTAAGACTGATGCTTGTTATAATCGACAATCACCGTCAAATTATCCAGCTTATGCTTTGCCGCACAAAGGGCCGCTTCCCAAACAGAACCTTCATTACACTCCCCATCACCGACCACAACAAAGACACGATGATCGGCTTTCTCGAACTTGGCATTGATGGCCATGCCGACACCAATGGATAATCCATGCCCCAGGCTTCCCGTTGAGGCCTCCACCCCGGGCACTTTATGTTCCGGGTGCCCGCCCAAAATACCGTCGGACTTGCAAAACTTCCAAAGCTCTTCCTCGGCAATAAAACCTTTTTCCGCCAACAGGACATATAAAGCGATGCAGCCATGCCCTTTGCTTAAGATACACCGGTCCCTTTCCGGCCATTTCGGGTTTTTGGCATCATATTTTAAGATATCGTCATAAAGGACGCGCAAGATCTCAACGAGGGAAAATGATGCCCCCACATGCCCGCGCCGCCCGGCCTGCAATGTTTTGATGATCATCTCGCGCAGATGCTTTGAACGATCATCCAGCCCGATCTTACTGTCTTTGAAATCATTCATTTACGCCACCTTGACTTTGTTGAGCATATTCTTGGCTTTTTGCAATTGCATGGCCAATACATCAAGCTTGTTAAGCTCATAAGCATTAGAAAAATGCCGGCGCTGCCACTCGCCCACAACAAATTCGTTAAGGAAGATCAAGCACCACTTTAAGGCGAATAACGGATATAACGCATCGGCCCTCTCTTGCTGTTTCTTATCAAATTGAAAGGCCTTGGCAAACTCATCTCTAAAAGCCCGCTTTAGATCATCCTTGAGTTCCATCGCGGGATGAAGCTGAAAATCGGCGATGGTCTTGGCCGGATCATCCCAGCCGAAGTATTCAAAGTCCAAGAATATGATCCCCTTATCAGGCGTGCGCAAGGCATTATGAAAACCGAAATCCGAAGGGCTTAGCGTTCTTTCTTTATCCAGAAGAACGTTTTCCAATTTGCCCTCTAATCTTTTCGCAATGCCATCTAACAGCGGCCCAAACTCATTTTTCAAGAACTGCTGGCAATCCTTATAGATCTTTTCTTTCTCATCCGCATCATATAAACGCCCCAGCCTCATCCGAATATTGGCGATGATATCCTTGGCCGAGAAAAACGCCTCCGATGCCGGGGCGAAATGCCGGCTTTCATCTGCTGCCGTCAAATCCTTCAGCCGTTTCAAGAAACCGACGGCGAATTTGATATCTTTGGCCGCGATCGTTTCCGGATGAAACGCTTCTCCTTCGATATATTCATAAAGAGCAAACCCTTCTTTTTCATTCTTAGACAGCGGTTGCGGCACACAACCGATCCCGTTCTTCCTCAAAAAGTTCAAACCTTTATATTCGGTATTTAACCGGTCCCGCTGATCCTGAGGGTGCCGGAAATAAAACTTGGCGATATACTTTTCCTTTGCGCCTTTAAGGAAGAATACCTGGCTGTTGGCCCCGCCTTTGATCTCTGATACCTCTTGGATATCATCCGTCAATAGAGCTTGCGCCAGTTCTTTTACCTGCTTTGTGTCACGATGCCGTTCTAGCAGTGGAGCCCTATGGACAAAGCCTGTGGTAGCATTTTGTTCTACCCTGCTTCGCTCCAATGTTTCCACGTTGGAGCTTCGCAGGGTTATCCGCCGCGAAAACATTTCGGGCTTTGCCCCTTGGCGAACATCCGCCGAAGCCCCGACAAGTTCGGGGCGAAGGCGGATAAAGATGTATTCATTGATCTCTCTCCATGAGCCCAAGACCTTGACATCAGCTAAATTCATTCCCTTGTCCAACGGTGAAAAAAGGACCTTTCGAACGCTTTTGGGAAAAGACGGTTCCATGAACGTCTCCTCCAGATCATCTACAAAATAACTGCACCCTAACGCCCGGATGCGCTCGATTTTTTCCTGCCTTGTCGATTCGAAATAAACCTGGGATGGATCTAAACCCAACCCGTTCTTCTCAAAGAAACGATTTTCCTTCATCCAAGCTAAAGCTGTCTTTTGAAGATCAATACCATCTTTATCCATCGAAGCAAATCGGGTCTTATGGCTGATGATGGCGAGCTTAATACCTTGCCTTTGACATTGACCGAAAAACTCTGCCACGCCGTCCATCAGCTGGGCCTGTTCCATTCCCCTGCCATAAATATAGGCCTGTAACTTCTGCCACTTCGCCTCGCCATCTGGCAGTTGGCGTACCGCATCGCGTATCGCTTTTTTGTTTTGCCCCATCTTTTTGGGAATATACCCGTTGCCAAGGGCCGTGCTGTATAAAACCCTGTCATAGCTGACGATCGTGTTATCGAAATCGACGCCAAGGATCATATGTTTACGATACTCCACTGATCAACGGTTGCGTTTTCAACATTTTGATATTGTAATAACGGATATTGTTCAACGGGTCTTCAAATTTATTGGCCTGAAAGGCTTTGATCAGATCGCGTACCGCGTCTTCGATCGTGTGCCTTGGGACAAAGTTCAATTCCCTCTTGATCTTTTCGGAGGAGATCCGGTACGAGCGGATATCATCCGAAGGTGTTGTCTCAATGGCGATCTTTTTCTCGGGGCACTTCTCTTCAACTATCCTTTTAACGATATCGGCAATATCGGATATGGATCTGTTCTGATAACCGACGTTATAGGCTTGGCCGGCGATCCTTTCCTTCGGCATATCCAAGAGCATCACATACAGATCCGTTATATCCTCGATATGGATATTGGGCCGCTCCTGCTTGCCGCCGAAGACCATGATCTTATTATTGTTATAGGCATAGTTCGTTAAAATGTTGACGGATAGATCAAAACGCTGCCGGGGGGAAAACCCACAAACCGTGGCCGGGCGGATGATGCAGGTCGTAAAATCGCCAGCCTGGTACTTTAAAAGGATCGGCTCACAAAGCCCCTTATACTTGTTGTAGTCGGTAATAGGAAGAAAGGGATGGTCTTCGGTAACTTCCGGCGCATCGCTGATCCCATACACGCTGCAGGTCGAAGCGTAAATAAAGCGTTTAACGCCGCTGTCACGGCTGATCTGAACCAGGGGCTCGAAACACTCATAATTCACCTTCCTGCTTAGAGCGGGGTCCAGATCAAAGGTCGGATCATTGGAAATGCAGGCCAAGTGAATAACAACGTCACAGCCTGCCAAGGCCTTTTTAAGGAGCGACTTATCACAAATATCGCCTTTGATCTCTTCAAGGTTGGATTTATCCTCGATCTCATCAAAGACATCCTCACCGTAGGTATATAGATCAATTACCTTTACGCGATAGCCTTTCTTGAGGAGCTTCGGGACCAAAACAGCACCGACATAACCGGCCCCACCCGTGACAAGAATAGTCCTGAAATTACTCATGGATAACGGCCCTTTCTTTTAACTCAAGTTTTATGCTGTGGATCACATCGATCAATGAGTGGATAAGAAAATGGTGAAGGCATTCCACATGTCCGTAATGCGATGTGGGCACATAAAAGTTGATGTCCCCTTTACTTCTTAATGAATTATCCGTCTTAAATCCGGAGAAAGTTATGACGCGAAGTCCTTTTTCTTTGGCGGCTTGGACGCCTCGAAGGATATTCTCGGACTGGCCGGAGCTGCTGACCGCGCAAAGGATATCATTGGATTCGGCGAACATCTCGATAGGCTTGGCGAAGACATTTTCGTAGCCTTCATCATTGCTGATGCAGGTCAGGAGGCTGCTGTCGTTAAAGGCGAGCGCTTTGATGCCGGCGTTCTTCCAGAAATCCGTTGCCATATGGCTGGCGATGGCGGCACTGCCCCCATTGCCGATAAAAAGGAGCTTCCCCTCGGCGTTACTTTGTTCCATGATCATATTGATGGCCTTCTCGAGGGCTTCCTCAACGAGAACGGATGATCCCTCGGTGGTGGTGGCCTGGATCTTATGAAACAGCTCCTGCACTTTCTGGCGGTTCTGTTTGATTTTATCGATCATTTTAGTAACCTCGTTATGAATTTGATTAGGTCAACGGAATCTACGGAATCGCGGTTGCAGACGATCTGGCACGCCAACGAACCGACCGCATTGCCGATAAACGAAACCACTTCCTGAGGTAAACCGGCCGCAAAACACGGCGCGATAAAAGCGAAAAAGGCGTCCCCCGCGCCTATGGGATCGATGACCTTATCGGAGAATGCCGGCGTTTCATGGAACCCATGGGCCTTGGAATAGCAAATGGAGCCTGCAGGCCCCCGCGTGGCAATGATGTGCTCACACCCGATCTGTTCGTATATCTTTTTAGAAAGATCGCGCACATCGCCGAATCTGTCATGGGCGGCGTAACGCAGCTCCATTTCATCGATACAGACACAATTGGCATGCCGGTATTTGGTCACCAAATTAAATCCCGCATTGGCGCTGTTAGTCTGGACGTTGAGGGCCAGGTATTTGGACTTTTCGCAAAGGATCTGGCGTATCCTTTCCGTTAAGAATCCGTGCCCGAAATCAGATACGACAACCAGATCATATTTATCGATCACTTTAGTTAACTGTTTTATGATCCTTGTTTCCTCTCTTTTGGGTATATCCGTGTCATTCATATAGCAGATCTGGAATTGCTTACGTAAGGTTTCATTGCTCACAAAACGCCTTTTGACCGTCGTGCCAGTATCATTGCGATAATAAAATAAGGGGTTTATTTTTTTGCTTAACTTACTTTCGATAAAATCTTGGTAGGTATTCTCAGCGCCTAAGACCGTTATTAGATCCACGTTCTCGCAAACGCTGGCCACATTATTGGCCGTCGCCAATGCCCCTCCCGCGAAGATCTCCTCCGACTTGTATTTATTGACGATCACTTCCGCTTTAGAAGAGCGGCCCATTGGAGTGCAATAATGATATTCGTCAATGATGGCATCGCCGATGACCAGGACTTTAAGCTTATTAAGCCCTTTAATTGCGTTGACGATATAATCAATTGTGTAGCGTTTTGAAATAGCTTTCAAATATTTCACGGTGCGCGGGGGGAAGGTATCTAATTGGCTATTGATAATGCTGGAAGAGCTGAAGGTAATATCATCTGTAAAGGCGAGGCGGCCTCCAATGGATTTGACCGCCTCCTCTTCTTCGTAGATCATTCCCGTGACATCTTTTTCTTTCTGTTTATACTCGCTTCCCTTAACATAAACATCGGGTTTTAATGCTTTGATGAAATCCGTTGCCGTCGGGGCATCGATAATACAGACATAATCCGTTATTTGAAGGGATGCGAGGGTCTCGGCCCTTAAATTCTCATTGAAGAAAGGCCTGCCGGGCCCTCTTTTGACATGCTGGTCGCTTGTCGTGCTGACAACCAGGATATCCCCTTCTTTTTTGGCCAGATTAAAATGACGGATGTGGCCCAAATGGACGATGTCAAAGACGCCGTGGCACAGGACGACTTCCTTGCCCTTGCCTTTTAGACCGGCAACGATCTTAGATAATTCGTCAATTGACTTAATCTTATCCAATGTTGTATCGATCATGGATCAACCCCTTACAAGAT
This sequence comes from Candidatus Omnitrophota bacterium, assembly GCA_035292445.1. Lineage (GTDB taxonomy): Bacteria > Omnitrophota > Gorgyraeia > Zapsychrales > Zapsychraceae > DATDQB01. Next base: position 106,701 of record DATDQB010000020.1, read on the forward strand.
ATTTAAACCAATCCTCTGTGGCTTTTTCGATGGATTCCGGCGTCCAAACAGGCGCGCTGCGCCAATAATCGATGTTTTCCAAAATTTTGCGGACCCCTTCTTCAAAAGATACCTTCGGCCGCCATCCGAGACGATCGCAGATCTTTTTATTGTCGGCCCAGGTACAATCCGGCTCACCCGGACGTTTTGGGATGTAAATTTTCTCCCCTCCCAACAAGCTGACAAGTTTATTGACGCTCTGCGGATTACCCGTGCCCACATTGAATACTTCGTTCTCAATATTTGAGTTAGCGGCCTTGACAAACGCCTCTGCTACGTCCGTTACATATATAAAATCCCGTGTTTGTTCGCCGTCACCGACAACGGTAAACGGCCTCCCATTAAGTTTTTGGGCCAAAAAGACCCCGAAAACAGCCCCATAAGTTCCTGACGTTCTTGAACGCGTCCCGTAGACATTGAATAACCGCAACGATATGACCGGCATCTTATAGATCTGCCCCCAATGCAAAGCAGTCTCCTCCCCCAGATATTTTGTAAGGGCATATGGATATTGAGGATTGATCGGCGCTGTTTCGGCGGTAGGATAGAAATCCTGCGGCGGGATGCCATAACAGGAAGAAGACGCGGTATAGATGAACCGCTTGATATGGTGCCGGCGTGAGGCCTCCAGTACATTCATGGCCCCTAATACGTTAGAGGTGTAATATTCCCTTGGGTTAACGATGGAAGGCACAATATCCGCCAATGCGGCCAAATGGAACACCTGATCTTTCCCCTTAAAGGCCGGTTCGATGGCCGTGTAATCCCTGATATCAGCTTCGATAAAAGTGATCCGTTCTTTGCAGTGCTCGAGATTGCTTGATCTGCCTGTCGAACAGTTATCGATGACCGTCACTTTATGGCCATCGGCCAATAAGCGGTCAACCAGATGACTGCCGATGAATCCCGCTCCTCCTGTTACGACAACGTTCATGCTTTCGCCCCAATAAAAGTGTGGTTTCTGGAAATTTCGGTAATGAGGTCCACGAACCTGTTGCCGTTCAACTGATCCAGACCGACATTTTCTTTGCCAATGAGAAGAACGCCGTTGATACCTTCCGAAGGCAAAGTATTTAAGACACTGATGTGGCCATCGGGAAGTTTCAATTCATGGAACGCCTTTTCAATAAGAATGGTCAGATCGCTCTCGCTGTACACATAAAACTCCCGAATGCCTTCTTTATAAAGGTTCAGAATGACTTCCTTCACATTGTCTTTGATCATGCCGATATGGTTGATCGTGTTGATCGTATACTTGACTGATTTGCGCATCTTTTCGGAAAAGCCTTGGGGGGTGAGGAGGTATTGGACCTTGCGCTTGTTGAGCTGTATGATGCGGATATAACCTTTGGTAATGAGCCGGCGGATCAGCATGTTGACCATCCCTAAGGACAGATCCATTTTTTGGGATAGATCGCGCTGATTGGAATCCAGCTCTTTACCTAGAATATTTAGTAACTCAAATTCGCGTTCATCCATATTAGCTGCTTATTGGTGATGTAACTCGTTGATATCAATGATTTTTTCGATTAGCATAAATTAGGCGGAAGATTGTTCAATCTATGAACGTTCATATTCTGAACATATTATAAGCCCATATTCCGGTCAGTCAAGCACAAATTATAGTAACGGGATCACAAAATTGGGGAGGGTTTTGATTCGACGAGAAGCCGGTGCCAACTCATTCCTGAATATATGGATAATCCTTTGATCTAAGGACCTCTTCCGCCTTTTTTAATTCCTTGCCGAAATAAGCGATATGCTCCTTACTGGTAAGCCATGGCCGGCCTTGCTGCTTTTCGACCTTAAAAAGGTGATGATAGACCTGCTGACAGCTCTTCCCGCGGAAGATCTTGATGATCTTATGCATTTTAGTACAAACGGCCACTTCGATAACGCCTTTTTCCCGGTCCACTTTTATTAACAAGTAATGGCCCGAGGGCTCCATGCGAAAGTCCTTATATTCATCATAAGCGGGACACTCGATGGTTTCGCAGCCCTCATCCATCGATTGTTCTTTCCATTTAAACTTCGGTTCCTTTTTGTTCATGTATTTTCCCCTTTAGAATTTCAAGTTCACGCCGAAATTGTAATTCTTCTTCGGAGCCGGATAAAAATCCTGTGTGTCGCTCGATTGGGACTTAATGACCAGCGTATTGTATCTGTTGTTAAAGATATTATTTACCGCCGCGAAAACCTCTATATTTTTACTGCGAAAGGCGACCTTTCCGTCAACGACATAATAACTTTCCGCTTTGGGCGTCTCGTTAAGGGTATCATTGATGGCAAACGTTGAGCCTATATACCTGCCGTTCAATGAGAGATTATAATGCTCTAAGAAACCAAGAATGAAGCCGTGGCTGAATTGATTATTAGGGGCCATGGGGATATCCCTGCCGTCAAAGGCGCCATCGACGAATTCAGGGTCCTGATAGGTATAATTGACAAACGTCTCGAACTGGTCAAGAAAACCTACGTCAAAGAACTCAAGGATATCAACCCTATGCTCGGTCTCGATGCCGAGCCTCCTGGTTTCCCCATAATTGGTGTTCTCGCCGAAGAAACCTGCCGTCGGATCAAAGAATATTTCGCTTTTAATATCGATCATATAACCCGTGAGGCTGGAAATTATCTTTTGGTCAAAATTATGCTTTATTCCCAGTTCATATTGTTTCCCTGCCTGCTCATCGATATTGGTATTGAGCCCCGTGAATGCGCTGAACCATTCTTCCGTGGCCAGGAAACGGAATGTCTGTTGAAAATTAAAATGGACATTGCTGCCCGGCGCATATTCATATTTCATCCCGCCCATCGCCACCGTCACTTCAGGGTCCTGTTCCTCAAAGGTTCCCGCGCTGCGATTGTCAAAAGTATATTCAGCCCGGTGATGCCTTTTGCCGGCATTAATATAAAAATTCTCGAAAGCCTCAACCTGCAGGTATCCGAAAATACCCAGCTCTTCTTTCTTGATCGTAAGATCTTCCGTTGAGAACATGCTTGTTGAATAAATATCATTTTTCGCATCTTGAAGGTCAAAGCCAACGACAAAATCGACCTTCCGATCAAGGATCTCCCGGTCAAAGATATACTTGCCCGTGTAGGCCCTGGTTATGATATCACGATTGGTGGTAAATGAACCGGAATCTTCCGTATTAACAATATCAAACACTTCCCGGTCCCGGTAATAAAAATCAAAAACAATATCGCCCAAATAATCGCTTTCCAACCAAGGCGTCAACTGTGTTGTTACCTGGACAAACTGGTCTTTGGTATCTGCATAATCATTCGGTGTTGCCGTGCTTTTCCGGCCGAACGTTTCGAGTTCCGATGCATTTAATCCCCCTGGCAGCTCCACGTTGTCCCGATGCTGTCCAAAAGTGACATCGAATGACACATGATCGTTAGGCTCATAGCCCATGCGGGAATTAAAGTTTCTTGTCAGCATATCACTGTTATCGCGGTACCCACGGTCATCCAGATATTGGGAATAAAGATAATACGAAATCCCTTTTTGAGAACCGGAGAGCTCAAGATCCTCGCCTTTTCTTGAATAACTTCCATAAGTGGCCCCCAGTTTTCCGGAAAGATCCCCTTCACCCTCTTTGGTAATAATATTGATCACCCCGGCGACCGCGTTATCGCCATAAAGAACAGAGGCTCCACCGCGTATAACCTCAATTCGTTCAACGGATCCTAAGGGGACCTGCGTAAGATCCGGCCCCGAAACATCGACGTTATTGATCTTGCGTCCGTTGACCAGAACCAACACATTCCTTCCGGCCGTATCGCCAAAACCCCGGATATCGATCGTCCTGGCCTTGTTCGTCCCGGCTTCATAAATAAAGACACCCAATACACTATAGAGAACATCCGATATGCTCTGGGCGCCGGAGGCCTCAATTCTTTCTTTGGGTATTACCGTTACGTTACCGGCAACCTCATACTGCTCTTGCTCAAGCCGTGAGGCCGACACGACAATAGTGTCCAAATCTACGCTCAAGGCGGCATGCCCATTGCCTGTTAGAACGAATAATAACGAAAATAATGCGCCTAAGGATCTTTTCATTGATTCTCCATTTTACCCTGCTTCGCTCCAATGTTTTCACGTTGGAGTTTCGCAGGGTTTTCCGCTGATGTGTGCTAAAATCATCAATCCGCCGAAGCTAAACGCAAAAGCAATTTAGCGAAGGCGGAAAATAAAAAACTCTCAACCGAAATTTCTTCGATTGAGAGTGCACCCGTTTATCTTATTCTCAATATGTGATCAACGACCTCTGTCTCGCGCAGTTTCGTTGGTTCTTCTATTGGGAGTGTTCTGACTCATCTAGCAGTAAGTCGTAAGCAATAAGCAGTAAGCTTATAGCGCTTACTGCTGACCGCTTACTGCTTACAGCTAGAATCACAGTGGCGGGACCGCGCCTGATTCGCACAGGGCTTTCCTTCCAACAGAAATCGATTCTTTAAAGAGCACGTGCTAAAACTTTGGCTTTCATCCGAGAAGTAATCCACTCATACGCGCCAAAGAATAGAGCCATATAAACAAATGTGCTTAGTAGCGTCGCATCAAAAAAAGGAATGGCTAAAATAAAGCAGGTCTTCAGGCCTTCGGCGGTCAACGGATAAAGCCCACCCGTCAACCACACGCCCAGGTTGCTTACGATAAAGAATAGGATGCTGGAAGCAAGCGTTGAGGCGAGGACCATCGATAAGCTCTTTCGCTTCTTGAGCCAAATGCCGATGCCGACGATCAGCAATATGCTTCCCCACGTAAAGAACATCGTGTTATGGAAACCAATCAAAATGTCACTGATAGCCAGTAGAACCAACGGGAGTATGATCGCCTGCTTCTTCTCGAAATAAACACCGCTGAACAAGGCTATGGCGATCACGGGGGTAAAATTGGGGATATGAACAATGGCCCTGGAAAGAACACCTAGAACAATAATGGCTAAAGCTAGCATATTTTCCCTTTCAATTAATCATTAATATAATTATTCCGTTGCGATTCGTCAAGCGTTATTTCTTCGATTCCTGCCAACGGGAAATATTATTTTCATGGATCTGCTCGATAGTTTCTTTAAGCGTATAGCGCTGCTGCCATTGAGGGTAGTGCCCTTTAAATTTCTTGAGGCTGCTTAAATACCAAATATGATCCCCGATACGGTTGGTTTCCGAAATAGTATAGTTCAATTTATTTCCGGAAATTTTCTCGCACAGCTCGATCGCCTCTAACATCGAGCAGTTATTGAGGCGGCCGCCGCCGATGTTGTAGACTTCGCCCACGCGCGGGTCTTTGTAGAATTCATCAAAGGCCGTGATCAGATCATAACTGTGAATATTGTCCCGCACCTGCTTTCCCTTATAACCGAGGATCGTATAAGGCTGTCCGGTGACAGCGCATTTCATCAGATACGCCAAAAAGCCATGCAGCATCGCCCCCGAATGCCGCGGGCCCGTCAGGCAACCTCCGCGGAAGCAGACTGTCTTCATGTCAAAATACCGGCCGTATTCCTGCACCAAGATATCCGCCGCTGCCTTTGACGCGCCAAATAGAGAATGCTTGCACTGATCAATGCTCATCGACTCATCGATGCCATCGTAAAATATATGGTCTTCAGGAAGTTCATAACGCAACTTCCCTTCAATTAACGGCAGGTCGTTGGGCAGATCCCCATAGACTTTATTCGTGCTGGTGAAGATGAAGACGGCCTGATAGCAATATTGGTGGCTTAACTCCAGCAAATTCAGCGTGCCGTTGGCATTGACCGTAAAATCCGTGAGCGGCTCTTTGACCGCCCAGTCATGCGAGGGCTGCGCGGCGGTATGGATGATCAATTTTATATCTTTGTTATATTTCTTAAAGATCCGCTCTAATCTTTTGTAGTTACGGATGTCAACGTTATAATGGCGGAACCTCTTTATCTTTTCTTCCAGCATCTTCAAGTTCCAGTCGGTCGAACCATCGGGCCCGAAGAAATACTCGCGCATGTTGTTGTCGATGCCGACGACCTTCATGCCCCTACCGGCGAAATATTCGACCGCTTCGGAGCCAATCAAGCCTGAGGAACCTGTTATGATCGCAATATCCATGAAAACCCTTGAATCTTTCGAGCTGCCCTTTTATGATAATGACATTATCAGGATAATCGAACGAAGTGAATTATGCAAAAGATAAAAGAACTTTTTAAACCAGAGAAAAAGACGATTTCCTTCGAGCTTTTTCCCCCTAAGACCGACAAAGGCTACGAGAACCTGTTGGACACAATCGCCCAACTGGCCGAATTAAAGCCTGATTTCATCTCCTGTACCTACGGCGCCGGCGGGGGAAACCGCGACAAGACGATGGACATCGTGCAGCACATCGAGGAAAAACATAAAATCATCGGGCTCGCCCATTTGACATGCGTCCTGCACACCAAAGATGAGCTTAAGGCCATCCTTGGAAACATCCGCTCACGCGGCATTAAAAATATCCTTGCCCTTCACGGCGACCCCCCGCAAGACCATCCCGATTGGAAGCCGGGACCGGATAATTTCAAATACAGCAGCGAATTGGTGAGCTTTATCCGTAAACTTTTTGGCGATTATTTCGGGATCGCAGTGGCCGGTTTCCCCGAAGGCCATCTTCTGTGTAAAGACAGAAATAAAGACGCTCAATATCTGAAAATGAAGATCGACGCCGGCGCGGATTTTGTCATCACGCAGATATACTTTGATAACAAAGACTATTTCGAATATGTCGAACGCTTGAAGAAATTGGGCGTGACAAACCGCGTTATTCCGGGGATCCTTCCCATTACCGATTATGAAAAGCTGCAGCGCTTCTGCAATCTTTGCGGGGCAACGATCACCGATAACGTGAAAAAGATCTTCGAACCCATCAGAAACGACCCGGAGGCGACCCTCAAGGCGGGAATTGATTTCGCGGTCAAACAGTGCCGGGAATTGTTAAAAGGCGGGGCGGCGGGATTACACTTTTACAGCCTGAATAAAGCCCATCCGACCGATAGTATCCTAAAAGCCATCCGGGACTAATCATTGCCGAAAAATTCCTTCTTGAATTGCAGCACTTCCTTTATCTTTCCTATTAAATCAAGGCCGTCGATTGTCTTCACGACATAATCGTTCACGCCTTCGATACGGAAAATATCTTTCATCCCTTCCTTCATCGTAAAAACGATGATGGGGATCTCCTTCTTCTCTTGCGAGCGCCGCAACTCCCGGACAAAGGTGTGGCCGTCCATCCGGGGCATGTGGATATCCAGCAAGATAATATCGGGATCGGGATATTTGTGGCGATCCTGATATTTTTCCTTATGCTGCAGGTACGCCAATGCCTCTTCTCCGTTTACCACACGATGCACATGGCAAGAAAACTTTTGCTTCTCGAAGGCACGAAGGATGATCTTCACATCCGTTTCGCTGTCTTCGACCAAAAGAACCTCAATGGGCTTTTCTTTTTGCTGTTGGCGCATTATCCCGCTTTGGCTTCAATCTCGACAATGACATTGACGACATCATCAACGACAAGCCCGCCGCTATCGAGCGTTTTGTTCCATTTGATATCGAAATCCTGACGGTTAATCTGAATCTGGCCGGCAATACCGATAACATCCGCGCCCGATGTGCCCTTAACAGGCCCGGCAATCGTCACGGGGATAGTAACGCTCTTTGTCACGCCTTTCATGGTCAGGTCCCCGACAATCGCCGTTCCACCTTCTGTTTTCTCAAGCCGGGCATTTGTAAAGGTGATCTGAGGATGCGTGGCCACGTCAAAAAAGTCAGCGCTCTTTAAATGATTGTCCCTGGATTCATTTTTCGTATCAATGCTGGCCGCATCGATGGTGACGTTAGCGCTGAAAGCTTGATCATTGTTAGGATCAAGGGTAATTTGGCCGTTGAAAGTGTCAAAAGCGCCCCTGGTCGTACCAACCACCATGTGCTTGACGGCGAAACCTAAGGTGGAATGCGCCGCATCAACCTCGTAGGTTTTGGCCTGCGCTTGTTCCATCATGGCCGCTTCATCGGCGCTACTGAAAGATGCCGCCATCAAAAAAACAGCTGTAATGATTAATAGGTTTAACTTTTTCATAACTTCCCCTTTCTTTTTTGTACGGGAGCCTGTCTCAGGCCCCCTCCGAAGGGCGGCTGGGACAGCCGCCCCTACAATAATATCAACATAACCGCCTGATACATAAAATACCCCGCCGCCGCCAATAAGATCACACCGGCGATCTGTTTAATACGCACCAACCATGCTCCGGATCTGGGAAGGTTAGCCAAAATGCCGCTAAAGGTACCGACCAAGATGAGCGATGCCCCAAGGCCATACGAAAAGACGAACATCAAGCTCACCGCATGCCAGATGTTTTGCTGGGAGGCCGTGTAAAGAAGGAGCGTCCCCAAAACAGGCGCCGTGCACGGCCCGATCACCAAGCCGGAGGCCATGCCAAAGACAATAACGGTCCAAACGTTCTTCGCTTTGATGTGCTCATGGAAAGAAAGCCCCAGGGTGGGCATCGGTATCTTATCAAACATCGCCAACGCGAAAACCAACAAAAGTAAGCTGACAATGAAATAAACAAAGGGGTGGTTCTGAAATTGCCCGAATACTTTTCCCGTCAAAGAGGCAAAGATAGCCAAAGCGCTATACGTTATGGCGATACCAAAGACATAAATCAGGGAAATAACAAACCCCATTAACCTGCTGCCTTTGGTGTTTATCCCGGCGATAAACCCGGCGGTCAAAGGAAGGACCGGATAAACGCAAGGCGTGAAACTGACCAACACCCCGCCCCAAAACACGACCACATAATCAAATAAGTTTCCGGAAAGCTGCATCTATGTGTATGTATCTGTCCTATTACTGGATTAAAACGCCGCTGCGGGATGTAAAAATGCGATCGCGTATTTTTAAAATAGGCATTTCGACCAATTTCGCCATCCCGATACCCACCACCAGGGAACCGGCGATAAAAAAGGTCAATTCCAACAAATAAGGTATCGACTTTTGAACAAGACCCCTTAATAAGGGTAAACCCCAAATCAAGACCACCATGTGCCATAAATAGATAGAGTAAGAATAATACCCGATATTCCCTAAAATTTCTACTATTTTATACCTTCGCAACGTGTTCTCATTCAGGCAGTATAAACTCAATATCATCAGACCTCCGAAACCGACATAAAGCATCGTCAACCCAAAGCTCTGCAGGAAGCGGCTGGTGCTGATGCTCTTTATAAGCATTGGAAGAATACAAATAACACTCAGTAAAAGAAGCCCGTAACGATACTTTAGTATCAACTCTTTGAAACGCTGGTAATGAAAGTGATGCAGATAAGACAATAAAACGCCGAAGAACAACGCATCGATCCTTAGATGCGTCGGGTATAAGTGGAACCAGACGAAAAACCGGGGGACATACAAAGAGGTGATCACCCTTAAACCTAAGACAAAGACGGCTAAAATAAAATAAAGCTGGACCAACGGCAATAACGCATTGGTTTTATTGGTCTTGGTATACACCAGCACCAATAAGCCTAACAGAAGGTAAAAATGCTCCTCGACGGCCAGCGACCACGTATGCCCCCATAAAGAACCGATGTAATTCTGTATATAAAAGAGCTCCCCGAGGATTTGCCTCCCGGAAGGCCGGGTATCCGTCAAAAACGGCGAAACAATAAGAGTAACCGTCACCAGTACATAAAATCCGGGGTATATCTTTAATCCCCGCCGAACCAAGAAGCGCACAAAATCAAACTGACCAAAACGCATATATTCTCTAAAGATAAGGCCTGAAACCAAAAAGCCGCTGATCACAAAGAACAGATCGACGCCGATCCAGCCGCTCATATGCAACCGTCCAACGATCCAGCGCGTAAAACCGTCAACGGATACGGGCAGCGAAGGCAAATGCCGCCCGAACACCAGCAATACGGCGATGGCCCGCAGCACATCTAATTGGATAAAGCGTTTCGGATGGTCCATTGTTTACCCTATTATACAAATACCCAGGGCCATTTAACCATGAAAATTCTTTCCATCATTTTTCCGTTATGATATCATCAACATATTCATTCAACTACCCCTATCCCATGACCAAAACGGATCTTATCTTCTGGACCGCCTATACCGGCACCCTCAGCTGCCTGGCTACCGGCTTGGGGGCCATTCCCGTCCATTTCGTTAAAAACAACTCAAAGATCGTCCGAGGCTTCGCCTCCGCCATTGCCGCGGGCATGATGATCTCGGCTTCCGTTTTTTCGCTGGCCCAAGAAGGCATTTCATTAAAGGATAAATTCCCGATGGCCCCTTACATCGTCATTTTGGGGCTTCTGCTGGGGGCGGCGTTCTTTCGCTGGACCGACGCAAAATTTTCAACGACCAATCATTTTTACAAATATTACGTTAATCGGGGTTTAACCAGAAGGACCATGCTTATCTTTATGGCGATGTTCATCCACTCCATCCCCGAGGGGATCGCCATTGGCGTTGCCTTCGCCACGGGAAATATGGAATTCGGGCTGATCATGGCCATTGCCATTGCCGTCCACAACATCCCCGAAGGAATCGCGGTTTCCTTGCCCCTAAAAGCCGACGGCGCCTCCACCTCTCGCTGCGCCTACGCTTCCATTCTCACCAGCATCCCGCAACCGATCATGGCTGTGCCTTCGGCGCTATTAGCCTGGTTTTTCGAACCACTTCTTCCTATCGGTCTTGGATTTGCCGGCGGGGCGATGATTTATCTGACCATTTCAGAGCTTATTCCGGATGCGCTCGAAGAAGGCGGCCCCAGCTTAACCGCCTGGGGCGTCATGGTTGGCCTGTGCGGCATGCTTCTGATAACGACCGTGTTAGGGTCAATTTCCTATTAAATTCTTCCACTTTCACTTCATCTGAAAATCAATTTTAAGGAAGACTGGCTATTTAATGCTGGCGATCTTGACATCAAAATTGAGTGTTTGACCGGCCAGCGGGTGATTAAAATTCACAACGACCGCTTCCTCTTTGATCTCCTGGACAATGCCGGGATAGGCATTACCCTCAGGGTCCTGCAGCTCAATGACCATTCCGACTTCATAAGCGAAATCGGCAGGAAAATTGGTTTTAGGGATATCTTTAACGGCTTCCTCAATAACAGGGCCATACGCTTCTTCCGGAGCGACCGTCACTTTTTTTTCTTCCCCGACCTTCATGCCTTCTAACGCTTTTTCTAGACCCGGAATGATTTTCCCTTCCCCATGGATATATTCAATGGGACTTTTACCTTCCGTCGATTCAACGACCTCATTATTGATCGTCAGCGTGTAATCGAACTGGATTGTTTTACCTTTCTCAATCATTTCTTCCCCGAAGGCCACATTCGTGACCGCAAGAAAAAATACTACTCCAACCAAACCGCTTAAAACCTTTCTGTTCATTTTCGACCCCTCTCATTGGTTAAACGTCGTCATTTATGCAACAACTTCCATGGGTTGATCTTTAGATCCTGGGTTAATTCTTTGATGTTGACGGATGTCTCGTTAAGGTTGGCGATGATTTGATCAATATGTTCATCGTTGTTTTGCAAACGCTCATCGACGGATTGGGTCAGGGAAGATAAATGGCCGGTAAGCGAGTTCAGTTGCGCCAAAATTTTATCGATATTTTCCTTATTAAGCTCCAGGCGTTCGTTCAAATTCTTGGTGATGCCCTCCATTTCAACAGCGATGCCGTGGCCTTTGGAAACCAGCTCATCGAAACTGGGCGGGTCCTCACCGATGATCAAAGATCCCGATGGTAAAACACCCCCCTGGACATCGCCGGAGGTCAAACCTATAAATTTTTCACCCATCAAGCCTAAGTTCTTGACGTACGCCTTGGACCCTTCACGGACCATCGCTTTGTCATTGACCCACAATGTTAACTCGATTCTGGTCTGATTGTCAACATCTTTGATGGCGATATCCTCAACGACACCGACCTCCAGCCCGTTGAACATGACCGGTGAATTCAAATTGACCCCGTTGATATCATTGAACTGCACCTTTAAGTTGTATCCTCCCCTGGCCAGATTGAAATTTCCGGCGCCAACGGTAAAAAGGGCCAGGATCACAAACACAACAACGACCATGATGCCGATTTTAGTCTCATTATTCAATTTCATCTGAAAACTCCCGTCATTTTTCTTCATTTCCTTATTCAGGAAGGAAATGACGAGGCTCGTCCGATCGCCCCGGCGGGCGGACGGCCTCGCTTTTCAGTTTTTAAGTTAAGTGAATCGGGCCTTCCAACGCCCCGGTGATAAATTGCTTAACAATCGGGTTGCTCGAATGCTTGATCTCATCGGGCGTGCCCACCTCCAGGAGTTTCCCCTGATACAGCATCCCCACCCGATCCGCGATACGAAACACGCTTTCCATATTATGCGTGACCACAACGGATGTCAGCTTTAATTTCTTGGTCAGATCCAGGATTAATTTATCGATGACCGCGCAGGCGACCGGATCCAACCCGGCCGTCGGCTCATCGTAGAAAACCACCTCCGGGTCCATGGCGATCGCCCTCGCCACCCCGACGCGCTTTCTCATCCCTCCCGAAAGCATGCTTGGGTAATAATTCTCAAAACCCGCCAAACCAACCAAGCTCAATTTCATCTTGGCAATAATACGGATGATCTTCGAATCCAAATTCGTGTGTTCCTTCAAGGGCAAACTGACGTTTTCCTCAACGGTCAAAAAATCCAACAATGCCGCGGATTGAAAACTCATGCCGAAACGCCGTTTGAGCTGTTCCTCCTGAAGGTCATCCAAGACTTTTAAATCTTTGTCATCAAACAATATCTTCCCCAAACTCGGTTTAATGGCCCCCGTCATGATACGAAGCATGGTGCTTTTGCCGCTGCCGCTTCCCCCCATAATGACGAACGTCTCCCCTTTGTAGATATCAAGGGAGACGTTGTCCAAGACTTTGCGGCCCTCGAAAGCCTGGGAAATATTTTGCGCGGATATGGCAATTTTTTTATCGCTCATGTCATAAATCCGAGAAAAAATAAATTCCCGTTAAGATACAATCGGCGATGATAATAAGCACAAAGCTGGTAACCACACTGACCGTGGTGGCTCTTCCCACCCCGACGGCGCCTCCTTGCGTTTGCAGCCCCTGATACGAGCCGACAATGGCAATGATCATGGCAAAAATAATCGATTTCGACAGGCCCGTATAAATGTCTCTGAGCTCCAAAAAATCGAACGCTGTTTGAAGATAAAGCCCGGAGTTGATATTCAGATTAAAAACGCCGATTAAATATCCTCCAAGAAATCCAGAGGCATCGCCCAGCACCGTCAGGCACGGCAGCATAAAAAACAAAGACAAGAATTTGGGAACGACCAGATAACGGACCGGACTAATGGCCATCGTGTCCAATGCTTCGATCTGCTCATTGACATTCATCGAGCCGATTTCCGCCGTAATGGCCGCGCCGATACGCCCCGCAACGACCAACGCCGTCAAAACCGGGCCCAGCTCACGGCAAATCGATATGGTCACCAAACTCGCCACATAAAAAACCGCTCCCATCTTCTCCAACTGGGGCGCCGATTGCATGGCCAGCACGACACCAGTAAAAAGCATGACAAAAAAAACAATGATAATCGACTGAATCCCCATAAAGACCATCTGGGCGAAAACTTCCCCCCACTTGATCGGTTTCTTGCGAAACGGCCCGACGAAGACCCAATACAGCGTTTCAATGATCAACTCCAACGATTTAAAGAAGACCCGGACCCAATGCAGGATGGTCTTACCGATATTTTCAAAAATATTCATAAACAACGATTACTTGTTGGGTTGATGGCTTTTTTGCCCTGATGATCCAACGACTTTGATGGTGCGAAGAAGCTCTTCCATATTCACGGGTTTTGTCAAGTATGCCTCGGCCCCCATCTCCATGCCGATTTCAACGTCTTCCATCCGGTCGCGGGCTGTCAAGAGAATAATCGGGATGTGTTTTTTCTTATCCTCACTTTTTAACAGCCGGCAAAAATTATAGCCATTAATGATAGGCATCATCACATCGAGAATAATAAGATCCGGGTGCTCGTTGATGGCAAATTGAAGGCCATCGGCCGCCTGGTCCGCGGTTTTGACCTCATAACCTTTAGCGCTCAGGGTGGATTGCAGGAGTTTAATCAAGACAGGATCGTCGTCAACGACCAGGATCTTCCTGATTTTCATTGCTTCGCTCATGCTATCATTCTATCCTTTTGAAAATCGCTAAACAAGACTTTGGTCAACTTTCTTGGATCAATTTCATGTCTTTAAACCGATGCCTTTGTGAAGGAAATATAAGTTAATACACCCTAAACCCGCGGCGAAGATGACCAGCAGCATAAGGCTTAAAAAAACATTAACGTCCGAGATCCCATAAAATCCATAACGAAACCCATCGACCATGTACAAAATAGGGTTGAATTTTGAAACCGCCTGCCAAAACAAAGGCAGATCATGGATCGAATAAAAAACGCCCCCCAAATAAATTAAGGGGGTCAGGATAAACATCGGAAAAATGCTGATATCATCAAAACTTTTGGCAAAAATGGCGTTCAATAACCCTCCCAAAGAGAAAACAACGGAAGTTAGTATGATAAATAAGAAAATAAAGCCTAAATGGTGAATGACAGGCTTGGTAAAAAACACGGAAACTACAAAAACAAGGCTTCCCACGCACAAGCCGCGAAGAATACCCCCCGTTGCATAACCGGCCACTACCACCCAATTCGGCGTCGGGGAAACGAGAAGCTCCTCAATACTGCGCTGGAATTTGTTGCCGAAGAACGAGCTCACCACGTTGGAAAACGAGTTGTTGATGACCGCCATCATCACCAAACCCGGCACGATGAAGGCCATGTAACTGACGCCCTGGATGTCGCGGATCTGCGAGCCGATGAACTTCCCGAAGATGACAAAATAAAGGGCCTGCGTAATAACAGGCGGAATAAGCGTCTGGCTCCAGATCCGCACGAACCGCGTCACTTCTTTGCGGACGATGGTGCTGAAGGCGATATAGTTGGACTTGTAATTCATGATTAAGCTTTCAGTCGTCAGCTATCAGTCATCAGAAGTCATCAGACTGACGACTTCTGACGACTGAAGACTGATGACTGAAGACTATTTTTTCAATAGTTCCAAAAATAACTTATCCATTCTATTTCCCTTTGGCCGCAAGTCATGGATCACCATGCCTAGGGCGTTGACCTTATGGACAAACTCGCCCAGGCGCCTTTTCTTGTCGAGATCGACTTCAAAAACGTTAACATCAACGATCTTTGCGTTATATTCGCTGAGCTTCTCGATGGATTTGATCTCTTCGGCATGGACAACGTACGTTTCGACATCAAGAAGTTTCAATAACTGCGAAACACGGTCATACGCGATGATCTCGCCATTTTTGATCATGGCGGCGCTGCGGCACATCTGCTCCACTTCCTCCAGATAATGCGTGGTCAAAAGGATCGTCGTCCCCTGGCGGTTCAACTCGGACAAGAATTCCCACATCGAATAGCGCAATTCCACGTCCACGCCCGCGGTCGGTTCATCCAGGATCAAAAGCTTGGGATGGTTGATCAGCGCCCGGGCGATCATGAGCCGGCGCTTCATCCCTCCGGACAAGCTACGGGAGGGATGGTCCCGCTTCTCCCACAACATCAATTTCTTAAGAAGCACTTCAGAATCCTTAAGCGCTTTGCTTCGCTCGATCCCAAAATAACCAGCCTGGTTAACGATGATATCCTGCACTTTCTCGAACATATTAAAATTCAATTCTTGCGGCACAACCCCCATCAACTCCTTGGCCTGCGGATGCTGGTGATCGATATCATGCCCGAATATGCGGACAGACCCTTCGGTTTTGAGCACAAGACCGGTCATGATGCCGATGATCGTCGTCTTGCCGGCGCCGTTGGCGCCCAGAAGGGCGCAGAAATCCCCGGCGGTCACCTGCAAATCAACGCCCTTTAAGGCCACGGTGCCGTTGGCATAGGTTTTCTTTAAATCCTTAATGTGAATGGCCTGCATAAAGAGATTATTTCTTTACAAGAGAATAAAACTTCGGTTTTTTGCGGGAACTAAGAAGGGCGAGATTGTCCTCCGGAAATTCTTTCCATTCAAACCGACCTTCCCCTGGGACAATCGAGGAAATTATCGATAAACGGTTTTCTTTATCGTACGTGTAGTAAAGCGAATTGCCTTTACGAAAAGCCCATACCTCTTTGCCGTCCGCCAAAAAGAAATTCAGCGACTGAGGCTTATCTTTCGTATGTGCCAACAACTCTTCAACCGCATTCATTAATCCTTTGCGGACATTACTGTCGGCCTCATCGATCTTTTTTACCAAATAAATAAAGTACAATTCCGAATCAATCCATGAATCAGGCGGGTTGCTGACGCATATTTGAGGAGAATTTTGCTTTAAGTATTCCTCTCCTATGAGGCTCATCAACAATTGCTTGTCAATGCCGCCGTTATGGCCGAACAGCCAATTTCTGCCGTTATGAAAAAGCTGGAAAGGATAAGGATCAGGGGTATCGCCGTTACACCCGGAAGAAGCCTGGCGCAGATGCCCGATCACGATATTGGCCTGCGTCTTAGCGGCATAATCGACCGCTTGGTCGAATTTTTCATCTTGTGAAGAGGATTTTTCGGAACGCGCCACCAGAGCCGTCGTCCCCTTATAAAACGAAATGGACCAGCCATCGGCAAATTCATTGCCCAGATGTTTCAAGGATTGCGGTAACTGCAATAATTGCTCTTTGACGATGTCGGAAGAAATCGATTTGGTATTGGCTACCCAAAAGCGGCTGGCTTCCGCGGAGGAAATGGAAACACACATCCCAACAACGATCAACAGGATAACATAGGTGTGCCCTTTCATAATACCCTCCTCTTATGAAACTTAATCAATAAGCCTAAAGGTATATTAATCTTAAACCTGCCACTTTGCCACAATAAATTAAAGAAAAGCGTTCATTATTGAGACATGAGCGCTTGTTGAACGGCTTGCTGGTATTGTTGCTGGATAGCCTGCTGTATCTGGGCCTGAATGGCCTGCTGGATTTGGGCCTGAATCGCTTGTTGTTGCTGCATGATGAGTTGCTGGGCCACCTGCTGCTGCACGGCCCGTTGGACGACGGCCCGCTGAATCGCCTGTTGCTGCGCCATGACAACCGCCCGTTGGACAATTTGTTGCTGAATAGCCCGCTGAACGGTCTGTTGAATGGCGTGCTGGACAACCGTCTGGGCGATACGCTGCTGGATGGTTTGTTGCATGGCCTGCTGGATCATCGCCTGGGCCACTTGTTGTTGGCGCTGGGCCAGCGTCTGCTGGGCTGCTTGAACATAAGCCTGTTGGATGGCCTGTTGAATAACAGCTTGCTGAAGCCCTTGCATAAGCGTCTGCTCAATAGCGGCCTCAACAATGGCCTGGTTCACGTTCAGCTGCTGTTGAATGACCGTTTGTTGCACCGCCATCGCGACCATTTGACGATAAGTGTTAATAACAATCTGCTGGATAATCGGATCAACGGTTTCCTGACCGCGGCCAATGCCGGTGGGAAGCAATAAAAAAACCAACAAAACCATGGGGATCTTATTTTTCATCATCTTTCTCCAACGTTCGTTTATTCCGGAATAGTTTCGCCTTTTAATATCGGCGGTAATCTTAGGGCGTCTATCCGCAAGCCGCCGTCATGTTCAATTTTAATGGTATAAAGGATGCCGGGGACAAACATGGTTCCCGGCGCTTCGATTTGCGCGTTTTTGATGCCGACTTTTTTGGCCTTCTGCGGGTTCAGCGCGTATTCCCAAAATTGCTGCCACAACCTTTTCTCCAAAGGATAATCCCCGTCAGCCAATTTGTAACCATCAGGTATCGTGTGCGCCTGGGTGATGTCATATTCCTGGGTATTGGTGCCGTCCAGCATAAAAACTTTCCAGAATAAATAGGCGCTTTTGCCCTTTAAGGCATCGCCCCGGCGGATATGGATATCGTCAAAACGCACGATGAGCGTCTGAAACTGAATAATATTGCCAGAGAACGTAAAATATTTCGCCTCCATCGGCTTACCTTTACTATCATACTCCAAAAATTTGATCGTGGTATACGTCTTTTGGTTTTTTTCGTCATAACGGACGTTGGTGACCAAGACCTCGGCGGCCCTGGAATCCGCTTCCAGGCGGCTGACGATCTGTTTAAGGACGTAATTTTCGTGTTTATATCTTGAGAACAGATCGTACCCGAAATAACCCGCGACCGCCAGGACACCTAAAAGAATGATAAGTTTAAAAAACCTAAGATCGGACACTTTCTTCATGGTTGGTCCTCTTTGGGATTAAATAGCCCTTAAATACGCCTCTTCCTCTTTTGGTTTCTTCTCATGCCCCTGCTGCTGCAGCGTCACGGCCTTCGCCAATACCTGGGCGGCCATCTCGTCCTTGCCGGCGGCTTTTAAATTCAAACTTAAAAAATAATAAGCCTCGGCGTAATCAGGATCTATCTCAATGGCCTGCTGCAGAAAATAGATCGACTTTTGATAATCTTCAAGATGGTAGGACGCCACCCCCGCGTAATAATAAAACATCTCCTGGGAATTCAACCCTATGGAAACGGCTTCATTGGCCAGCGCGATCGCTTTGCCGTAATCCTTAAGGGCAAGGTAACTTAAGATAAGCAACCGATGACATTCGCTGTAACCGGCCTTTAGCCGGGGCAGGATGATCTCCCCTAAATTCACCACCCCCGTCAACGCCCGTTGGTATTCGATCGATTTTGTGATGATCAACATCGCCATTTCAGGGTTCTTCTTCCGGGCCATCTCAAAATACTTGACCGCCTTTTCATGGTCGCCTTTTTTATAATAAATGACGCCGAGATTATAGGGAAACCAAAAAAAGTACGGGTTCAATACAGCGGCTTTCTCCAAAGAAGCGATCGCCTTTTTTTCCTTACCCAAATAATAATAACTGATGCCCAAAAACCCGTGGGCATCGGCCAGCTGCGGCAGAAACTGCACGACCTTTTCATAATAACGCTCATATTGTTCAAACATTTCCTTATCGGCCGCTGTATTGGGTTCCCGTTCACCGAGCCTGATAAGATGCGTAAACCCCCCCGGCATATTGTGATTAAGCGTACGGATGATCACCCTCTCGCGGATCACTTTGTAATCGACAATAAGAAGCGAGGCGCCGAAAAGGGCGAGATATAAAACGGCGCCACGCGTTAGGATGAACTTAACCGCTGATTTCATAAGACGGATTCTCTTTTATCGCTGCGATGATCAATAACAAAAAGGTCAATGAAAATAGCCCCACATAAAAATATTCTATTCCGTAATCGATGGGAGAACGAAAACGCAACACGAGCGTGTTCTTCCCCTCCGGCAGCCAAACCCCTTTAAAAGAAATATTCGTTCGCCGAACCGGTGTTCTTTGGCCGTTAACAAAGGCTTGCCAATCAGAATGATAATTGTCGTTATAGACCAAAAATTTAGGCTTGTTATAACCGGTTTCTATCTTGATACCGTTGAGATCGAAATCCGAAACCTTGAACTGTCCGCTTTCGCCCTCGATGGGTTGCGGCTCAAGGGAAGCGTTTGCGCTTCCAGAAAAATGATCAACACCCTCTGCGGATTCGATATAAGCGATGTTCTCCCGATCCCTCCATGAACGCTCAAACTCTTTTAAGGCAACCCGATCATCCTCAACGGCCTTTGTTTTATCATAAACAATAAATTTATAACGGGCGTATTCCGAGAACATATCATCATCCACCCCATTCAAAAGAACATATAGCCATCGCGTGGAGTAATAAAGCTGGCGCCCTTTTATGGAAAACTTATTTTCGCCTTCTTCGCTTTTGTGGTACGCCCGCTGATATTCAAATGTAAGTGATGCTGGCATCTCTTTTTCCAAAGCAACCGCGTGAAAGGCATTGCGGCTGACAAACAAGTACGTCTGCAGCGGCTGGATACCGACAAGGATAATAAGGGATATCAGCAGATTTCTCGGTGAAAAAAACTTTTCCAAACCGGCGTTGGCCGTCCGTCTTACATAGAGGCTGCACCAAACAAAGCTGAGAAAGACCGTCGCATAGGAAGTTATGCTCACGCCTTTCTGTAAAAAAAGAAAAACGGCAAAAACGGCGTGGATGAGAAAAACATACAAACCGGCAAGAACCGCATCTTTTCTACGATGGGCCTCAAACGCCAGAAGCTGACGGAATTGCTCCGACAACAACAAAATAAAGACAGGCAAAACAAGAACCCAGAAAAAATAATAAGATTGCCTGATGTATTTAAAATAAAAAACGTGTTCCATGAGAAAATCGTAAAGAGGCGTCGTTGTCGTCAATCCGATCAAAAGGATGATAAAGGCCCACACCGCCATAAAAACCATTTTCTTGTTTAACGTTGTTCCCAAGCCAAGCAACAACACAAGATAGGCAAAAACAGGCACATAGGCCACCCCCAGCTCCATCTCATCATGGCCGGAAAAAAGTTTATCGAAATAAACCTGCGAGGTTATATCCCCTCCCGCTATATTACGCTCGCTGACGGTGAAAATATTCCCTCCCTGCGCCTCCTGCTGGCGGGCCGGCAGGGCCAATTCGCCGGATGCGGCGTCTTTATAAAGCCTGTAACCGGGGATCAATGATAATAGAATAAAAAGACAGCACAAAAAGGCAACGAACCTATTCTTTCCGGCAAATTGGCCATAACGTGAAAAAATCGTCCGCAACGATTTCATATAAAAGAAAACGAACAGAATTAGAAACGTCACAAAGATTGTGATGAAGTAAAACGGGATATACGTCGTCAGTATCACCATCGATGAGAAGGTCAATCCCCAGGCGTGCACTTGCTTGGGCTCTTGGGTGAAGGCAACGAGAAAATAAAAGAACCAGAAATAAGGCACAAAGATAAGCTGGATATAACTGAAGAAAAGCATGGTGCTTAGGGAAGAAAAAAGCAGCAGAAGAAACCCTAAAAAGGCGGCCCGTTCGTCCTTCACGAGCCGCTTGGCCAAAAGATAGAAACCGACCATGCCCAAAAAATAATAAACGGCCAAAAACCAAAGATAAGCCCCATGCCAACTCAGTCCGAGCTTATTCAAAAGAAAGATAACGAAATAAAGCGGGTTGTAATTGCCGATGCGCCGCAGGAAAAACTCCCAGGGAATACCGTAATACCAGTCTGGGTCCCATAAAGGATAAACACCGTGGAATAAATTGACAAGATAGAACTTGATGGACAAAGCGTACTGGACGGCATCCAGCACCAACGAAAGTTCTCCGGAAAGAAAGCCTCGGAACATAAAGACCCAAAGAAGAAAAGACAGCAGGAATGGCCAGGGGATTTGTTTTAAGGCAGCGGGTTTCTTGAACATAAAAAAATTCGGGCCTAAAATTCATTGAGAAATGATCGAATATATACTAACATAAAAAAAGAAGGTGGAATTATAAAATATTTTTCTTAATACTATGTTAGAATCATTTTCCTTCAATTGCCCCTATTGCGCTTCCTTGAACACAAGCCCTCTTGACCCTTCTCAAGGAAACCGGCAGGAGTGGATAACGGACTGCGAGGTCTGCTGCAGGCCTATCCTTGTCCGGATCGAATTGGACGGCGAAGAATTACTTTCCGTTTCCGTCCACCAAGAAAATGAATAAGTATGTTTTAGGCAGACTGAAAGATTTGATAAAGGGCAGCGCGCTGCTGCTTGGTGCGCTCATCTTCAAGATAGTCATCGAAGGTAGTGCCCATCCGGTCGATATAACCACTGGGCGTGATCTCGATGATGCGGTTCGCCACCGTTTGGATGAATTGATGGTCGTGGGAAGAAAAAAAGACCGTCCCGCGGTAGCGTTCGAGCCCCTCATTCAGGGCGGTGATCGATTCCAGGTCCAAATGATTGGTCGGCTCATCCAGGATAAGGACGTTGGCGCCGACCAGCATCATCCGTGAAAGCATCAAACGTACCCGCTCCCCGCCGGAGAGAACCTTGGCCTTCTTCAGCGCCTCTTCTCCGGAAAATAACATGCGCCCCAAAAATCCGCGGATGAACGTTTCGTCCTTTTCACTCGAATATTGCCTCAACCAATCGATCAAGTTCAGGTCACCATCAAAATATTTACTATTCTCTTTGGGAAAATAAGCGCGGTTGGTCGATGCCCCCCATTTAAAAGCGCCCTTATCGGCCTGCGCCTCCCCAGTAAGGATCTGGAACAAGGCCGTTTTGGCAACGTCAAAGCGCCCGACAAAAGCGATCTTGTCCCCCTTATTGACCTCGATGTTCAAACCTTTAAAAACAACTCCGCCTTCGAGCGATTTACTTAAGAATTCGATGTGTAACAAATCGTTGCCAGCGTCTTTCTCGAACTGAAAACCCACGTAAGGGTATTTTCTCGAGGAAGGACGGATGTCTTCCAGCGTCAATTTCTCCAGTGTTTTTTTGCGGGATGTCGCTTGGCGGGACTTGGAGGCGTTCGCGCTGAAACGGGCGATAAAATCCTGCAATTCCTTTCTTTTCTCTTCGGTCCTTTTATTTTGATCCTGCCTCTGGCGTAACGCCAACCGGCTGGATTCCAGCCAGAACGAATAATTCCCGGGATAGAGCTGGATCCGCCCGAAATCAATATCGGCAATATGGGTGCAAACCTTATCCAAAAAATGGCGGTCATGGGAGACAACAATGGCGATATTTTCAAAATTGTACAAAAATTCTTCCAACCACATGCCTGTTTCAATATCCAATTGGTTGGTAGGTTCATCCAACAGCAAGATATCCGGATTTCCGAAAAGGGCCTGCGCCAATAAGACCCTCACCTTCTGCCCCGCTTCCAATTGCTTCATTTTTTGGGTATGCAGATCTTCCGGTATACCCAGATTATTCAATAATTTGGCCGCGTCCGTCTGCGCATTCCAGCCATCGAGTTCGGTGAATTCAGCCTCCAGCTCCGATGCCCGCAACCCGTCCGCTTCGCTGAATTGGGGATTAGCGTAAATGGCATCCTTTTCTTTCATCACCTCATAAAGCCTTTTATGGCCCATGATGACGGTTTCCAGGATCTCATAATCGTCAAAAGCGAATTGATCCTGCTTAAGGACCGAGATGCGCTTGCCCGGGGCGACCACCACTTCACCGGTCGTGGTTTCCAACTCTCCCGACAAAAGCTTCAGAAAGGTGGATTTGCCGCTGCCGTTGGCGCCGATAATGCCGTAACAGTTCCCCGGTGAGAACGTGATATTGACGCCATCAAAAAGCTTGCGCTTGCCAAATTGTAGGGATACGCCGTTGGCCGAGATCATTTCGTCTTACCTTGCTCTTTTCTTATTAAAAGCGATGAATGCCAGCAGGCCCTGCCCTAATAAGAGAAGGCTGTGCGGTTCAGGAATAACGGGAGTTCGAGGAAGGTTGGTATTAACGGCCCATCCCCCCAAATTGCTGAAGGTCTGGTTCGTGCCAGAACCGATAGGAGTGAACCATACATCGGTCGGTTGGTTAAAAGGATTCGACCCCCATTTAAAATTCCAGCTGCCGCCATCATTGGGATTGCCATCCTCGTCATAATACCCCCATATAAGATTTACTGTCGGGGATGACCCCATGATGGATGCATGAAGGTCGAACAGCGTAGGATCGGCCGGTGCCGCCAGTTTCAGCTGCTCGATCTCCACAAAAGTCGCAATATGAAAATCACTGCCCAATAAAAAGGTATGGATGTCCGTATAGCTCATCCCTAAAAAGTTGTCGACATCCATCCAAGTAAAACCCGTAGCCTGATCCTTAAAAAACCCCTGGCCGTTGGCATCCGAAAGATCGACAATGAATGCCTGGGCTTTGGAGCCGCCACACAATAACAACAGGATAATAATCCCGCCTATCACATATTTTCTAAACATTTTTTATAAAAACCCCCTGCCCCCAACGTTTTAAGGGCTTCAAAAGTATAACCTTTCCAGAGAGTTATGTCAATTTTTTGAAGCTACCTGGCCTTATCCATCAAGATGGAAAATTTTTCACATTATCCTATTTACCAAAGGAGACAAAAAGACTATACTTTTATCAAAAGGTTCAACCAATAATGATCATCCTTCGGCAAAAGAAAAGCCCTCAACACAACAACCGTAATTATACTCATCCCCAGGAACCCCGCTATGCCGATCTTCATCTCGCCAAAGTGTCCCCCCATCCTGGAAACACGTTGAAGGTCGTTTCCTATAACATCGAATATTCAAAAAAGATCAGCCAGGCCGTCAAACTCCTGCAGACCCATGAAGACCTCAAGAATGCCGACGTTATTTGTTTGCAGGAAATGACCCTGGAGGCGGTCCGTACGATCGGCGAAGCCCTTAAATATAACTACGTCTATTACCCGGCGCTCCTGCACCCGGTCCTGGCGAAAGATTTCGGCAATGCCATCCTTTCCAAATGGCCGATCGTCCACGATCAAAAGATCCTTCTTCCTCATTCAAATCCCAAGAGCTCACAAAGGGTTGCCGTGATCTCAACGATCTACTTCCAGAACAAACCCGTTGTCATCACCTGCGTCCATCTTAAGGTGCTCATTAAGCCCTCGTTCCGCAAAGAACAGATAACAAAGTTGCTGAAAAATTTACCCCTGGAGGAATTGCCCATCATCATCGCCGGAGATTTTAACACCTTTACCAAAGCCAATAACCAAGCCATCTCGGACCCCCTCATAAAGGCGGATTTCATTCCTGCAACAGACGGCTTAGGCTGGAGCCATAAACACTGGACGCTCTTAAACAAAAAGAGCCAGCTCGACCATATCTTCATCAAAGGATTGGAAATCGTCAAGACAGGAAAAGTCATCAACCGCAAGTCCAGCGACCACATCCCCATTTGGGCGGAATTGGCTTTTTCGTCAGACTCGTAACGAAAAATCAAAAAAGGCGATAAAATAATGCCCCATCAGAAACGGCGCCAGTTTCGTTCAATGCCTTGGCCCTTTGCATGGCCGCATCTGCCATTTTCTCATTTCCCGATTCCATATAGACAAGAGCTAAATAATAAAATGCCTTTTTATTCTGGTTATCATGTTTAATAACTTCTTGTAAGAATAAAAGGGCTAATTCGTATCGCTTCAGCTGATAGGAGGCCAGACCCGCATAATAATAATAGAACGCTTTCCTTGAAAAGTCTTTTTCCAGGGCCATCGGAAAAACTTTCAATAGCCCTTCATATTCCTTCAAATTGTATAAATTAATTATCAATAAGGCAAAACAGTCCTGGATGCCTTTCTTCAGGTTACTCATAATGACCTCACCGGGTGCGGGAATGTGCTTCCAAATCTGCCTATATAACGGCATTTGGTTAATAACATAAAACGTGGCTTTAGGATTTGTAACAAGAGCTTGGTGTAATAAATTATTGGATGTGAGGAAATCCTCTTTTCGATGGTATAAAAGAGCCAAGTTGTAATAGGACCAAAAATGGTAAGGGTTATCTTTTACCGCCAATTCGTAAGCTTCTATCGCTTTATCAAAATACTCCGCCTTGGCGTAAAAGTATCCTTGGAAAGGATAGACGGTTTTTAAATCGGGATACTTCTCCTCAACTTTTGTATAGTAAGAAATGTAGGAGTCGGGTTCTATATCGGGGCTTTCTTCTGGCGAAATGACATGGCGTGCCAGCCCTTCAAAATCCGGAAGATAATAGCTGACCTCGACAGCTTTTCTTTTTTCTTTCAGATATTTCCTCTCCCGTTCAAGGTAGCTAAAAATGGGCTTGCTCAATAAACACAGAGACAGGATAAGGATTATCCCGGCAAAGGTTAGATAGAATTTTGGTTTGATGATCATCTGAGTTTTATGATAAAGCTTTCAAAAGTTTCGGTCGGTGATATAATGTCATCATTATCACCGTTCAACATCATGGAAATCAAGCCCCAAAACCAACGGCTCCTTCATCCTGCCATCATAAGCGTTTTCGTTATTTGTTTTGCGGTCTGGTTTTATTTATTCTATGTCACCCAGCCGGTAGTTGTCTACGATTCAATAAGTTATGAATCTACGGGCAAAATGATATATGAACAAGGCTGGATTGCCTTTTTAAAAGCCGGATTGTACCGGGAATACGGTTATGCGTTCTTGGTCTCAATTGCCATGAGGCTCGCTGATTACCTTCATGTGTCCTATCTCACCGTTGTGAAATTCATTCAATTGCTTTTTCTTTTTTCCGCCCAGCTTCTTAGCTATTATGTCATGCGTCGGCTGCGCATTCATCCTCTTATTACGGCCTGGGCGCTTTTATATATCGGCCTCTCTCCCGGACTATTGTTTTCGACCATGATTCTTTATTACGAGGCGGGCATGTACCCATTTGTTCTGCTCCTTCTTATCGGTGCCGCCCATGCCTGGCTTGCTTTAATAAAAGAGAACAAAAATATCGTCATACCGACGATCGTTCTTGCCGTGGCCCTGTTTTGTTGCGCATCGATCAAAGCCATCTTTGAGCCTCTTTCTTATTTCATGCTCTTACCCTTTTTGGCCTTGATCCTTAAGGCCATTATTGCCAAAAGAAAGGCCGTTTATAAAAAAGGCATCGTTTTTCTTATCGTATTCGCCATCTTCTTTTATCTTCCCATCACCGCGTACAAATTAGTCAACAAATATTATAATAACGAATACACATTGACAGATCGTTCCGGACGGATATTCCTGGGCAGCACTCTCGTACGGGTTCAGGACTTTGAGATCAAACAATTGAAATCATTGATCGTTTTTACTTTTATGCTGAACCATTGTGCGACGTTCGCCGATCCAAACGAGTGCGGCCTCTGGGACTGGCGGTACGGAGATAAATTGGCCCTATCGTATATGGAAGAATATGCCCATAAGCACAACCTCCCTCTTCCCCTAACTCAACGGCAGTTAACGAACGCTGCTTTTCAAGAAATCCTAAATCAACCCCTTCGATATGCTCTTGTAACGATCATTCATTCGTTTAAGATTTTTTACTGGGAATACTTTTTCGGTTTTGCGGCTTACCCGGACTGGATGGATAGGACGTTTCTTGTCGGACGGCTGGGATTAACGATCTCCCTCACCAGCGCCTTCCTGGCTTTCCTTGGGTTTAGTCATTTATGCTGGTGGGTGTGGCATAACAGAAGGCGTCTTGTCGATAATTCGGCACCTATGGAGATGAGAACCGTCATGGTTTATATATTGTTCCTTATCCTTGTCGGCTTTGGAATATTATCCAGCCTCCTATGGATTCTAGATCGCTACATTCTTCCTGTCGCTTCTCTTTATATTATTTCTATTGCCTTCTTCCTTGATCAAACTCTTATCCGCCGACCAAAAACAACTTAACGATCTTTATTCCTTATCCCATCGAATCATTCTTGTTCGCGCAGCCCCCCTTATCCGTAATAACACACTTTATCTTTTCCTTCTTTTTTTGCCTGATAAAGCGCCCGGTCGGCCTTGGCGGTCAAATCATGGCGCCCCATATCATTACAATATTGAGTAAGCCCGATGCTAATCGTCACTTTTTCTTTTAGCCCCAATTGCTTAACAGCTTCCCTGAGCCGCTCACCAATCATGACCGCCCCTTCAAGCGTTGTCTGCGGTAAAATCACAACAAACTCATCTCCCGCATACCGGCAGACAACATCGATATCCCGCGAATTCTTTTCCAGGCATTCCCCCAGCATCTTAAGAAGCCGATCCCCCTCGGGATGACCGAATTTGTCATTGTAAAACTTGAAATCATCCACATCGATCATCATCAAGGCTAGGTGACCGGAAAAACGTTTCGTGCGCCGGATCTCATAATCAAGGGCCCTGGTAAAATAGCGGTAATTATGAATGCTTGTCAACGGATCTGTAACGGCCAAATAATTCAATTCTCTATATAACTTAATATTTTCAATGGCGACGGCTATCTCCCTGGCAATTGCACAAAGAATCTTTAAATCGGTTTTACTGAAGATGCCCGCCTCTGGTTCATTCGTATTTTTCTGGGCAATCGTAATAATGCCAATAAGTTTCCCATCTATATGAATGGGTACGCTAATAAAAGAATTACCTAAATATTCCGGTATTTCCGATTTTTCAAACCTCTCATCCTTCTTTAAGTCAGTAACTAAAACAGCTTCATGATCAAGGGAAACAAGGCCGGCCAAATGATTGCCTAAATGGACCCTTGTATTTTTGACAATATCATCACTGATTCCTTTAGCTCCCCGGATGTGCAACTCTCCGCTGTGTTCATCAACCAGCATGAGTGAACATTGCTTGGCTTCCATAATTTCCGTCACTTTATTAACTATAAAATCAACCAGAAGATCAAATTTACGGATAGCACTCACCTTCTCATCAAAGCCGATAATATCTTCCAACTTTCTGCGTTCGGCCATCAGTTGCTCCTCCAACCTCTTTCTATCCGTAATGTCCCGCCAGACGGAAACGAAATGCGTTATTTGGCCGAAGCCATCCTTGATGGGCGATATGGTTTGTTCGGCGATATAAAGTCGACCTTCCTTGTTCTTATTAACGATCTGCGACTTGAAGTTCTTCCCAGAAAGAATCGTTTTCCAAAGCTCATCATAATAACTTTTGGGTTGTTTGCCGGACTTAAGGATGCGGGGGGTCTTTCCAATGGCCTCTTCTTTCGAATAACCCGTTGTCCCTTCAAAAGCAAGATTGACGTATTCTATGATTCCGTCTTTGTCGGTAATCATCACGTTATCAGCGGTGGCCGAAACGGCCTTGTTTAAGACCCGTTGGGATTGTTTGAGATCTTTTTGGGAACTGATATCATGAACAATGCCTTCATAACCAATCACCTGCTCATGTTCATTGCGGATATAATTGCTGGTGACGGAAAGTAAGACAATCTCTCCACTTTTTTTCTTATAGGAAACCTCATATTCTTTGACAAACCCCGCCTTCTCCATCTGCTCCAAGAATTTCTTCGCCTCCTTACTCTCGGCATACAACTGCTTGTTGATATTAAGCCCAGTCACTTCGTCTTTGATGTTATATCCTAGTAAATCCACAAAAGCATGATTCACATAAAGAAGGTTCCCCTTGACATCAGCGACATAAATCCCAATATGGACATTCTCAACCAAACGACGGAAAGTGTCCGCTGTATCGGAAAAAATGGGATCCAGATATTTTCTATCCTTGTTTGTAGAAAGCATATCCTCTCCCTCCTTTTTTATTAAGATATCGCTTTCTGATTCTTCTCGCCAAGGCATTTCTTGATCAGGGGCACTAAACAATCATAAATTTCAGTCTTGCCGACAAAGGCCGTCACGTTAAGTTTCTTCGACAGTTCCTTAAATTCCTTCGTATCAAACATAGTCACGACAATGACACAACAGTCAGGATTATCCGTCTTGATATGCGCTATAGCGGCCAACCCGTTGGCCTGGGGCAAGTTGATGTCCATAAGCACAATATCTGGGCGCGTGAAAGATGATTTGGCCACCCCCATCTCGGCGCTTGAGGCTTCGAATATGGCCAGGTTCAAATCCTGCTTTTCGAGGTAAGAACGCAGCATCTTACGGAACTCAATATTATCATCCACAATTAATAATCGCTGACTCATTGAATTCTCCCGCTCATTTTTCCTCATTTCCTTGATTAGAAGGAAATGAGCGAGGCTCGCCCGCTTCATCTAAAATAAATTTAAGGAAAGCGAGGCGGCCTTAATAAAACACTCCATATATATTTTCTGTAATAATTATAATTTATTTTTACAAATTTATTTATTAGGAAGATTACTGACCGATATGAGTAATACTACGTAGATCAGACGAGCCCTTTAGAGACCGCGTATCGAACCAAACCGGCCGTGGTCTTAATGCCCAATCTGTTGGTAAGGTTATTGCGGTGGGTTTCAACGGTACGTACGCTGATTTTAAGCTTAGCGGCGATCGTTTTATTGGCCAGGCCTTCAGCTACCATCTTAAGGATCTGCAGCTCCCGCTTAGTCAATAAATCTAACGAAGGGGTATCGACGTCGTCCATGGCACGCAAGAAACGTTCCGCCAATACCTTCTCAACGGAAGGCGAAACATACGATTTCCCTTTCATGAGCGTTCGGATGGCCTTGTTGAGTTGCTCAAAAGTATCTTCTTTTAACAGATACCCATCAGCTCCGTACGTCCGGGCATGCTTGAAATGCTCGTGGTCTTTTTGCATGGTCAGGATCAAGACCTTCATTGTGGGGTATTCTTTCTTGATTTCCTGAAGGGCCTCCATCCCATCTAAAACAGGCATGGACAAATCCACAATAGCCAAATCACAGCTCTTTTTATCCAATAAATCCAGCAACTCTTCTCCGTTCTTGGCTTCCCCGATAATTTCATAATCTTTATTGCGCGCAATCAGGCTCTTGAGCCCTTCACGGAAGATTTCATGGTCATCGGCTAAAACAATGCGGACTTTCTTCATTATTTTACTCCGCAGGAATAATTATAGTGATCCCTGTTCCTTTGCCCTTACCGGAATGGATATGAATTTCACCACCCAATAGTTTAGCCCGCTCCGCCATCGTTGACAATCCCAACCCTTGGGATTTATTGGCCTTATGATTTCTGGTGGTATTAAATCCGCATCCATTGTCCTCAATGGAGATAATCAATCGGCCGTTATCGGACTTAGTGGAAATATTGACCTTGGTTGCCTGCGCATGCTTGATAACATTGGTTAAGGCTTCTTGGACGATACGAAAAAGGTTGATCGATTCCCCCTTTAAACGGATTTTATCCAGTCTCCCCCAGTTGGCCGTAATTTTGACCTTTTTTTGGCTGCGAAAATCATTGATGAGCGATTTTAAAGACGTCGATAACCCAAGGACCTCAAGCGTCGAAGGCCTTAATACGGAAGACATGTGCCGCGTCTTTTCAATAATGGCGTTGATCCGGTTGAGGATTTTCTTCTTGGCCTTAGTGAGCGCCGCCTTATTTGGGCCAAGCTCAAAAAGGGATGATTGAATAAGCATTTTCAGCGTGGCCAAGGCCTGCCCTAAATCGTCATGAATTTCGCGGGAGATCCGCTCCCTTTCTTCCTCCTGGGCCTGGATGATTTCCCGGGGCAGCTCCTTAATCGCCTCTTCCATTTCTTTACGACGGGTGATCTCGTTACGGATGGCCACGTATTGGTAGGGCTTGCCGCGCTCGTTCAAAAGAGGGACAATCGTCGTATCCACCCAATAATAAGTGCCGTCTTTGGCCCGGTTACGGATCTCCCCCTTCCACACCCTACCCTGGGCAATAGTGTGCCAAAGACCACGGAAGAATTCTTTCGGATGAGTGCCTGAGTTGACAATCCGATGGTTTTGTCCTAAAAGTTCTTGGCGGGAATATTTGGATATCTCACAGAACTTATCATTGGCGTAGATGATGTCCCCTTTAAGATCCGTCATCGCAACAATGGAAGACACATCCAGCGCATGTTTAATGTCGGAAAGCTCTTTAAGGGATTTTTTAAAATCTTTATCCGACATTTTTATCTGCGCCTCTATTGGCTTGAAATGAAAAAAAGATGAACTCCGTAGAATTACTTAGGAAGTATTATAGGGGAGAATATGAAGAGGTGTCAATCATTTGGAATATTATCAATAATATGCATCCAGGTACTTACTAATACTTACGTTATATAACTGAACATCTTATAAGTAGTCCTGAATTGTTCCGGCTGGATTATTGCTTTTCTGGCCTGTTCATGCATCCGAGCAAACTCATCTTCTAGATAAATAGCATACATCACCTAACAAAATTTTCAGTAAAATTCTCGGGGTAATTTAAATTGCTTAATGAAAAAAGATATTCTTCCGGAACAACGATTGAGGTCGCAGAAACTGCTTCTAATAAATCCCTCATGGCTAACCGTCTTTGAGCGATGTGTTCCCTGACGACAGAAAGAATAGACGCGGGGTATCGTCCGATAAGGGGTTCCGTGTTCCCTTTATTGTTAAGGACAGCGGGCATTTGGTCTTTTGAATCGATTAAAAAAGAAAACAGTTCAGGTGTTGCCTTAAAAAGATCGCATGGAGAAATTAAATATTCTGAATCCAGCCCTGAGCTTAGAAGTGCCTCCAAAGCCCCGATCGGCCCCAAGCCCTGATAATTATCTTGAATACGTTTTAGATGCCATAGTGAATCAGGCACCCCCTGCCCGTGCCCTACCAGAACAACCTCTTTGCATAATTGTTTAAGAACATTGTAGACATGCTCAATTAAAGTATCACCCCCGGGAAGCATAATAGCTGCCTTCGGTTTCCCTCCCATCCGGCTGCTCTTGCCACCGCAAAAAATAGCAGCCGTATGCGACCAACAAACAGAAGGAACAACTGTGTTTTCCTGTGGAAGTTTTATCACGTTAATCGTCTCCCCGCTTTTTAAAAACCCTTCTTTAAGAACCCGCGCATACATCCCATGCTGTCCCAAAGCGTCATCCTTCAATTTGGGATGAATAGCGTCCATAACATAACAGGGCTTTCTTATCTTTGATATTTCTAAGACCACGCCACCTGAGAATTGAAGAATGGTACCCAGCGGTAACTTGTTGACCTGTAGACCTTGAACCGTTAAGTTCTCCCCTCCTGTTCCCGAGAATAACTCATATCCCTTTTCTTTTAGCTCCGCAAGTTTTTCCGCATCCTGCAAACAAACTGCCTGTAGGGGGCTGTTATGTTTCGCATGGTTGTGCCCATCGCCTTCCAGACCCGATGTGGTGATCCGTACCGATTTAACGGGTAGCTTCGGTATTCCTCCTTTTGAAATATTAATTGAGATAACGACAGGATCATTATGTTTCATTCAAATCTCCCAAAGAAAGAAGCCATATTCAAAAAACTGCGGATGTCGGGCAAACACAAAAATAATTCCCCGATAAGACCTGCTGGGAATCTTCAACCATTACAATAGATTCTCATTAAAACAAAAATATGCCACCCAAAAAAGAACAATTAATATTCATTTTCTGACCTCTTGCAAATGCTCTAAAAACGGAAGCCTTAAATCTTTTTACGGTATTTATCCTCCGATCTGATACATCGCTTGCTCTATGTGATCAATGCGTGTAAAAGGCTTCATCCGTAGAACAGTCCTAAGAATTGCTGGATATTGCTCCTTTGATATCCCTCGTAAATTAACCCCGGCTTCAGACATAATACACGCTCGTAATTTTCCAGTAGCCGTCAAACGCAAGCGGGAGCAAAAAGAACAAAAAGATTGCGATTCGGAAGCAATGAAACCAAGCTTTGCACCTGATGGGGTTGTAAAATTAAAAGACGTGGAATCACGATTGACTGACTGTGGTAGCAAAATTTCGGATTCCTCAATTTTTTTTATAATCTCCCTGGCCGATACAAAATAAAGACTGTGATATTGAATAGAACATCCTATCTTCATTAATTCCAGAAATCGAACCTCAATATCATGATCAGCAGAAAATTTGACAAAATCCAAAATTTCATCGTCATTGATCCCGCGCATCACAACCACGTTTACTTTTACCCGGAATCCCTCCGTCCTTGCCTGAAGAACGGCCTTGTAAACCTTATCAAAATATCTTGTCTTTGTAATCTTGTGAAATCGCTCTGCCCGAAGGCTATCCAGACTTATATTAATATGCTGACAACGTGTTTGTTTCAGAAAATCAAATTTCCCATCCAATAAGAAACCATTCGTCGTCAGGCCTAACTTTCCTAACGAAAGATTGGAAAGGCCTTCGATAATGGCCTCAAAATCACTTCTTAAGGTTGGCTCTCCACCCGAGACTCTGATTTCATCAATTCCAAAATCAACCAAAGCGGAGCATATTTCCAGCAACTCACCAGAGGAAAGAAGTGCCGAGGAGGGTAAAAATTCAGGCAGCAACGGCATGCAGTAAAAACAGCGGAAATTACACGCATCTGTTAACTGAACACGTAATTTATGGATCTGCCGACCATGAGCATCGACCAAAATCGACTTTGAGTCCATCTTCTTCCTTTCCAAACACGGGAAGCTATATCGTTTCCAACACAGCCGTCAGCTCCTGCTAACAGTCAGCTAACAGGAGCATCGTCCTTAAACCATGGCCGAAGCTTTAGGTTTCAAGGATTAGGGAATTTGATGATTATTTAAACATTCTTTGTAATCGAATCTTTACTTTTATCTTCTTTTGTCTCCACCACATCATCATTCATGCTTCGTAATGCGTTCCTAAACTCTTTGATGCCTTTCCCCAGCCCCTTAGCGATCTCAGGAAGGCTCTTGGCACCAAATAGAAGAAAAACTACCAAAAATATTACGATAAGTTCTTGCATCCCTAGACCAAACATTTGCCACCTCCTATTTTGTTTCTGAAAATCTTACTCTCTCAATGTTAATCACTTAAGCCAAAACTAACCTTATAGCAACTGTATCATTCACCGTTTGACAGGCAACGATACATTTAGCACAACCATCGCAAAATGAGGCATTAATAACCGGCTTCTGATCTTCCATCAAAATAGCCCTGTCACGTAAAGGGCATACCAAATAACAAAGCTGACAACTGCCTCCACTCCAAGCCAGGCAACAGTTCGTATCTACTTTAGCCGTCTTTGCACGTTGGTTATCATTAATCACAATTGTTTTGATTTCTGTTGTAACGTCTGTCGGCTTAGAACCTTCCTGGGTAAACAAAGACAGGCTAGAAGCCAAGTATTTGGGAAAACCCTTTAAAAAATCACGCCTGTTAATTTGCTGAAAATCCTGCATTTTGTCTAAACCTCTGCTTTTATCTTCAAACCATAAAGATCAAAGCATTGTGAACAAATACCCTGCTGTGGATCCCAATGGGGATAATCTTTCTTAATTTCATTAACGACCGAAATCGTCTCTGCTCCACAAAGATCCATCGAGGTAAAACTTGTAAAATCACACAACGGACAACGCAAACCGCCTTCCCCTAAAACTTTTATGCTCCGCGGATCCCCCGCCCAACTTAACAGATCAATTTGCATGAGGCTTTCACAGCCGTGAATCTTGATAAGTATTCGTTCTCGTTCCAGCGGATCCAAGAAAAAAAATTTTCTTTCAAATTCTTCCTTATATTCGTCATAAGACTTGACGGTCTGAAATTTTTTTTCTCTTAAACGAACATCAATATAAAAATCCCACAAAAGACGAAACCGCTCACGGATCAAATTATCTTCAATTTCGTTCTTACCACCGAGTACAGGATGAGGAGAATATTGAAAATTGTAACTAAGCATATCCGAAATGCGCATCAATTCGTGTCGTAAAAATGATTCGAGAAAGACTAAATCTAACATCCTGCGCACCAATATTCCCAAATAAACCGTTTTTTGATGCGGATGAACATAAAGCTCAGCTTCTTCACGTTTCTTATTCCACACTCTTTTGACAACTACTCGAGTCTCTGGTTTATACAGTTGTGGAAAATCTTTGCAAATATTCAGAAAAAACTCCTCTAACCCAAGGGTGCAGAAATATCTTTCATAAAGCAATTTAAACGCGTCCTCACGTTCCTCGTTTGAGGTAGCTTTCTGATAAATCTCCTCTTTTTCGTTATAAAAACCCGTAAAAAAAACATCTCCCTGCTTTGCTCTCATCAACAAAAAAACAGCTTCTTCAATAAACGTTGAATCAAAATTTATTTGAAGAGAATTGTTCATAGAAGCACCTATTGGGGAGTTGTCGGCCGTAGTAAACAACTCACACAACCGCTATCTTCCTTTTCTTGGACAGGACGGATAGGCAGATCTTCCGGCCCGGCCGTCACCCCCAACCATTCACAATCTGCAACAATGTACGCAAAAGTAAAATCCGCTAGGTCTTTTAAAAAACCTTGCTTGGCCTGCCGGCTAAGTTTTAACGCAAAAGAAGGGGCCCATCGGCCCAAGTGATCTCTAAGAAAACGTACCGAAGTCTCATGACATATCTGAGCGTTATCGATTTCCTCATTCAATAAAGCATGGACTTCTTTGAAAAGCAAATAATGCATAAATTCACACTCAATAGCGATGTGATCGATGCGTTCAAAATTTGTTTCTTTTATCTTTAAACCAAAAGCATTGTAAAATGCGGCGATGTCGCTCAATTGTTGCGGCTGGCGGTGCGTGTGTTCTTCCCCATATTCGAGCTCATAACAGGGGACCGGACCGCTTGCGGTATATCCAAAACAATCTTCATATTGCATGACCCAATCTTTATAGGTTTTCTGATGGTATTTTTCTGACAATTTCTTTAACTGTCCCATTAACTGATCTTTATTACGAAAAGATAACGCCTCAACAATTTCATCCCACGGCAGATCCATGTTTTCTTTCTCACAATCCGTCTTATTTGAATCCGGCTGATGGAAAAAATAAGCCATCAAGCGGTATATATGACTTCGGACAATAAGAGAATCAATATCAGATGGAATTTTGGTGCTTGTCTGGTCTGACATGAAATGGCTCCTCGACTTGTGTCCGGAAAATCTCCTGTCCGGCTTTGTTATAGGCAATGATCGTATCGTTATATAACGTAAACGGTTTGCCGTGAATCTGTGTTTCAAACACTTTGGGCCCTTGCTGGATCTCATAGCGGAATATGATTTGGTTCGATCGACGGAACATTTGCTGAACCGCTAAAAGCTCGCGATCAGGGACCATGTATGATTCAATGGCCTGATCGACGCCGGGGCCAAACATCTGCTTTAAAAATGGCCGTGGGACCCAGCGCGGAGGAATATAATAACCATTAGGCTCTGTCCCGAATTGGGGATATAGGGGTAACGCCACTTTGGCGACTTTTACAAGATAATAGATCGGATTATATCGATCCTCCTCCCAACTCCCATCTTCTTTGATCTTGACTAATCCCTGAAGGCGAATTTGCCCAATGCATGCCGACATGCATCGTGTTTCCATCGGCTGTCCATTTCCTGAAGGGTCTTTTCCTTCCAACCGCGGATAGCATGCGATACATTTTTCAGAAACGCGTGTGGTCGGCCGATACATTGCCTTTTTATACGGGCAGGCTTCCACGCACTTTCGATACCCACGGCAACGCTCCTGGTCTATAAGCACAACTCCGTCTTCGTGTCGTTTATAAATGGCATTGCGCGGACAAGCGGCCAGACAACCCGGGTAAGTGCAGTGATTGCAGATCCTCGCCAAATAAAAAAACCATGTTTTATGCTCAGGAAGGGTCACGCCATTTTTATGAAACGTGTTCTTAACACCTTCGGGGCCAACAGGACTGTCTTCGTAAATATTCGGAGCCCGCCACTCCTCATCCGTTGGAAGATACCCTAAGACCTTTTGGGATTCGTCCCCAATGTTTTTTTTAGCGGCCTCGAAAATTGTCATGCCATCAAAAGTCTCGCCGTTCCATTTTTGTCCATCGGGATTAACTTGATTCAATAATTGCAACAATTTAACGTCCCAATGTTGTGGGTACCCTCCGTACGGCTTGGTTTCCACATTGTTCCACCACATATATTCCTGTCCTTTGGAAAATGTCCAAGTGGATTTGCAGGCCATTGTACATGTCTGGCAACCGATACAACGATTCAAGTTAAACACAAAAGCAAATTGGGACTGAGGATGATGTTCCTCGTGAGGATACTCCATCTTGCGGTTGATCTGCCAATTATAAACTTGGCCCATGATGTTCCTCCTTCGCCGGATTATTTTCATTTGTTCTGTCATAAGGTCGCCACATTCTCAAGGCCTCGAGAATAACGGAACGAACAAAATCGTCCCCTTTTTGATTCCAAACAAGATGCGGCCCATGATATAAAGGATTCCTGAACAATTTCATTAATTGCTCTTCCTTCCAACCTTCACGGACAAACTCCTCAGCAAAGCATAAAGCCATATCTCGCAGCTGTTCTTCACTTTGATTGGGAATCTCCATACCAATCATCTCGATTGGATCATCTGGTTCAAATTCTTTTTTATTCATGAATATAACCTTTTATAAAATTAAGACCAAAAATCTTCCTGGGAAGATCCTTCAGCGTTGAATCCTCCTTCTAAATACTTCTTCATCGCATCATTTTCATTAGAGGGGGTGTATCCCGTTGTAGCCGGTTTCCATTTACCCACTCCATCGATCCCCCCGTCTTCAGCCTTCGTGATCCTCACTAATGTCTCCTTAGGAACTGTGTTGACGGCGTGATTATCTGCTTCTCCGCCAAAAATAAATGACATAAACACTTTGGCTTTATGAAAGAGGGTATCCGTCTGATGCATAGGCATATGCCAATTACGCGTGACACTTTGTTGCGAACCGTAACGATAATTGGATTGATACATGCCTCCCTCGGAAAGCGCCCGCTTATCAGGGCGGGTTTCATGGGCTTTAACAGATTTCTCCGTTGCGATGTATGTTCCGTGCTTCATCATCACAATGTTATACGGATAGGCTGGGTTATACTTCACGCGAAGCATCAACCGCGCGACCTTATAAAAAGGATCGTCCGGTTTAGCACCAACATACGGCCGGTCGGCCGGGTTGGCATCCACATAAACATAATCTCCATCGTTGATGCCTAAATCTTTAGCGGCTTGGGGATTAAGATGGATTTGCTGTTCCCCGACGCCAGGGGCTCTTTTATCCATGCGATAAGGATCTCCAAAATTAGAATCCCAAATCTGATGCCAATCCACATTACTCCACATCGAATGGACACGATGCCGTGTCTTAGGCGTTAAACAATAAAATTTAAAGCCGCGGTCCCAAAGGAAATTCGAAGTTTTCTTGACTTCCGACCATGGCATTTTGATATTACGGATAGTTCGTTTATCCCAATGTTCTTCATTTAATGGAATCCCATAATCTTTAGGACGAATGTAAGGGTTGCTGCTGACGATAACGTTTTGTAAATAAGGGGTCGCCTCCACCCCTTCGCGATGGACGATAAAATTTTCTCCATATTCAACGGCTTCAGGAACATCGGTGTAGGCGTGTAACCTGCCCGTATCTGTATAAAACGGCTGGCTCTCATGGATCTGTTCCCAAAATGGAATACGCGGATACGTCCTATAAAGCATAAGCGCTCCACCTGAAGGACCATATTTACCATTCATGATATCCTCTAATTTATACCCCGTGGTTGTGGTTGATGAGTCCAGCAACCTCTGGATATAAACTTCACGCTTGCCTTCCAAGGCGAATTTCCAATAATCATAGAAACGCTTATCTCCCGTTAGCTCACTTAACTTTGCGGCGATTTGAGAAAGAATCATGATATCGTCCCGGCTATCAAAAACAGGTGGGATTCCGCCTTTCCAAATCTGCAAAAACGGATTTGAACACGACGCGGTTACTTCCAATCCTTCGAATTCAAGCCAACTATTGGCCGGCAAGGCA
This sequence comes from Candidatus Omnitrophota bacterium, assembly GCA_035292445.1. GTDB lineage: Bacteria > Omnitrophota > Gorgyraeia > Zapsychrales > Zapsychraceae > DATDQB01. The sequence continues at coordinate 146,114 of DATDQB010000020.1, forward strand.
ATGTCAGAATATTCAATGGATCCGGTCATCTGAATATCAATAGACACAATCATCTCAACATTTGGATTTACATTTTTTATAATGTCATAACAATGTTTTGCGTTATTAATAAGATTGACGTTCGTGTACAAAATTGCTTTTGTTGGACTGGGCATATGCGTCTGCCCAGTGAAGACCTTACGCCCTTCTTTCGGCGTTTCAACGATAAGCGGCCGATCGCCATGGCCCCAATACGCCGGCTCTTCATCCTTAAAATACGCATGGACTTTGATATCTTTTCCATGGACGTTAGGATCAAGGGTCGGCTCAAATGGATCTTCGGCCACCCATCCTTTAAATCCAGGCCCGGTCCAAGGTGATCCTTGGAAAACAGCGGCTTTATAATTTCCTGCCCAAGCGTACACCCCAGCACCTTGCTTGCCGATGTTGCCGGTGAGCATAAACGGCAAGTAAGCGGCGCGGTTCATCTGGGTGGCATGGAACCAATGATTGATCCCTTCCCCCTGATGGAGAGCTGCCGGTTTGATCGTAGCGATATCCTCGGCTAACTGAACAATCAAATCTTTAGGCGCATGGGTTATCTCAACAACCGAATCTAAATCGTAATCTTTAAGGTGAAGTTTATAGAGGGAGAATAATGTCATCACTTCGATTTCTTTTCCATCGACGGTGATCACTTTAAAGCGCCCCTCCAACGCCGGCTGAAGGCCTTTTACTGATAATTGTGCGCCCACATCATCGCGCGTAATCGCTGCCGGCTGATTCCTCATTTTGTCCCAAATAACAAAATCCCCTAACTTCTCATATTGTTCTTTCTTTAAACCCTGATATTTAAAACTCGGCCCATCCGGAGATAATGCCAATTCATAATTCGGGAAGATTTCATGCGCTCGCAAACGCTTAAGATTGTCCGTCCGCACTAAAAGCGGAAAATCCGTAAATTGAAGCACGAAATTCTCGTCATATTGTCCCTTGTCAATCATTAAACGTGCAATTCCTAAGAATAAGGCGGCATCCGTTTGCGGCCGGATAGGGATCCAATAATCAGATTTCGTCGCTGGAGGGCTGTATTCGGGAGAGATCGTCACCAACTTAGCTCCCCGCTCCATACATTCAATGAACCAATGGCTATCGACAATTTTATTCTCAACCAAATTTTTTCCATCCTGAATAATGAGCTTACTAAACCGCAAATCATTAAAATCACAATCGGCATTTTGCAGGCCATGAACCCACGGATGCCCGGGGGCTTGATCCCCATGCCACGTATAGTTAGACCATGTTCTGCCGGCTTTAGCTTCCTCCTCATGCACCCCTCTGATATGGGAATCCAATAAAGCTAATGTATTACAAAGTCGATACATGCCATATTTTCCAAAAACACCCAACAACCCCATCCCTCCGCGCATTTTGATCGTTCGTGTTCCAGCCCCATCCATAATATCTATCATTTCTTTAGGGTAACCCTGGGCCAAAAGTCTCTGCCGACCATCCTCACCGCTATAACGCCTGGCAATCGCGATCAAGGCCTTACCCATATAGGTATAAATTTCGTCCCATGAAATTTTTTCAAACCTATCTGATCCGCGGGAATTAAACTTATATTTGTCCTTATTGGCATCCGTCAGTTCCGGAAAACCGTCATCAGCCCACTCTCGCCATCCCTGACGGACAATCGGATGTTTTAATCGATACGGCCCGTAGACCAATTTATGAAAAGTATATCCCTTGGCGCATTGACGAGGATTCCAATTGGGAGTTGCTTTATTACCATAAATGTCCGTATACGTCTGATAATCATATTGATTTCCCATGCGGATGACGATGCCGTTACGGACAAAAGCCGTAGCACGGCAGGCATGCGTATCATTGGGGGAACATACCCAAGAAAATTTACTATCATAACGATACTGGTCACGATAGATCTTCTCCCAATCGCGGTTAGGATAATAGGCTAAAGGATTATCAATCGCAGGGTCAGCCTCAAATGCCCAAAGAGAAAGGTCGTTTGAGAATAAAATAGCCCCTAAACTGGAAGCTGCCGAAATTTTCAAGAATTCTCGTCTGGTTAATTTCATATTATTTTATCCTTCCTGTTGGATAAATTTACTTCCCAATAACCAACTCATTCCAAATCGATACTGATTTTTGACCGTTACGATCATGGGCTGAGCCGTCCCAAATGGCGAATGCGATAGAAACCGTATTAGCTCGATCTAACTGTAAATCTTTCTTATTCGATACCTTTAATGACCGGACGAATACAACATGCCATCGGCCATCCTTCCAGACGCCGTTAGCGTCAACATCGGTCGCGGCCGCAGGATAAGCTTTATAGGTTCCCTGACCAGCAGCAACCGCCTGTTCAGCATTTTCAGTTTTTTCTACATCAGCCACTGGATTCCCTGCTCCCCATGCTGTCAAAAACTGAGGATCGTGATATTTGGCAGACGATTCTTTTGGATCGAATTCTTCTCCATGTTGATAATGCTTGTCGGATGAATACCAATCCGTTCCGATATTGGGATAACGCGATTCGATGTCCTTTCGCCCATCGGTTGTATTTTGCCAACCGGACTTCCAATGCCACATATAAACCGAATCTTGCGGGTTTCCCATCCCAAAAAATGGCGGGTCTTTTTTCATCGAGAACTGGAGGGCTGCTCCATCGGAAAATGCCTGCATGGCCACTACATCATCGTCCTGAATAGGGTCATTCCATGACAAATAAATGGCCATTTTATCTTGATTGTATACAACTTTAACATCCACCTTTTCAATACGCTCATCTCGCCACCATAAAGGAGTCAGCCCTATCGATATCGGTTCAATCTTAGACCATTCCTCCCAAAGAGGATCAGGATTGATGTCTAAATTAATTTTCTTTGAATTAATTGTGGTCTGCTTAAGCCGTGCCCTTGCTTCCGCTTCAGGGGTCGTAAGCGTCTGTACAAAATGAATCAGATCCCATATCTGCTCTTGAGTAAAAACGCCGTTATAACTTGGCATGGGGGTCCCCGGCATTCCCGCCATCATACGAAAATATAATTCTTCTGAACTTGAATCACTTTTAAAAATACCGGCTGTCAGATCACGGGGTTTTGTTGGAAGCCCTTGGCTGTCAGTCATATTTTGCTGACCATCCCCCCTGCCCTGTAGCCCATGGCACCCCGCACAAGAAACCACAAATAATTCACGCCCTCTTACCAAAGTCTCTTGCGTGACTTCTGGTTCTGGAGGAATCTTAATAATATTTTCGGAAGCAATTTGTTTATTGACTATTTCCTTTATATCATTCCAAGAAAATTCATTTTTTATTCCCTTCTCTAGAACTTTTCCAGATTCTTTGAACTCATCTGCTTCAGACAAATATCGGACATAATAAACCAATGCCCACCTATCCCTCTCTCTAAGATGCGCCCATGGTGGCATGGAAGACCCGGCCATCCCCCGGGTAATGACCTTAAAAAGATCCTCATCCGTTGCCTGTTGATTTGTCGTTGAGATAAACCGAAATTTATCACCGACAAAGTCCCGTGGTTTAGGAGACAAAAGGTACGCCGCCTTGCCATCCCCTTTCCCCTGCGGCCCGTGACAGACGGAACATTGTTTTTGATATAATGTTTCTCCTCTTGAAAATAATTCTTTGGTGACTGGGGGGTTTTCCTTATAAGATCCTTGCGACTCCGCTTCCTTATTCATCCCTAGGGAAATCCATAGAAAATGGATAGCTATGAAAAATAATAAAAGATTATTTTTTCTCGGGACATCGCTCGGATATTTCCTCATAGTACCCCCCATATACTAAACTACCCGTTGATACTCCAGATGATGCAGCTTTTACCAATTCCTACCTTATTAAATTATTGAATAATACAACATTTTTTTATTTAGCTTTACTTTAATAATAAAAAATAGAATTTAAAATAGTCTGTAATACCTAAAAAGATACGTAGGACTACTTAGAAACAATTATTAAAAAACTAATTATTTTTCTAACTTCCTCTTCGCCTCCTCATGCATCCGGGCAAACTCATCTTGCGGCGGGACGATAAAAACCTTAGGGAGGATATAGATCAACCAACAAACAGCCGCTACACTCCAAGAAATGGCGGCGTATCCCATAAATTTAAAATATTCATCTGGATAAACGATAACGATTGTCCTTTTCATCATTGCCAAAGCAAGAGCGAGAAACACTATCCACAAAATAACAAGAGGCTGATTTAACTTTTGCGCTTGGCCGATATGCGAAAGAACGACCATGGTAGCGATAGCATAGATCATTAAACTAAACCCACCGATAAAGCTTAAATGAAGCGCCACTATTTTATAATCAGGAAAAATGCCCGCTAACCATAGACCTAAAACGACCAACCATGCTGATATCCAAGCAAGCTTAATGTAGAAATCTTTCTTTTGAGGAAAATTCAATAATGTCTTCGACCATATAAATTCGGCGGTTACCACTAAAGCCCGTAGAAAATAAGCGTATCTGACCATATCCGCGCCCTCCAGCCAGAAGCTTATAAAGAATAAAAATGCGCATCCCGAATGAAAAGAAATAGCGTACTTCTTTCTCAAAGGCACCGAATGATGCTGACAACAGACCCTTTCATTATCATTGTGTTGATGGGTGTCTGCCTGGTAAGTGCCCATAATACGCGGAATGAGAAATCCCCCTACGCCCAGAACCACGCCTAAAATGAATCCCTGCTCCATCATCGGTTTTCCCACTTTGATAACAAATTTAGGCAAAATACCGGCTTCCCCTAATATAAGCAGAACTGTTCCGATGATGCCATGCAAAACAGCCAGCGGAATCCACATCATTTCTTGAGGGGCATTGCCTTTAGGGCCTTCTTTCTTCCGACGGGGTATTCTAACGAGAAAAAATCGGATAAGAAAAATAAGCCAAATAATATAAAAAACATGAGCCGCCATCCACTGTTCTATGCGAAGAAATATGGCTATACCAATGAAAAGAAATAAAAGGGAAAAAACTTCTGATTTACTGGCATAAGAGGTTTGTATAAAGCGTGGAATGAATGTCGTTAAAAAACCTATGACAAAACAGTTAATATAGACAAGCGTCTGGATTGAAGAATGAAATTGAGGCGAATAGTTTTGCGCCAATCCAAAGCCGTATAAAATCCATGGGCTAACGCCCACCAGCCCCATCCAAATGCCAACAGGAAAGAATAATCGATAAGGCTCACGGCAAACGGCATCAATGGCAGAGAAAATCTTATTAGTCAACATGTCTTGCGAAATTTAATTAAAGAGGTGAACGTTCTCCTGTTTCTCAAAACGCGCCTTCAAATCGTTCATCTCTCTGTTGGTATACTGCTCTTTGTCAAGAAATGTTTTATCAAGAACTTTGCTGCTGGGCAAAAAAGCTTGGAGCCGATACGCCGTAGCCCCATCCAACAAACCATGTATTTCCTTAATATCTTCCTCGGAAAGAAGTGTTTTGACAACCGTGGTCCTGAATTCATACTTTAACCCCGATTGAAGAATGATCTCAATGCTTTCTTCGATCTTATCAACAGGAAAAGAAATGCCTATAACTTCGTGATAACGGTGTAACGGCGCTTTGACATCCATGGCGATAAAATTAATGAGCTTTAGTTGTATCAATTTACTCAAAACATCGGGACGGCTGCCGTTTGTATCCAATTTTGTGAGATAGCCCATCCGCTTGAGCCGGTCCAAAAAAGAGATAAGATCGTTTTGGAGGGTTGGTTCCCCTCCGCTTATAACCACGCCCTCCAAGAAGCCCTTTCGCCTTTGAAGAAAATCAAGCACTTCGCTTTCATCAACGTCGTTCTTGGAGGGCGCAAATGATATGAGCTCGCTGTTGTAACAATAAGGGCAGCGAAAATTGCACCCGCGCGTAAAAATAACGGCCGCGATCTTTCCCGGGTACTCGATCAAGCTGAACTTTTGGAATCCGCCTATTTGCATATTTTATAGGTCTTTCGATTAACAAATTCTTCCTTTTTACCTTTATTCCACTGCTGCACGGGCCTTAAGTAACCAACGACACGCGAGTAAACTTCACAGGCATGGTGGCAAGTATTGCAAATCGGCTCCTCTCCTGCTTTGTAACCGCAGCTGGGGCAAACACTAAAGGTCGGGGTAATTGTAAAATACGGCAGATGAAACTGCTCACAGATGATACGAATCAAATGCTTGAGCCCCTCAACATTGGTGATACGTTCTCCGACAAAGCCATGCAAAACAGTACCGCCGGTATAATGGGTTTGCAACTCATCCTGGAGCTCCAGCACCTCAAAAATGTCCTCGGAATAGTTGACCGGCAAGTGCGTTGAGTTGGTATAAAACGGCTCGTGCCCTTTCTGGTAATCCGCTTCATTGGCGCAAATGATGTTGGGAAAAAGGGCTTTATCGATCTTGGCCAGCCGATAAGACGTCCCTTCGCCCGGTGTCGCCTCGAGATTGTACATATTGCCCGTTTCTTCCTGGAACCCGATAAGCTTCTCTCGCATGAAATCAAGAACGGCTTTGGCAAACTCCTGCCCCTTATCGGAAGCGATATTTTCCCCAAAAAGATTAAGGCAGGCCTCATTCATGCCGATCAACCCTATCGTTGAAAAATGATTCTTCCAATATTCGTTAAATCGCATTTTTACATCCCGTAAATAAAACTTGATATAAGGATAAAGTTCCTGATCGGTAAATTTCTCCAAAACTTTGCGCTTGATTTCAAGGCTCTCCTTGGCCAACTGCATTTTCTGATCCAAGCGGTGGAAAAAAACCTCCTCATCTTTGGACAGAAAACTCAAACGCGGCATATTGATCGTCACAACGCCGATCGAGCCGGTCAAAGGAGACGCCCCAAATAGGCCGCCGCCGCGTTTGCGCAACTCGCGGTTGTCCAGCCGCAGCCGGCAACACATGCTGCGCGCATCATCTGGGCTCATATCGGAATTGACAAAATTGGCAAAATAGGGAATTCCGTATTTTGCGGTCATCTTCCAAAGAAGGTCCAAATTGGAATCGTCCCAATTAAAATCCTTGGTGATATTATAGGTAGGAATGGGAAACGTAAAGACACGGCCTTTGGCATCGCCTTCCAGCATCACTTCCATAAAGGCCCGGTTAAACATGTCCTGCTCTTTCTGAAATTCCTTATATGTTTCTTTCTGGATCTGGCCGCCGATGATGACCCCATGATCGGCATAAAATGAAGGCGGTTTAAGGTCTAAGGTGATATTGGTAAACGGTGTTTGAAAACCAACCCTCGTCGGCACATTGACATTAAAAACGAATTCTTGCAAGCATTGCTTGAGTTGCTTAGAATCGAGCCCGTCATAACGAATGAATGGCGCCAAAAGGGTATCGAAGCTCGAAAAAGCTTGTGCGCCGGCGGCTTCGCCTTGCAGCGTATAAAAGAAATTGACGATCTGCCCCAAAGCGCTCCTTAAGTGTTTGGCGGGCGCGGATTCCATTTTTCCGGAAGCCCCTTTAAACCCCTGCATCAAAAGATCCTCCAGGTCCCAGCCCACACAATAAACGCTGATAAGACCCAAATCATGGATATGGATGTCACCATGGTTATGGGCTTCTTTGATGGGAGACGGATAAATCTTACTTAACCAATAAACTTTACTGACTTCCGATGATAAATAATGATTTAATCCTTGTAGCGAATAAGCCATGTTGCTGTTCTCATTGACCCGCCAATCGCTTTGATCAAGGTAACGGGAAACCAGATTGATATTAAATTGAGAGGTAATTTCACGAATCTGCGCATGTTGCTCACGATAAAGAATGTACGCTTTGGCCGTTTTGCGGTAGGGGGAAGTCAGCAGCACTTCTTCGACGATATCCTGGATTTCTTCCACAGAAGGGGCATGCTCCTTAATGGTCTGATGCATAATATTAAGGACCCGTATGGTTAATTTTTTAGCAACATCACGGTTAAATTCGCCCGTTGCCTGCCCTGCTTTTTGGATGGCGGTTGTTATTTTTTCTGCATCAAAAGCTTCCTCTTTTCCGTTACGTTTGATCACTTTGGTTAACATTTTTATTGTCATAACCTTCCCCCTCACTTAATTGGTATTAATGGGCTCTATCCGTCGCTACAAAACATCCGTGGCGCCTCATGGTATCCTGCGCATCCAAAGGAGATGACGGCTTCTGCTCACCATCATAAACACTCACCACGGGTAATCCCGCGAAGCAGTTCTTAATCTTCTTTATATTTTCTTTATCCAACGCAGGCGTTGCCGAAGGTCGTAAGGGCGTATTGATTTGGATTTCATCGGCGGGTATTTCCCGGACAAGCTTGGCAATCCCACTCGCATCAGGTTGGTTGGTCTCGACAAACATAATTTGCAGTACCAATTTGCCGGAAAATTGACGGCTGAACTTCTTGATGCCTTCGATCGTTTGCCCAAACGTCGTTCCGATGATGGGCCGGTTCACCTTCAAGAATACAAATTCGCTGGAGGCGTCCAATTTGGCTGAAACATAATCGGCCAAAGCCAGCTCTTCACGAACTTCGGGAAGACCCATTAATGTGGCATTCGTAATAACGGCAACCCTCTCTTTTCGCAGCTGTTTGATGCCGCGAATGATCTCGCCTAAATTTTTGGCCAACGTCGGCTCCCCCCGGCCGGATAAAGTCAGATAATCAATACCGCGGGTTATTTCTTGGTCCACTGAAGAAACCTCTGTAAAGAACCGCTTGATTTCCTCAAGGATTTTATCGGTGGGCGTGAATAGGCCGCGCTCATTCGTATAATCACGCGTCCGGCCAAGCTGGCAATAGAGGCAGTTCAAATTACAAATTTTATGGTCACTGCAGATGGGGTCTATCCCCAATGATTTCCCCATGCGCCATGATTGAACCGGTCCGTAAATGTAGTTAAATTTCAACATCGATTAATCTCTTGTTATTACTATATAGAAATGAATAAATTTATAAATAAGATATACTACTTAAAAAGCTACGTACAATTACGTAACACCGATCAGGCAAATATTGTGAAAGAATTCATGGAAAGCCAATCAAATTGTGGTATGTTAAAGAAAATAAATCATAAGGGAATTCCATTAAATGGCCAAAGACGGATACCAATCCAAGAAACCAGGCTGGCTGATCAAGGCCTATAACAATTACGATTTCTTGAACAGCCCCGTTGCCCGCCCGGTCCGGATTCTGTCAGAAATGATCGAACCGGCGCACCGGTTGCGTAAGCACGGCATTCATAACACGGTCGTCTTCTTCGGCTCCGCCAAGACAATCCCCCACGCGCAAGCCCAGAAGAATTTAAGAATGATCGAAAAGAAAGCCGATCAAACGAAACATCATGCCTCTACCATAAAAAATGAGCTGGAGCAGGCCTTGAACAATCTGGAGATGTCCCGTTACTACGAAGATGCCGTGAACCTGTCCCAAAAACTGACCCAATGGTTTAATGAGCCCAAACAACGCCGAAACCAGTTTGTCATCTGCTCCGGTGGCGGCCCCGGCATCATGGAAGCGGCCAACCTGGGGGCCCAGAAGGCCGGTGGAAAATCCGTCGGCTTGAATATTAGTCTCCCTATGGAACAATATCCCAATCCGTATCAGACCAAAGACCTTGCTTTTGAATTTCACTATTTCTTCATCAGAAAATTCTGGTTTTTTTATCTGGCCAAAGCGTTGGTGATCTTTCCCGGCGGGTTCGGGACACTTGATGAATTCTTTGAGCTTTTGACCCTTATCCAAACGAAAAAGACAAAAAAACACATGCCGGTTGTCATGTACGGAAAAGACTATTGGGATGAAGTGATCAATTTTAAAGCTATGGCCAAATGGGGGGCTATTTCCAAAGAGGACATGAAGCTCTTCAAAGCTTTTAATAAAGTAGATGAGACCTTTGAATATTTAAAACAAGAGCTCACCAAATATTATTTCAAATAAACTTATTTTCCCGGCGGGACACATTCATAACATTTGAGGATAGGACTCTTTCGGGAAGGATGAAAGAGGATCAACCCGACTTCTTCGCAATTCTCTTCCGCTTTGCAGGCTGAACAATCACGGGCATACCCCTCGTCCAAACATTCGGCATCGCCCAACTCGATTGTAACTGGCCTCTTCGGTGCTTCCTGTTTCTTTTCTGCGCATTGATAGCATGTCTCTCCCTGTTTCGTCTTTTGCGCCTCAACGCATTCTTTATTGGCGCTGGCAAGGCAGCTGTTATCGCATTCGCTCTTGCTTAAAGCGCCCAGATCCGCGCAAGCCTCTTGCCGTACGGCACATGTATAACAGGGCTCCCCTTGTTTGGTTTGTCCCGCGTGAGCGCACTGCGAATCGGGTTTCTGGTTACACGGCGCGCATTCCTGCTCGGACAAAAGCCCCAGATCGGCACAGGTCTGTGGTATTTCCACACAACTATAACATTGTTGCCCCTGGTTGGTCGCTTGGGCCGTGACGCATTTTTTCGAGGCAACGGCCTGGCAGGCGACGCAATCCGCCGCCGTTATCAGCCCTAAATCTTGGCAAATCTGCGGCTTCTCAACGCAATTGAAACATTGTTTGCCTTCGTTCGTCTTTTGCCCGGGCTGGCATTGCATCTTCGGGTCTTGAGCGCACTGGGCGCATTGTGCTTCATCCAATTGGTTCAGATCCGCGCAGGCTTGCGGTTTATCAACGCAGGAATAACACGGCTGGCCTTCTTTGGTAGGCTGGGCCGGCTGGCATTCTTTACGCGGATTTTCATTGCATAAACGGCATTCGGTTTCATTCAAAAGCCCCAGGTCTTGGCATTGCTGCGGCTTTTCGAGGCAAACATAACATTGGCCGCCCTGTTTGGTTTTATCGCCGAGTTTACATTCCGTTCTCGCGTTTGTCTCGCACTGGCGGCATTCTTCGTCGCTCAGTTGCCCGATGTCCTGACAGCTTTGCTCTTTCTCGACGAGCTTCTCAACACAAGCATAACATTGCGTTCCTTCTTTGGTCTGCTTATCCTCGCGGCATTCGGTCTTGGAGTTACGGTTACAGAGTCGGCATTCCCGCTCATCCAACAATTCCAGATCGGCGCAGGTCTGCGGCTTTTCAATGCAAACAAAACACTGCTTGCCTTCCTTGGTTTTGTCGCCAAATTTACATTCGGCTCTCGCATTCGCTTCGCAATCACGGCACCCTGCCTCATCCAATTGAGCAAGGTCCCCGCAGGTTTGCGGCCTATCAACGCAGCTAAAGCATTGCATCCCTTGCTTGGTCTTTTTAGCGCTTTGACATTCTTTCTTCGCATCCGTTGAACAATTCCCGCAACCGGCTTCATCCAACAATTGCAGATCAGCGCAAGTTTGCGGCCTTTCCACGCAACCGTAACATTGTTTCCCTTCTTTGGTCTGTTGGGCCGGCTGGCATTCAAAATTTCCTTTTGACGTGCATGATCCACATTGTGTTTCATCAATGAGATCGAGATCTTTGCATTCCTGAGGTTTATCTACGCAAACGAAACATGGCAGGCCTTCTTTGGTCTTGTTGCCTTCTTTGCATTCGGTCTTGGAATTGCGGTTGCACAAACGGCATTCGCGTTCATCCAATTGCTCCAAGTCAGCGCACGTTTGCGGTCTATCGGCGCAGCTGAAACATTGTTCGCCCTCATTGGTCTTTTGAGCGATCACACATTCTTTTTTCGGATCAGATTCGCATTGGACGCACGCATCAGCCTCGACCAATCCCAGATCGGCACACACCTGCGGGCGATCCTCGCAGGAGAAACACTGCTGGCCTTCTTTTGTCCGACGGGAACTGGCGCATTGTTTCTTGGGATCCTGCGTGCAGGAGGCACAATCGCCCTCGCTGATAAGGCCCAGGTCAACGCAGGTTTGCGGCTTTTCAACGCAGCTGAAACACTGTTTTCCTTCCTTGGTTGGCTGGGCTGGCTGGCACTCGGCATTCCCTTTGGCCACACATGACTCACATTGCGTTTCATCAATAAGATCCAGATCGCGGCATTCCTGAGGCTTATCCACGCAAATAAAACATTGCGCGCCTTCCTTAGTTTTATTACCCTCTTTGCATTCGGTCTTGGAATTGCGGTTGCATAGCCGGCAGTCACGTTCATCCAATTGCTCCAGATCCACACAGGTCTGCGGCTTATCAATACAACTAAAACAAGCTTCGCCCTCTTCGGTCTTTTTATCCGGTTTGCATTCCTTGCCGGCCTCGACACACCCGATGCATTGATTGGCATCAATAAGCCCCAAATCGCTGCATGACTGCGGTTTGTCGGCGCAAACAAAACATTGCTCCCCTTCATTTGTTATCTTATCGGCTTGGCATATCTTGGCGGGATCGGAAGTACATTCTTGGCATTGCGCTTCATTTAATAAATCCAAATCGGCGCATTCCTGCGGGCGCAGTTCACAACTGTAACATTGCATCCCCTCTTTGGTCCTTTGGGAAATAACACAACGTTTTTTTGAATCTCTCTCACATTTCTTGCATTCATCAATGCTAATAAGTCCGAAATCATCGCAACTTTGCGGTTTTTCGGTACAAACAAAACATTGCCTGCCCTCTTTTGTTTTATTGCCTTCGTTACATTCCGTGTTGGGTTTTTGAAGGCACCCCTCGCAAGAGGCTTTCTCCAATTGGCCGATATCCGTGCAGGTCTGCGGTTTATCGAGGCAAACAAAACACGCTAGCCCTTGTTTGGTTTTCTTATCCGGTTTACATTCCTTATTAGGATCTTCGCCACAAAGCTTGCAGCCAGGCTCATCCAAGAGGTTTAGATCGGCGCAGGTCTGGAGTTTATCGAGGCATCTGAAGCAGGCTTTGCCTTCTTTGGTCTTTTTGCCGGCGAGGCATTCTTTCGATGGGTCTTTCACGCATTCGGCGCACTGATCGGCATCAAGCAAATCAAGATCACGGCACTCCTGCGGTTTGTCAACACAGCTAAAACATGACAGGCCTTCTTTGGTTTTATCGGCTTTCTTACATTCTTTCGATTCCTCTGTGCATAAATCACAAAATTCCTCGTCGAAAAACCCGATATCGGCGCAGGTCTGCGGCCGCTCCACGCAGGAATAACACAGCTCGCCTCCTTCAGTGCTCTTATCGGCCTTGCATTCTTTCTTCTTGTCTGCTTCACAGGAAGAGCAGCCACCCCTGGAAATTAACCCGAGGTCTTCGCATTCCTGCGGCCTTTGGACGCATTCAAAACATGGCGTGCCTTCCTTTGTTTTCTTCTTGGGCCGGCATTCGCTTCTAGGCTTTTGGGCACACTCCTGGCAGGCAGCTTCATCCGAAAGCCCCAGGTCAGAACATGTTTCAGGACGGTCCTCACACTCAAAACATGGCTTACCTTCTTTGGTCACTTTATCTTTGACGCATTGCTTCTTTCGGTTACGCTCGCAAGAAGCGCAATCTTTTTCATCCAACAAATTGAGTTCAGCGCATTCTTGGGATTTCTCAGCGCAAACGTAACACTGTTTGCCTTCTTTGGTCTTCTGATCCTGACGGCATTCGGTCTTTTTGTTGCGATCGCACGCGGGGCAATCGCCTTTATCGAGCAAGCCTAAATCGACACATTCCTGCGGCTTATCGACACAGGCAAAGCATTGTTTGTCCTCTTTGGTAGATTCCGCTTGTTTGCACTCTTTGCGCGGGTTTTGTTCGCACGAAACACCGCAATCTTTCTTATCAAGAAGCCCGATATCGACACATTCCTGCGGCTTATCCACACAAGTAAAACATGGCTTGCCTTCTTTGGTTTTCTGGGCCTCCTTGCACTCGCTTCTGTTATCTTCTTCGCATTGGGCGCAACCCTTTTGATCAAAAAAGCCGATATCTATGCATTCCTGGGGCCTGTCAACGCAGGCAAAACATGGCTTGCCTTCTTTGGTTTGCTTGGACGCTTCGCATATCTTCTTGGGATTTTGAGTACAAACAGCGCAATCTTTTTCATCGAGCAACTTCAGGTCAACACACTCCTGCGGCTTATCGATGCATTTAAAGCACGAGACCCCCTCTTTTATGTTTCTTAAAGGAACACATTGCTTGGAAGGGTCTTTGGCGCAGGATGGGCATTCTTTTTCGTCGATCAAATCAAGGTCGGCGCATGTTTCGGAGCGCGACACGCACGCGTAACATTGCCTGCCTTCCTTGGTCTGCTGGGCCGGCTGGCATTCCATCTTGAGATCGCTCGAACACTGCCGGCAATCCTTTCTCTCCAATAAACCAATGTCGGGACACTCTTGCTCTTGCTCCAGGCATTTATAACACTGTTTGCCAGTCTTTGTTTTCTTGATCTCAACGCACTGTTTATGGCGTGCAATGTTGCAGGCGTCGCATTCTTTCTTATCGATCAAACGCATATCGGCGCATTCGTTGGTGCGCAAGACGCATTCGAAACATTCCGTGCCGTCTTCCGCTGTTTCTTTCACGACGCATTCCATGAACGGATTGACATTGCAGGCCTTGCATTCGGAGATGGTGAGCAAACCGAGCTCTTTACAGACGGGTGGTTTCGACTCGCATTGAAAACAGGAATCTCCGTCAATGGTCTTGCGGACAAAAACGCATTCACCGTAAGGGATCTTCTGGCACTCGGAGCATTGCCCTTTATCCAGAAGCTTTATTTCGCGGCATTGTTGGCGGCGCTGCAGGCATTCATAGCATTGTTCACCGCTTTTGGTCTTTAAACTGGGCTGGCAGACGTTTTTGGGGACGTCTTCACATTGACCGCAGTCTTCTCGTTTGATGAGGCCGACTTCTCGGCACGTTTGGGGGGCAGGCAGCGGGGAAACTTTAGGTTGTCCAAGAGTTTGGCGGGAGGTGGCCAAAGTATCTATTGGGAGTTTCTCCCGCTGCACAAGTGTCGATACGCTATTATTTTCAAGTTGCTGGAGCGCCTGTGGCCCCGTGGCTGCTCCAGATCTGTCTTCAGCTATTAAAGAGAAAGATATCAGTGAGCAAATAAAAACGACCGCCGCCAATTTCGATATCTTCATTGCCCTTCCTTAACTTATTCGTAATCAAGAAAATAAAACTCATTACTCTATACTCACATTCTACTTAAAATATCCTTTGTTTCAAGTGTTTCAAACGGAATCTCTTTGGGAATGCTCACCGTCAATTTAATTTGGCCAGTGGCCATTAACTCTTCCGACTCGATTTTCATGTAACTCGAAAGCTCAGCGGCATCTACACCCAACTCAAACGCTAATTCCTTTTGCGCCTCCTCAAGCGTCAGCTTGCGGGCCATGGCATATTTGATCTTATCCGAGGCGCTGACCATCTCAAGGGGCTTGGAAATCTTGGTTAAATAAATACGGTTTTCCTGAACTCCCTTTTGCGCCCTGAAATTAAAAACCCCCACCTGATCCAAACCATAATTGGCCACATAAATCTTCCCGTTGGCGACCGTTACGCTGGAAAGGCTAGGAAAATAACTGGGTCCCTGGCCGTTGGAGCCGAAATCCATCACCAATTCGCCGTTGGGATCAATGATCGTCACTTTGTGCCGGCCCCGATCCGCCACGTACAGATAATCATGCTCATCAATGCTTAGATCAACAGGGTCTTCAAATTGTATTTCCTGGTCCAACAACCCGCCGATCTGGCGGATGAATTCGCCGCCTTTGGTGAAGATCTGGATGCGCCTGTTCCTGCTGTCCAAAACAAATAACCGATCTCTTGAATCAAAAGCGACCGTTTTAGGGCTTAAGAACGTCCCCGGCGACGGGCCGGCCTCGTTCATTCTTTCTGATTTCTCTCCGAAAGCTTTCAGGTAAATACCGTCTTCGCTGAAGATCTGAATGCGGTTGTTCTTGCTGTCAGCGACATAGATGTTCCCCTGGCTGTCCGCGGCAACCCCGCCCAACGCGTTGAATTCACCGGCTTGATCACCGCGCTTACCGAAAAAATAGGTCGGATTCCCTTCCTGGTCCAGAAGCTGAAGCCGATGATTCCCTGTGTCGGCGACCAAAATCCTTCCTCTGGGATCCACCTCAATGGATCCCGGCCGTTTCAATTGATGTAAATTCTCGTTCAATGGCTGGAACGTTAAATGGGCCGGGTCCTTGATAAGGATTTCTCCCCGCTTCTCGGCTAAAGCATAAAGCCCTTTTTGCTCGTCATAATTAAGATCAACAACGCTGGGACCGGCATCAATCGAACGATCATAATCAAGAAGGGGCGGTAAATAGACCGCTGGCTCAAGATTGCCCTTAGGGCTTCCTGTGATCTCCAATACCTGAACGCGCCGATTCCTGGCATCCGCCACATAAACATGACCCGTCCGATCCGCCGTGATCCCCGATGGCCAGTTAAACTGTCCTTTACCGTCCCCTTGAGATCCGAAAGAAAACAATAACTTCTTGTTTTGATCGATCTTTTTGACGCTGTGCGAATCCGTCTCGATCAAATAAATATCCCCTCGCATGTCAACGGAAATACCCGCCGAGCTGGAAATAAGGTCCTTCCCCTCCGCCTTGAGAGTGATCTGTTCATATTCATATGTCTTCAAATTAAATTTAATGATACGCCCGATGCCCGGCATAAGGACGTAAAGATGCTCGTTAAGATCGAAAACCAAATCCGTCGGCTTAAAGCTTAACCGTCGGTAATCCAGAAATGCCCCGTTGGGGGAAAACTTGGAAATGGTCTTATTGGTGCTGTCGCCGATATAGATGTTTCCGATGTTATCAATGGCAATGCTGTCGGGCGATTTAAACTGCCCTTCGTCCTTCCCGTAATGGCCCAGCTGAAAGACAAATTCGCCTTGAGGGCCGAAGACCTGCACGCGGCTATTGCCGGTATCCGCTACAACCACGTTTCCCGTTAATGTTAAAGCGACCGCTTTAGGCTGATTGAACTCACCGATATTCGAACCTCTTTGGCCGAAAGAACTTTTTAATTCCCCCTGTGGATTAAAGACGGATACCTTTGCCTGCTTTCGATCCAGCACATAAATGTCGCCGCTGTCATTGACCGCGGCATCAATAGGCTCCTGCAGGCCTTCCGTTAATTCCCGTACAAACTTGACCTCTTCAAGCGCCCACGAATCCTGAACATTCAGACCGATAAGACCAATCGTGAAGGCCAGCAGGAACGAATAGTTTCGGAATATTTTCCTTTGTTTCATAAACCCCACCCCATCAATAGATTTTTCACAACAAAAAAGGCCTATTCCAAAAGGAATAGGCCTTAGCTAGACAGAATCTATCTGTTAAAAAAGATGCTTTGATTCGGCAGCTGGCTATCCCTTTTCAAGGACCCTTCCCCGACGCTTCGGTCGGGGCCCCGACTTCCTCATTTAATTTTTTCTGAGGAAACGTCGGGGTAGTTTTGCGACCCCGGATTACTCCGCCCCGCTTCGCCGAATTACTTTCGTATTCGGCTACGCAGGACGTTCTGCGAAGCTCAAACGTGAAAACTTTTGAGCGAAGCAGAACGGGTGTGCCTTTTTCGTCAAAAAGACGAATTTTTAAAGAACTGTTAGAAATTTATCTATCATCAAACAAAAAGCCTGTCCGCACATAAATAGAGGACAGGCCTTGAACGTCTTTCTTGCTGTTTTGATTCGGCAACTGGCTATCCTCGTGAAAGGACCCTATTAGCTTTGCGTCCCTGAGTTACCCCGCTCTACTACGCCAAATACTTAACGTATTTGGCTTCGAAGAGCGTTCTGCGAAGCTCAAACGTGAAAACTTTTGAGCGAAGCAGAACAGGTTTGCTATTATCGTCAAAAACAATGAGCAACTGACACCTAATGGAAGTATAAACTATGCCCGGCTAAAATGCAAATGATCGGAGGAAACTTCATTTAACACACCCAAATAAATCAGTACCCGTTTGACTTAACGCATTTTGTTCTCTAAAATAACGATATATATGGATAATAATATTGATAAAGAGAGACGATTTCAGACCGTTTGCCTGCTCATTTTAAGCATCATCGCGATCGCCTTCGCTTTATACTGGTTAAAACCGATGATGATCCCTTTCGTCTTGGCCCTTTTCTTCAGCCTTATCCTGACCTCATTGATCGACTTCCAAATAAAATATTTCAAGGTCCCCCGTTTCCTGGCGCTTACAACGACCCTTATTATCGGGATTTTGATCTTGATCACCCTGGGGCTTTTGATCTCCGTTTCCGTCACCCAGATGCTGGTCAATTTCGATTCCTACCAGGAAAAGGTCTTTCAACTTCTTAACAAAGCCGCCCTCTCTCTTAATGTGGAGCGTTTTGGGATGAACCCTCAGGAAATATTGGATCCTTTAAAAAATAATCTGACTAAAAGTGTCGGGGGAATGGTGATCGGCATCGTCAATTCGATCGTTAAGCTTCTTTCGCAGGGGCTCCTTGTCCTTATCTTTGTCTGCTTTCTTCTTTTGGGAAAAACGATCCAGACGAAACCGCCCGGCAAAGAATGGAAAGAAGGCGTGTATCGGGTAAAACGCTTCATCGCGACCAAAATGGCCGTTTCCATCGTTACCGGAGTTTTGGTGGGGGCGGCGCTGATGATCTTAGGAGTTGATATGGCGCTGGCCTTCGGGTTGTTCGCCTTTATCCTTAATTTCATCCCCAGCATCGGCTCGACCATCGCCACCCTTCTTCCCTTACCGGTTGTCCTCATCAATCCCGACATCACGCCTTTGACAGGGTTTCTCGCGATCGCTATTCCCGGTGTAATTCAATTTGTAATTAGCAATTTCGTTGAACCTAAAGTGGAAGGTGATGCGCTGGAGCTGCATCCGGTGGCGGTCTTGATGGCGTTGATCTTTTGGGGAATGATCTGGGGGATCGTGGGGATGTTCCTGGCCTCTCCCCTAACGGCCATCATGAAGATCATCTTTCAACGCATTGAATTTACCGTTCCCCTGGCCCACCTTCTTGCCGGGCGCGTTGACGATATCCAATCATAAAATCTCTTTAAAGAAGCGGTGCGAACAGCCGCGCCAGTGAATTCCTTAATTTAGCGGCCGTCGTGAGATTGCTGAAATCTTCGAGGGTAAACTCGCGGCAGTCCTTAAGGTCTTCCATAAACTGCCTTTCGATTGCCAACGCGCAATCCTCCTCATAAATAAGCGTATTCGTTTCATAATTGAGATGAAAACTTCGGATATCCAAGTTGGCCGTCCCGATGGAGCAAACCTGGCTGTCGATGGAGATGGTTTTGGCGTGCATAAGCCCTTTCTTATAGTGAAAGATGCGCACGCCGGCCTGAAGAAGATCCTCAAAATACGTGAACGCCGACCAATAGGGGAGCCAATGGTCAACGACGCCGGTAATCATGATCTTCACCTCTATCCCGCTTAACGCCGCGGTCTTTAAGGCCATGAAAATGCTCGGGTCTGGGATAAAATAGGCTGATTGGATAAAAAGATGTTTCTCTGCCGACTTAATGAGCGCAAAATACAATTGCTTGATCGAAAGCCACTGCGAGTCCGGGCCCGAGGTCGAGATCTGGATCGGTAGATCATCTTTTAAGTCAAACGCCGGCCTATAATACTTCTCATCAAAAAGTTTCTTCTTGGTCGTGTTGTACCAATCGATCGTAAAAATGGCCTGATAAATGGACGTGGCCTCTCCCTCAACCCGCAAATGGGTGTCCCGCCAGAACTTAAATTTACCGCCGTTAATATATTCATCGCCGATATTGACGCCGCCATTGTAACCTATCGTGCCGTCGATGATAACGAGCTTGCGGTGATTGCGATAATTAAGCGTATGGGCCGTGAACAAAGACAAAAAATTAAAATACGGATAAATATCGATACCAGCTCCCCTTAATTCACGGATATATTTCTTGCTCAAAAACATGCATCCCCAAGAATCATACAAGATCCTGACCTCAACTCCTTTCTTGGCGCGTTCAATCAGTATCGCCTTGATCTTTTGGCCAAGTTCGTCATGGCGCCAAATATAATATTCCATATGGATGAACGCCTTGGCATTATTCAAATCCTCCAAAAGACAATCGAATTTATCTTTGCCGTGATGGAAAATTTTCAAACGATTATTGGCCGTCAATATGGAATTTGAGGTGTTGGCCAATAACTGCATCAATTCTCTTTTATAGGAAGTAGCCCATTTTGATTGAAGGTTCTCAAGCTCTGTTTCTTGCCTCTCAAGAAGCGGCTTTAAAGGATAGGCCAAATTCCCCTCGATAAACTGATGGACCAATTTATCCTGGGCGCGGGAGCGTTTCCAGCTCCTTCCAAAAAAAACATAGGCGATAAAACCCAAAACAGGGAACAAAATAAAAAGGACCAGCCAGGCGATGGTGGAGGAAGGTTCACGGTTATCCAACAAAAGATAAATAGCCGTGATGACAAGGAAAATATAATAAACAATGATTAAAACAGAAAGTATATGATCCATAGGGTTTGTTAAAGATGCTCGGCCAAGAATTCAGCCAGCCGCTCTTTCCATCCTTGATCCAGCGGCTCGGTCATTTCTTTCGATTCTTTAAAGTCGGCCTCGAATAAGCTCTCCAATATGCTCTCGACCGTCTTACTATCGGATGTCGCGAGATTTAATTCCAGGTTATCGACCAAACTCAGTTTATCAAAATTCGCCGAGCCCGTACAGAGCCATCCGTCGTAAACGGCGGCTTTGATATGCGACATGCCCGGATAAAAAAAGACCCGGATGCCACTGCGGAACATCGTATTGGCGCTCACCACGTTATTGGCGTTCATGATATTATGGTTGCCGTGAATGGGAAGGATGACCCGCACATCCACCCCGCGCCGCCGGGCTTTGATCAGCTCATAAATGATCGTATCGTCCGAAAGATAGGAGTTATGGACATAAATATATCTTTTCGCCTCTTTAATGGCCAAAAGCTGGGCTTTATAAATCTGCGGGTCGTTAAGCCGCGTATACAACGTCCGTAACGGCGGGTGCCCTTCATGCCCCCGGTTGACGGCGAGTTTATTAAAAACCGATTGTAAATACCCCAAATCGCCCCACGCGCCGGCATGGGCCCAGGCGATCTCGAATTCCTTCATGATCTCAGCCAATACGGGGCCCCGCACTTCCATCATCATATCATGCCAATGATAACGGTATTCCCGTCCGATGTTCATGCCGCCGGTAAAAAATAATTCTTCATCGATGATAATGGTCTTGGTATGGTCCGCCTTGAACCAGGCATTCGGCCTGACACGCACTTGAATATTGGAGCCTTTCCTTAAATAGCTTTCCATCGAAGAAGGCGGCGTAAACCCTTGGGGCAGATCTTCCGGGACTTTCCCCTCCCCCATCACCTGCCCCATCCCATCCAGCAAAACCCTGACCTTAACGCCTTCTTTAGATCTTTTCTTCAATAGATCCGCGATGGAAACGGCATAATCATCGTTATCAAAAATAAAAATACGCACGTCAATAGACTTCTTGGCAGCGATAATGGCATCGGTCAAGCGCGTAAAGAATTCATCGCCGTCGATAAGAAAATCCATGGCCCCATGAGAAGTTCTCGTGCCAAGGGTTTTATTGAGCTTGTCTTCAAAAGCCTTCAAGTCCATCCCCTCCCCCTTATACAAAGGCGGCGGGGGCGTGTTATCAAAGGCCGCCAAAGACGGTGGCTTGATGACATCGCGGGTCGTGGATTGGGCCCAGGAAAAAAGCCGTAAACTGGAACTGACCGGACGCTTCCACATCCCCAGCACATAACTGTCGAATAACAAATAATCGGCGGATTTGACCCCTTTTTTAAGCAAGCCCTGGCGGTATTTGGCTTCATTACCGACAGGAAGCTTCAAATGGAAAGCGACCCTGTTGGCTATATCAATATATAAAAAAGGATTGGTATAATCATCGTCATTCGCGACGGCTAACAAAATTTGCTCGGCCTCGATCGATTGTTTTGCAAGATACCCTTTCATCGTCTCAACCATCTTGAAAGCAAGCTCCTGCTGGGTGAGTGTTTGCGCTATCTGAACATGCGCCGGCTTATCTTTGAGAGCCATGACCTGAAGATGCTCATCGTCATCATAGAACAGAATTAACTCGTCCTCATTACTACGGATAACCGTTCCTTGGTTGGCTTCCTGGGGCGTCAGCGCGTGCGCCAGATCAAAACGAAAATCGTGCCAATGCTGCGCCGGAAGGGCCAAAATGCTCTTAAGTTGCTGCGGGCGACCTTGCCAGCGCTGCTCATCAATAATCTTTAAGGGGACAACGATATTTTTAGACAGATTTATATCGGGGCTCTCGGTGGGATCCCAGTTGGCGTAAGCGTAAAACGTCTCATATTCGTCGCTGTCATTCCAGTAGCTGTTGAAATGGATGTACAGTTCATTCTCTGCAACGGCAGCTTCGAGGACCTCCAGCGCGGCGGTTTGATTAATCCAGATGCGCGCCACATCGTTGAGTCTTGCCTGAGGGTCTTTGAGAAAAGAACAACCCCCTAACAAGAAAAGAGAAATAAAAAATAGGATCGCTTTTCGCATAAGACTTTCCAGAGCCTTGCTCCAAAACGTCCGAATGATGCCAGCCGGTGTATGAACAAGCCAATTGTAACAAAGATAAATAAAAACAGCCACTCTTTATTCTTAATAAACAGCGGCTGTTTTACTAAATTTCTAATTATAACTTAGGTTACGCGCAATAGGGGAAGGAACGGGCTTGATGTTCTGCAGGTTTTGCTCGACGAAATCTTCGAGCCTTGTCTTAAGTTCCTCGATTTCCTCGATGGCTTGCAAACGGTATTCTTCCGTCTGCTCCACCATCTTGGGGAAAAGTTCTTTGTAATACTCGATGCCTTCCAGCATGTTGTTTTGAAATTCTCTGAAGTACTGCAGTTTCTTCTCGGTGGGCGCATGGACGATCTTATCGAACTCTTTGATGAAATAATCGATGTAGATCTTAAGCTCTTTGACGAACATATTCGACCGGTAAGTGCTGTTTAACAAATTCAGCCTGCCGTAGATGTGATCGACCATTTCCCTTAAGGTTGCGATTTTGGAAAAATAGGCGATATTCGGCCCCGGGCAGATGGCCGGAAAATGCTTGGCGGCATCCTTGACCGCGTTATTCTTGATCAAAACGCCTTCGCCTAAATCATTACAGAGGCAGGCCTTCTTGACGACTTCCTGATATTTGACATTATACGACTCATGGTCCAAATTTTGCTTACTAAGTTGTTCCAGCTTTAATTTCTGGTATTGGCGGCTGGCGGTACAGATCGGTTCTTTCGTAAATTCCGTATTGGACACCAAATACCCCTTAGGGCACGCGCTTCCCGGCTGGCCTATTTGAGAGCGCCGTTCTTTGGCGCGATCCGACGGGTTATCTCTTAGATTACTAAACGGAATGCCTAACGGTGAGACGTCGCTCATATAAATGTCTTTTTCGCCGGCTCGGGAAAGTTTCATCAACGTCTCTTGATCGACGTTCGTAACCTCAGGCACCAGCAGGAACGGCGAAGCCCACCCCGTGCCATCCAGCCCATAATATTGAAGTAAAAACTGATCTTCCAAATACGTCCCGATGCCGCCCTGGGCGGTTATCTTCACTTCAAGCGGCTGCGAAGGACACGGCCTGTTTTGCTCTCGCAAGACCTTTTGATAAATGGCAAAAAGCTCCTCTACCAATTCAGCCCTTTTTTGTTTAAATTCTTCCAAGATCGGCCCCATCAAATACCCGTCTGTTGCGAACAAATGGCCGCCGCAATTAAGCCCCGACTCGATACGGTACTCGGAAACCCAAATCCCTTTTTTGGCGAGGAATTTCCCTTGAATAATGGTCGAGCGGTAATCGCTGACCTTAAGGACGACTTTTTTCTTAAGGAATCCCTGTTCATCGGGAAAGAAATCATTGAATTTTTCAATATACGCATAAAGCGACCGGTTGAATCCGGCGGAAAAAACGATGGAAGATACCAAATCGCTTTGGGCATAACCGCGTAAGGCGGAGAGTGCATCCGAATATTCGGACGAAAGAGGTGTTTTATCTTTAGCAGAAAAATTGGCCCGATCGAGCTTTGTCATGATGTTGACGTTGATATCGCCAGCCACCAGTTCTTTCTTCAACTGTTCCTGGAGGCGTTTCTTCTCAACGGTACCGATAGTGGCCTTCATCTGTTCATACAAGCCATTGAGCGGTGAACTTTCCGGTAAGAGTTCGAAATATTTGGTAATCTCGCTTCCGGCTTCAAAGGCGCTTTTCTTAAGCGCCTCGAACTTCTGCTCAACGATACGTTTGACGAGGTTCAAATAAGCCGTAATCCGTTTGGCGCGATGGTCCTCTTCATATTTGGTGATGGGCTCGTACTTTTCTTTGCTTATCTTGCAGTAATACTCGCGCATCTTCTCGATCAAGACATCGTCAACCAGAGAAATGACAGAGGAAATCCCGTATGGCGCGACCTTGACAGGCGTGTCAATCGAGAATCCCGTTCCCATGACAGGGATATGGAAGGTGTGTACTTTAGACATATTTTCTCATAATAGATTACTTATATTATACATGTTTTGAATTAAGCCACAACGAAAATAACGTAAGAATGAATGACGGGCGTATTTATGAATATTGGGGAAAGTATACCATATTAAGAGAAAATGGCAAATTTTATATGGGGTGGGATAGAGCCTGCGTTGTGAGCCAAATGAGGACCCACAACGCCCCTGCAACCCTTATCACTTACCGGGCATTCCTTCCTTGCGGTGTTCAAGGCGCTCTTTAAACCGTTCTTTATTGAACTTGCCTTTATGGTCTTCTTTTAGCTCCTGGAATTTCGTAAACTGTTCCGGCGTAAGGATTTTACGCACTTCAAACATCCCGTTCAAGCGATGCTCGGCCATCTTGCCCTGTAAAGTATTAACCTCATTACTAATGGCCCTGACCTTGCCTTCATCGAAATCCGCTTTTTGGATCTCGTTTTTGAGCTCCTCACGCTTGGCTTGAATCTGCTCTCTTAACGCCTTCATTTCACCGCGATGGGTTTCTTTGTGCTGCTTGAGGGCAGTACGCTGCTCTGGCGTCAAACCCAGCTCATCGTACATCTTGTTGACCTTCTCCTCCCAGTCCTTCTTATGCTCACCCATCTTACCGTTATCTTTCTCAGCATAAACATTAACGGATGATACTAAGAAGAAACTTAAGATAAGCCCCAAAAATACGGCTGTTCGTTTAATGAATCGTTGGTCCATGTTCATCCACCTCCTTCTTTCCTTTAAAGAAAATATTCCTCAATGGCCGTGCCGTAACTGGCCATTTCTGATTCTTCGCCATTTGATTCTTCAAAAGTGAATTCCTCTAACGCATATGCCAGGACCTGAATTTCCTCAGCCGGCGGCTTTTGTTGGGCAAGATGGTTGTCGTAAATGAGTTTAAACTGAAATACCATCACCAGCAGGACAATAGCGACCTTCACCGATGCCATTACCACTTTAGGGGTCAGCAAAGCATCCTTAAGATGAGTTAAAAAGCCCATTAAGGGGTTCGATAAAAATGCCGGCGCGGCCTCTTCCTCTATCTGGTTTTTGATGTTCTGCCAGATAGCTTCTTCATCCAATCGAATGGGCTTGGCATTCTGCAGGGCGGTGACGGCCTTCTCTTTGGCCTCTTCGGCAAACGCCCGGCAGGCGAGACAACCGGCAAGGTGCTGGTCTATCTCTCTTCGTTTTTCTTCCCATTGTTCGCCGTCAAGAAAATCGGTTAAAATGATGTCCCGGATATCTTTACAATTCATTTTTGACCACCTCTTGTCTTAAGGCCAGCATGGCCTCGCGCGCGCGCTTGATGCGTGAACGGACCGTGTTGATAGGGATCTTTAACGTCTGCGCGATCTCGTGATAACTTAAGCCCTCAATGCTTCGTAACACAATAACCGCTCTTTGCTCAGGGCTAAGGCCGGCCAATAATTGCGAAACAAGTTTTTCGTTGTCCATCTGATGCATGGATTCTCTGACGCTGTCGGCCCCTTGGGCAGCGAACACATCAGCGTATTCAACCGTATTTTTGTGCTTGCCGGTCCTTTTGATATGGTTGATCGCGCAATTGACGCTGATGCGGTATACCCACGTTTTCAGCGACGACTCAAAACGAAAATTATTTAATTTGCGATAAATGTTCATGAAAACGTCCTGGGTCACTTCCTGTGCATCTTCCATATTACCCACCACCCGATAAACCACGTTCGAGACAAAACCGACATGCGTTCTATAGATTTGCTCAAATGCCCTTAGATCACCGGCCTGGGCCTGCCTTATAATTTCTTGCGCTAGCTCGACCATGGTGTTTACCCGTTCACTTGGTTAGACAGAAAAAAAGGCTAAAAGTTCCATCGCTCAAGACTTACAAACTTTCCTCCTGGGGTACCCCTCGTAGCCGCTCCAAATGCATGACCATGATATTGGCCCAGATGCCTAAGACCTCTTTGGTGTGCCCCCATTTGGTGAGCCCCTTGGTGTAATTAAGCTTTTTCCCTTTCCTCGCGTCAATAAAGGCCAACACCCTCTCGCCGGTCAGGGAATCGACCAGTTCCGCCTCCAAGGAAGCGCCGCCGATGCCGGCGCCGATCAGGGTCGTGGACCAATGAAGATTAAGGTACACTTTATTGGGCAACACATCAGTCACCGCCGTCCTTAAAAGAAGCACGCCTTCTCCCGCTTCAGTTGTGATCGTATAATTTTCCTTAAGCCCGTCTTCCAGTTCCTTGTAAAAATAATCCGTCAATTTCTGCCGGTCTTCACCCTTCATCTGATGCGCCTCGACACTGGGATCTAACTTAAATTCAACCGGGGCAATGATGACCTTAGAGTAACCCTGCGCGATATTCGCGTTGGGATTCGTATATATATACATCCCTTTCGATTCCTCGTCTTCCTCCAACCCCGAGTAATCGCTTAAAAATCCTGTTTCTGTACGTTTCATTTCTACGGTCGCACAGCCCGTCAAAACCATAAAAACAATACAATGGATAAACAAAAACCTCTTATTCATTTAATTTTCCTTTCTTATCGAGCGTTTAGATTAAAAAATGACACACGTGTCCGGTGATGATCCCCAGATACGTCCCTACAATATTACCAATCATACAACTTTGATATCATTTAATTTGAAATTATCTTTAAACTTTTTAACTAATAATACTGTGATTCATTTGAGGTTTACGCTTGGCATCCGCAGTTGTTAAATAACGGACTATCGTAATTTTAACCATTTCTGAAAATCGGGTCATAGTTATTTTAATATCTCGAACTCCGCTGCGCCGACCACGATGACCTCGACCTATAGACAAAACACTACCCTCATCAATCCTTATTAACTCAGCTCTATGCATAAATCCATCACGCATATCTACCAGCGTCTTAAGCTTAGAAAAAGAATTTTTAATAATTCTTTCTTTTGTTCCTCTATAAATAACAATATTATCTAACAATTCTTGCTTATCTGCGTTTGATAAATTATTGAGTAAAAAAGTAACAATTAATGGCTTGGGCACAGATTTTCTTTTTCCATTACTAATTTTTCTTTTTTCTTTTTTAGCGTTGCCTAATAAAGCCTCCATGGCAGCGATACAAGCTAAAAATCGAAATTGACTAGTTGGGGCTGAACACTTCCTACAATTACGATCATTTATATAAACATGAAATATGAAACCTATTTTAAAGATTAAAGCCTTTTCTAATTTGTTTAAATCATCAATATTTTTTCCAAAATCCTTGAACAAAGAGGAAAATTCTTTCAAGACAATTTTCTTTTTACTGTTTTGAAAATTTTTGCTGGCGTAGTATCTAAGATGAGATGGGATGTACATAAAATTTACCCTGCGATTAAGTGACATATCTGTCCTACCAACAGTCCCAGGTAGGTCCCTATGATACCACCCAAGATGGCCAACAGCAATCCGACCGAAGCCAGCCCCGGCTGGTACACCTCCGCCACGATCGGAGCGGAGGCCACCCCGCCGATATTGGCCTGGCTGGCGACCGCGACCAAGAACAAAGGAGCGCGGATCAGCCGGGCCACGCCGATGAGGACCGCCAGATGAATAAAGACGATCAGAAATCCGGCAACGATCAAGATAAGCGCTGAGCCGATATGGGCTAAACTCGCCTTGGCGCCGATGGAGGTTAACACGAAATACAAAAGAAAGTAGCCGATGCGCGTAGAGCCGTATTCTTCCAATCTTCTGGCCGGCGTGAATGAAAACAAAAGCCCTAGCACGGATACAAGGATGATCGTCCACGCGTACATTGAAATGACATCTTTGACCTCCGGCAACAGGCGGGCGGCGCTGGTTGCCGCAAAGCCACCCAGGAAAGCAAATATCAAGATAAAAATCGTGACAAAGAAATGATTTTTTTCTTTTCGCACGCTCATCATCCCCTTGATCCTTCGAGTAAGATCTTCCAGCACCTGGCGGTCACAGCGGTTCCAGCGGTCATAAATGGGTTGAAGCCCAACCAACGCGACCAGCGTTCCCATCCAAATATAGGGAACGATGGTGTCCACGATCACCATCGGCAGGAAAACTTGATCCGGGGTGCCCAAAGCTTCTTTGACGGCGATCATATTCGCGCTTCCCCCTGTCCACGAGCCCGAAAGCGCGCCAAAGCCGGACCACATCTGTGTTCCCACCACATCCTTAAAAAGAACAAAAACAACGACCGTCCCCAGCATGATCCCGAAACTCCCTGCCAACATCATCGCCAGCGCCGAGGGGCCTAATTTAAAGATCGCCTTAACATCAACGCAAAGTAAAAGTAAGAACAAACTCGCCGGCAGGAAATTCTTGGAAATAACGCCGTAAACACTTGCTTGGCTGTCAATAAATCCCATCGTTGAGGTGACCATCGGCAAAAAATAGATCCAGAAAACCGCCGGCAGGAACTTAAAGAATCTTTTATAATGTGGATGACCGGACAAATAAAGGATCATGATCTCGATCAACAAAAGAACGCCCACGATGCCTAAAGGATGTTTGATCATAGGCCCTGAAGGATGATCCCCACTCCCGCCTTCACTTTTCTTAAATCATATTGGCCATCGGAACTTAAATAAGAATTACCTTTTAATCCGCCCTTGATAAAAAATGGCGTATCCAGGTCGATGTAATCAAAACACCCCAAACCGGCAGCCAGGTGCGCGGAGGCAGTCATGGCCAAAGACGTTTCCATCATCCCGCCGATCATGAGCTTTATGCCGCTCGCCCGGGCGAGCCGGGCGATCTTGCAAGCGTGCACGATGCCGCATTTCATGATTTTAATGTTAATGACGGGAACTAACTTTTGTTTTATGATTTTTCTGGCGTCGTCCATCGTACGCACGCTTTCATCCGCGCAAACGGGAATGGTTGTCGAACGGGAAATCCTTTTAAGCCCCTCCCAATCGTCTTTGGGCACCGGCTGCTCAAGTAGATCGATCTTGATCTTTCCCTTTTCCAATAATTTCAAAAATTTCAACATCTCATCAGCCGTATATCCCTGGTTGGCATCCAGATAAATACGGCTTCTAGGGGCCGATCGTTTAACGATCTCAAGGCGTTTGAAATCAAGGTCCATGTCCCTGCCGATCTTGACCTTAAAGGCCCGGAATCCCTGACGAAAATATTTCTTAACCGAACTTTCCGTTTCCTTAAGGCCTGCCAGCACGATCGTTATATCACTGGTGAGCTTATGGCAGCGCCGGCCGAAAAACCGCCATAAAGGCATCCTCTCCTGACGGGTCAAGGCATCGAGCAAGGCCGTTTCAATAGCGGCAATGGCACAGGGATTGGAAGAAAGGATTTGATGAAAACGCTGCGATATTTCTTCCACCCTTGCCGGCGATTCGCCCAATAATTGTTTTTTGATACGCTCTAAATTGTCGAGGGTCTGCCGCAGTGTTTCGCCGGTGATGTGTGTGGCAACAGCGGCCTCGCCCCAGCCTTTGGTCTTATCTTCCAATTCGATGCCGAATAAAATATTTTCGAGATAATCATGGGTACCCAACGCCGTGCGGAAAGGCTGGTTAAGTTCGGCCTTGAGAATTTGGACAGAAATGTTCTTGATCCGATGGCGCGCGCTCAATTTTTTATCTCAACAACGGCCGCCAAACGCCGCAACAATGAGCCTTTCTTTGAGCCCTCGCCTAAAAAAAGATCACTGACCACTACCCTGTTTAGAACGCGGATGACATCTTCATCCTGTGAAGGTTCGCGATAACCCCAAACGGAATGAATGGCATATGGATGTTCATCCACTGTTCCTAAATACAACATGATATGGCCTTTCATGGGAAGAATGACGCTTGCTCCTGGGATGTTTCCCAAGATATCGATCTTTTGATGTGCATCCACCGTTTCATCAAACCGGGCCAGCGCCCTTCCAACCTGGGCCTGATTTTTGGAATCGCGCGTTAGATTTATCCCGACGGTCGCAAAAACTTCCTGCAGAAACCTTGAACAATCTTGTTCACCATACATATCACCCCATCCGTAGGGCTTATTCAACAGCTTAAACGCCTGTTCAAAAATAGTGCGCGGTGTATGTGGCAAAAATTTATCAGAGGCCTGAGATTTTTTTATATAAGCCGTCCTTAGTTCCATCATTCCCTCGCTTGTCGGCGCGGGGATCAAAACGGCATATACCAACTTATCGGCTTTTTTGGCCAACGGCAATATCACTCCCATGCGTACATGGTCGTAATGCTGGGTCAAGGCCTCATCAAGGTAAATATCCGCTGTCGCATCGGTAACGACAATAAATTTACGCATAGAAATATACTGCTTAAACTGCTGGCGGGAACACAGGGCGATCGTATCAGCGGGCACCCAACCGTCGCTTAACGCAGAGACCGCATAGAGCCAGCGCCGATCGGCACTTCGATGAAGAACAATGACAGGTATGCCGATATCAAGGCCGCTGTTTTGAAGCTCATCAAAATCAATGTCTAACGGCTTAGCATACAAACCCAGGTCCGTCGGCAAAAACCGCTGGTCGGCGAAACGGGTAACCACCCCATATTCGACAGGAATCTTCTTGGCGATTGTATCTACTGCCGTTTCCGCCATCATCTCATCAAAAAAACGCTCCGGAGCCGCTTGGCCATCATCCATGAAAAGCCCTCGCGCTTTCAACTCGAGAACCTTCGTCGCCAATTGCTCCTTAAGGGCCGGGCCATCATAAAACTGAGGAAACTTCTTCAGGTCTTTGGTCAGTCCCAACACCTCTTGGTTATGGCGGTTAAAATCGTTGATGGCCTGCTCATTCATGATGAGTTGGTCGGGGTCAGGATGGCGGCTGATCCAATAGCCGGCCGTTTTCATCTCGCGTGTCACGCCGGGAAGTTCACTGGGCGCGCTGTAGTAAAGCTGCTCGTGATCGGCGAACGATTGATTACTTAAAAGTATCAAGCAGATAATGAGTGGAATGTATTTCATGGATCCCCTAAAACAATTACAGGATGTTTCGCCCCATCAAGCCATTTCAACAGCCGTTTGACATTCCGTTGCGAGAGCGCCACGCAGCCGGCGGTTGAGCTGTCCGCGCCGCGCCAGACATGCAGGAATATCGCGGAGCCGTTCCCTGCAACAACCGGGCGCGTATTATATTCGATCACCGCTGCGTATTTGTAAAGATGGTCATCGCGCTTTAAGCGTTCAAATGAATTTACTTGAGGCGTTCCTTTGACCCAAGTATTGTATTGTTCGGAAGCCGGATCATCGACCCAGAAATCATCAACTCCGACTTGAGCGTACGCGAGCTTCGTATTAACGGCCGCCGGATAACCGAACGCCCTTTCCAATCGAAAGAGGCCGGATGGCGTACGGCCGTCGCCCTCTCTTTTTTCACCCGCGCTCGCCAAGCCGTTTCTTCCAATGACCGAATTCATTGAAGGGAACACAGCCTCCCAGCCGTTTTCCCCGCGTTGCCATGCGCTCACTTTCGCTTTCGTCTGATGCTGTGGGTCGGCCTCGACAACCACCGCTTGTTGAATATCTGTTTCTAATGAACCTAAAACATTTGCCGGAGGCAAGGGTGTGGCGCATCCGCCGAGGCATAAAAGAAAGACCACAATGAACGTGTTATGAGTTTTCATTCGCTGGCAACCACTTGGGGCCACCGAGAAGGCGGGCGACCATCATGCTGGAGACGTTGTCACCAA
The DNA here is from genome assembly GCA_035292445.1 of Candidatus Omnitrophota bacterium. GTDB lineage: Bacteria > Omnitrophota > Gorgyraeia > Zapsychrales > Zapsychraceae > DATDQB01. The sequence goes on from DATDQB010000020.1 coordinate 178,195, forward strand.
CGGCATTGACCATCGTGGCCGGCGGGTCGACTAATACGCCTATCATTGAAATAAGCGGCAAAGCTTCTATCGGAAAACCGTATAACGTAACGATCAAAATCTCCCCCAAGAATCCGCCGGAAGGGATACCGCTCATCACGGTCCCGCTTAATAGGGCGACACCGATAGCGGTAAGTAAGACGGCGGGGCTGGAAAAATCCATTTGATAAAGGCCGAACAATAAAGCGATCTTCAATATAGCTGACAGGCACGAGCCTTCCATGTGAATGGTCGCGCCTATTGGGATCACCACTTCTCTTATATCTTCAGGGATCCCGATTTTTTTAGCGGCCTCCAAACTCGTCGGGATGGTCGCCACACTGCTACCGGTCGCCAACGCCGTCAAAGAAGCCGGGATAATGTTCTTCCAAAATCTTTTGATCCCTTCTTGCCCGGCGGCCAAGAACGCGTACAACGAGAACGCGGCTATAAAATAAAAGAAGGCGAGCGGGTAATACACTTTCATCGCCCGCAGGTACGAACCGAACAGCTCCGGCCCGAACACGCCCACCAGATAGGCAAAATACGCGCCTAAACCAACAGGGGCATAATACATGATATACCCGATGACTTTCCCCATGACCTCGTTACCGCTCATAAGAAATTGCGTGAACGCCCTTCCCTTGTCCCCGGCATGGGAAGCGCCAAGGCCGATCAAAAGAGAAAAAATGATCAACGCCAGCATATTCTTCTTGGATAAAAGGTCCCCGAAATCGGAAACGGTAAAAGCCTTAACGATCTGCGCTGAAACATTGACCGCTTCGGGCTCTGTTACCGATGGCATGTCAACACCGATCCCCTGCGCCGGCGGATAAACCTTGACGGCGATGACCATCAGGATGGATGAGATGATGCCGGTTACGATAAAAATGAGCATCATGGCCGATAGGATCTTTCCCAGCCGCTTGCCGCTGCTCATCGAAGCAACGGCTGAGGAAATGGAGAAAAAAACCAGCGGGACAACGCTCGTAAAAAGTAAATTAAGGAAAATGTCGCCGAAAGGCTTGAAAAAAACCGCCCTCTCTTTAAGGGCAAGCCCCGTGACCGATCCGATAACGAGCGACAAGAGCAGAATGAGGGAAAACCGATAACTTTTAAGCGGGGATGTTTTTGCCATTAGCCACCATTATACATCCTGACGGTTATAGGATAAATATGAGATTGGATTATTGTGAGGGGACAGAAAATAAATCCTTAACGCGATTGAACAGCGGACGCTTGGGGGAAATTTGGCCGTTATTAACTCCCGCGTACACCTTAAGCCCGTCTTTGAGGGTGAATTGGTTTTTTAGGACGCGCATGCCTACTTTTTCCAAAAATTTACCCAAACTTTGGATGTCGAAATAATAAAAGTGATCGGAAATGAAACCTGCCCATTTGGCGCCCTGGCGCCTGACATTGCGGTGGCCGACGTTCGGCGTCCATACCTCTAAGAGCCCGTCCGATTTAAGGATGCGCCTGATCTCTTTGAAGACGGCGGAAGGATCAGGGACATGCTCGATGACATGGTAGATCGTAACGACGTCAAAGAACGCATCGGGAAAATGGGCGTCTTCCAAAAATCCGGCAAACACATTAAGCTTAAGTTCTTCCCGGGCAAATTTATAACCGATCGGTGATATCTCGACACCGTAAGGGTCAAAACCGACATTGCGGGCCGCCTCCAGGATAAATCCGGCGGAACAGCCGATATCAAGAAACCGCCCTCCCTTTTTGTAACGGCTGATGCCCCTTAAGATCTTCTTGGCCCTGCGGCGCTTGGATTCGCTTTTTTGGATATAGCCAGCGGAATAATCGCCGTCGGTATAAACCTTATTCTGCTTTTCGATGATTAGCCGGGGATTCATGTACACCAACCGGCAGTTGGCGCACCTGACGATATGGTAACCGTCCTTTTGGTAAAGCTGCGAAGGCGCATCGAGCCCGCACAAATTGCAGGGGACATAAATTTTATCTTGTTCCAATATTTCCATAAGGACACATTATAACAAAAGAACGTTGGCGGCGCATATGATTTTACGGAAGTTAATATCCCCGCCCTTTGCCCATCATATTATAAATGAATTTCCATACCTCAAAAGATTCACCACAGCTTAAGCCTCTATCTTTCATCAAATAATAGCGGGTATGAAAATCTTTCATCCGATACCTGACGAGAAATTGGTTCCAATCCTGGGTCGTCTTCAGCTGCTGCGCATGCTTTAGCACCCAAAACTCGAACATGCCCTTGCTGCGGTCAGGGTATTTTTTAAAAAAATCATACAAGAAATCAACAGAAAACAAAACCGCCACGGCCAAGGCGACGGCGGCCAGCCACGGCCACCATTTCTCGGCCTGCGATATCAAGACCCCGGTCAATAAACTCACAACAGGCCAATGAACGCTGGTGCGCAGCGCGTTGGGGATGTCATGGTTTGTAAGCGAAGCGGGTATCAGGGAAAGGAAAAAACCGGCAATGCATAGAAGAATGATCCCTTCCTGCCCCTGAAAGGCCCCTCGGTCTTTTTTATACCACCTACGCCATAAAAGAAGGAATAGACCAAAGCCCCACCCCGCGTAATCCAGCCAGCTAAATAAGCCGTTTCGGCCGGTAGAATGGACCAATAGCCCTCCTTTTCGAAAAAGGAATTCCCACGACAAATGCAGGCCCAAATTGTTGATAAATAACGACCAAACGTTCTTCATCCATAAAGGACTCAGCGCTTCTCCCTGCGCCTGGCCGAAAATACTGATCTGATTAAACCTCGTCTGCAGCTCTCCGGAGACAATGCCAAGGATCAATGGCAGCGTTATCAGGACCAAAACTAAAAAGAAAACGACCCACGGAAGAAATCCGTAACGCCATCCGCGGCATAAAACGAAAAATACCATCAAAAATAACGGAATAAACAGCCTTTCGGGAGGATAAGAATACAAGCTCAACCCGATAAAGGCGGCCGATGCCCCCATATTCACTTTGCTTTGGGCCTTAAGCAGGAAAAATAATCCCCACCCAAAAAAAACAGCGCCGAAGATGGACTCAAGCCCCAGGCGGGAACAGACAAAAACAATGGGCGATAAAGAAGCCGCCAGCGCTGACCACAGCCCGCAGGTTAATCCGCCGACGCGCCGGCCCAAAAAAAAGATCCCCACGATCCCGAATATGACGCCCAATGCCGTGAAGGCACGCAAAGAAGGCACCGTGGTACCAAATACTTTCGCCCACAACGCGACCGGCCACATATACGTGGGCGGCCGCGGCGTGCCGTAGCCGACATGCAAAAACAAACCGGCCTTTTCCCCCCAGCAATTCAAGCCTTCCAACGCAAAACAGCGCACCGTCACCGCGGTACTGTATTCGTCAATATTGTATCCCAGCGGGACCTTGTCTAACTGGAAAAGCCGAAAGCCGTTAACGATAATGATGAGAAAAATCAAAAAGAAAGGAAGGAATTTTTTCACAAAATCAATCATAACATAGCCGTCTTTCGGCCCATAACATTAATTCAGAAATCTTTTGCGAATTTGAGGCAGATTTGTTATAAACAAAGTACGAATGAACACTCATTTCGACATCACCATCCTCATACCAGCCAAAGATGAAGCGCTGCGCCTTCCGCCCTTTTTAAATAGCGTACTTACCTTTGCCAAGAATTACCCGGGAAAAATCGAAGTCATCGTTATTGACGATGGCAGCCGTGACGATACCGGAGGTGTCGTCATAAAAGCACAACAAATGTATCCCGGCCTTAAACTTTTGAGACTTCCCACTAATAAGGGAAAAGGTTACGCCTTAAAATGCGGGATGTCCAGCTCCCAAGGGACCATCATTGCTTTCTTGGATGCTGACGGCTCAACACCGGTTGAAGAAGTTAGCCGCCAAATAAAATGGTTTGATGAAGGTTTTGACATCGTTGCCGGATCACGGGTGTTACGGGACCCTTCTTCCCAAGTGCAGGCGTTGGCGTACCGGAGATGGGCCGGCGCCCTTTTTAACAGCCTCGTGCACATATTCCTGATGAATGACATCAAGGATACCCAATGCGGCTTTAAGATGTTCCGCCGCGGTGTTGTGGCCGAGCTTGTGAGCCGCGTGCGCTTAAACGGCTACGGCTTTGACCTGGAACTTTTATATGCCGCCAAGCAGCTCGGGCTTAGGATCAAAGAAACCCCGGTCAACTGGCATCATGTGGACGGCAGCAAAGTGAGTTTGCTCAAGGATTCCTGGCGGATGATGGCCAACATCTTTCAGATCAGATCATGGCACGCCAGCGCCCCCAAGCAGCCGCTTATGCGGGTCCGTATTGAAAATCTTGAAAATAACTACGTTGAAAAGAATTAACCCTGATGGACCCTGCCCAAGAGCTTGTCGTCTTACAAAAGACCCTTTACACTTCTAAGAACCCCACCAGGCGATGGCTGCATTGCCTTCGCAGGGACTGGATCATCTCAAAGATCATCGAATACAGCAAGGGAAGGGCCATTATCTCTTTGGAAACCGGCCCCGGATCGGGCGTCTACATCCCCACGCTTTCGGACGTGTCCTATGAAGTTGTTGCCTCGGACATAGAAAACGCCCATTTAAATAATATCGAAGGGCTGTTTAAGACTTATCCGAACGTCCGGCTGGTCGTGGATGACATCAGCGCCACACGCTTGCGCCCATCGTCTTTTAACTTGATATTATGCTCGGAAGTCATCGAGCATATTAACGGCTCGGCAGAAGTGCTGGGCAACTTCTTCAAGCTGCTTAAACCCGACGGGATCCTGATCCTTTCAACGCCCCAAAAATTCAGCACGCTGGAGGTGCTTTGCAAGATCGCCTTTCTCCCCGGGATCATACAGCTCGTGAGGCTCATTTATGGGGAAAGCATCCTCAAGACCGGCCACATCAACCTGAAAACACAAAAACAATTAATGAAAGAGATCCGTCAGGCGGGCTTTACGATCGTTGAACAATACAAATGCGGCTTTTATCTGCCTTTGATCGCGGAGTTCCTTGGTGAGGCGGGATTATCGCTTGAGAAAGGCTTGGAAAAAACCATCCGCAAAACCAAATTTATGGACTGGCTGCTGTGGACCCAGGCTTATGTGTTGAAAAAATAAACGGCCTGGTTACTTCTTTTCCATCCCGAAAATCTCTTTAAAAAAACCCTTCATCGCTTTCCAGGATCGCTTGTCAGCCGTCGCATCATAAGCGTTCCCGCTGGCTTTGTCATTCCCGGCGGCTTCTTTAGTAAAGGAATGTACTGCGCCGCTATAATGGACCATCTGCCAATCGGCCTTGGCATCGTTCATCTCTTTCATGAACGCGGCGATTTCTTCCGGCGGGACGTGCGGGTCATCGGCACCGTGCAAAACAAGCACTTTGGCGTTGATGGAATCCGTACCGGCCACTTCCCCTTTACCGAGCCCGCCGTGAAAGCTCACTACACCCGTCACATCGGCGCCGCTGCGGGCCAGTTCCAACACCGTTGTTCCGCCGAAACAATAACCGATCGCGCCTGTCTTGGCCGCATCGACCATCGGATGTTTCTTTAATTCATTGAGCGCCGCAATAACGCGTTGGCGCAAAAGCGTCCGGTCGCCCTTAAATTTTCCGGCCTGCGCGCCGGCCTCAGCCGCGTCTTTGGGCCGCACGCCTTTGCCGTAAATATCCGCGGCAAAAGCGACATATCCGAGTTCCGCCAGCATATCAGCCCTCATATTGCCGTACTCGCCAAAGCCCATCCAGTCATGAATGACAATGACGCCGGGGCGTTTGCCTTCGGTCGCGTTATCGTAAACAACATAACCCTCAAGCGCCGTATCGCCGTCTTTGTATTCGACAAGCTCTTTCACCAATTCCGCTTTGCTGGCCGAAACAAAAAGGAATAAAAACATCAATAACATCCATATCTTTTTCATGTTCTCCTCACAAGGCCTCGGACTCATCGTCCGTTTTCACCAAGTTAGCGTAGACTTTAAGCCGTTCAAGAAAACGGTTATATGAACCGCTTGCACGATGGGGGATGATATTTTCAGAGGCGGTACTGACTGCGCCTAGGAGCTCTTTGAGGTCCTCGGCGTCAAACTCAATACGGTATTTTTTCTCTTCCAGGTAGGCATGCTCAAGGTTACTTAAAAGAAAAGGCTCCAAAAAAATGACCCTCTTGAGGAAATCGATCTCCTGCTTCGACACCAAAAAGGAAATTTTCTGCAGCTTCATAAACCTTTCCTCCCTTTATTTTCCAGCCAGCGCTTTTTGGACGGCTTTTTTGATGTAACCTTCGCGAAAGGGTTTATAGAGAAAGTACAACCGGCCGCCGGCGGCGACAAAGTCCATTTGCCGCTCGATAATATGCTTATCGTACGTGCCTGTGAAACAAACGATCTCGGTATCGGGGCTGAGCTCTTTGATCTTCTGGCAGGTTTCGGCGCCGTTCATCCCCGGCATCACCAGATCCACGAATATCAAGTCATAGGTCATTTTCCTGATCTTCTCGAGAGCCGCCTCCCCGGAGGTGACGCTTTCGACCTCATAGCCGTCTTCTTCCAGCTCCTTGATCAGCGCAATGCCGACCAATTTCTCATCATCGACAATAAGGATCTTTTTAGCTGACATGGCTCGGCCCCCTGGCAAGATTTTTCTTGTAATTGATTTCTTTCATCAAATTCTCCGTGACCTTAATGAGGACGCCTTCGCCCAAGGGTTTACGCAGCATCTCATCACGCCCGCCGGCGGCCGTGAAGGCCTCATGCTGCGCTTCGACCTCATAAGGATTGCCGGAAAATAAAACTACCTCAGTTTCCGGAAAAAGCCGTTTGATCTGGTGGCACAATTGCGTGCCGTTGATCTCCGGCATGATGAGATCGGTATAAACGATATCAAACCGCTCTTTCAATAGCCGCGCGATCGCTTCTTTCGCGCTCAACGCGGACCTGGCATCGTAACCGGCCTGTTCCAATTCAATGCGAAAGGCCGTTAAGACGATCTGTTCGTCATCGACGATTAAAATCTTACCCTTGCTCATGCAGTGATCCCATTCTTTTGTTTAACGCCTCTGTTGTTAATGTAGGTAATCTTATGGTGAAACTCGTCCCCTTATCAACTTCGCTATCAACCGTCATTTCCCCTTTATGGCTCTCGATGATCCCGTGGGAAACCGACAGCCCCAAACCAGTTCCCTTGCCGCGGGGTTTGGTCGTGAAAAACGGATCGAATATCCTCGATAAATTCTCTTTCGGGATGCCCATACCAGTGTCGGAGAAAGTCAGAACCACGCAATGATGCGCTTCATCATGCTGGAGCTTGATGGTCATAACACCGCCGTTGGCCATGGCATCGCGGCCATTGGTCAAAACGTTCAGGACAACCTGTTGAAGCTGGCTTTTATTGCCAAAGACCGGCGGCAAATGGACGGCATAATTCTTGACGATCTTTATATTGCCGTTGATCAGCTGGTACTGGCTGAAGCTTAAAGTGGTTTCAATGACATCGATCAGATCGACGAAGGTCCTCTCGTCTTCGGAGGCCTTGGAGAACTGGTTTAAATCCTTGACGATCTTGGCCATGTGTTCGGAAGATATGAGCATCTCGGAAATGATCTTATGATCTTCCGAATGCGGGGAATACCGTTTTTTATATGTCCTTAACAGGCTCAAGAGCCCCGCCAAAGGGCTGTTAAGTTCGTGCGCGACGCCGGCGGCCAACAATCCCAGCGCCGAAAGCTTCTCGGCCTGCAATAATTTTACATGAAGCTCGCGCTCATTGGCCTGGGCTTTCTTGCGCTCGGCGATCTCTTCCACCAGCTCAAGGGTGCGCTCTTTAACCCTTTTTTCCAAATGATCATGTGCGCGCTTTAAGGATTCCTCCGCCTGGTTGCGTTTATAGTGGATCAAGACCTGTGCGACCTGATCAGCTATCTCACCGGCAAAGTTGATCTCATCGGACGACCATTTCCTTGCTTTACCGACATGCTCGTGGCAAACAACACCGACCGTTTTCCCCTTGACGCGGATCGCCGCGTTGAGGACCGACTTGACATTATTGGGGAGTAGATAGTTGCTGGCAAACCGAGCCGTGCGGTGGTCCGTCAACGCGTCATAAACGTCAATGGCACGGCCGTTCTCCAACGCATGGAAATAATTGGGGTAATCTTCCGCGTTAAAAGACATGCCGTTGGAGTGATGGTCGGCGCTACGCTCATACAGATCAACGCAATGAAGCTCGCTTTTGTCGCTCAAAAGCCAAATACTCACCCGCTCGACAATTAAGACGTTGGCGGCAGCTTCCGTAATAACTTTTTTGGCCTCATCAAAATGGCCATTGGCGACCGCATCGTTTTTGGCGAGCTGAACAATGGTGTTTTGCTGGCTTTGAACGCGCTGGAACCATAAGAAGAGGTCTTCATCAACAATTCGGCTGGGATAACCAAGGGAAGAAAGATTGAACTGCTTCTGTTTAGATAGGATAATTTTCATGATCTTGTATATCTGATTGGAAAATAATAGTTTATAGCTTATCAGCAAGCCATTTTCCTGTCAATACCCGTAAGGCTCCCCACCGCCAGGAAGAAAGCGGGAAAATTTTATGTTTTACATCCTAACCGGGATCGTTTCTTGGAACCAACTGATGAATAATCGGAGCAACTCTTGCGGAAAACTGCGGAAAAGATACTCGGCATGCGTGCCGTTCTCAAAAGAATAAATTTTTTTAACGCCTTTTTTCTTTTCAAACAGGGCTTGGGAATGCCATGGATAGATCAGCCAATCTTTTTGGCCGTGAATGAAAAAAACAGGGATCCGGACATCATTGATGGCATCAAACGGGCGGATCTTCTTAAGGAAGGGGTTCCCTAAGCGCACTCCTTTGCCGACGCGGCCTTCTTGAAAAAGGTTATACGTCACGTTCTCGGCAAAGCCCATCTTGAAAATATTAAACTCGATCTTTCTGAATTCCGTCGGGGCGCACACGGCAATCAAACTGTTGATGGCACTACTTTGGGCGGATGCGATGATGGCCGCTGCCGCGCCCATGGAAAAGCCGATGACGCCGATCCTTGCATACCGCGCCTTGGCATAGTCCACGACCGCCAGCATATCCAAATGCTCTTTGGCGCCGAAGGTGAACCGCCCGCCGCTTTGGCCGTGGCCGCGAAAATCCATTACCATGACATCATAATCAGCGGCCAGCGCCTGGCCCATTTGCCGGAATAAAACAGCGTCTTTACTGTTGTAAAAACCATGGGCAAGGATGATGACCGTATCGCGTTTATTATCGAAATGATGAAAACTGATGGTAACACGGTCTTGGGTGGATATGGTTTGCTGAATATTTTTGTTTGTCCGGACGATGATTTTTATTATACATGAAATCTTTTCCTTATCCCTAAATATTCAACAGTTTTTCTTGCCCCTTTTACTGGTATTCTTCCCGCTTCGTTTCTTTTGCTTGCGCCCCATAAAGATGTTCAGTACAATAGAGCCAGATTTTATGATGCCGACAGACACTATCCATATTTTTACACCCGCCTCCCACCAAGATGTCCTTGCCCTCATTTTGATGATTGCCGTTTTGCTCACCACCTCCCGGTTGTTGGGGGAGCTCATGCTGCGGCTGGGGCAGCCCAGCATCATCGGGGAAATTGGCGCCGGTATCCTCCTGGGGCCTTCCATATTAGGATATTTCTTCCCCTCGATCATCGGCTATATTATTCCCGCTACCCCCACCCAAGGGTACCTTCTTGAAACCATCAGCCTCCTGGGCGCGATGTTTCTTTTGTTGATTACCGGCTTGGAAATAGACCTGAATCTTATCAAGCATCACGCGAAAACAGCGCTGAGCGTTTCGGCTGGAGGAATTATTGTTACATTCTCAACCGGATTTATCCTCGGGCAAATGATCCCTGATGCGCTTCTGCCCAGCCCCGACCAGCGCCTGATTTTTTCTCTTTTTATGGCTACCGCCATGTCTATTTCCGCTATTCCTGTGATCGCCAAAGTTCTCATCGACCTTAATCTGATCCGCCGTGACATCGGCCAAACGATCATTGCCGCCGGCATGAGCGATGACACCTGCGGATGGATTTTACTTTCTATCGTTACCGGATTGGCCGCCGGCCATGCCGTCTCCGCCACAACGGTACTGACATCTGTTTTTACGGTCGTTTTCTTCCTGGCGATCAGCTTTACGATCGGCTCCGGGCTTGCCAAAAGAGCGTTGGATTTCGTGCAGGATAACATGAAAAGCCCTTATCAACTTTTGACGCTGGTTGTCGCCTTCGCCTTTGCCTGGGGCTCCTTCTCGCAGGCCCTTCATTTTGAGCCGATCCTGGGCGCGTTTATCGTAGGGATTATTTTCGGCCACCTCCCGCGGCTTCCGCGCAAGATTCACCAGCAACTCGAGGAGATGACCTTGGGCATTTTCGCGCCCATCTTTTTTGCCGTTGCCGGATTAAAGGTCAACGTTATTGGCCTGTTGACACGGCCGGACCTATTGGCCGTCGCTTTCCTTGTCATTCTTATCGCCTCTGTCGGAAAGATCACGGGAACGTATCTTGGCGCCAGGTTTATCGGCCGGCAGGACCATTGGACAAGCCTCAGTTTCGGCGCCGCGTTGAACGCCCGTGGCGCCATGGAAATCATCATCGCCACCATCGGCCTTTCGTTGGGAATTCTAACGCAGGATATGTTCTCTATTATCGTCCTCATGGCGATCACGACGTCTTTGATGGCGCCCTTCGCGCTGCGCTGGACATTGCGCCACGTCCATCCCAGCGAAAAAGAAGAAAAACGGATGGAAAAAGAACGCCTGGCGGAAAAAAGCCAGATCCAAAATATTCACCGCGTTTTGATCCCAATCAGAAAACGCGTCAATGACAGCAAACTGACCACGATCCAGATCATCAAAGCCGGCCTCTTGCAAAAAATGGCCGATAAAATGGAGCTGTCCATTACGCTCTTTAGCGTCGATCTGCCGGAACACCGGGAAGCCAATTTTAAGTTCCTGCACGAGGTGGGCGCGCTTTTCCCGGGACAGGAAGTGGTGATCAAATTCGTTGAAGGTAACCCGGCGGAAGAAATCATCGAGGAATCCAAGAAAGGTTATGATCTTCTGATTATGGGCGCCTCCCAACGGCTCAGCGATGAGCAATATCTGTTCTCGGATATCATTGACTCGGTCGTCAAATTTTCCGCATGTGCCACGCTGATTATCCACACGCCCAATATCGCCTCCGACTGGACGCCTAAACGGATTTTAGTGCCCACCAACGGTTCGGTCGCTTCCCGTCACGCCGCCGAATTATCTTTCTTATTTTCTTCTTCGCAGGACCAACAAATCGTTTTCTTACATGTCGTTGAAGCCAAATCTTATCCTTTGTCTTACAGAGAACGAGAAAGCGAACACAAGAACCAAATGGAAATCGGGAAAAAAATCATCGATGATCTAAAGGCCCTGGCCGACATGCATCATGTCAGCGCAACGACCGATATCCAGACCCATCTCGATGCCGGAGCGGGGATCGTGCAGGCCGCCGAATCGCACAAAGTCGATCTGATCATTTTAGGAACGGACATCCGCCCCGCCTCTCACCGGCTCTTCTTCGGCCCCAGTGTTGAGCGCATCCTCAAGACCGCCTCCTGCCCCGTCCTCGTATTGAATACCGTCCAATAAAAAAGGCAACCTTTTAAGGGGTTGCCTTTAATCATGCTTGGTGGCATTTTGGTTTCCCTAAATTTATGGTAACCAAAATACCACTTAAACTCGGGTTCGCCCTATGGGCTCACCCTCGTATTTAAGTGGAGGTGCCGGGAATCGAACCCGGGTCCTCAAGTAACTTTCTAAAAGCCTCTACATGCTTAGACTGTTTTTAAGTTTCGTCCTGATTTTCTAAACAGACAAACGGACCAGGACCAGCCTTTAGGATCTCGCCCACATGAATAAGGCGTTCATATGAGCCAGCCTGCCAATGACCTTATTGCCCGCTCACAGGCTAAGCAAGCATAAGGGCGCTGCGCTATTAGGCAGCGACTGTTTCGCCAGCGAAAATCGGGTTAACGATTTCGTTAGCTTGGGCTAAGATTGAATCTTCGCCGTTTAATTGGTGCTTGGGCTGATTAACGAGGCCAACCAAGCGTCCTCGGCATGCCACTGATAGTCCATCGACTCAAGTCGAGACCGATCACCCCCATATTTTTAAAGAACAAAAACCGTATAATTATAGAATATCTTGCGCTGAATGCAAATTAATTCGCCTTCATGACCTTCTTGATCTTAAACGACTCGACTTCTAACACGCCATCTTTATTCTTGACTCTAAAGTCAACGATTAACGTTTCAGCGCTTTCGAGGTCTTTGAACGTGGCTTCGGCAAGGCTAAGGATCCCGAAATGCCTGATCTCCTTGCTTAACTCAACCAACTCCAGCCTCCTCATGATCTGTTTATCGGGATCAAAAAGCTGGAAATTCTCGGTGAATTTCGACTGCTGCGTAACGTAATCCGTCATCACCTGGCGGATCTCCTCATCGGTGTAATTCTCTTTTTTCTTAACCTTTTCTTCCGGCGCCTCGATCTTGGCGATCACCCACTCGTTGACCACCGATTGACCGGCTTTCTTAACGATCTTGGCTTCCAACGTCACGATGCTACCGGTCGCGATATCCCGGAACTTAACCGGAACGACCGCTTCGTCGCCTTTCTGTTGAAGAAGGCCATTCTCGATCGACAGCATCCTTAGATTCAAGACCTTTCTGGTCGAATCATCGTACAGATCAAAAGTGCCGACGAGCTTTGTCCTTTTATTAAGGTCGTTCTGGATAACCTCCGTGTATGATGGGCCATCCGCAACCGCTGGATGCACCGCTAATAGTAATGCTATGAAAAACGCGTGTAACGTAATACTTCTCATGATGCCCTCCCTAAGATCTCCTTTGACTGGCCTTTCCCTGGCGAAGCGCGCGACCAATATCCCGCTCAATACTTCTTTTCTTGATCGTTTCCCTCTTATCATGGAGCTTTTTGCCTTTGCCTAAAGCCAACTCGATCTTGACCATCCCGCGGCTGCTAAAATATATCTTGGTCGGCACCAGCGCGAACTTTCGCTGGAGCACAAAGCCCCCGATCCTTTCAATTTCCCTTTTATGCAATAGAAGCTTACGGGGCCTGTCAGGAGCGAGCAGCTGATGGCCGGCCTGAGCGTAGGGTTCAATATGAAGATTATAAAGATAAACTTCGCCTTTTTCAACCCTGGCAAAGGCGTCCTTAAAATTCACTTCTCCTGCCCGTATGGATTTGACCTCGCTGCCGTTCAAGGCAACGCCGCATTCCCATTTATCGGTAAGGAAAAAATCACGGAATGCCTTTTTATTCGTTGCGATTGATTCTGCCATGACTGGTGAATTATAGCATAATCCGCCGCCAATATAAAGGCGGGATAGTCCTAACTTGCCCTGTTGATATCAGGTAAGTTGTGATATTGACAGACTAATGCACAGTAAGTATACTGTGAGAAATCTACTTGCGGAAGTGGTGGAATTGGTAGACACGCAGGTCTCAGAAGCCTGTGCTTCACGGCATGAGAGTTCAAGTCTCTCCTTCCGCATTTATCATTTCAGATAAAGGAAATTTTCTTGCAACTTCCCGCAAAGCATACTAGAATGTTGGGACAATTTTAAGAATATTAAAATAATATTAATAATTATTAATAATACCTGCCTATGAACTCGGATGGCGTCAACCACGATGAGATCAATGTCCAGGACGTAGAGATCCAGGAGTGGATGGATTCCCTGGAATATGTCCTGCAGCACGGGACCACGGAACAGGCCGCCAAGATCCTCGGGCAACTGCAGATCCGCGCCCAAGCAGCCGGCGTTACCCTCCCCTTTACGGTCAATACCCCTTACGTCAACACGATCCACCATTCCAAGCAGCCGGTGATGCCCGGTAATAGGGAGATCGAGCGGCGCATCAAAAGCTTGGTGCGCTGGAACGCCATGGCCATGGTCGTGCGCGGCAACCGCGCGGAAGCCGGCATCGGCGGGCACATCTCAACCTACGCCTCGGCGGCGACACTTTTTGAAGTCGGGTTTAACCATTTCTTCCGCGCGCGCACCGGTAAATTCTGCGGCGATTTCGTTTATTTTCAGGGCCATGCTTCTCCCGGCGTCTATGCCCGCGCTTTTATAGAAGGCCGGCTGACCGAACAAAACATGGAAAACTTCCGCCGGGAGCTTCAACCCGGGGGCGGATTATCCTCCTATCCCCATCCGTGGCTGATGCCGAACTTCTGGCAATTCCCGACCGTTTCCATGGGGCTTGCCCCCATCTGCGGCATTTATCAAGCCAGGTTCCTGCGCTATCTAGAAGACCGCGGCCTCAAACCCAAAGATGACGCCAAAGTATGGGTCTTTATGGGCGACGGCGAGTGTGATGAACCCGAATCATTGGGCGCTATCACGGTCGCTTCCCGCGAAAAATTAGACAATCTTGTTTTTGTCATCAACTGCAACCTCCAGCGTTTGGACGGCCCTGTGCGCGGCAACGGCAAGATCATTCAGGAACTGGAAGCTATTTTCCGCGGGGCACAATGGAACGTCCTTAAGGTCATCTGGGGCGGCGAATGGGATCCCATTTTGGATAATGATACCGAGGGCTTATTGGCCAAACGCATGGGCGAAGTTGTCGATGGCCAATATCAGCTCTACTCGGTTTCCAAAGGCGATTTTATCCGCAAAGATTTCTTCGGGCCTGACCAGCGCTTGCAGGAAATGGGGGCGAACCTCTCCGATGAGCAGCTGGAAAAAATCAAACGCGGCGGGCACGACCCAGCTAAAGTCTATGCCGCTTATAAAAACGCCCAGGACTTCAAAGGGGCGCCGACCGTTATTCTCGCGAAGACAGTCAAAGGCTACGGGCTTGGCGAGGCCGGCGAAGGCAAGAACATCACGCATCAGCAGAAAAAAATGAATGAGGAAGAGCTTAAAGAATTCCGCACGCGATTCAATATCCCGATCTCCAATGACCAGGTTGCCGATGCCCCCTTCTACCGTCCGCCGGATAACTCCGAAGAGATGAAATACATGCATGAACGGCGTAAAGCTTTAGGCGGTTACGTTCCCTCCCGCCAACAAAAAAGTAAACCGATCAAAACACCGCCGGAAGAATTGTTCGAAGAATTTTATGAGGGGACCGAAGACCGCGAAGCGTCCACCACCATGGTGTACGTGCGCATCTTAAGCAAACTTCTTAAGGATAAAGAGGTCGGCAAGCTCATCGTTCCCATCATTCCCGATGAAGCGCGCACCTTCGGCATGGAAGCGCTGTTCCGCCAATGCGGCATTTATTCCCATATCGGCCAACTTTATGAACCGGTCGACAAAGAAAGCCTTCTTTATTACAAGGAAGCCAAAGACGGGCAGATCTTGGAAGAAGGCATCAATGAAGCAGGCTCCATCTCTTCCTTCATTGCCGCCGGAACGTCTTATTCAACGACCGGTATCAATACGATACCCTTTTATACTTATTACTCGATGTTCGGCCCGCAACGGGTCGGGGACCTCATCTGGGCCGCGGCCGATTCACGCTGCCGCGGGTTTTTGATCGGCGCAACGGCCGGGCGCACCACGCTTAACGGCGAAGGCCTGCAGCACCAGGACGGCCACAGCCATCTTCTTCTTTCATCCGTGCCGACCATACGCACCTACCATCCTTCTTATGCCTATGAGATCGCCGTTATTATCCGCGATGGCATCTATCGCATGTACGAAAAACAGGATAACGCCTTTTACTATATCAGCGTCGGCAACGAAAACTATCCCATGCCGAAAATGCCGGCAGGCGCCAAAGAAGGCATCCTTAAGGGGCTGTACAAATTCAAGGCATCGCAACTGAAGAAAGCATCGGCCAAGGCCCAATTGTTCGGAAGCGGCGCCATTCTTAATCAGGTCATGGAAGCGCAAAAAATACTGGAAACCAAATATAACATCGCCGCCGATGTCTGGAGCGTCACCAGCTACAACGAGCTGCGCCGCGATGGCCTTCACGTCGAACGGTCCAACATGCTCAACCCGACCAAGAAGCCCCAAGTTCCCTATGTTACCGGGCAATTGCAAGGGCTCGGTGATGTTTTTATCTTCGCCTCCGATAATATGAAAGCCATGTCCGATGGCATTGCCCCATGGGTCCCGGGACCGATGGTAAGTTTGGGGACCGACGGTTTCGGGCGCAGCGAATCGCGCGCCGCCCTTCGGGACTTTTTTGAAGTCGATGCCAAACATGTGGCCTTTGCCACGCTCGGCAAATTGTTCAAAGAAGGCAAGGTCAAAAAAGGCGTTGTCGAAAAAGCGGCCAAAGATCTCAAGATCGATCCGGATAAATTGAATCCGATGGTTTCGTGAAAATAATTCATGGGTTACCAGTTACCCGTAACCCGTTTCCTATAGAAATCAAAACCGGCAACTGGTAACCGGTAACAGGTAACCAAACCTCCTTACTTTTACTATGATCGACTTCAAACTCCCCGCCGTCGGCGAAAACATCGAAAAAGGAACGGTCATCAAGCTGTTGGTCTCCGTTGGCGAAGCCGTTGCCAAGGGCCAGGACCTATTGGAACTGGAAACCGACAAAGCGACCATTCCTGTCCCCTCTCCCAACAACGGTGTCATCAAAGAGATCTTCATTAAAGAAGGCGATGAGGTCAAAGTCGGCGCTGTCATTATGAAAATTGAAACCCGCCAGCATTCTTCGAATGCTGGCGAGGCCTCGCCAGATTTACAAAAGAAATCTGGCTGGCCGCCAGCCGCAAAAATTTCCGAACAAAAACCTAAAATCGCAACTAAGACCACAACAAGAGCAGTGCCTCAACCGATGTCACGCACTCCGCTGCCTAATGAAGCGATTCCCCCACAGACCAATGTCCCGGCCGCGCCGGTCGTACGGCGGTTAGCCCGCGAACTGGGAATCGTTATCTCTCAAGTGCAAGGGTCAGGCCCGGGCGGGCGCATCAGCGACGATGACGTTAAGGCGTTTGCCAAACAGATCATTTTAGGCGCCGGCCAGATGGGTGGCGGGCTGGCGAAAAAGACCTTGCCGGATTTTACCAAATGGGGCGAAGTTGAGCGCCAGCCGATGAACAACATCCGCAAAATAACCGCGGAACATTTGAGCTACTGCTGGCAGACCATCCCTCATGTCACCCAATTTGACAATGCCGACATTACGGAATTGGAAGACTTGCGCAAAAATAGATCAACAGACCATCGCAAGCTCACCATCACCGCGTTTCTCTTGAAAGTGATGGCTTGGGGCCTGAAAGAATTCCCGCAATTTAATTCCAGCGTCGATATGGACACGCAAGAGATCATTTACAAAAAATACATTCATTTAGGTGTGGCGGTCGATACCGACCGGGGGCTTTTGGTGCCGGTCATCCGTGACGTCGACAAGAAAAGCATCGTTGAACTGACCGATGAGCTTGGCAAAATGGCCGAACGGGCCAGGACCAGAAAAACTTCTTTGGAAGAGCTCCACGGCAGCAGCATGGCCCTGACCAATTTAGGGGGCATCGGCGGCACCCATTTTACGCCGATCATCAACTGGCCCGATGTCGCCATTTTAGGCGTGTCCCGCGGCGTGTGGGAGCCGGTGTACGCGGACGGCAAATTTATTCCCCGTTTAAAACTTCCCCTTTCACTTTCCTACGACCATCGCATCATCGATGGGGCCGACGGCGCCAGATTCTTACGCTGGGTCTGCAGGAAGATCGAACAGACATCCTGGGCGGATGAATTAAGGTAGGGGCAGGCCTTGCGCCTGCCCGATAACGGGCAACCATAAAGGTTGCCCCTACATAATATGATAGACATCAAATTACCGGAAATAGGCGAGAACATAGAAAAAGGCACGGTCATCAAGCTGTTGGTTTCCGTCGGCGATCAAGTCACGAAGGGGCAGGATCTTCTCGAGCTGGAAACGGACAAAGCGACCATTCCTGTCCCTTCGGCCTATAGCGGCGTTATCAAAGAGATCCTTATTAAAGAAGGCCAAGACGTCGAGATCGGCGCGGTGATCATGCGCCTCGATGCGCGATCACTCGAAAGCGGCAAGGCTAAGCCAGCCACCCCTCAACCAAAGCCTCAAGCGCAACAAAAAACTCAAGCAGTCCGCCAACATTCTTTGAATGTTGGCGAGACCTCGCCAGATTTACAACGTAAATCTGGCGGGCAACCGCCCGTTGACCTTAAGAATATCAAAGTCGCTGTCGTTGGTGCCGGCCCCGGCGGTTATGCCGCCGCCTTTTTGGCCGCTGATTTAGGCCTAGACATCACCTTGATCGACCGTGATATCAACCCTGGCGGCGTTTGCCTTTACCGCGGCTGCATCCCTTCGAAAGCACTGCTTCATGCGGCCAAAGTTTTATCGGAATCCAAAGACGCCAAACATTTCGGTATCGAATTCAACAAACCCAAGATCGATCTCGATAAATTACGCGGATGGAAAGACAGCGTTGTCCAGCAACTCACGGGCGGCTTAGGGATATTGGCCAAACAACGGAAGGTCAAATATGTCCGCGGGACCGCCACGTTCGTTGACTCAACCACACTGCTTATCAAAAAAGAAGACGGCTCATCGGAAAAAAGTAAATTTGATTATACGGTGATCGCCACCGGTTCCCGGCCCATTAAACTTCCTTTCCAGCCGGATTCCAAACGCCTGCTGGATTCGACAACGGCGCTCGAGCTTGAAAACATCCCTAAGTCCCTTCTGTTGGTCGGCGCCGGCTATATCGGGCTGGAATTGGGAACGGTGTATGCTGAATTAGGCGGTGAAGTTTCCGTCGTTGAAATGATGCCGGGGATCATTCCCGGAGCGGACCGCGACCTGGCCCAAGTGCTGGAAAAACGTTTAAAAACGATTTTCAAAAACATCATGCTCTCAACCAAGGTCCTGGGCATGAAAGAGACGAAAGACGGCATTAAGGTTTCTTTCGAAGACAAGGACGGCAAAAAATTTGATGAAACGTATGAAAAGGTGTTGGTCGCTATCGGCCGCAAGCCCAATTCGGAAAACTTAGGTTTGGATAAAACAAAAGTCAAGATCGACCCAAAAGGGTTTATCGAAGTGAATGGGCAACGGCGTACCGCCGATCCGCACATCTACGCCATCGGCGATGTCGCGGGAAATCCGATGCTCGCGCATAAGGCCTCCCACGAAGGGCGCATCGCGGTTGAGGCGATCGCCGGCCATAAAGTGGCCTTCGAGCCCAACGCCATTCCGGCGGTTGTCTTTACGGATCCCGAGATCGCCTGGGCGGGCTTGACCGAAACCGAGGCCAAAGACCAGGGCATTGAAGTGGAAGTCGTCAAATATCCGTGGGCGGCATCAGGGCGGGCCTTAACGCTTAACCGCAGCGACGGGTTTACAAAACTTTTGATACAGCCTAGAACGGAACGCATCTTAGGTGTTTCGATCGTGGGGCCCGGGGCGGGTGAGTTGATCGCGGAAGGTGTCTTGGCGCTCGAAATGGGCTCGGTCGTCTCAGACCTGAAACTCAGTATCCATCCTCATCCAACACTTACCGAAACGCTCATGGAATCAGCAGAAATATTCTTCGGCCAAAGCACGCATGTCTACAAGCCCAGAAAAAAAGGATAGTTGGTTATAAGTTGTAAGTTATAAGTAGTAAGTTAAAAGAAAAACAGAAAAAAACAAACAAACAAAAAAAACGATATTCATATTTTGAATATCGTTTTTTTCTTTCTTTATTCTTTATTTATTTTTTCTTTCTTTTTTGCTTTTAAGCTTTTACTTATAACCTATGACTTATTACTTATGACTCTTTCTAAATCTCTTTCCCTATCGCCAACTTGACCACCTGGCGCACTTCATCCATTTCAAAAGGTTTCTTCAGGCATGTGATCGCCCCCAATTCCATGGCGCGATGGCGCTTCTCATCCACCGAATAACCGCTCATCATGACAACCGGCAGGTCGGGAGCGACCTCTCTGATCTTTTCCAATACCGACACCCCATCGGGTTCCGGCATGACGATATCGATAAAAACAATATCAAACTTCTCTTTCTTGACCAATTGGACCGCCTCTTCGCCGTCCTGGACGATCTTGATGTCATGGCCCTTATAGCCCAAGGTGACCCCGAAAAGGTCCCCGATCACCCGTTTATCATCCACGACCAATGCTTTTATTTTATCCATCGTTCTTCTCCGAATGACTTATTATAACAGAGGCCAAACCGGTTATGTTTTTTGTTCTTTCGTTTTAACGGCCGGGAGTTTAATGATAAAATTGGCCCCCTTGTGCGGCTGGCTTTCCACGTATACCTTGCCGCCGTGCTCGGCGATCAAGTCTTTGACGAGCGTGAGCCCGATCCCCGCCCCCTTCGGCTTTTTCGAATAAAAAGGCTCAAAGATCCTTTGTTGGTCGCCCGCCGAAATCCCCGGGCCGGTATCCAGGAAAGAAACTTCAACCTCGTTCTTCGGCGCATCAAAGCTTGTCGAAATGGCCAGGAATTTATCGCTCCCGCGCGGCAGTTCCCCCATCGCCTGCATCGCGTTAATGACGATATTCATGAAGATCTGCTGCAGGTGGATCCCGTCGGCATAAACGAAAGGCAGGCCGTCTTCCAAATTCAGGTCCCAATTGACGCGCTGGATGCGCAATTCGTCCTTCAACAAATTGATCGAACGGTAAATGATGTCGTTGACGTTGATATAATCCTTCCTGATCTCCCGATGGCGGACCAATTCCATCAGATCGCCCAGCATCTCCTTAAGGTACACCGATTGCTCATCGATCAAACACACCGGCTTATAGAAGACGACATTGGGGTCCATTTCTTTCTTGAGGAATTTGGCGAAGCCGTGAATGGCTGTGATCGGCTGGCTGATCTGGTGCAGTATGCCTGCGCTCAAACTGGCGACGGCGGAAATTTTCCCGCTCTCCATCAATTTAAGCTGGGTGGTGCGCAGCTCCTCGACGACCTGGCTCATCTCGCGGGCCTTCTCATCCAGGGCGTTCTCGTACTGGCGCGTCTTGTCCCTGATCTGCTTATTCAGGAAGACGATATAAATAAAAAGGACGAGGACGATGATGAACTGGATAAAAGCCAAAATGGTCAGCTGTAAAAGTGTCATAGGTCCTTAATATCTAAATGGAACATCCATTGGTCGCCTTTTTTGATGCCGTGCTTCCTGACTTCCCCGGCATTGACCTCCAAGACATAGACCGCCTCTTCTTCGGGAACATAATGGGGGCAGGGGTCTTTCTCACAGGGCACGGCCTCTTCCTTGATGTCCACGACCCGCCGGGCATCATCCAGCCATAAGATATCCAACGGGATCAATGTGTCTTTCATCCAAAATGAATGGCGGTAACTGGAAGGAAAAACGAACAACATTCCCCGGCGGCCCTCAAGCTGCTGGCGGAACATAAGCCCCTTCATCCATTCCTCCTGTGTCCTGGCCACTTCGACCTCGTAACAAATATCTTTGAGGCAGGCCCGGTGTTGCCCCCCCGGTGCGGCGGCACACGCCAAGAATAAAAACACGACCGCCAAAATAAAATTACTCGGAAAGAATCGGATCATCGGATTGAATGATATTCAAATAATCTTTAAATTCCAGTTTACCTGTGATCTCTTTGTTAGTGACGGCGATGCGCCGTGATATATGCGGGTGCGTGCGCCAATAGCTGTACACCCGGATCGGGTCTTTTTCCTGCTTTTCTTTGAGCATCTCAAGAAAGACGATCATTTGGGCCGGGTCATAACCGGCATTTTTCATGTATTTGACCGCCAGCTGATCGGCCTGAAATTCATCCTGCTGGGAATATTCCGTGAACAAAGAACTGAT
Source organism: Candidatus Omnitrophota bacterium (assembly GCA_035292445.1). GTDB lineage: Bacteria > Omnitrophota > Gorgyraeia > Zapsychrales > Zapsychraceae > DATDQB01. The sequence goes on from DATDQB010000020.1 coordinate 200,065, forward strand.
CGCCAAGCTGACTCCCGCCGCCACATCGGAATTTTTTGTCTCCATCGATAAGATCTGCACGAGCATGGCGCCGTAAAAAGCCTGCAGCCTCTTAACGCCGTGCCGGGCAGTGATGTGCCCGACCTCGTGCGCGATGACGCCAGCCAACTGGTCATCGTTCTCGATTTTATCCATCAGGTCTTTGAATACATAAATATACCCTCCCGGAAGGCTGACAGCGTTAATGATCTCCTCGCCGCTTTCTTCTTTTTCATCGATGATCTTCGCGAAATACAGCAAGCCTTTACGGTCACAGACTTGGACGATACGCTCAAGAACCAGATCAAGCCGTTCATTAAGGTCGATGTCCTCAATGACCTCAAATTGCTCCTCGACCTGCTCGGCCACGCGTTCCCCGATACGGACTTCCTTGTCGGTCGAGTATAACAAGGATTCCTGCTGGCGCGTGGCCAGGTTATATTCGCTGGTGCATCCACAGAAAAAAACGGCCAAACACACGCTCAAGACACAAACGCCCATTTTCTTGAGCATCCTAAACAGCTTCGCCATCGGCAATCCGATCACGTTGGTGTAACAGCCCTCGATCCGGTGGATAAAAACGCTGCCGACCCCTTCGATATCAAACCCGCCGGCCTTATCAAAGGGGTGCACCTTGCGGTGGTAATTGCCGATCTCTTTATCCGTCAAGGCCGTCATGTACACCTTTGTCTTTTCGTAATCAACGAGCCGCTTTCCCGAATCGGTATCGATCAGCGCCACCCCCGTATAAACCCATTGGGCCTTTGAAAAAAGGGCCTTTAAGATGCGCCGGGCATCCGCGTAATTGCGCGGCTTTAAAATAAGCCTTTTACCGCCCGCGTAAACGACCGTATCGGCGCCGATGACAATACTGCCTTTATGTCGAGCCGCCACTTCTTGGGCCTTTTTCAAAGCGTTGTGCTGGACCAAGTGGGCGCAGCTGTAGGTGATGTTCTCTAATTCTTTGGAATGGCTGGGCACGACGCAAAATTTGACGCCCAGAAGCGAAAGAAGTTTCTTGCGCTGCTTGGAAGCTGATGCAAGGATTATACGTTTCATTTATATATCAAGATGAATGGAAATCGCCGGCCTTAAAAACGGATACCAGCTCACAGCCTTTTTTGGCCAGCGCTTCTTTGGCCCCTTCCCCGCGGTCGATCAGGCAAACCGCCTTCACCACCTTGACATCAAGGGCCGTTAAAACGTCCAGAGAATGGATGAACGCCTGGCCCGTCGTTGCCACATCGTCGATCAGGATAACGCGGCTGCCCTTCGCGAGCGCCGGGCCTTCGAGCAAGCGCTGCTTGCCGTGCTCTTTGGCTTTTTTTCGGATAATGAACGTCTTCAAATGTTTCTTCTGCTGGTGGCTTAACACGTTAATGGCCCCGACCAGAGGATCGGCCCCCAGCGTCGGCCCGCCGATGGCGTCATAGGTAAGGCCTTCGATCGCCTCCAGGATAAGTTTGGCGCTCAAGTACGCGCCGTCAGAGGTCAGGGTGATGAGGCGGGCGTCGATGTAATAGTCGCTCACTTTCCCCGAGGAAAGGGTGACCTTCTCGCGGAAATAGGCGTTCTTCTTGATGATGTTCCTAAGCTGTTCTTTGTCTTGCCTGGATTCAACGCTCATGGTTATCTTATCCATTCATCGATGGGCGGCGGCTGCAATTCCCTTAATTGCATCTCAAGCCTTAAAGCGATGACATATCCCAACAATCCTTTATGCTTTTCATATTCTTTCGGCGTAAAACCTGCTTTGCCGTGGAAGGTGCGGCTGGCATCGATCTCTATCTTGACCTGGATATAGGCGCTGATCAGGTCGGCATCCGATAATTCTTTGACTTCTTCCTTGGAAAGGACCGGCACATCGTAAAGAAAGGCCCAGGAAAGGCTTGTGGTGCACAGGAACATTCCCAACGCGATAAGAACGATGGTTTTTTTCATCAACGACCTCCCTTATTAATTGCGTTTATTATACCTTTTCGATATGAGCGATTCAAGGCGATTTTAACGCGAAATCGAACGGGTTGACAACAGAAGCGACGAATGTTAGGATAGCGACGTGTTAAAAGACCTGGTGGATGGTTTAACTTCCCTGGTCTATCCCCCGCAGTGTATGCTTTGCCGCCAAATGCCTCGCGCTCTTTCCCCCTCCGGTTTGGTCTGTCCATCGTGCGCCGCAAAAATTTCCAGCAACCACCCCCCGTTCTGCCTCAAATGCATGCGTCATTTACGGAATATCGGACGCCCCGTCTGTACCAATTGCTGCGATCGCCCGATTTATTTCGACTTTGCCTGGAGCAGCTCTCTGTTTGAGGAGCCTTTGAAAGAACTCATTCATCGTTTCAAATATTACCAAAAAACGCTCCTGCGGCATTTTTTCGGAGAATTAATGGCCTCCTTCATCCGGGAGTATCATCTGGACATCGGGCAATTCGATTGGGTTGCGCCTATTCCCTTGCATCCCAGCAAGTTAAGGGAGCGCGGGTTCAACCAGAGCCTCCTTTTGGCCGAACAGTTATGCAGGAATTTTGATAAAAAACTGCGGCCTGATGTGCTGTTGAAGGTGCGCCAAACGAAGAACCAGGCGGAATTAAGCCAAAAAGAACGCTGGACAAATATGGAAGGGGCTTTTAGAATAAAACGTTCTGAAAAAGTTTCTGGCAAGAATATTTTGCTGATCGATGACCTGTTAACGACGGGCGCGACCGCCTCCGAGGCGGCAAGGGCCCTGAAAGAAAACGGCGCCCAAAAAGTGGCCGTCTACACACTGGCCGTTGCCTTATGAGAAGACCATGAAAATACTGCGCACCTACATCTTGCGGGAAACATTCATCCCGTTCTTGCTGGCCCTCTGTGTCCTTACCTGTGTTTTCCTTCTGGGAAACCTGGTCAAACTGACCGACATGGTCATCAATAAAGGAGTGGGCCTCTCAACGATCGGCAAGATCTTCATCCTCTATGTCCCGATGCTTTTGGGTTATACGCTTCCCATCGCGAGCCTTATTGCCGTCATTACAACCTTCAGCCAGCTTTCCTCCGATAACGAGATCCTGGCCATGCGCGCCTGCGGCATTCACCTGGGACGACTTCTTTTCCCTTTGTTTATCGTCGGCATCATATTAAGCCTTACCCTCATTATCCTCAATGAGCGCCTCATCCCTTACGCGCACTACCAGCAGCGCAACATCCTGAAGAATTTAGGCAAGGATAACCCGACCGCCTTCCTGGAGCCGGGCGTATTCATTGACGCCTTCGGGGACCAGATCCTTTTCATCCACAGGATCCAAGGCAATAAAATGTATAACGTGACGATCTACCAGCCCCAAGCGAACCGCCCGACCCGCACGATCGTGGCCAAAGAAGGGGAATTTACCCCCGTGCCGGGCGAGGACCAGATCAAGCTCAAGCTTATCGATGGGACCAGTGACGAGCCGGATTTGACAAACCCGGAGAATTTCTACAAGCTGAACTTTCGAACATATTTCATGACGCTGGATTTCACCAAAGAAAAGATCACCGCCCATAAAAAACCGAAAAGCATGAGCCTGGATGAGCTGTCCCAGGAGATCGAGCGGCTTCAAAGCCTGTTCATCGACCCCGGCAGCCTGGTCACCGAATACTGGCGGAAGATCGCCAGCTCCTTTTCCCCCTTATTTTTTATCCTCTTGGGCTTTCCGCTGGCGGTCGTGACCAACCGGCGGGAAAAATCCGCCAATATCATGCTGGCCATGATCTTTGCCGTCGGCTATTATGTGATCACCATGGGCTGCGAGGGCTTGAGTACGGAAAAGATCTTTCCCGCCCAATATATCATGTGGGCCCCTAACCTGCTGGCCGCCCTTGTGGCCGGCGCCTTATACACCAAATGCGTATCCTAGACCGCTATATCCTTTCTTCCATCATCAAGATCTTTGTCCTGACGGTCATTGTTTTCTGCCTCCTTTATATCCTTATCGATACCACCAATGGCCTGGATGACCTGATCGAACGCAAAGTGTCATTGGGCTTGCTTTTATTCTACTACACGAACCTGCTGCCCCTGATCTTCGTCCAAACGAGCTCGACGGCAACGCTGGTGGCCATTCTTCTCACGTTCAGCCATTTGAACGCGACCAACGAGGCCATTGCCATGCGCAGTAGCGGCATGAATTTCTGGCAGCTGACCAAACCCGCCGTCTTTTTCGGGCTCCTCGTTTCCGTCTTTGTCTTTTGGGTCAATGAGCAGATCGTTCCCCAGGCCTACTTGATGACCAAGGAGATCAGGGACGAAAAACTGCTCAGCCTTAAAAAAGTGGAATGGAAAAGGCAGGAACGCGTCAATAACCTGACCTTCTACGGGCTGCAGAACCGCCTTTATTTCATCGAACGCTATGATCCCGAGGCCGAAACGCTGCACGGGATCACCATCATCGAGTTCGATGAGAACCAGGATATCCAGCAGAAGGTCGTGGCCTTATCGGGCACATGGACCGGGATCGCCTGGAAATTCTACAATTGCCAGATCTCCGTGTTCGACCCCAACTCCCCCCGAACGCCCGTTAAATTCTATAAAGAAAAATTGATGGACATCAAAGATGGCCCGAAAGACCTGTTGAAACAACGGCTCAACGTCGCCAGCATGAATTTCCGGCAGCTCGCGCAATATATCGACCGCTTCTCGACCAGCGGCGCGGTGCGGGCGATCAACAACCTGCGGGTGGACCTTCACGGCAAGATCTCCTATCCCATGAGCAATTTCGTCATTGCCTTCACGGGCCTGCCTTTCGCGCTCATGATCCGTTCCCGCAAACGCTCCTCCTTTGCGGCAATCGGGGCGGCCATGGCGATCGGCTTTCTCTACTATGTCTTGACCGCCGTCTGCCTGGCTTTCGGCAAAGGCGGATTGTTCCCGCCCATCGTCGCCGCGTGGTCAGCGCCCCTCGTCACTATTTTGATCGGCCTGATCGTTATTGAAAGAAACTTCTAACCGTGAAGAGACATATTTTCCTCTTTATTTTCACCTTCCTTTTTCTCTCCCCCGCCCTTGCCCAGCCAACATATCATTTCCGCGAATACCGCAAAAATACCAATGAAACGATCGAACGCACTACCATCCGGTTCGAACACCAAGCAGGCACTATCAAAGCCTTCTTCGCCAGGGGCCTTGAAGATTTTCCCCAACAAGAAGAATACGTTCTCAACAAGGATTACGAAACGGTTTCCTGGAGCGTAACCAACCTTCAAACCGCGACCGCCTATACGGGAGAACGAAAAGGCAACACCGTTGTCATTAAGGGAAAGTTCCTGGGCAAGGAAGTCAACAAAGTCCTCCCCATCGATAAGCGGCCGTTCTTTGCCTTCCCTAAGATCGCGCTTACCCGCTTCGCGCTCTCCAAAAAAAAAGAATTGGTGTTCTGGGCTCTGCGTAATGATGAGCTGACCGTCTTTAAGATGCTGGCCCAGCACAAGGGGACCGAAACGATCAGCGTGAACGGCGTTCCCGTGGAGGCCGTGAAGGTCTATTGGAGCACGGTGAACCCGCTATTTCGCATCTTTAAACGCACCTATTATTATCGGGCAAGTGACGGGATATTTCTCAAGCAAGAATATCCTGATGGAAAGATTCGGGAATTGGTGCAGGAAGAGTAGTGAACGGTCGCGACCGTTCCTTACTTGTAGATACGTGGAATGTTATTGCCCAGCGAACAGACGATCTCGTAGCTGATCGTGTTGGCGTACGCGGCAAGCTCATCAGCGGTAATTGTATGGGAGCTTTGTTTTCCAAGGATCACGACCGGCGTGCCCAAACGCGCGCCTTTAACCTTCGTTACATCGGCCACGATCTGATCCATGGTCACGCGCCCCAGGAGTCGGCAACGCTTCCCGCCGACCAAGACATCCGCTTTATTGGAGAGTAACCGCGGATACCCATCGCTGTAACCGATAGGGATGGTCGCGACCGTCATCGCAGCTTTAGCGATGAAGGTGCGGCCGTAACTGATGCTTCTTCCCTTCTCGATTCTTTTAAGAAAAATAATTCTTGAATGAACGCTCATCGCCGGTTTGAGGGAAATCAATTTCTTTAACCGTGCCTGCGGATACAGGCCGTAAAGCATGAGCCCCGGGCGGAATAGGTTCAACATCTTTGTCCGGTACCCCGCCAGCCCCATGCTGTTGGAGGCGTGGATGGTGGGAATGATAATTCCCTTTCGGTCCAGTTTCCTGACCAGATCATGCAATTGACGAATTTGGCGTTGCGTAAATTTTTTGTCCGTGTCAGCCGCGGGAAAATGCGTGTAAATGCCGTCGATAATTAAATAAGGAAGCCGGCTGACCTGTTCGATGAAAGAAAAAGCGTCCGCGTGCCAAACGCCGAGGCGCCCCATGCCGGTATCGACCTTCACGTGAACTTTCACCCGCCGCCCGGCCCTTTGGGCGCAGCGGTTCAGGGCGCTGGCCAACTCTCGCGTGCACACCGTCGGGATCAGATGATGATCACAAATAGCGGAAGCTTGCTGTGGGAGCGTGCTTTCGAATAATAGGACCGGCCCCTTGATGCCTAGCTTGCGCAAACGAATCCCTTCCTGGACATCGGAGACACCTAAATAGCCGGCGTGAAGTTTATCCAAGATTTTAGCGATCCTGTCCATCCCGTGGCCGTACGCTTCGGCTTTGACAACGGCCAAGATGCGGCTCTTCGATCCGGCCAGCCGCTTGATGACGGCGAAATTATGGCGGACCGCGCTCAAGTCGACCTCAACCCACGTTAACGGCCTTAGATCTTTACTCATCGATTGACCACCTGGCAGTCTTCCGCGTATAGATAAATGGGCACAAGCGTCGCCGCCTCATCAAAATCTTTCTTGGCGATCCGCGAAGAAGCAAGGGCGATCAAGTGCTTGGCTTGAGGCGCCCCATATTTTTCCGCTGCCAACGTCGCGCCGGGATGTTTAAGGACCCTTTCCTTCCCTATATTTATACCATCGCCTACAAAAACCGTCTGCCCCTTAACTGTTTTTAAAAGCTCTTCCATGGGAACGAGCATATAATCGTCGACGCGTTTAAGCTGTCCCCCTTTTTTCTCATAGCGGCAGGCGTACAATAAATTCCGCCGGGCATCCAAGATAACACAGATCTGCGCATCCTCTTGTGGCACACCGTAAGCGATCGCATCCAAACTTGCGACCCCGATAATGGGGATGCGCAAGCTGTAAGAAATGGCCTTGGCCGTTGCCAAACCGACGCGCAGCCCCGTGAAAGAGCCCGGCCCAAGCCCAACGACGATCACGTCCACTTTCTTGATCGTCAGTGAAGCCGCTTTAAGGATACTTTCAATATAACCGCTGAGCTTGGCGGATAGGTCTTTTTTAAAGCCGTAGTTCTTGGTACGGACAACCTTCCCGTCCTTGGCAACCGCCAGGCTGGCATCGCGTAATGATGTGTCCAGAGCAAGTATGTTCATGATCGTACAAATTCCTTTAACGAACTTAAAATTTTTTCGTACTTGTTTCCTTGGGCACTGCATTCCAAGCGCCTCTCATTGGTTGAAACATGAGCTAATTCGATCTTCAGGAACTCTTTGGGATACAATTCCTGCAGCTTATCCGCCCATTCGACAACACTGACACCGTTGCCGTAAAGAAATTCTTCATAACCGATTTGCTCGATCTCCTTGGGGTTCTCCAGCCGGTAAAAATCAAAATGGTACAACGGCAGCTTCCCCTCATAAACGTTCATCAAAACAAACGTCGGGCTGTTGACCGCCTCCGGCTTGAGCTTCAAGCCCTGGGCCAGCCCCTTAACGAGCGTTGTCTTGCCGCTTCCCAGCTCGCCATGCAAACAAACGATACTGCCCGGTTTCAAATGTTGCGCCAACGCCTTGCCGAGTCTCATCGTTTCTTCAGCGCTTTTGGTGATCATGGTTTCCCTTAGAAATGCCGATACCCTTTAAGATTTAATGAAACAAAGCTTTTATTGGCTTTCATCAGCAAAAGCCTGCCCTTGGCCTTGGTGATCTCACCGATACGGTAAATGCGAAAATGTTTTTGTGCCATCAAGCGGAAAGCTTCTTTCGCCGGAACCGTTACGATCAGCTCAAAATCCTCGCCGTCGTACAGGGCATTATGTAGGGGCACAGCGCGCTGTGCCCCTACCAATCGTCTGGGAATCAATTTTTCATAAATCGTGGCGCCGACCTTGCTTTGCGTTAGGATATGTCCTAGATCGGCCGCCAGCCCATCGGAGACATCGATCATGGATGTCGGATGGAATCTCTTCACCAAATATTGGGACTCATCGATCCTTGGAGTGAACTTAAGATGCTGGCCGCTCTTCAAAGATCCGCCCAACGCTCCCGTAACAAATATATGGTCACCGACCTTGGCACCGCTTCTTAAAACAAGCTGCTTCTTTTTAACCTCGCCGGTCAAAGCAATGTTGATGATGATTTTTTGGCTTTTGACCGTGTCGCCACCGACAACGCTAACACCGAACTTGCGCGCCAGATCATGAATGCCCCGGTAAATGTCGCGGACCTTCTCCCACGAAGTCTGGCCGGATATTCCTAAAGACACAAGCGCGTAGCGGGCAACACCTCCCATGGCCGCGATGTCGCTTAAATTACACGCGAGCGCCTTGCGGCCGATCAAATACGCAGGATCGTCTTTCCTGAAATGCACACCCTCCATGATCATGTCCGTTGTCAGAAGCGAATATCGTTTCTTATCCAACGCCACGACCGCCGTGTCATCGCCGATGCCGGCAATAACCGACGTAGGGAACGCTCGCGAGCGTTCCCTACATTGCCTCTTGATACGCTCGATCAAACCAAATTCACCTAACGCGGAAATCTTCATAAATGGCGGATTATCCCTTTTTCCGTCACAAACCCCGTGATCAATTCGTGCGGTGTCACATCGAAGGCCGGATTATAAACTTTGACGTTCTTGGGCGCTGTCGGAATGCCTCCCCACTGGATGACTTCTTTCCTATCCCTTTGTTCGATCGGGATGGCGCGGCCATTCTTCGTCTTAAGGTCGAACGTCGTTGACGGCGCGACCACGTAAAAAGGAACCCGGTGATGCTTGGCCAATACAGCCAGCATGTAAGTGCCGATCTTGTTGGCGGTATCGCCATTGGCCGCGATGCGGTCCGCGCCGGTTAAAATAAGATCGACTTTACCCTGCTTCATGAGTGTCGCCGCCATGTTATCACAAATGAGCGTGACATCGATTCTTCTGCGCATCAGCTCCCAGGTCGTCAGCCGCGCTCCTTGCAGGAGCGGGCGCGTTTCGCACGCGTAGACCGAAAATCTCTTCCCCGCTTCCTTGGCCGCGTACATGACGCCTGCCGCTGTGCCGTAATCGACCGTTGCCAACACGCCCGTGTTACAGATCGTCAGAACCCGAGAGCCCGATCTGATCAAAGAACTGCCCGCTTTTCCCATGGCCCGGCAAAGGCGGCGGTCCTCTTCGTACATACGAAACGCTTCTTTCTTTAACGCGGCCTTGATCTGGGAAACGCTCCGGCGCTTATTGCCCTGGGCCGCCTTTTCCATCCGTTCAAGGGCGTAAAATAAATTCACGGCAGTCGGCCGCGAGGTGCGTAAATACGCGGCGGTTTTCTTGATATGCTGTTGTAGGGAACGCTCGCGAGCGTTCCCTACATTAAATCCCTTCAATCCCAAAAGAACACCGAAAGCCCCGGCCACGCCCAATGCCGGCGCACCGCGGACCTTCAATTGCTTGATCGCTTTCCAAAGGGAAGTTACGTCAGAGTAAGTGCAGTAGACAAGCTTCTGCGGAAGCTTGGTTTGGTCGATGAGCTTGACCTTGCCGTTGACCCATTTGATAGTTTGGATGGACATATTACCGAAAACTACAGTCTAGAGTCTAGTGTCTGAAGTCTCCAACCCTAATTTCCCGACCCCGGAGGGTTCTTCTTGATACTTTCTTCCACGTGCTCGGAGCCGCTGCTGATCCAGCCGCCCACGGTCTTGACATCATCCCCGATACCTTTTATGGTATTGCAACCATAAAGCGAGCCCATCAAGGCCAGGGTTAGAACACCTAAGATAACTTTTCTCATGTTAACTCCTTCCGTGAAGTTTTTCCTGCTCCCAAAGCGCGAGTCCGCCAACGGCAGACGAGCATTTGGGGTTACCTTAATTATATAGGGCGCGGCGGCCGAGCGGAGCGGGCTGCGCGATCCTTGTCACCGGGCCGGAAGGGTTTCTTCTTTTCCACATACCTTCTGCCCTCATCTTGTCGCTTGTGGCTAAAAGCGCTTCCCCGCGGATTTTCATAGCGTTGATGCGCTCCATAGCTGCGGGATGATGGGGGATAACTCTTTGGCCCCGCTTGCCTGCCCGCTGACTGAGCCACCAGCGTGTCGATCTTGCGCTCAAGATAGGTGATCTGTTTTTGCAGTTCCTTAATTAAAGTAATGACTGTTTCATTGGCTTGCTGTTCCATAGATACTCCTTAATTTATGTGTCCCTTTTTAAAGTGCCTGGCATCTATTTTTTATTTTCAGGTTATTGGGTCATCAGGCGATCAGGTTGCAGGAAATCGGGGTATTGGGATATTTGGTAAAACCCGATATCCTGATAACCTAATTCCCTCCATCCTGATATCCTGATTCCCTGATGACCTTTACCTTCTTCTTCTCCGCCAATTTTTTGGCCTTGGCGACCGCTTTAGCTTCTTTTTTGCGCTGCGCCTTTAAATTCTTATTCAACTGTTCCGTTCTCTTGATCGCGTCCTTCGCCCTCTTGGCATCGTCTTCTTTTCTCAGCTGCAGCTTATCAACATTGCGAAAAATATTCCCGCCGTTGCCCGCGCTTGGGGCCTGGTCGGACAAAGCCAATGCGCTGGTGATGGGTATTAAGAAAATGCCTGCCGCGACCGATATAGCCTTAATGTTCGTCATCCTGCTCCGCCATTTTCTTTAGGACAATCTCGATCGTTGCCGCGTCAACATCCGCTTCCCTCATGAGCGCCTCGGCGCGCTTTAGGTCATCGCCATCGACGGCGTCCATGAATTCCTCAAGCTTATCGATCCGCGCCATTTGCTCTAACACCAATGACCCTTCGAAATCCATGGAATTCCACCTCTATTTTCGCGGCAACTGGGAAACAAAACCAATGGCTTGATCGATCCACTCCTTCAAGGCAGCCTCGCCCTTCAACCCTTGCGGCTTCGCCATGACCCAACCCTTCATGGCCCGGCCAGTAATGTCAAAAGGCACGGTGTTCTTTTTCTTTAAAGCGATCCCGGCATTTGCCTCACCCAAGCGCAGGATCAGATTATCTTTCCAGATCCCAAAGCACATATTGCCGCGCAGCAAAAATCCCACCCCGCCGAACATTTTTTGTTGCTGGAAATCCCTTCGCTCCTCCACTATCTTCGCCAAACGTTTTTCGAGTTTCTGATCGTAGGCCATAATTAATTGAACCTGTCCCCTCAGAGTGTCCTGTCCCCTTCTCCTTTTTCTAAGTTACCTATACATTGATATTTAACTGTTACCAGATTGTCCGAACAAAAAGAGTTCTCACCAGATTGACATACAGAAGTTGCTTGTCCAAAGGGTTCAGCACTATCATATCCCCAAGCCTGACATCTCTGCTTCGCAGTTTGCAATGCTGACGCCCAATCTACTTCAACCGTGTCCAGCCAACTATATTGATAGGACATCTCTATAATGCCGTCTGCCCGACTTCCACCCGTTGGTTGTAAAACTTTTACCACCGTACACCCAATGAAAACGGGCAATAGGGCTGTCATTATTAAAATCTTTGTTTTCATATTCTTTGGAAAATCATGGAGAAGGAGAAGGGGACAGGACACTCCCAAGGGACACCCTTCTATTTCTTCTCTACTTCGATCCTCGGAAACAACGCTTCGTGCGTTTGCATCCGAATTCCTCATCTAAAATAAAAATATTGTACGGGCCGCAGATCTGCGGCCCCTACTTTGTCTCGATTCTTGTATTGAAGGGGACAGGACACTCCCCAGGGACACCCTTCTATTTTTTCTCCACTTCTCCCCAAATGCTCCCCGCCTTTACACTACAATTGTTGCCGCGCGGCAACAATTTGAATATGTGCCCGCCGGCACAAATTGTCGGCCCAGCACACAATTTTAAACAGTACGGACCGCAACAGTGTGCGGCCCCTACGTTATAACGCCTTAAACAACCCCTCCACAAACTGAAGATACTCGCTGGCCTCTTTTTTGGCGATCAGCATATCGGCATTATACATATCCCGATTACGGCTTTTGCGCATCCTTTCGCCGACAACCAACACATCCTGCGAACCCAAGATCTCGCTTAACGCCTCGATGATCTTCTTATGATGCCCCGGACGACTTTTGACGCGGTAACCTTCCTTCGCCAGATAATAGATCCCTATCATAATAAGCGCCATATAGGAAAAGTGAAAGACCACCTCCGGCTCCCCATGGCGGCCGGCAATATCCAGATTCCGCTTCGCCGATTTGCGATACTTTCCCAGTTGGGCCTGCGTAAATTTCTGGCTTATAAAAAAATCCTTATCAAATGTCATAATAGACGGACCGTTTTTCCGTCAAAAATGTTTTTGATGAACTCATCCTTTTGTTTTTTATTCTTGGCCAACTCCTGCGGGGTGATATCGATGACATTGATCTCGCGGCCGGTCTCTTTTTGAAGGCCATAAATGGCCTTTTGCGCCTCTATGCTGCTGTGGGTCCCGACCAGCAAAATATCGATATCGCTCATCGCTTCATAACGGCCATTGGCGTAGGAACCGAAAATATAAGCTTCCTTGAGGTTCTTGACCGTTTTAAGCCTCTCGCTCAAACCGTGCTCAAAACCCGCCGTCTTAAGGAAAATTTCTTTATAGTGCTTGTAGAGAGGGTTCCCCTTATTAACGGAAAAAAACCTCTCTTTGCCCCTGAACTCGCTTTTAAGAAGGCCTTCCTGCTGAAGCTGCACCAGGATGCGAAAGACGTTCTTGGGGTCGGCTTCAATAAGCCGGGCAAGCTCGTTAATATAAGCCTGTTTTTCTTCGTTCAAGAAGAAGTAATTGAGGACCCTCGTTTTGGTTTGGGAACGCGCTCGGATCATAATGGTCTTTCTTAACCATGATTATGGTATAAATATACCATAACAGAAAAAACCTGTCAAGCGGCTGCCTTAGGAGTGGTTTCAATCCTCGGAAACAACGCCTCATGCGTTTGTAGCTGCGTGCCGCTTTTGAGTTCGCCCCACTTGCTCCCTGATTTAACAGCACCCAAAACTTCAAGTACCTTCTGTGTCTTCGAAGGCATAACGGGGGCTAGAAAGACCGCGCTTATGCGTAGCGCCTCGCTCGCGGTGTAAAGGATAACGCCGGCTTTTTTAAGGTCCTCTTTGGCGACCTTCCAGGGAGCAGATTCCTCCAGGTATTTATTCGCCATGCGGACAATGTTCAAGGGCGCTTCAATGGCTTCCCTTATATTCATCCGCTCGATGGATTCCGGAACGGTCTTGGCTAACGCTTCCGCCGCTTGTTTAATATCTTGTACGGAACGGTCGAGACCGTTCCCTACGGGGATTTTCCCATCAAACAATTTATTAATCAACCCGCTCACGCGGTTCAACAAATTCCCAAAGTCATTAGCGAGATCGCTATTGAAACGTTTGATAAAGGATTCGATCGTAAAGTTCGCATCAGAACCGAGCACCATTTCACTCATCAGATAATAGCGGACCGGGTCCACCCCATATTGCTCGATCAGATCCAATGGATTGACCACATTCCCTAAGGATTTGCTCATTTTGGACTCGCCAATAAGCCACCAGCCGTGGGCGAAAATTGTTTTGGGCAGCGGAATGCCGAGTGAGAAAAGCATGGTCGGCCAATACACGGCGTGGGTGGTCAAAATATCCTTGCCGATCAGATGAACGTCCGCCGACCACCATTTCTTAAAATTTTTCTCATTGCTTCCATAACCTGGGACGGAAATGTAATTGATAAGCGCGTCAAACCACACATAGGTGACGTAATCTTTATCAAAAGGAATTTCAATGCCCCAGCTCATGCGGGACTTGGGCCGCGAGATGCACAGGTCCGTCAGCGGCTGCTTTAAAAACCCAAGAACTTCATTCTTACGATGTTCGGGCTGGATAAATTCGGGATGCGTATTGATGTATTCGATGAGCTGTTTCTGGTACTTGCCCATCTTGAAAAAATAGTTCTTCTCTTTTAATTCCTTAACGTCCCGGAAGGCGCCGGATTCTTTCTCGGTTGAGGTGATGAAACGCTCCTCCGAAACCGAATACCAGCCCGTGTACTCATCGATGTAAATATCGCCCTTGTCGTAGACTTCCTGCAACACTTTTTGCACGATTGTCGTGTGGCGCTTCTCGGTCGTGCGGATAAAATCATCGTTCTCGATCTCAAGGCGCTTCCACAATTCGCTGAACCTCGGCGCCATCTCATCGGCGTGCTGCTGAGGGCTTACCCCTCTTTTTTCCGCGGCCTGGGCCACTTTTTGCCCGTGCTCATCGAGGCCTGTTAAGAAAAAAACCTCATCACCCGCGACCTTATGGTAACGGGCGAGCACATCGGCGAGGATCGTTGTGTACGCATGCCCAATGTGCGGCTTGTCGTTCACGTAGTAAATCGGAGTTGTGACAAAAAATTTGGAGCTCATAGATTTGGGTTACCAGTTACCTGTTTCCTGTTACCAGTTGTTACCTGTTTTATTGGTAACCGGTAACGGGTAACCGGTAACTATTTATGTATATACCGACTTGACCAGGCGGCCTTCACCCACATCCACGGTCACGTACTTTTTGAGGATGTTGATATCCACGACCCTGCCCTTGCCTTCGGGGAGCGTGACCTTATCGCCGACCCGAGGTAAGTTCCTGGCAAATTCCCTGTAGACCTCGTACTCATACGCCATGCAGCATTTGATCCGCCCGCACACCCCTGATATGCGTGAGGGGTTAAGGGGCAGCCCCTGGCTCTTGGCCATTTTTATCGACAAAGGATGGAAGCCTTTCAGGAAAGAACTGCAGCAAAGCTCGCGGCCGCACACGCCATAACCACCGATGATCTTCGCCTTATCGCGCACGCCTATTTGCTTCAATTCGATGCGCACCCTAAAAACGCGCGCCAGATCCTTAACAAGATTGCGGAAATCCACGCGCCCTTCGGAGGTAAAATAAAAAATGACCTTGCTTGAGTCAAAGGTGTATTCCACCTTCGTGATCTGCATATCAAGCTTGCGGTCGGTGATCTTGCGCACACAGGTGCTTTGGGCGTCCTTGGCCTTCATGAGGTTATTCTCGATCTGCTTAAGGTCCCCTTCGGTCGCTTTGCGCAAGACCTTGCCCTCGACGGATTCGGGCTTGGTGTCACATACCTTTTTGATATCGGAGATGACACGGCCGAACTCACTCCCGCGCTCGACCTCCAGTATCACGATATCGCCTCTATTGCATTCCACGCTGTTCAAGTAACACAAACTCGGGCCGCGAAACTCGCCCAATTGCACTTCGATCAGTCTATCCATGGATCATCTCCCTCAATATCATCAATGACAAGCGGATGTTAAGGTTGTCCGTAAGCTGCTTGTAGGCCAGAACAACCGTGTCATGGATCGTATTTAACTGCGCGAATGAAAATTTGACCTGGAAATTCTCCAAATCCTTCTTGCGGTCCAGATGGATGAGCCGCTGGTCAGCGACCCCCGATTTGCACAAAATGGCGTCCCTGACCCAGCTCAATAGGACTTTAAGGAACTCTTGGCATTTTTCCCTATCAGTACTCATCTCTTTGATGAACGCCTCGCTGTCAGCGCGGAAAAGAAATTCATCCAAATATTCGTTCTTGGCCTCGAAAAAACCTTCCTCCCGCAGCCGCTCGGCCCTTTTCAGGCACCCTTCGGCGAAATACGACAGGAAATGGGACGAGGCAAAGCTTTCCACATATTTTCCTTCCAGGTATTGGAGGATCCTTTCGCTGGATTCGCTTAAAAAATGCACCGCTTGGCAGCGCGAGCGCACCGTCGGCAAAAGTTTCTCAGGAACCGAGCTCGTCAACAAAAGGACGCTTGTGCTGGTAGGCTCCTCAAGCGTTTTTAAAAGGGCATTCGCCGCATCCGGCGTCATCCCTTCGGCGTCCTTGATGATGAAAACTTTCCTTTTCGCCTCGAACGGCCTTAAGCGCGCCTGGCCCAAGAGCTCTCTGACCTGGTCGATCTTGATGACGGATGAATCCTCTTCGCATTGCAGCACGTGCACGTCCGGATGATTGGATTTAATTATCTTCAGGCAGGAGGCGCATTGATCACAAGAAATGCCTTCACCCGGCTTCTCACAATTGAGCATTTTGGCGAGCACGAGGGCCGTTTCGAATTTGCCGACCTCCTGGGGGCCGATCAAAAGATAGGCGTGGGCCAAGAGGCCTTTCTTCTCAATCGTGCAAAAGCGCTCAAGAATATTTTGATGGATGTTGAGGATTTCTTTCATGTTAGCTTTCAGTCGTCAGTCTTCAGTCATCAGAAACCATCCGTCTGACAGCTGACGACTGACGTCTGATGACTTATTTACATTTTTAACAACCGCTCAATATACGCTTTTACCTTTGCGTGAATTATCTCCGGAGATCCATTCACCTTGATCACCTTGACCCTCTTGGGTTCTTGGCGCGCGATCGTAAGATACCCCCGGCGCACCTTTTGATGGTACGATAACTTCCTTCGTTCGATCCTATCTTTCTTGCGATGGATGCGCGAGAGGCCGGTTTGCGGTTCGATATCGAAAACAAGCGTCAGATCCGGCGTGATCCCCTGGGTTGCGAAGGCCCCCATTTTCTTGATGAGCGCCAGATCCACCCCGCAACCGTAGCCCTGATAAGCAAGCGTTGAATCCAGAAAGCGGTCGCATAAGATGATCTTGCCCTTTTGAAGCGCCGGGCGGATGACCTCGGCGACCAGTTGGGCGCGGGCGGCCATGTACAGGAATGTTTCGCATTCCTTGCCCATGCGGACGTTCTTGGCATCCAGCAGGATACGGCGGATTTTCTCGCTGATGGCAACACCTCCGGGCTCGCGCACGAACAGAACGGATCTGCCTTTGCGCTTTAAATATTTCTTGATGAGCTCGATCTGGGTGGATTTCCCTGAGCCTTCCGAGCCTTCAAAGGTGATGAATTTACCTTTTATCATTGTTTCAATTCTTTGCCAACATGGCAAAACGCAACGAATAGTCTTTTAAAGATTCGGGATCGATATCGTAAACTTTCGTCTGGCAATACCAATCGCTCAATACTTCCTTAAATCGGCACAATTCCCTCAATCTCGATACATTCCTTTTATCGTCTATGGTCAGATCCAATAATTCAAGCAGCCTCCATAACGATGAGTTCATATGTTCAGTATCATTTTGGTCCTTGAACTTAATGGCCCGGCTTAACTCGCTGGCAACATTGCCCAGCTGCTGATAGAACGACAGGTTTTGCCATTTTTGTTGGCTGATCATAAAAAGACCTTTTCAAAAATGATGCGTTTCATTTCTTTGCGAATGGCAGGGTCCTGGACTTCTAAATTCCTGTTATTATCTCTCGGCCGAATATTGATAAACGACTCGAACATCAGGCATTCTTCTTTATTTTTATCTAAAAGAATATTAAAACCCCATAGATCAGATTGCTTCGAGCCATTCTTTAATAAAACCTCCTCGGCATCCGCATGCATCTCGCCCCCCAAGGCCACCACTTCACGCCTTATGTCAACGACGCCTTTGATCAGATCTTCGTAATATTCCTTGGCCAGGTCTTTTAATTCCTCTTGGGGAATAGGTTGACTTATAATGCGTATGCCCATATATAAATCCTCGGTTCAAAATTCATGGTCTTGAATGAAAAATTCCCGGATGCGTTTAGCTGCGGGGCTTGCCCTTATCCTCGAGGTCTCTCACCCGTTGGATAATGTCTTTTAAGTGCTGCATAATAGGATCCGTTACCTGCACGTGATCCATCATGAGGTCTATTCTTTTTCCATCTTGCTTGGTGACGTGGCCGGGAACGCCGACCACGGTCGAGTTGGGCGGCACGTCCTTCAAGACGACCGCGTTGGCCCCGATGTACGTGTTGGAGCCGATAGTGATGTTCCCTAAAATTTTCGCGCCCGCGCCCACGACGATATTATCACCGAGTGTGGGATGCCTTTTGCCGGTTTCTTTGCCTGTCCCGCCGAGCGTCACCCCCTGAAATAACGTGACGTTATCGCCGACGATCGATGTCTCCCCGATCACGACCCCCATCCCGTGGTCGATAAAAAGCCCCTTGCCTATTTGCGCCCCGGGATGAATCTCGATGCCGGTAAAAAACCGCGCGAGCTGCGACAACCAGCGGGCAAAAAAAGTGAGCTTGGCCTCCCACAGGACATGGTTGATCCGGTAAGCGATGATGGCGTGCAGCCCCGAGTAGATCAGGATGATCTGCAGAAATCCGCGCGCGGCCGGGTCCCTTTCCCTGGTACTGTTGATCTCGTCTTTAAAGAAGACGCCGATAAGCACAATGGCAACAATGAATATGACCAATATTTGTATTAACATCATATCCCCTTTGGGTCCTTAATCTTTAGCTTTGATCAATAAAGCACTCGCGAATGCCGCGATACCTTTACCTTCTCCGATGGCGCCGAGTTTTTCCTGGGTCGTCGCTTTGATGTTGACCTGGTTTTCATCGATCGCGAGCTTGTACGCGATATGAAAACGCATCTGCGTTTTAAAATTCTTCAAATTCGGCTCTTCGGCCTGGATCACCGTGTCAATGTTGGCGACCTTGTAGCCTTCCTTCTCGAGCATCTCATTGATGTGCCCCAAAAGGACCATGCTGGAGATGCCCTTATATTTAGGGTCGGTGTTCGGGAAATGCTCCCCGATGTCGCCGCGGCCCAGAGCTCCCAGAATAGCATCGCAGACGGCGTGCGTCAAGACATCCGCGTCCGAGTGGCCCTCGAGGCCTTTTGAATACGGAATTTCCACGCCGCCCAGGATAAGCTTCCTTCCGGGCGCGAAACGGTGGATATCGTAACCTATGCCGAAGCGGTATGTCATGGCTTTAATTGACCGTTCCCTTGCGCGATGAACGCCTGCGCGATGGTCAGGTCTTCTTCGGTCGTCACTTTGATGTTACGGTAATCGCCTTCGATGATCTTCACGCTGACGCCCATTTGCTCAACGAGCATGGCGCAATCGGTCACGTCCTTGCCTTGATTCTGCTCATGCGCTTTGACTAAAATGTCCCTTTTAAAGACCTGGGGCGTTTGGATCTCCCACAAGTCCTTTCGGTCAATGGTCTGTGCCACCGACATTGATTGCGGGTCGACACGCTTAATGGTCGGCTTGATGGGAACCCCCACGACAACGGCCCCGTATTCCTGGCAGGCGTGGATGGCCCTCTCGATCAACGCAGCGTCAACGACCGGCCTGGCCCCGTCATGGACAACGACCACGGCAGTATCATGGTCGATCACTGCAAGCCCCTTGCTAACGGATTCACACCTGGTCTTCCCGCCCACGACGAGGCGGTTCACTTTGGAGATCGCGTACTTCTTTATCAAAGCCTCAAAATCACCCATCTGCTCCGAAGGAACGACCAGGATCACCCCTTGGATCAACGCGCACTCCTCGAACCTTTTAAGTGTATGGACAATGAGCGGTAACCCGTTAAGCACAATAAAAGGCTTGGGTACTGAAGTCTTCAAACGGGAGCCGCTGCCGGCCGCGGGAATGATCGCCTGGATCTTCATCGTTGGCTCAGCTTCGCAAAGATCATTTTACCGGATTGCGTCTGAAGGACAGAGGTCACCGCCGCACAGACATTTTGGCCAATGAGCTTCCTGGCATCGCTCACCACGACCATGGTCCCGTCATCCATATAACCGACCGCTTGGCTCGCTTCCTTGCCTTCCCGGGTCAACTTGACATCAAGCTCTTCACCTATAAAAACAAC
Source organism: Candidatus Omnitrophota bacterium (assembly GCA_035292445.1). Lineage (GTDB taxonomy): Bacteria > Omnitrophota > Gorgyraeia > Zapsychrales > Zapsychraceae > DATDQB01. The sequence continues at coordinate 220,056 of DATDQB010000020.1, forward strand.
GGATTTAACGGAGCTCGCCAGTTCATTCATATTGAGAACTTCGATATGTTGCAACGAGGCCGTCTGCCCCAAATTAAAATCGGTGGTGCAAATGCGCGCGTCCATTAGTTTTGCCAAACTCACCAGCTTGGCGTCAACGTCCCCTGGCTCCGTCATCTCGTCTTCATGAATGTGGACATCGACCTTGGGGTCGTTTTGCATCAACTTTAAAAGCTCCAGGCCCCGGCGGCCGCGCTGGCGTTTGATGTCGTCCCCCGAATCGGCCAGCTTTTGCATCTCAAGAAGCACAAAACGCGGCACGACCAGCCGCCCGATCAAAAAATTCAGCTTGTAAATATCGGCGATCCGCCCGTCAATGATGGCGCTCGTATCCAGTAAGATAATGCCTTCCTTGACATCCTGCCGGCGAAAACGCACATACGGAATGATGATGTTAAATTCGTCTTTCCCGCGCAGCGCCATGACCGCGCCCAGATAAGAAAAAATGACGGTCAGGACGACCCGCGCCACGGAGAGGATAAAATCCCCTAACGGCAAAAGCGATATGATGTCGGCCAATAGCTTGGCCATAAAAAGGCCCAAGAGAAGGCCAAAGACAACGCTGGAAAGCCCGCGGACCGAAACCCTTCTTAAGCGGCTCTCGACAAAGATCAAAAAAAGCCCGCATAACGTCCCGACCTGCAGGCCAAAGAGCGGCTGGAACAACAGCTCCCCCACGTAATAACCGACGACACCGCTGATGATAAGAAAAAAAGCCCGGATAAAAGATAATGTCATTTTATATACTCCTTAATGTAATGTAGTAGGGGACGCATATTATGCGTCCCCTACTACGATAAATATTCCAACGCTTCCCTGGCGGTCTCGACCGCCAACAGTTCCAAATTCTTATTTTTTAATTCCACTTTTGTTTTCAAATTATTCTTAGGGAGAATGCAGCGTTTAAAACCGAGCTTCTCCGCTTCGTTCAAACGCACGGCCAGTTGGCTGACGCTTCGCACCTCCGCCGATAAACCCACCTCCCCCAGCACGACCACATCCGATGGTAACGGCCTATCCAACAAAGCCGAGGCGATCGCGACCGCAACGGCCAGGTCACCGGCCGGGTCCATGACCTTGATTCCGCCTACCACATTAAGAAAAATATCTTTATCCTGCAGGTTAAGGCCGAGGCGTTTTTCCAGAACGGCGGCCAGCATCGCCAGGCGGTTGGCATCGAAGCCTTGCGCTTTCTGGCGGACCATCCCGAAACTGGAACGGCTCACCAGTCCCTGGATCTCGACCAAAAAAGGCCTTGTCCCTTCCAGGACCGGCACGACAACCGAACCCGAAGTATTTTGCGGGCGTTCCGAAAGAAAGATCTGCGAGGGGTTAGCGATTTCCATGAGCCCACCGGAGGTCATCTCAAAAACGCCGATCTCATTGGTCGAGCCGAAGCGGTTTTTGATGGCCCGCAGGATACGGTACGATGAATAGCGCTCACCCTCAAAATAAAGGACCGTATCAACAATATGCTCCAACACGCGCGGGCCGGCGAGCGTGCCGTCTTTGGTCACGTGGCCGATGATAAATAGCGCCATGTTTTTTGTTTTGGCCAGATGGGTTAAGATCGCCGCGCAATCCCTCACTTGGCTCACGCTTCCCGGTGTTGAGGTGAGATCATTTCTATATAACACCTGGATCGAATCGATCACGACCACGTCCGGGTTCATTTTATTGATATATTCAATGATCACGTCCAGATCGACCTGGTTGACGATGTAAAGTAGGGGCTCAGCGCGCTGAGCCCCTACGGAAGAAATTCGCTCGGCGCGCATGCGGGTCTGCTGGACGCTTTCTTCCCCGCTCACGTAAAGGACCTTTAAGGCCTTACGGCTTAACGCGTAGCCGATCTGCAACGAAAGCGTTGATTTGCCGATGCCGGGGTCTCCCCCGATCAGCGTCACCGAGCCCTTCACAACGCCGCCTCCCAGCACGCGGTCCAATTCCTTGATCTGTGTGGAATAGCGGGTCTCCGTATCCATCAAAACATCGCTTAACAATACCGGATTGTCCTTGAACACAATGCCGCCACGCTTCTCGACGGAAACGGGAACAGAGGTCTCTTCCACGTACGAATTCCACGCGCTGCAATTGGGGCATTTGCCGACCCATTTTGGCGATTCGCTCCCGCATTCCTGGCAAACAAAAATTGTTTTTATCTTGGTCATTTTAATACTATAAGCTATCAGTCATCAGTCGTCAGTCTTCAGAAGCTATCAGACTGACGACTTCTGACGACTGATAGCTGACGACTACCGACTACTTTCTCGGTCGATAAAGCAACTTCCAGGGGTTCGCTTTTAGATCTGAAGTGAACCCCTGCAGGTCATCGTAAAGCCGGTCGTCATAAAACAATTTGCCAACCGTGCCCTTGCCGGATTTGACGTCACTGAGGATATCATCGATGTTGCCGGTCAGGGAATTCAAATTGGCCAGCGTTTCCCCGATATCCTGGCGATACTCTTCATCGCGCACCATTTCATTGATGCCGCTGATGGCTAACTCGACTTGACTGGCCACCTCCATCACCCGCTCCGAGATCGCCTCCTGGGCAATGGGGTCTTTGCCCACGTAAGTCTTCCCTTCCTCCATAAATTCTTTCGCGTCCACGCCGGGGATGATCTCGATATATTTCTCGCCCAATAGGCCCAGCTGGTTGATCGTGATGGTCGAATCGGCAGGGATCTTTGTCGAGCGTTTCACCCACATATTCACCTCGGCTTTGGTGAGCTTATCCTGGCGGTCGAAGAACAGGCCGATATTCTTGACGATGCCCTCTTCCACGCCGGCGATGCGCACGGGGGCGTTCTTCTTGAGCCCATTGGCGAACTGAAAAACGGCACGGATCGATTTACCCTCTTCCAATACCGCTTTATCCGTAATGGAGAAAATGAAGGCGGTCAAAGCGACCATGCCGACCAGCACAAATAACCCGACCTTAAACTCTAAATTCGATTCTTTGGGCATAGTAAGATGTCCTTATTAATTAAAAAAGGTGATTATAAAACAATTGGCACAGAATTAGCGTAATTGCTAAACTGTGCGTATGCGACTTCTCGACTTATATCAGGTCATAAAGAGCGAAAAACATGCTTTCAGATACCTGTCAAAAATATGCCGTAAAAATATACAC
>DATDQB010000021.1:0-57391 GCA_035292445.1 Candidatus Omnitrophota bacterium
GAACGCGCCATCAATGTGCACGCCAACGTGGCCCCCGGCAAATCCCAGGCCGATGCGATCGTGCAAACGCAGAAAATCATCAAAGAAATTTTACCGGAAGGTTACCGCGCCTCCTTCGGCGGCAACACGCAAACATTTCAGGAATCCTTCGGCAGCCTGTGGTTCGTCCTATGGCTGGGTATTTTGGTCGCGTACATGGTCTTGGCCTCCCAATTCAACAGTTACAAGGACCCTTTTATTATTTTATTGTCGCTTCCCTTTAGCGTTACGGGAGCGCTTCTGGCGTTGTGGCTGACGAACCAATCGCTGAACATGTACAGCTTTATCGGGCTTGTTCTTCTCATGGGCATTGTTAAGAAGAATTCTATTCTTTTGGTTGAGTTCACCAACCAATTGCGCGCGCAAGGCAAAAATGTCCATGAAGCGCTATTGGAAGCGTGCCCCATCCGTTTGCGTCCGATCCTGATGACGTCCATGGCCACCATTGCCGCGGCGCTTCCGTTGGCGCTCGCGTTTGGCGCCGGGGCCGAGGCCCTTCGGCCGATGGCGATCACCGTTATAGGCGGGATGATCGTCTCAACGTTCTTTACGTTATTTGTGATTCCCGCCGTGTACAGCCTGACGGCTGTTTTTGAAAGAAAGAAATATGACCGGCCATCCGCTTATCTTGAGAATTCTTCCGATTCTACCTTAATAAGACATTGAGCAATTTCCTTCTTGAAAAATTCATCGATCTACTAAGTTCTGAGCCGCGGGGGAAAGTGCTGGATATCGGCTGCGGCGACGGCGATTACGCGCTTGCGCTTCATCAGCTCGGTTTCGATGTGCTGGCCGCCGACATGGATGAAGCGCGGTTCAAATACAAAGATAAGATCAAATTCCAAAAATGTAACGTGGCAGAGAAATTACCATTTAAGGACGGTTCGTTTAAATACATCGTGCTGGCGGAGGTTGTCGAGCATTTGAAGAATCCTTATGAGGTGATGGGAGAATTAAAGCGGATCTTGAAACCGGGCGGGAAACTCATCCTTTCGACGCCGAACATTTTGAACCTCAAGTCAAGAATGAGGTATTTGGTGGAAGGTTGTTGGGAATATTTCAGGGAGCCCTTGATAGAAAATTCTAAAAATCCCAGAATGGTCATTTGGAATTTGCATGTCATCCCCTGGAGATATCATGAATTGGAATATCTTCTTTATCATTCGGGTTTGGCCATCGAAACAATAGCCACCAGCAGGCACCGCGGGCTTGGCTTATGTTTTCTCATCCCGCTCATTAAGTTGCAATTATACTTGAAAGCCCGCCGCGCCCGAAGCAAGGGAAATGTGGATTATATGAGGATCAATAAGATACTATCATCCAAGGATATGCTTTTCGGCGAGCATCTTGTCATCAAGGCCGTTAAAAAGATGGTTTAGACAGATGAAGAATGAAAATATTTTAGAAATAATAAAGGTGTTTCTAAAATTGGGCTGTTCGGCCTTTGGGGGCCCCGTGGCTCACATCGCCATTTTGGGTGGCGGACTTTTGGGCATGATCCTTTTACGTTTTAAGGAACGAAGGAGCGATTAGAAATCGGCTTTCGCATTGCTCCCTTGGGGCGGTTTTGTAAAATTTAAAACGATTCCTTTGTTGGCAGCCTTTTCTCCCATCGTTGTTCAAGGCGTTTCACTTCCGGTATTGTTTTTAACGTTCCTTAAGATAGGTTTTGTCCTTTTTGGAAGCGGCTATGTCCTGATCGCTTATTTGGAAGGCGATTTTGTCAACAGGCTCGGATGGCTGACGCACCAGCAGCTGTTGGACGCGGTCGCCATCGGCCAGTTCACACCGGGGCCTGTATTGTCAACGGCGACTTTTATCGGGTATATCCTTCAGGGATTTTCGGGGGCTGTCATGGCAACGGTCGCGATTTTTTTGCCGGCTTTTATTCTGGTCGCGCTCCTTAATCCCTTGATCCCGAAGATGCGCCGATCCAAATGGATGTCAAGCTTCTTGGATGCCGTCAATGTCAGTGCGGTCGGTATTATGGCGGCGGTGACGGTGATGTTATTTCGAGCCACCGCTTCCGATTGGAAAACCGCCTTGATAGCGCTAGCCAGCATCGCGGTCACGTTACGATTTAAGAAGATAGGTTCTTTGTGGATCGTTTTGGGCGGCGCTTTGCTGGGTTATGTTTTTCGTTTGTTTTAAATTTTGATATTTTTCATTCAATATTTTGACAGCCCTGTATCTGAGGATATAATAGATTCATTGCCTTCATGGCTACCCATCGTTTAGAGGTAGAAATGGAGGATTTTTTCTTTATGGGGAATTGATGGAAAGAACATTTGAACCAAAACTTATTTCTGTTTTAAAAGAAGGTTATACGCCACAGCTATTGGTTAAAGACCTGATCGCCGGAATTATCGTAGGCATCGTGGCGCTGCCGCTTTCGATCGCCTTTGCGATCGCATCCGGTGTCAAGCCCGAGCAGGGGTTGATTACGGCGGTTGTTGCCGGCTTTTTGATCTCGGCGTTGAGCGGAAGCCGTTTTCAGATCGGCGGGCCCACAGGGGCCTTCATCGTCATTGTTTATGACATCGTGCAAAAGTACGGTTACGATGGGTTGGCAGTGGCCACTGTCATGGCGGGGGTATTGCTCATCGTGATGGGCCTCGCCCGCATGGGCGATGTCATTAAGTTCATTCCCTATCCGGTGACGGTCGGTTTCACCAGCGGCATCGCCTTGATCATTTTTACCACCCAGATCCATGATTTTCTCGGGTTACGGCTAATGCATACCCCCGAACATTTTATCGATAAATGGCTGATCTATCTGCAGCATCTCGCGCATGTTGATGGGGCGGCGATAAGTTTGGGAGTCGTCACCATTTTGCTTATTATTTACTTGCCGCGGCTGACGCACCATGTACCGGCTGCGTTGGTTGCGATTATCCTGACGACCGTTGCCGTAAATATTTTCCATCTTCCCGTTGATACGATCGGCAGCCGTTTCGGTGCGGTAAGTAACAGTTTTACCCCGCCTCGCTTTCCTTCCATCAACCTGGATCTTTTGATGAAAATGTCCTCTCCGGCGCTAACGATCGCGCTTTTGGCCGGCATCGAATCGTTGCTTTCGGCGGTCGTTGCCGACGGGATGACAGGCCGGCGCCACCGCTCCAACATGGAGCTGGTGGCCCAGGGGGTGGCTAATATCGTTTCTCCTCTTTGGGGCGGTATCCCGGCGACCGGCGCTATCGCCCGCACCGCGACCAACATTAAATTGGGAGGCGCAACGCCCGTTGCCGGCATCATCCATGCGGCTACCGTTCTTTTTATCTTTCTTTTCTTCGCGCCTTTTGCGGCCATGATCCCCATGGCGACATTGGCGGGGATATTGATCATGGTGGCCTATCATATGAGCGAATGGAAGTTGTTCGCCAAATTATTGCGCAGCCCTAAAAGCGATATCCTTGTTTTATTGACGACCTTTTTACTGACCGTGTTGGTGGATCTGACGGTGGCCATTGAAGTGGGTGTTGTTTTGGCCGCGTTCTTATTTATGCGCCGCATGGTGGCCGTCACCCAGGTGGGTTTTATTTCAGCGTCTGATGAAGAAGAAGGGGGGGACGCCATGGCCACGTTTAGAAAGAATATTCCGGAGGGCGTTGAAGTGTTCGAGATCAACGGGCCGTTTTTCTTCGGCGCGGCGGATAAGTTCCGGGATACCATGCGCGAGTTGGAGGAGCCGCCTCAAGTATTGATCTTGCGCATGCGCTTTGTTCCGGCGATGGATGCTACCGGTCTTCGGGCGCTGGAGGATCTGATCGAAAAGTGCGAAAAAGATAAAGTCCGCGTCATCCTTTCGGGGCTACAGGCCCAGCCCAAAAAAGTTTTGACCGTCAACGGCTTGTTGCAGCGCATCGGCAAAGATAATATTTGCGTCGATATAGATGAAGCGCTGTTGCGTTCCAAGCAAGTGTTGAAAAAATAATCATCCTTCATATAATTCAATCCCTTTGTTTATCTTCCCGCCCATCCTGATATAATACAATTAATGTTTCCGAAAAATTTCCTATGGGGAGCGACCACCTCCAGCCATCAAATTGAGGGCTCCAATTTCAATAACGATTGGTGGGAGTGGGAACAAAAGGGGCGCACCAAAGACCCTTCGGGGGACGCCTGCCGTTCGTATACACTTTACGAAAAAGATTTCGATCTTGCCCAACAGCTCAACCACAACGCCCATCGGCTTTCCATCGAATGGAGCCGCATCGAGCCTGCTGAAGGCAAGATCAACCAGGAGGAGCTGCGGCATTACAAGAAGGTGATAGCAGTCCTCAAAGCCCGTGGGATAGAGCCGATTGTGACGGTCCATCATTTCACCAACCCGGGCTGGTTCAGTTATCTCGGCGGTTGGTTAAACGATAGAGCGCATAAATATTTTTCTTTTTTCATCGATACGCTTACCGAATGTTTTAAAGATGATGTGCGTTATTGGATCACCATCAATGAGCCTATGGTGCTCGCCTGGCATAGTTATCATTTGGGCGTCTGGCCGCCGGGAGAGAAATCTTTCCTGAAAATGTGGCGGGCGCTCAACAATATGCTCAAAGCCCATAATATCGCTTACCAAAAGATCCATAAGGTTTATCAAAAACGCACTGCCATCAAGCCGATGGTGGGCATCGCGACCAATTTAAGGCCGTTTTATGTATGCCCCAAGACCAACAACATGCCCGTGCATGTGGGGGTATTCTTTCGCCATCGGATGTATAACATGTATTCGTTGGATAAGATCAAGCGGCATATGGATTTCATCGGCGTCAATTATTACGAAGGGGAATATAACAGCAGCGACCCGGAATTGAAGTTGCCCTATTTCGGCGGCAATTGCACGTACCTTCACGGGCATAACCCGCACGCCAATCAGCTGGGCTGGCATTTTGATCCCAACGGGCTGTATGAAACGATGAAGTGGCTCAAAAAATATAAACGCCCCATTTTCATCACCGAAAACGGCACTTGCGAAGAAGATGACAGCTGGCGCATCAAATTTATCGATGAACACCTAAAAAGGGTGGAGAAGGCCATCGCAGAGGGCATCAATGTCATAGGGTACCTTCATTGGTCGCTGTTGGACAATTTCGAGTGGCATCACGGGTTCGCTCCGCGTTTCGGCTTGATCGAGGTGGACTATAAGACCTATGAGCGGCGCATTAAACCAAGCGCGCTGCATCTGGCCCGGATCATTAAAGCAGGTAAAGTGTGATGAAGCCCAATACGGGGGAGTTTATCACCTTTGGAGCGGCGCATATCGCCGCTTTAAGTCTCATTCTTGTGGTTGCCTTGATATTGGTTTTTTTGGCGCGTTTTGAGAAAGCCAAAGAATTGATCAAGCCTGTCCGTTATACGTTGGCCGCTGTTTTAATCGGCAACGAGTTGATCTATATCGTCGGCCTTTTGGCAAAAGGATTATGGACGTACAAATGGGGCTTGCCTTTACAATTGTGCGACTTGGCGATCTTCGCGGTCGTGTTTTCTCTTATAAGGCATAACCAGTTTATCTGGGAGATCGCTTATTTTTGGGGATTGGGCGGCACGCTGCAGGCGCTTTTAACGCCGGATCTGCGCGTCGGTTTTCCCGATTATATATTTTTTAAATTTTTCCTGACGCACGGATGTATCATCATCGGCGTTTTTTTATTGGCCGCGGGTATTCAAAGGCCCATCTTTTCCAGATCCGTCAGGCGGATCTTTATCGTGACGAACGTGTATGCCGGCTTTATCGCTTTGTTTAATTGGCTGTTTGATGCCAATTACCTTTATCTGTGCCGCAAACCCACCCAGCCGTCGGCCCTTGATTTCTTCGGGCCCTGGCCGGTTTATTTGCTTGGGCTTGAGCTGATGTTGATCGTTTCCTTAATGATTTATTATTCGCCTTATTATTTTCTGGCCCAAAAGCGCGGAGTCGGCCAGCCTCTTTAAAATTATGCAATACGATCCCTTCCAGCAGCAGGCCATTGACTATATTAATGAAGGGTACTCGGTCATTGTTGCCGCGCCGACGGGGGCTGGCAAGACGGCCATTGCCGAGCATGTGATCGAGGAATGTCTCAACAAGGGCAAGAAGGTCATCTATACCGCGCCCATCAAAGCGCTTTCCAATCAGAAGTACCGCGATTTTCAGGAGAACACCCACCATCATGTCGGTATCTTAACGGGCGATGTCAGCTTAAACCCCGAAGCGGATGTCCTTATCATGACGACCGAGATCTTCCGCAATAAGGTCCTCGAAGACCGCCGGTCGCTGGATGCCTACAGCTGGATCGTCTTCGATGAGATCCATTATATCGACGATTTCGAACGCGGCAGCGTCTGGGAAGAATCCCTGATCTTTTTGCCCGAGCACATGAAGGTGCTGGGCCTATCGGCCACCATCCCCAATATTGATGAGCTGAGCCAATGGATCCAATCCATCCATCAGAAAGAAGTTAAGGTGGTCAAAGAGGACAAGCGTCCCGTGCCGTTGCATTTTTATTTTCAATGCCAAAATAAGGTATATGATGACTTTAAAAAGCTGACCAGGTTTGGTTTCCAGGGGATGGAGTCCTACATGCGCAGAGGCGGCAAAGTGCCGCATTATGTGCGGCTGCGGCCCAATCAACTCCATCCGCTGATCGATCATTTGAGTAAATATGATCTGCTGCCGTGCATTTATTTTGTATTTTCCCGCCGCAAGACCGAATTGCTGGCCGGGGAGCTGAAGGCGTATGATTTTCTCAAGGATGAGGAACCCAAGCAAATACGCGAGCTGTTCGATCAACTGTGCCGGCGTTTTGATCTGCAAGATGAGGAAAGCGCCAAACAGATACGTCCTCTGGTCCTGCGCGGTATTGCGTACCATCACGCGGGGATGTTGCCCACACTTAAGGAAGTGGTGGAACGGTTATTCACGAGCCGTCTGATCAAGGTCATTTTCACGACCGAAACTTTCGCGCTTGGGATCAACATGCCGGCGCGCACCGTCGCCTTTGATGAGGTACGCAAATATTACGGCGGCGAGGGGCCCAACGCCTTTGCCGTTTTGCGAACCCGGGATTTTTATCAGATGGCCGGACGCGCGGGGCGCCGCGGCATCGATGTCGAGGGTTTTGTCTTTACGCGTATCAATCCGCATGACATCGGCCCGCAGCGGCTCCATGATATGATCTACGGCAAGCCCGAAAGGATCAATTCGCAGTTCAACAGTTCTTATGCGACCATCCTGAACCTCTATCAACATTACGGCGAAAATCTTTATGACATTTATCCCCGATCGTTCCATTACTATCAGGTCAGGCCGTTTTTGCGTAAGCGCGCGCTGGATCATATGAAGGCCAAAGTCAACCTTCTTAAAGAGCTTCGTTTTATTGAGGACGGGCGTTTATCAAGAAAAGGGCAATTCGCGGCGCAAGTTTACGGTTATGAGCTTATCCTTTCCGAGCTCTATGATACCAACGTCCTGGAGCAGATCAGCGAAGCCGAAGTGGGGGTGTTGGCCTTGGCGTGCGTGTTTGAAGCAAGAAAGGGGACGACGAAACCGCCTTTGAGCCATAAGGCTGATTCCTTGGAATCGCTGACGCGCCGGGTGATGAAGCAGATCAACAAGGTGGAACGCACCTATGGGCTGCGCGATTACACCAAACGCTACCATTTTCATCTTTCGCCAGCGATGGAGGCGTGGATCAAGGGTGCGAGCTTCGATGAGATCCTCAAGGAGACCGAGGCCGATGAGGGGGAGATCGTCCGCGCCTTTCGGATGTGCATCCAGGTCCTTAACGAGATCGCCCAGGCGCCGGTCAGTCATGTTTTAAAGAGTAAAATCTATTCCTTGAAAGATAAGATCAACCGCGACGTGATCGATTCCGAGAAGCAGCTGCGCCGGTAACGGTTAAACGCTGTTCGTTGATTTAGGGGCCGCGTCGTTATTTTTTTGCCTCGAGGATGACACGCCCGATACGCTTTGGTATAATGAAACCGTTATGAGACAGGACCTACGCTTATACCTCAGCGCGTTTTTATCGTTACTTTTTGTCTTCGCCACTCCCTGTTTGTTGCAAGCCCATCCGCATAACGGCCGTTTGAAAATCGTGATAACCGGTTTCGCTTCCGATCAAGGTGTTGTTAAGATCGGGCTTGTCAGCACCAAGGAAGCTTTTGAAGCCAGAAGGTCCGTTAAGGAAGGGTATACCGGCGTTACGGTGGATATCAAGGACGGGAAGATCGAATACGTTTTTGAAGGCATCCCTTACGGCGAATATGCCATTAAATATTATCACGATGAAAACGGCAACGACCGATTGGATGCAAATTTTTTAGGCATCCCCAAAGAGCGGTATGGTTTCTCCAATAATGCACGGGCGCTTTTGGGCCCTCCCAGTTTTGAAAGGGCGAAATTCATTTTTAAGGACGACGACATGGTGCATGCGATGAAAATAGCAGAGGGAGATTCTTGATATGAAGCGCCAAGGGGATTTGCTGATCATCCGCGTTGAGCGTATCCCATCGGGCGCGCGGCCCCAAAATACCCGTATCCTCGCTGAAGGGGAGGCGACGGGGCATTTGCATGAGCTGGCAGGCGGCGAGGTTTATGAAAAGCAGGGAACCCTTTTCTTTAAGATCGGCCACGGGATGGAAGTGGAGCTGACCCATCCCGAGCATCAGACGCTGGTTTTTACCCCCGGCACGTACAAAGTTGTCCGCCAGCGCGAATACGAGCCCGAAGGATGGCGTTATGTTAGCGATTAATAAAGTTTATGCATTGTTGGAAGAAACCCATCGAAAGGGACAGTTGTTTATCCAAATATCCCCGTTTGATCCTTCCTTGGTGATTAATATCGGCCTACACCCCAACGCTCGAGAGAAATTTCGTTATACGATAAAAAACGGACGTTTGCACGGACTCGGCCGCCTTTGGTACGACACGGGCCAGCTGGAGCGGGAAGACCCATTCCATAAAGGCGTGCTTCACGGCGCGCAGCGCAGCTGGTACCGCAACGGCCAGATCAAGACCGAGATCAATATTATGAACAATCAATATCACGGCATCCGCCGGGAATGGTATCCATCGGGGCAGCTGATGCTGGAGTGCGTTTACCGGATGAACAGGCTGGAGGAGACCTTAACGGAATGGCATCCCAACGCTTTGCTCAAGGAGCGCGGCCGTTATCGGGAAGGCCTACGCCATGGCATTTGGCAGGAATATGATGATGAAGGGCGCCGGGCGGTCAAACAGCTTTATGTGCGGGGCATGCGTTATACTGGGCGCGCTAAACGGCTTTTGGATTCCGGAAAAATTTACGCCAAAGATATTATTCGCTGCCAGAATACGGCGTTACGCCGGATCCTTTTGGAGGAATTTGGATTAGAGCGTTTTCTGGCTCAAATGAAAGGTGAAATTCTCGATCGCGACGGCGAGCAGGAATTGGTCAAGATCAATTGGCGTAAGGATGAAGAGCCTCTGGTGCTCGTGAAGGTCAGGTGTCCGTCAACGTCTGTTTTTTATACGCTGCGTGTGCCGCCAACCGTCAAGACCGTCCGCGAAGCCATCGCTTGGACGTTTGGGTTGGAAGCGGAAGTTTATGTACTCGAGGAGGAAAGTTAATGAATGAGATCATCTTAAGTTTTATTCCTATTTTTGTGGCAATGGACGCTATCGGGGTGTTGCCGCTTTTTGTGGCGTTAACGCATCAATGGAAACGGCCCGCCTTGAAAAAGGTCATTTTTCAGTCCCTGGGAACGGCCCTTTTCCTGGCGTTTGGGTTTGTCCTTTTAGGAAAAATGCTTTTTAGAGTGTTGGGGATCACCGTGGGGGATTTCATGGTGGCCGGCGGGATCATCCTTTTTTGTATCGCCATCATCGACATTATCCAGCCCGGGAAGATGCGCCGGATGCCCCCCGAAGAGCTTGGGCCCGTGCCTTTGGGTACGCCTTTGATCGTTGGGCCTGCGGTCTTGACCACCTCGCTCATCCTGGTGGACACCTATGGCATTATCCCTACGCTCATTTCCATTGTTCTTAACATCGCCATTACCGGGACCCTTTTTCTTCAGGCGGGCAATGTCATGAAACTCTTGGGTCAGTCCGGAAGCCGGGCGTTGTCCAAGGTGATGGCCCTGCTTTTGGCAGCCATTGCGATCATGATGGTACGCAAAGGATTGGCCCAAATTTTCCTTTAGAGTATTTCAGCTTCAGCGGCAAAAATTAAATTGACAATGCTTTTAAAATACCAATAATATAAAGGTAACGGTGGACGAGCCACTTTCCGCGTGTTTTTAAAGCGGAATTGAAATTTTAACAAATACTAACAAGGAGCAACCCATGGCTTTTCTTAAGAAACCCGAATTAAAAACGGTAAAATCTACGACGTTCAAAACTGCTTTAACTGGAGATGTTCAACAAAAGATCCAGCAACGGGCGTATGACATTTACCAGCAACGAGGTTTCAAGGACGGCAATGACTTGGATGATTGGTTCCAAGCCGAGCGTGAAATAACGCGCGAGATCCTTAGACAACCGAAGAAGGCCAGTTTAAATTAATTTTAGGGAAATATTTTTTCCGGGGGCACGAAGCCGGCGATTGTTCTGGCTGTGCCCCCTTATTTTTTTAAGTTTTGATGCTTTCTTTTTTCTAACTATCATTTAGAATATTCTCATACAGGATCGTGGTCTTATGGGTATCGCCGAAATCATATTGAGTATTTTGGGGCTATGCTTATTCGAGGTGGTCTCCAGCATCGATAATGCCGTTGTTAACGCCGATGTGCTGGCCACGATGGAAAAGAAATGGCGCAAGTGGTTTCTTATTTGGGGCATTTTTATCGCCGTTTTTCTGGTCCGCGGGTTCTTGCCGCTTCTGATCGTTTGGATGTGTTATCCATCGATGGGGCTTTGGGGGGCGTTTACCGCCTCTTTTCACAGCGACCCGGCCGTTCACGAAGCGTTAGAGAGGTCTTCTCCGTTACTTTTGATGGGAGGAGGCATTTTCCTCGTTTTACTTTTCCTCCATTGGTTGTTTCTGGAAGAAAAAGCGTTCGGGTTGAGGGTTGAGAAATTCTTCAGCCGCCAGGGGGTATGGTTTTTTGCTTTGTCTTCAATGCTTTTAAGTGTGGTCATCTGGCAAGCGTTAAAGCTGGACCCTATGCTCGCTTTCGCGGCCTCTATCGGCTCAAGCGTTTTTTTTATCACCCATGGCTTTAAAGAGCAGGCGGCCAAGGCCGAGGCGATGTTAATAAAGAATAATAATTTAAGTGATATCAGTAAGTTGGTTTATTTGGAGGTGCTGGATACGACCTTTTCGATCGATGGCGTCATCGGCGCGTTCGCATTCACCATGTCGGTGCCCATTATTCTTTTGGGTAACGGCTTGGGAGCCGTTGTGGTGCGGGAATTGACGATCCATGGGGTGGAGAGGATCAAAAATTACCCATACCTTAAAAACGGTGCCATGTATTCCATTTTCTTTTTAGGCATGATCATGCTGCTGGAAGGTTTTCATATCGAAATTTCTCCTTATATCGCCCCGTTGACCACTTTCGTTGTCATTGGATTCTTTTTCTGGAAGACAGTTAGAGAACAAAAGAAAGGCTAGAGCTATGCCGGTTAACGTGCCTGTGACCAGTAAGCCCAGAATCGTTATTGTCGGCGGCGGCTTCGGCGGTTTGGAGTTGGCCAAAAAGCTAAAAAATTTTAATGTCCAGATCGTTCTCATTGATAAGAATAACTTCCACACCTTTCAACCGTTATTGTATCAGGTAGCGACCGCCGCTTTAGAGCCGGATTCGATCGCCTTTCCTTTGCGGGAAATCTTTAATAAGCAGGATAACATTATCTTTCGTATGGCCGAGGTTTTGCGGATCAAACCCGCGGCCAATTGTATCGAAACCTCTATCGGAGAGATCACTTACGATTATTTGGTGTTGGCCATGGGCTCGAAGACGAACTTTTTTGGCCTTAAGGATCTGGAGAAAAACGCCATGCGCATGAAATCGGTGTCGCAGGCGATGGAGCTGCGCAACTTGATCTTAGAGAGCTTCGAAAAAGCCTTGTTGACCAATGACCTTCAAGAGCGCGAGCGGTTGATGACGTTTGTCGTTGTAGGAGGCGGGCCGACGGGCGTTGAGACGGCCGGGGCGTTGGGGGAGCTTAAGAAGATCGTCCTTCCGCACGATTATCCCGAGCTTGATTTCAATAATATGCGGATCCATATCATCGATATGGAGGAGCGGTTGCTGAGGACCATGTCGGAAGAGGCCTCAAGGAGCGCCCAACGTTTCTTGGAGAAGTTCCAAACAAACGTTTGGCTTAAGACCAAAGTGGAATCGTATGACGGCAGAACGTTGCAATTGTCCAACAGCAAACAGCTTTTTACGGACAATCTCATTTGGACGGCTGGCGTGACCGGGGCTTTGATCGAAGGGCTGATGCCGGCGGCCAGTAATAACCGCTTAAAAGTGGATGTTTATAATAAGGTAGAAGGTTATCAAAATATTTTTGCCATCGGGGACATCGCGGCCGTAATAACGAAAGACACGCCGCACGGCCATCCCATGCTGGCTCCGGTGGCGATCCAGCAGGCGCGGGTACTGGCGCGTAACTTAAAGGCGACCATCGAAGGCAAACCCTTAAAGCCTTTTCGTTATAAAGATTTCGGCGTGATGGCGACCGTAGGCCGCAACAACGCCGTTGTGGATTCGCGATTTGTAAAATTCCAGGGATTTGTGGGATGGGTCGTCTGGCTTTTTGTGCATCTGATGGCGTTGGTCGGGTTCCGGAATAAAATCGTCGCCTTTGTTAACTGGGCGTGGAATTATTTCCGTTATGACCGGGGCTTACGGTTGATCATCAGGCCATTTGGACGATAAACTTAAGATGTGGGAAAAGATAAAGAAACATTTTCAGTTGATTAGAAATTTTCGGCCCGGGGAAAGATTCCAAAGGTATTATTATGAAAAAAGAGAGCAACATCCGGTAAAATCGATAATCAAGATTGTTATCAGCATCCTTTGCTTAGGCATCGCGGTCATTTTGACTTTTACTCCTGGCCCGGCGTTTGTTTTTTGGATCTTGGGGTTCGCCTTGCTTTCCGCACAGCTAATTACCGTGGCGCGGTTTCTGGATAGGGCAGAGGTCTGGGCGCGCAAGTTTTTGAAGAAGTAAACTCCTTAACGGTAGCATTTCCCACCGGTATTAAATACATAAAATAAGTTATCTTTTGACTTAAATTTCTATTGACACAGGTCGATTTTCTTGTATATTGATGTTATTAAATAAGTCATATTATAACTTAATTAAAGGAGAAAAGCGATGTTTCAAGGAACAACAAAAGTAGTAAAGGTGGCGGTAGTGGTTGCGGGTGTGGCTGGTTTGTTTTTATCATCCTTGGTGTCAGATGCCGAAGCGGTTCACAAAGTGTATTCCCCTAAAGTGGAAAAAGGGGAATGGGGGGTAGAAATGCGCGGTCATGTGGATTTTGACGATGATCAGAGTAAGGATGATGAGCAGAAATACAAAAGCGCCATCGGTTATGGCGTGACGGAGTGGTGGAAAACGGAATTGGTCTATGAATTAGAGAAGGAAGCTGATAGTTCCCGATATGTTTCGGAGGCGGTTGAGTTCGAAAATATCTTTCAGGTGACGGACGATGATGCGTTCATTGATTTCGGTATCTATCTGGCGTATGTTTTAAAGACGAACGGCACGAAAGACAAGGCCGAAGGGAAACTTTTATTTGAGAAAAGATTGGGCGATTTTAAACATACCGCCAACATCAATCTTGAAAAGCTGCTGGGCAACGACGCCGGTGAGGAGTTGGAAGGCGGGTTTGCCTGGAAAACAAAATATTACTGGAAGGAATTTTTCCGGCCCGGGTTCGAATACCATGCGGGATTTGGTGAGTTCAAAGAAGATCTGGATTTTGATGAGCAAACACACCAAGTCGGGCCAGTTTTTTATGGTGAGTTCGAAATCAGCGAATCCAGTAAGATCGAATATGAGATCGGTCATCTATTCGGAATCTCTGAAGCCGCGCCCGATGGCTCGCTGAAATGGCTTCTTGAGTTCGAATTCGAGTTCTAAGATTATTTTTTCACCTCCCAGGGACAGGTCCTCAAATGGCACCTGTCCCTGTTTCTTTTTCAATTCTTTCTTTTTCCTTCCCTTTCATCTATAATGAACAAAATTTAAGAATTATTCACACATGAAAACGACTAACGCCATTCTTACCGAAGGCCCGATCGGCCGGATATTATTTCGCATGACGCTTCCCATGATGGGGGGCATTTATGCGATGATCGGCATTTTCCTCGTTGACACGTATTTTGTTTCCCGCCTGGGCACGCTTGCCTTAGCCGCCATCAGTTTTACTTTTCCTATTACGATGATCCTTATTTATTTTGTGATGGGTATCGGTATTGGGACCGCTTCCGTCGTTTCGCGCGCCGTTGGAGAAGGGGACCATCAAAAAGTACGGCGTTTGGTGACGGATGGATTGCTTTTAACCGTTTTATTAGCCGGTGTTTTGACCTTTCTAGGCTTATGGACCATCAAGCCGCTTTTTACCTTCTTAGGGGCCCAGCGCGATGTTCTTACGCTCATCAATGATTACATGCGCGTCTGGTATATCGGGATCGGGTTTATCGTGATTTCCATGGTCACTTTTAATATTATCCGGGCTTTAGGCGATGCGACCTCTCCCGGGATATTGATGATGTTTTCAGCATTATTGAACTTGGTCCTTGATCCGATTTTTATATTCGGCCTATTTGGTTTTCCCGCGCTGGGCATTAAAGGGGCGGCGCTGGCGAGTTTGACGGCATTTTCCGTTTCGACTGTGTTGTCTTTAATGATCGTTGCCAAGAGAGAAAAACTATTTTGGTTATCCCTGGACCCGCACATATTTCGTTCCTGGAAAGAGATCCTTTATATCGGTTTACCGTCGGCAACATCGAATGTCATCATCCATCTGGCGATCGCGGTCGTGGTCAAATTGTTGGCCACCTTTGGAGAAAAGGCGGTGGCCGGCTTCGGGATCGCGACCCGGATAGAGGCTTTCGCCCTAGCCGTTTATTTTGCGTTGTCATCGATCATCGGGCCGTTTGTGGGGCAGAATTGGGGGGCCGGGAAAATACAGCGGATCCAGGAAGGATTGCGCTTAAGCGATCGTTTTTGCCTTTTATGGGGATTATTTTTGGCCGTCATTTTTGCCTTATTTGCCCGGCCGTTAGTCGGCCTGTTCGATCAGAATGAATTGGTCTTGGCCGTTGCCAGTTTATATTTATTGATTGTCCCTTTAAGTTATGGGGCTGAAGGCGTTTTGATGATGACGACATCTGCTTTTAATGCGTTAGGACGGCCTTTACCGGCGACATTTCTTTCGCTGACACGGATGTTTGTTTTTTACATTCCCTTAGCGTATTTGGGAAAGGCATATTTCGGCTTTATTGGAATTTTTGCTGCGGCTTTTATTGCTAATATCGTAACAGGCTGGTTTTCGTTTAAACTTCAAGAAGCTCGTGCTTTTTGGGTTCGGCAGGCTTAGCAACTTCGGGGGCGGGAAAGAGGCTTTGTTTATATTTGGCCAGAACGCCCTGGGCATAGTTGGCGATAAACTTTCGGTCTTTTGAATTACTCGTGTATTCTTTTGTTTCGATTCTTTCGTGGATTTTTACCCGCACGTCGATCTGTTTATATTTGAGGACATTGAGCAAATGCGGGAAAAACGACATATTTTCAAAGAAACATAATTCTTCGCGGTTTTTAACCGGCTGTCCGTCCATCTTTTCATACTCCACGCTGATCGGTACAATGCCGGCCTGGGCCTGAAGCGGCGCGTCAAAGTAAGCCGCGTAAAACGGCAAAACGTGGGTCCCATCGGTACAATGGCCTTCCGGGAAAATAAGGATATTAATTTTGTCCTTAAGTCGTTGCGCCATTTCCTCATTGTAGCGCACGATATCTTGCTTCTTGCGGCTGTCGATAAAGATGGTGTCGCAAACTTTCACAACTTTACCGATTAAGATCATATCTAGAATTTCTATCTTGGCGATAAAACTTCCCGGCATGAGAGATCCCATTACGATCCCATCAAGGTAGCCGATGTGATTGGTGATGAAAAAGAGCCCTTTTTCTTTGAGTAAATCTTTATTTCCCTCGATATGCATTTTGACGCCTCCCACAATTTTGAGGAAGCGGCATAACCACAAGGTCAATCTGTTGAGGACGGATAAACGGGTTGTTTTTTTGGCAAATCTTAAGAAGAACCTCGACAAATGGGCGAGCGCAAGGTATGAAACTAAACTTAAGAAAACCAGGAAGAATTTAACCTTATTCATGGTAATGATGTTATAAGATTTACTTTCATTTGTCAAATAAAAGCATATATTATTCGTTTATAAGAAGTTGGGTATTTTTTGTCCGTCGTCAACCAAATATATGTTGACTGTTAAGTGCGATTTGCTATGATGAGCCCGAACGAAAGGGAGGAATTTTTTTTTGGATATCAGGCAGAAGATACATAAAGTATTATTATTATATAAGCAGCTGGACAATGGTCTGCAAAAGTTCGCCCGGCATAGCCGTATGTCTTGTTTACCGGGATGCGGAAAATGTTGCGAAAATCCTGATGTGGAGGCCTCTGTTCTTGAAATGCTTCCTTTAGCGCTGGATCTGTGGCAAAAAAATACCGCCCAGCAATGGTGGGACCGTATAGAGAATGCCCAGGGCAAGGAGCAGTGCGTTTTTTATGAGCCGCACTCATCAGGGGCTGGCAAAGGCCGGTGCGGGAT
The DNA here is from genome assembly GCA_035292445.1 of Candidatus Omnitrophota bacterium. Lineage (GTDB taxonomy): Bacteria > Omnitrophota > Gorgyraeia > Zapsychrales > Zapsychraceae > DATDQB01. The sequence goes on from DATDQB010000021.1 coordinate 16,807, forward strand.
CTATCCTTTTAGGCCCTTGATCTGCCGGCTCTATGGTTATTCGGCCAAACGCGGCAGGGATAATCGCCTCGCCCTCTTTAGCTGTCTATTAATTAGAGAAGACCAACCAACCCAATTCCAACAGGCCCAAAAAAAGATCAACGCTGGGCTTAAGGTTCCCTGCATCAGCGACGCCACTATGAAAGCTAGCGCTTTGGACCCGGAGTTGGGGACCAAGCAGTACCCTATCAATAAAGCCGTGCAGTTGGCTATTGAGAAAGTTGGTTTATGGCAGTCATTTGAAAAGAAACCTCTTTCTAAGCCAGGGAAGGGTAGAGAAATGTTCAAGAAGACATTGGGAACAATGATTTTCTCGGGAATATTATATTTTCTCATGTCTCATCTTGGTTTGGCATTGGCCCAAGAGAAAGCGTCCGTTGAGCCTAAGGCATGGCAATGGAAATTAGGCCTGGATGAGCGCGTGCGCTGGGAATACCGGAACGATTTTGATTTCAACGATGAGCGTAAAGACAACGGCAGTTTGTTTTTTCACCGGTTCAAATTCAATGTTAGTTCCACTTTCATGGATGACAACCAAAACGAAAAGGCGATAATTTTTGTCGAAGGACTCGATGCGCAGGTCGGCGGGTATCAACTGAAACCTCTAGCCAGTCAGGAAGATAATTTCGATTTTCACCAGGGGTATTTGCAGCTATTTGATGTGCTGGGATTCGATATCAAGGGCGGCCGGATGGAGGTCAAATACGGTAACGGGCGCTTGATCGCCCAGCCGGCCTGGTCTAATCGTATGCGTCATTTTGATGGAGGCATCCTGCATTATGAGAAAACTGGCGGCTTTATCGACTTGATGTATTTACAAGATGTTAAATATGATGATAATAATTTTAACCGTTCTTTGGATGATGAATTTCTTGGCGGTTTCTATGGAGGGTATCAAAAGGACAAAAAGGCGAACCTTTATGAATTTTATTTTCTCCCGCAGTTCATCACCACCGGCGCATCGGATATCGAGCGCTACACGGTCGGCGCCCGCCTTAAAGGGTCCCTGCCTCATCAAGTTTCCTGGGAGATAGAATTCCCTTATCAATTCGGGGACAACGGAACAAGGGATATTAAGGCCCATGCCCTTAACGTTAGCCTGGCCAAGGAATGGGAAGCCGAATGGAAGCCGAAACTTTACTTCGAATATAATCACGCCAGCGGCGATGACAGCTCCAGCGATGGCGAGGTGAATACGTTTATCCCGCTTTATCAATCCACGCATGACCCTTACGGGTTGATGGATTTCTTCCGCTGGCAGAATATGAGGGAAGTGGCCTTAAAGTTGGACGCCTCTCCAATGGCAAAATGGAAATTTACCCCGCAGGTCAACTTTTTCTGGTTGGAAAATAAGAACGATTCCTGGTACAGCTCATCCGGCAGCGTTATCCGCAGCAAAACGAGCGGTGAGCGGGATTCTTATGTCGGCACAGAGGCGTCGCTGCGAGCTTATTATGAGATCAATAAATACGTAAAATGGGAAACCGGTTATGCCCATTTCTTTTCCGGCGGATATGTCAAAGACACCGGCGCCGACGATGATGCGGATTTCGTTTACACCCAGATGACGTTTAAATATTAGCTTCCTGATAAAACCGTTTGTGGCCATAATACAATATTGTCCCCACGATAAGGCCCAAGACATACCCTTGAGGCAGTGTCAGGGCCATTAAGCCCACCAGTAAGGCGATCGCCGTATCCCGTTTGCTTTTTGCCTGGTCACGGATAAATAGCAATAGCGTCAGGGCTTCAAACAGCAAAACAACCCCTAAAATGGGTTTGGGGAAAAATTCGATCACTTGGTGAAACGCCTGGCTGAACATCAAGCCGATAACAACTAGGACGCTTCCGTAAATGACGACCGACCCTCCCGTGCGGCCGCCGAATGCGTAATGCCCGGCAAGCCCTCCGCATCCGTGACAGACGGGAATGCCGTTGAAGAACGGCATCACGAGGTTGATAAGCGCGTAAGTGAGCCCGATCTTCTTGACTGATATTTTTTTCTGTGGGAAGAGGTCTTGGACCGTTTTATGGGTCGCGATAACGGAATTGGATAAAGAAAGCGGCAGTTGCGGCAGACTCAGGATAACAAAACCGGTCAAGATATCTTGCGCTTGCGGTACAGAAAATTTCGGCAAAGACAGCCCGATTCCTGAAGAAAGACTGCTGAAATCTACTTTAAAGAAAATAGCATAAAGAAATCCCAGGCCGATCACAAATATCCCTGGCGGGAAGCGGCGGTTTCCCATCAAAACGACCATGATCACAAACCCAACCAAAGCAAGGATATATCCATCTGTACCCATGCTGGGGACATACGTTTTTAAGGCCAATGACGCCAAAGACAATCCCAAACCGAACTGGATGCCCCGAACAACACATGGCGGGATTTTTTTAGCCACCCAGTCAAGGGAGCCGCTTAACGATAAAACCAGCATGACAAATCCAATGGCCAGCCCACCGCCGAACAATACCGAAGAGTCGATGTTTTGTGCGATCACCAAGACCGCCATGGCTTTAAGTGGCTGCATGGGCATGGGTAAACCATAAGCGATCCCTGTCAAGATTTGCATGAGGCCGAACATGATAAAAACGCTGGCTACGTCCAGGTTGGTTGCCAGGATCATCCCGACGATCAAGGGGAAATCGGTCCCGATGTCCCCGAAGCTTCCCGACAATTCGTTGCGGTTAAATTGAATTCTTTTTTCCATGAACGATATTCTCTCATGCGGTTTGTGGTATTGCAAGAGGATCGCTAAAAACGGCCGGCTTGATAAGGTTTTTGTCGGATTTAAGGCGATTGAGGGGGTTGTACCGTTTCATTGACAAGCTTGGGCTTTTCTTATAGGATTGGTGGATATTAAGCCGGCTTTTTACTTTTAAAGAAAGGATATACAGATGAAAAGATGTTTAACAGAGATCATTATCCTCATGGTATTGGCGTTAGTGACGACATGGGTTGTGGCGCAGGAAGACAGCGCTATTAAAGAAGCGGCGGATGAAGTTGCTGAAGCACCCGCTTGGGCGCAGATCAAGGCAACGGCGGAAGGTTCTTCCGTGAACGGTGAAGTAAAATTCTATCCAATAGAAAATGGGCTCAAAGCTATTGTGAATGTTGCAGGCGTAACACCGGGGAAACATGGTTTCCATGTCCATGAAAACGGCAGCTGTGACGAAGCCGGAAACGCCGCTGGAAGCCATTATAATCCGCACGGTGTGCAGCACGGATTCTTACCCAAAGATGGGGCAGAGATGGCGCATATGGGTGATATGGGTAATCTTGAGGTCAATGAAGCGGGAGAAGGTTCTTTAGAAGTCGAATTAGCCGGCGTTGTCCTTGAAGGAGATCATGGCATTTTAGGCAAAGCGGTTATTCTACATGAAAAAGAAGACGATTTCGGCCAACCGACCGGCAACGCCGGCGGGCGCATCGGCTGCGGGATCATCGAAACGGCTGCAGCGATGGAAGCAGGCGAGTAGGAATAATATTTGTAGAAGATAAAGAAGGGGACAGACATTGTGTCTGTCCCCTTTTGATTTCGGCCACCCGCTATGCGATGGGTGACCCGGTGGCGGGTTCCCTGCCGCCCGCAACGAAAGTGAGGACGGTAGGGTGACGCCGGGGCAGGACCCATCGCCTCATAAAGAATCTTGATAAAAATAAGCAAAATCGGTATACTGGCCTCTGATAAGTAAACAAGGACTTCGGGTTACCTGTTTCCAGTTACCTGTTGCCAGATGAACTGGTAACGGGTAACTTTAGATATGTCCCTGTAGCTCAACGGATAGAGCGCTAGCCTCCGGAGCTGGAAGTACAGGTTCGATTCCTGTCAGGGACGTCAGGCTTCGTTTAACAGCTTTCGCGTTGAACTTCGCCTGATTTCGCCAGATAGATTTTCAGGCGAAGTTCGGCGCGAATGCAGAATAAGAAGCCTGTTATCAGGCGAAGCTCAAATACGAACTCCGGCGTAGCAATAGCAGAGACAGATAAAGTATTTGAGCGAAGACTGATGATACACCAAAAAATATGTCCTATTATGTTTATATCTTTATTAAATTTGGCTTAAGTATGTGTATAATATCCACAATCTTTTTGGGATTTTATGTTGTATTAATACAAAAGATAGCATGCTTATATGTTAGACTCAACTTGTTGAAGGAGGAGGGTTTATTCGTTGCAGCTTATGAAACAAAATCGGTTACGATAAGAGATAACGACAACGGAAGTATTATATTTTTTCCTGCCGATTGGCGAGCTTTGGTAAGAAAATGCGAAAACGGTAGCAGTTAAACAGTGGCAGGATTTAATTTATGATTGACAAGTTAATCTAGATTATTTAATATAATCACCGTCCCCAACGGTTTTAATTTTTAAAAGCTATTTATATCCCTCATGAAATCACGTTCGATTTTGTGGGGGATTTTTTATGACCCAGTTTTTATTATCCTTTGGCTTTTTTATTGGATAATTGTATAATGCCGACATGCCTACGAAATATAAACAGATGAAAGAGATGCCCGCGCTCATTGCCGTGTCCCGGCACGCGGGGCAGGCGATTATGGATTTCGGCATGATCGAGGAAGGCGACAGAATAGCCGTTGCCGTTTCCGGCGGCAAGGACAGCATCTCGCTTCTTCACGTGTTGCGCCATCGGCAGATCATCGCTCCCATCAAATTCGAGTTCAGCGCCGTTCATGTCGATTTTGAACTCTCCGATTTCGATCCGCAGAAACTTATCGATTATTTAAAGGTTCATGAGTTTCCTTATTTCATTGAAAAGGTCGATTGGCTTAAAGGGCAAAAATACGAGGAGATCGGCTGTTTCTGGTGGTCGCGCAACCGCCGCCGTGCCCTTTTTGAACTGTGCGTGCGTGAAGGCTTCAACAAGATCGCCTTCGGTCATCATCAGGACGATATTGTGGAAACAATTCTCCTTAATCAATTCTACCGCGGGGAGATCGGCGCGATGAAGCCCAAGCAGGAATTGTTTGGCGGCAAGATTGTCATTATCCGGCCGCTGGCCTATGTGCGCGAGGAATCCATGGTCTTTTTGGCGAAGCAGCTGGATATCGATTCGATCGGCGGCCAATCTAAATGCGCCGATGACGACACCTCCCATCGGATGCTCATCAAAAAAATGCTGCGTGAATTCGAGAAAGATAATCCCTACATTGTCAAAAATATTTTCAAAAGCCTTCAAAATATCAAAACTGAATATCTTATTGAAGCAGCTAAAAGTTAACATAACGGACGAGTTATATTATCGGCGGGTCCTGTCCGGGAACAGCCCCATCGGTGCTCGTTCCTGCGCGCCACTGGGGCGCCCCGTTCCGGCCACCCGCCTTTAAAGGACTAATCATGGAAAGAATTGAAGCCATTCACCAATTCTGGTTTCAAGGTGTCGATGATACGACCAAGATCGATAACAATAAGCCGCCGTTTAAGATGTGGTTTGTGAAAGACGAGAAATTTGATAAAGAGATCAAGGACAGGTTTGAAGACGATATTATCAAGGCGTCGCAGGGGGCTTACGGCGATTGGGAAAAAATATCTAAGGGTCGGTTGGCGTTCATTTTACTCTTGGATCAGTTCACGCGTAATATTTACCGAAACACGCCGCAGATGTTCGCCGGCGACGCGCTGGCGCTTTCATTGTCGCTTAAGACGATCGATGAAAAGAAAGACAAGGAATTTCAGCTGGTTGAGCGAGTTTTCGTTTATATGCCGCTGCAGCACAGTGAAAATAAAGAAGTGCAGCAGTTATTGCTGCAATATTTTCGTTCGCTGGTTGATGAATGCCAGAAAAAGAATCCCGCCAACGTCCATTATTACAAGTATTCCTACGATTACGCGAAGCGGCATCACGATATTATCGAACATTTCGGCCGCTTTCCGCACCGCAATAAAATTCTTAACCGGCCGTCGACGAAAGAGGAGGTTGATTTTTTAAAGAAACCGGGCTCAAGTTTCTAAGCGTTAAAATTTGGCTTTTAGGATTATTTTTTGTATTAAAAAAAATGTCAACAATCAAAAATGTTGTGCTAGACTAAGAACAACGTCGCAATAATATCAATTGAGGAGAACAACCCATGGGTAAAGTATTGATCGTTGATGATAACCGCGATATGCGCAAGCGTTATCGCAAAGTCCTTACGGAAGAAAAGATTGGCTGCTTTGAGGCGCCTGAAGCGCTGAAGGTTTCCGAGCTTTTGATGCGTGAGAAAAGTAACATTGATTTGATTCTTTTGGATATACAAATTCCGGAGATTGACGGGCGGGGTATTTATGATATTATCTTTGAATACGCCCCCCAAATTCCTATCATTGTCTCAAGCGTTCTTCCCGTAAATGAACAGAAGCTGCGCATCCCGCGCGCCCGTGGCTATTTCAACAAAGCCGATGGGGACCAAAAATTACTGAAGCAGGTCAAGACGGTGTTAGGCCTATCCTGACGAAAAATCCCGCCTTTTTGTGTAATTTGCACAACATTCACAAGAAATTCACTCAATCTTAACAAAGAACGGTTATCCTCAATCGGTATGATTTTACCGGGGACAGTTATAAAGATTAATTGTCAAAAAGGAGAGATTTATGATATTATTGGCTGAACAAAAAAACAAAACCTCTTCGGAAAGCTTACCTATTGCCATGTCCGGAAAAATTTTAGTAGTCGAAGACGACAAACATATCTCAAAGCTTGTCCGGTATAACCTTGAAAAGGCCGGATACGAATGTACGCTCGTCATTACCGGCGAGGAAGTCTTTGAAACGCTGGAACAATCCCATGTGGATCTGATCGTTTTGGATATCATGTTGCCTAAGATGAACGGCTTTGAGGTCTGCAAGCAGATCCGCCAAAACTCCCGTTATGAAAACATCCCCATCATTATGCTGACGGCCAAAGGGGAAGAGGTGGACCGGGTGGTCGGCTTTGAACTCGGTGCCGATGATTATATTGTTAAGCCCTTTAGCCCCCGGGAGCTGGCGCTTCGGGTGAAAGCGATCCTTAAGCGCGGCAAATCAAAGAAAGAATCACCCAAAGATATTCTTGAGGCCGATATTATTAAAGTGGACATTCCCCGTCATAAAGTGACCGTCAGCCAGAAAGAGATCAAATTAACGTCTATGGAGTTTAAGCTGCTGACAACGTTATTAAGCCGTCGCGGCCGGGTGCAGTCCCGGGACCAGCTCCTCAACGATGTCTGGGATCTGGCGGCGGATGTGACCACTCGCACGATCGATACTCACGTCAAGCGCTTGCGGCAGAAATTGGGCCGGGCCGGAAGATCGATCGAAACGGTCCGCGGCTACGGCTACCGTTTCAAAGACGAGGAAGAATGAGAGCCAGGGGCGCGTGCGATTTAACATCCAATATAAAATCATCGTTCTAATTTCCTTCCTGATCGCCCTGTTGTTGGTGGGCATCAATATTTACCTCAATAAACATTTTACCGATTACACCTACCAGCGGATCCGGCATAACCTTATTCAGGACCTTAAGCTGGCCAACACGCTTGTGCTTTCGCTTAATATGGAGCAGCGGCATTCGGACCGGTTGGACCAATTAGCGGATAGGATCGGCGAGGACCTGCAGGTAAGGGCGACGATCATCGCTAAAGACGGGACCGTGTTGGGGGATTCAAGCTTGACACAAGAGGAAGTGGGTAGGATCGAGAACCATTTATACCGCCCGGAGGTCCAAACGGCCTTAAAAAATAAATTGGGAGAGAGCCGGCGTTTCAGCACGACCACCAAAGAAGACATGCTTTATATTGCTCAAACGTTCGGGCATGAAAGCGTGGAAGGGTTTCTGCGGCTGGCCATTCCCTTGTCCGAGATCGAGCAGGTTACTGGTAATTTAAGGCGGTTCCTCGCGCTGGCGTTCGTCATCGCTTTTATCGTTTCGGTGACGATCGGCTCGCTGGCGGCGATGTTTTTGACCAAGCCCATCAAAGAGATGTCGGTCATTACCAAGCACATTGCCCACGGGAATTTCAGCCAGAAGGTGTATATCCGTTCCAACGATGAGATCGGCGATCTGGCGGAATCGATCAATTATATGTCGGATCAAATTAAAACCCGCATTGATGAAGTCACGCGAAGCAAATCGCGGCTGGAGGCGGTTCTTTTGAGCATGTTTGAAGGGATGATGGTGGTCAATGAGGAGGGCCGGATCTTACTGATGAACCAGCGGCTCAGGGATTTTCTGCGCGTTACCCAGGAGCCCCTTGGGCGAAAACCGTTGGAGATCATCCGTAATATCGAGATCCAGGATTTGACCGATAAAGTTCTTTCGTTGGAAAAAGGGGTAGAGTCCAAAGAGCTGGTCGTTCATTTGCCCGAGGAGAGAACGCTTCAGATCCATGCCACTCCCGTCATTCGCGATGGGAAGACGGAAGGGGCGGTATTGGTTTTCCATGACATTACGGAATTAAGGCGGCTTGAGAAGGTCCGGCAGGATTTTGTGGCCAACGTTTCCCATGAATTGAGAACGCCATTGACATCGATCAAAGGCTACGCGGAGACGCTTTTAGAGGGGGCTATTGATGATAAAGCCAATGCTCGGGATTTTTTGGAGATCATTTACACGGATGCCGGCCGGTTGTCGAATTTGGTCAATGACCTTCTTGATCTCTCCAGGATCGAATCAGGGAAGGCCGAATTTGATATTAAACCGGTCGCTCTCGATCCCATTGTCGAACGGGTCATCACGGCCCTTTCCAATCAAGCGAAGACCAAGGCGATCGAAATTAGAAAGGATTTACCAAAACAGCTACCTAAAGTTTTGATGGACGATACCGCTATCGCCCAAGTGCTTCTTAATTTGGTCGACAACGCCATTAAATATAACAAGATCAGCGGCTCTGTTTTGATCAGCGCCAAAGATGAAGGCCATTCAGTCAAAGTTTTTGTTCAAGATACGGGTATCGGTATTCCGCAGGAAGACTTGCCGCGTATTTTTGAGCGGTTTTATCGTGTTGATAAGGCCCGGTCCCGCGAACTGGGCGGCACCGGCCTTGGCCTTTCCATCGTCAAACACATCGTCTCCGCCCACCAGGGGGACGTTTTCGTCGAAAGCACCCCCGGCCGTGGCTCCACGCTCTCCTTCACCCTGCCAACGGCCTAGTTACAGAAAATCAATTCACATAGATTTCACTTTTCCGCCATAGGGACTTAACACGCTCAGGTTAAGCTTTTAGTAAAAGTTAGGGATCAACCTTTAAAAAGGAGAAGAAGTGATGAAAAGATTTTTTGGATTGTTGATGACAATACTATTGGCCCTGCCCAACATTTCGTTGGCCGCTACCTATATCAGGGTGGACGGTTCCAGCACGGTGTATCCGATCACCGAGGCTGTGGCGGAAGAATTTGGAAAGGAAAATAAAGATATCCGCGTGACGGTCGGCATTTCCGGCACCGGTGGCGGGTTCAAGAAATTCTGCCGCGGGGAAACAGACGTATCCGATGCTTCACGGCCGATCAAAGCATCAGAGGTAGCTTTATGTAAAGAAAACGCTATTGAATATATCGAGATCCCGGTCGCTTATGATGGTTTGTCGGTCTTGGTGAATCCATCGAATACATGGGCCGATTCGTTGACAGTATCCGAATTAAAGGCTATTTGGGAGCCTGCCGCCCAAGGCGTTATTATGCGCTGGAACCAGATCAGGCCGGAGTGGCCCAATGAAGAGATCGCCCTGTTCGGGCCCGGCACCGATTCCGGAACGTATGATTATTTTACCGAATCCATTAATGGCAAGGCTGGCGCCAGCCGTGGTGATTTCACCTCCAGCGAGGACGACAATATTTTGGTCCAAGGGATTGCCGGTAATAAATATTCCTTAGGTTATTTTGGCCTGGCTTATTATGAAGAAAACGCGGATAAATTAAAACTGGTGGCCGTTGATAATGAAAAAGGACAGGGAGGCATTTTACCCACCATGGAAACGGTCAACAACGGCTCTTATGCGCCGCTTAGCCGGCCGATCTTCATTTATGTCAGCACGGCGGCCTTGAAGAAACCGGAAGTCAAGTCATTCGTGGATTTCTACATCGCCAATTCTGCTCAACTCTCGGAAGAAGTCGGTTATATCCCTCTGCCGGATGATATCATCACGCATGCCGCCAGAAGGTTCAAGCAAGAAAAGACCGGTTCCGTATTTACCACCTCGGCCGCCAAAAGCGGTCTTTCGTTTACCGAATTAATGGCAAGAAATTAAACAGAAAAGATTGAATGAAAACAGTGGAAGGGGTTATATAATGATCACGATCATATAACCCCTTCACTGTCCTTCTTGATGAAAAACAAAGAAGCGTTCTTAAAATATTTATTCCTCGCCTGCGCGCTGGTTTCGATACTCACCACCGGCGGCATCATCTATGTCCTTCTTTTTGAAACGATCGCATTTTTCAAAGAGGTCTCCATCATCGAATTCCTTACCGATAAGGAGTGGACGCCTTTATTTGTCAACAAGCATTTTGGTATAGCGCCTTTGGTCTGCGGCACGGTGCTGACGTCAGTGATCGCGCTGGCGGTCGCGTTGCCGATGGGTTTGCTGGTGGCGGTTTATTTAAGCGAATATGCTCCGGCCCAAATCAGGCGTGTTTTAAAACCGGTCTTTGAGATCCTGGCCGGGATCCCGACGGTCGTTTACGGATATTTTGCTTTGCTTTTTGTCACGCCGTTATTACAGAAATTTATACCTTCTCTTCAGGGGTTCAATGCTCTTGGGCCGGGAATTGTTTTGGGCGTTATGATCTTGCCATTGGTGTCCTCTTTAAGCGAAGACGCCCTTTATTCCGTGCCGACCAGTTTGAAGGCGGCCGGGTATGCTTTGGGCGCGACAAAGCTGCAGGTCTGTTTCTCCGTGGTTGTTCCGACCGCTTTTCCCGGCATCATCGCCGCGTTTATATTGGCGATGTCACGGGCGATTGGAGAGACCATGTTGCTTGCCATCGCCGCCGGCCAAATGCCTAACTTGACCCTTAATCCGTTGGAAGCGGTCGAAACCATGACCGCCTACATTGTCCAGATCAGTCTCGGCGATACGCCGCACGGCACCATTGAATACCGGACGATCTTTGCCGTGGGGACCGTACTATTTTTAATGACGCTTGTGTTAAACACGATCAGTTACAGGATCCGCGAGCGGTTTATCAGGATATAAGTTACGATGATGACCCTATTAGAAGCGCCTATTATCGAAAAAAAAGAAAGTTGGATGGTCACCAAGCCAAGAAGGAAAGCCAAGCTTAGGTTGATGGAAATCCTTTTTGCGATAGGGGTAAGCATATCCCTTTTTATAGGCTTGGGGACGCTTCTTGCATTGATCATCGATGTTTGTATCGATGGTTTGCCGAGGCTGAATTGGCAGTTTCTCACCAGTTTCCCTTCAAGAAGGCCCGCGGAGGCGGGCATATTGGCCGCTCTCGGCGGAAGCATCGGGCTGATCTTAATAACTATTATTGTGTCTGTTCCTATCGGTGTGGGGGCGGCCATTTACCTTGAGGAATATTCCCGTAAGAATAAACTGACGGATCTTATCGAAATAAATATCGCGAATTTGGCCGGAACACCTTCGATCATTTACGGATTGCTGGGGCTGGGGCTTTTTGTCAGGTTTTTCGGCCTGGAACGCAGCCTTATCTCGGGTGCGTTGACGCTTTCTTTATTGGTCCTGCCCATTATCATCATTGCCGCCCGAGAAAGTATCTGCCGTGTCCCGCAAACGATCAGAGAGGCCTCTTTCGCGTTGGGAGCCACCAAGTGGCAAACCATCCGCGACCACGTCCTTCCCATGGCATTTCCCGGGACGCTCACAGGAATTATCCTCGCTGTTTCCCGGGCCATCGGAGAAACGGCGCCTTTGATCACGATGGGCGCGTTGACATACGTGGCATTCTTACCCGATAGTCTCAAATCACCTTTTACCGCGCTTCCTATACAGATCTTCAACTGGGTTTCAAGGCCGCAAAAAGGGTTCCACGAAAATGCCGCCGCGGGGATCGTTGTTTTACTTCTTGTGACCTTTTTGTTGAACGCTTTTGCCCTCTTTTTGCGCGATCGCCTTCAGAAGAAAAGCGGCATCAAGTCGATGTAATCCCTCCCATTTCCACCTTACCTAAATAGTCACAAACAGTTCACTTTCACTTCATTTTGTTTTCACACCCTCATCTTATAATTGGGCATGAATTGGAAAGAAAGGAGGTGATCAGTGGTTCATCCTTCCATGATTCCGTCAAGCCCTTACCTAGATATGGTCGTCAGCCATTTGAGGGAACAGTTGGTCAAGCTTCAGAAAGTTGTGGAAACTGTTGAGCGGAATCATAGCTATCAAGAGGATTATGTCTATGAATCCATTAAGTCGGTGGAATCAGAGCTCCGCCGTTTAAGAAAGCTGATAAATTTGTAGCAAAATTAACCAACGTAAAAGAAGGCCGCCCCGCTACAGGCGGGGCGAGCCTCGTTCATTTCCTTAAGGGGAAAATGAAGAAAAATGAACGGGAGTAGAAAATGAGAAAAGTTTTGCTAAGCGTGTTCATAGGAATGGGGCTTTTGTTAAGCGCCACCACATCCCTGTGGGCCGGAGAAGTGGATGTTTTATTGGAAATTCTAGTTGATAAAGGCATCCTTTCTCCCGTCGAAGCCGCCACGGTCAAAAAAGAAACGGAACAATATGTCAGTGAAGAATTGAAAAAAGGCGCTTCCTACGCCGTGCCCAAATGGGTCCAGTCGATCAAGCTAAAAGGGGATCTGCGCACTCGTTATCAATATGAGATGAGAGAGCAGAGTTTAGCCAATCGTCACCGTGCCCGAATCCGCGCCCGGTTGGGATTGATAGCAAACGTTAATGATAACGTGGAAGTCGGTGTAGGTCTCGCCTCTGGAGGTAGCGATCCCCGATCAACTAATCAGACGCTTCAGGACACATTTTCCCACAAAGGCATCAATTTAGATTATGCCTATTTCAAATGGCTTGTTTCCCAGCTTAAGGGTGTAACTCTCGTTGGTGGTAAATTTGAGCGAAAGGATTATCTTTGGGCACCGACTGATCTTCTTTGGGATGGCGATATAAATCCGGAAGGCGCTTCGGTCAGTTATCAAACCAAATTGATGGATGGTGTCGACCTTTGGTTAAATGGCGGTGTCTGGGTCCTTGATGAGCGCGAAGTTACCAGCGCAAGCGTACCTCATAATGATCCCATTTTGAAATATATCCAAGCTGGTCTGGGATTCAAAGAAGGCATAATGGATGGGAAAGCCGCAGTCACTTACTATATCCCTAAGTATATCAGGAACATTAATCTTGATAATGACTCCGAGACCAACACAGGCACGCCCAGTTCCGGGCTTGAGTCCAGCTATCGTTCTATTGCTTTTGGAACGGAAGTCGGCCTTAATGAACCTTTCGGAGGCCTTCCTTTTGGTATCGACCAACGGATCGCTGTTTTTGGTGAATATATCAAAAACACTGCAGATCATTATGTCACCGATGATTTAACGGGACATGCTTTTGGTTTCTTGTTTGGCCACAAAAAAGTCGCTGGTCCGGGGACCTGGCAATTTAAATATATTAAAGCGAAATTGGGGCAAGATGCTTGGATCGACGCGTTTCCCGACTCAGACCGCTTTGGTGGAGCTACGGATATCGAGAGCCATGAAGGCATTCTCGAAATCGGTTTATCCAAAAACGTTAATCTGGGGCTCGACTATTATAAAACTTGGAGGAAGGGCAGTCCGGATAACAAAGAACGGCTCCTTCAGGCGGACATTGTTTTCAAGTTCTAGTTAGTGTAATTGTCACAAAAAAGTCACAGAATTGTCACATTCTTATATTAACATTAGTATGAGCTTACAGGAGAAGACGGCTCCGGAATTTCTACGGGGCCGTCTTTGACTGGAGTAGCTACCATGGATATTGGTAAAATAAATGTTGATCAAGATCCTGAAGAGTTGGATTTATACTGGCAGAATAATGAAGAAACAACTGTAGGTAATAAGGGCAATTCAGATAAATCGGAGCATCCATTGCAACAACAAAAATATCGTCGGGTGTTAACCCAAATTGCCGGTGAAGACGAAGTCCTAGATAATCCCGTCAAGATAAAGGTGGAGAATTTCAATTTCTATTACGACGTCGTTCAGGCCTTGAAGAATGTCAACATGGAAATAAGAGAGAATTCCGTCGTGGGAATTATCGGCCCTTCGGGTTGCGGCAAATCGACGTTTTTGCGCTGTTTCAACAGGATGAACGACATTATTTATAACATTCGTTATAAAGGTGAGATTTATATCGATGGCAAGAATATCTTTGACAAGAGTTTGGATGTCGTAGACCTGCGTCGCAATATCGGCATGGTCTTCCAGAAATCCAATCCCTTTCCTAAATCCATTCTTGAAAATGTCGCCTACGGACTTCGCATCAACGGTCTTAAGGACAAGCAGTTCATCGAGCAAAAGGTGGAAAAGAGCTTAAAGGATGCGGCGTTGTGGGAAGAGGTCAAGGACCGGCTTAATAAAAGCGCTTTTGAGTTGTCCGGCGGGCAGCAGCAGCGATTGTGCATCGCCCGGGCGCTCGCCATTGAGCCGCAAATTCTTTTATTGGATGAGCCGGCATCCGCCTTGGACCCGATTGCCACGGCAAAGGTAGAAGAGCTTATCCACGAACTGAAAAAGAAATACACGATCGTTATCGTCACGCACAATATGCAGCAGGCGGCACGGGTTTCGGATTTTACGGCCTTTTTTATGCTGGGCGAATTAATCGAGTACGATTTGACCAGCAAGATTTTTACCAATCCTTCGAATAAAACGACCGAGGATTATGTTACTGGCAGGTTCGGTTAATTTATAATAAAATATGGCGGTCATAGACGTATTTAAGACTGGAGAGAAAAGCATGGTGCAAGAAAGACATTTTGACGATGAATTAAGTAAATTGAACGAAAATATCCTTAAAATGGCCGCATTGACGGAATCCGCCATCTATCGTTCCATCGAGGCGTTAAAAAACCGCGACAAGGAATTGGCCCAGCTGGTCCTTAACGATGACAACCAGATCGATGAGTTGGAAAACATCATTGAGGAGCACGCCATTGATCTGTTGGCGCTCTTTCAGCCGATGGCCCGCGACCTGCGCTTTATCACCACCGGCATGCGCATCGCCTCCGAATTGGAGCGGATCGCCGATCTATCCGTCAATATTTCCCAGCGCGTCGTTGATATTGCCGGGCAGCCCTTATTAAAACCGCTGGTGGATATCCCCAAGCTCGCCGATAATGCCATTATGATGGTCAGGGGCGCCATTGATGCTTTTGTTAAAAAAGACGAAAGGCTCGCCAGGGACGTGATTTTGTCGGACCAGAAATCGGATCAGTTGCGTAATTTGATCACGGCGGAATTGATCAACGAGTTTATGGTCAAAGACGGCAAGACAGCGCCCAAGGCCGTCCCTTTATTACTCATCACGCGGGACCTGGAAAGAATATCGGACCATGCCACCAATATCGCGGAAGATGTCATCTACATGGTGCGCGCCAAGGTCGTGAAGCATCACCTCAAGGAATTAAAAGAGATCATCAAGGACAAATGATTAAAGTGTAGGGAGCTCGCGGGCGCCCCCCAGGCATGTCCTATTGTGTCATATTGACCAAAAGTTAAATTCCCATTTTTTATTTTGACACGTCTTTTGGGCATATCTATTATATAAAATATATAAAAGATATAAGGCCGTCCCGGGGAAGGGCGAGCCGCGTCATTTCCTTTATGGAAAGGAAATGGGAAAAATCATGGGAGGTCAAGGTATGCGTAAGATTTTAATCCTGTTAATGTTAGCGATGTTTTCGACATCGACGGTTTTTGCTGCAACGGAGGATATCGTTGAGGGCATGGGAAAGAAGGCCGTACGAGGGGCTGTTAACATTGTGACCGGCCCTATCGAGTTTCCGGCACAGATCATTAAAGGTTTTCAAAAAGGTGTTGAGCCCATCGAAAACCAGTTTTTCTCCAAGACGATCGGTACGATTTTAGGTATCTTTCGTGGCATCAGCCATGGGGTTGGGCGTATGTCTTGGGGATTTTTGGAATTAGCCGGTTTTTGGACGGCTAACCCAGATGACAATGATGGTGTCGGCGTTCCACTCGATGCCGAATACGCCTGGGAAGAAGGCGTCCAATACAGCATATTTGATCCTAGCCTCGAAGAAGGCATCAAGCCCATTGGGCGCAAATTGGGGCGTGGTCTAGGTAACGGCTTATTTGCTATCGCCGAATTACCCGGGCAGACGATTCGAGGCGCCTCCGAAGGCAATGTTTTTAAAGGGGTCATCAGAGGCTTCTGGTTCGGGGCAAGCCGGATGGCTTATGGGTTCACGGGTGTTACGACCGCACTTGTTCCTAATCCGCCGGATAACCCGGGGTACGCTTTTAATGGCGAATGGCCGTGGACAGTTTTTTCTGAAGAAATGGAAGATTAGTAATACTAAAAATTGAATTTTGATTGGGGGGACAGTGGCCTGTCCCCTTTTTTATGGTATAATGCACCCTTAATTCGTTAATAATTATTAAGGAGGGTTTTAGAAAAAGTTATTAATGTTAGCGATCATGCTGGCCAACCGGCGGGTGAAACGATCATTAATCTGACACGTGTAACGCAATAAAAAGATTCATCATCGATCATCCAGGAGGCAGAAACGAAACATTTAAAAATCATGACATTTGTTTTTTGTACGGCGGTCGTTATCTCCGCCTGCGGTCAGCGCGCCGCCACTTCGCAAGAAGCGGTCGATCAAGCTAAAGCTAAACAGTCCGTTGAAGAACAGGAGGTCGCCACTTTCGCGGGCGGCTGTTTCTGGTGCATGGAACAGCCCTTTGATGAATTGGAGGGGGTTCATAAAACAATCGTCGGCTACACCGGCGGCCACAAAGCCAATCCCACCTATAAGGAAGTTTCCACCGGCACGACCGGCCACGCCGAAGCCATCCAGGTACACTACGACCCGGCCGTCGTTTCTTATGAAAAGTTGCTGGATGTTTTCTGGAAAAACATCGACCCCACTGCCGTCAACAGGCAGTTTAACGATGCAGGAACGCAGTACCGCACCGGGATCTTTTATCATAACGAGGAGCAAAAAAGATTGGCGCAGGCCTCCAAGGAAGCGCTGGAAGCCTCCGGCCGTTATAAGGACAGGCCGATCGTCACCGAGGTCACGCCTGCCTCGGCCTTTTACGAAGCCGAAGAATACCATCAGGATTATTACATCAAAAGCGGACTACACTATAAAATGTACCGCGCCGGTTCAGGGCGGGACAGCTACCTTAAAAAGGTTTGGGGCAGCGAATCCAAGCATTAAACTTTTCAAGGAGTTTTCGATGAGAAAATATTTCGTTCTCATGGCCATTTTTATTTTAAGCGCTTTTTCCGCCAGCGCTCAAACACAGGGGACAGTCGCTGAAGAGGAAGTTTTTGATATTCTTCAACATGAACCTATCCTCAATGCAGCCGAGAAAGGTCTGTTGGCTGAATATATTCAAAATCTTGACAAGAGAGAATTGACCGAGACCCAATTGGACGAGCTTGGGCTGGCTGTCAGAAACAAGATCAACCGGGACGTCAAGAACCTGAGTAATCTCATTTTTTATCTTCGGTTGTTGGTAGATAACAAGCTTGCCCGCCATGAGGGGAAGGTTCGTGAAAAAGATATCGAGAAGATCGAAGGAATGATCGCGGGGCTTAAGGAAGAGACGAAAAATTTTGATGAGCGCGTCATTCTGGAGGCGGAACGCCCCAGCACGCAAGAGCTGGTTGGGATCATCCAGCAGGAGAGCCGTAATCTTTTAGGCAACGGGCACGTGACGACAACGGGGGATGTTTGGGAAGCTACTCGTCAGGTTTATGAAAAGCCTTATGCCCGCTGGAGCGCTTGGTACGAAGAATTGAAATCCCAGCTGTTTGATGAAAATACGGAAGTTTACGGCCCGCGCAAGGAGGGGGAGGACAAATTTTCCCAATGGCTTCGCACCAGGAACGTGGCCAATGCGGCCCTTCTCTCGCCGGACCCCGTTCGCGCCATTGAAGAGATCAATTTCCTCAAGAATTTCGGCAAGGCACGGATGATTTTCCGGCGTTTATCCGAACCCAATTCTACGCAGTTTCAGTGAAATTCCCCTTTTCCTTATGGAAATCCCGCCAGAATTTCACTAAAATAAACACTGTTATGAAGAAAGCCATCCTACTTGCAACCATGGTATTTTCCTTGCTTTTGGCGCCGTCGGTGCACGCCTACACGACCCCTTTGCATAAATTGTACGCCGGCGTTAAGCAGGTCATTACGGGCCCGTTTTCTATCATCACCGTGCCGGTCGAACAATTGGACCGTGAGCATGATAAGATGTTGGGTTTGATCGGCGGCCTCATGGAAGGAGCCGTTCAAACGGCCGTTAAACCGCTTCAAGGGTTGTTCAATATTGTTACCTTCCCGTTTGTTGAATAATCTCCCCTTTTAAAGCAAACGCTAGACACAATTCTTTTTCATTGATAGTATGATTAATATTTATGGGACTTAAAACCAGATCAGCGGGCGGGGTTGTTTTAAACAAAAAAGGTGAAGTTCTGGTCGTCAGCCAGAAAGGCACCTCGTGGTCTTTGCCCAAAGGCCATATTGATGAAGGCGAAGACGCGTTAGAGGCGGCCAAAAGGGAGATCTTTGAGGAATCCGGCATTTCTGAATTGACCCTGATCAAAGAGCTGGGCACCTACAGCCGGCATAAGATCGGTTTAAATGGCGGGGAAGATAAGTCGGAATTCAAGACGATCACCATGTTCTTATTTTCCACGCCCCAAATGGAGCTCAAGCCCCAAGATGTCGATAATCCCCACGCCCGATGGGTCAAGAAAGATAAGGCGGCCGGGTTACTGACACATCCGAAAGATAAAACTTTTTATCAAGGGATCAAAAATGAACTTTCCGATTTTTAAAAGCCGCTATTTTTGGTTTGTGGTCGCGGGCGCGTTTATTTACAAAACGATCGCTTTAGTCATTTATATTTTCTATCCCGAGCACCTTTCCTGGGTTTGGAGCGAAGGTAATATCGGAGAAAACATGGCCGCAGCCGCGTGGGGTATCGGAAGCGTACTTTGTCTTATCAAATTTTTGTTTTTTTTCGGGAAGAAAGATAAATGGGTTTTATGGCTGTGGTGTTTTATGGCGTTTTTCTTGGGGTTTATGCGGGAGCTGGACATGCATAAGGCCCTCGAAAATATCAACGGAATGACGTGGAAGGTTGACTGGCTGGGGGACGCTTCCGTCTCGATTTTTCTTAAGATTATCATCGTTGTTTCGATGATCGGGATGGTGGGGGGGATGTTCGGCTCTGTCATTTGGCACAGGCGGCAGATCATTAAAGCCCTTAAAGAAGGAAATGTTTTAGTTACGGTCTTTGCCATGGGGATGGTGTATATGGCTTTTGGTTTTTTAATCGATGGTTCGGTATTGGGCAAAAAATTATTTTTTCCTGTTATTACGATGAGTTTTTCCAAGCTCTGCGAAGAAGTGTTCGAAACGCTCGGAGCCACCATGGCGGCATGTGCGGTCGTGCCGTTTTTCTGCAAGAAAAATGTCTTATCAGATAATCAATAAGATCCCCGTATGGGGGGAGCCTCTGCCGGATGCGGTTCATCAGATCGAGAACTGCCACAAAAATGCGCGATATAGCGCGCTGATGGCGGATCATCATATTGGGTATGCCGTTCCCATAGGCGGCGTGATAGCCTACCACGATAAAATTTCGCCTTCCGGTGTCGGTTATGATATCGCCTGTGGCAATAAAGCGGTGCGCCTCGACATTCCTGCCGAAGAAGCGAAGAAAAATATCAAGAACATCATGAATGATATCTGGAACACGTTATCTTTCGGTGTCGGTATGAAAAACGAAGAACACGTGGATCATCCGCTTTTCGATGACCCGGCGTGGCAGCTGGATGTGATGAAACAGCAAAAGCTCAAGAAACTTGCCCAGGAACAGCTGGGCACGATCGGAAGCGGTAATCATTATGTGGATATTTTCATTGATGAACTTAACCGGGTATGGGTTGGGGTGCATTTCGGCTCGCGCGGGTTCGGCCATCGTTTGGCAACGTATTTTATCCAGGCCGGCGGCGGCAAGGACGGGATGAACGTTGATCCGGTCCTTTTGGATGTCAAAAGCAATTTGGGCCAGGAGTATTTGGCTTGTATGAAGCTCGCCGGGCGTTATGCGTACGCGGGGCGCGATTGGGCGTGTGGGCGCGTGGCGGCTCTGATGGGCGCAACGATTCTGGAGGAGGTCCATAACCATCATAATTTTGCCTGGGAGGAAAATCATTTCGGCGAGAAGATGTGGGTGGTGCGCAAAGGAGCGACACCGGCGTTTCCCGGCCAGAAGGGTTTTGTCGGCGGCAGCATGGGCGATATTTCCGTCATTGTTGAAGGCGTTGATTCAAAGGAAAGCCAGGCGACGTTATATTCGACCGTGCATGGGGCCGGCAGGGTCATGTCGCGCACCAGGGCGGCCGGGCATTTCCGCCATCGAAGGCGCGGCAAGCGTTCAGGCGGGGAGATTTCCAAGCAAATGATGATGGATTGGGTCAGATCAAAAGGGGTGGAGCTCAAAGGGGCCGGCACAGATGAATCACCGCATTGTTATAAGCGCCTGCCGGATGTCTTGGCGCATCATAAAAATACGATCAAGATCCTGCATACGCTGACACCCATCGGTGTTGCCATGGCCGGTGAAGATGAATTTGACCCCTATAAGGATTAACGCACAATGGCGCTTGCAAGTGGGCTTTTAACATGAGAAAATGAGGCAAATCAAAATCTTATCATAGCGCAAGAATGCAGACTAAATTTTTCCACAACAGAATCCGCACCATCATCATTTCGATCTCGCTTATTTTTATTATCGGTGATCTGGATTATATGACCGGTTATCAATTGGGATTTTCCATCTTTTACCTTATCCCCATCTGTTTGGTGACATGGTTCATCGGCCGGGAGGCGGGTCTGACCATGTCGGCGTTGGGCCTTCTCGTTTGGGTCCTGGCGGATTATTTTGCGCATCCCGAGCCGCCCTCTTTATTGGTGACGTTCTGGAACGCTTTGGTGCGGATGGGATTTTTCATTATCGTGACCCTTTTGCTGGCACGCATTAAATTGTCGCTCGAGAAGGAAAAACGGCTCTCCCGGATCGATTTTCTCACCGGGATCGCCAACCGCCATGAATTCGAGAATATTTTGCATTTGGAGATGGAGCGGTCACGGCGCCATAAAAGGCCTTTGACGTTGGCCTACCTGGACTGCGACAATTTTAAAACCATTAACGACCAGCTGGGGCACCAGCAGGGGGATTTGCTTCTTAAGGAATTAGCCAACAGCCTGGCCCGCAACACAAGAAAGATCGATAAGATCGCCCGTCTGGGGGGCGATGAGTTCGTTATCCTTCTTCCCGAGACGGCGGAGCAGGAAGGGCGGGAGATCTTCTTGCGCCTTCAAGTGAAATTACTGACCATTATGGAACTGTATAAATGGCCGGTCACCTTCAGCATCGGGGCCGTGACGTTTTATGATATGCCGCTTTCCACGCTGGAAGCGATCCGGGAGGCGGATCACACGATGTACCAAGCCAAGGTCAACGGTAAAAATCAATTAATCACCAAAGCCATCCACTCCTTCATCACTAAACAATAATGGATAGAAAAAAATTTCTTTTTGTTTCTTATGATGCGTTAATCAATGACGTGGCCTGGCAGGTTGTTGAACAAGGCCATGATGTCAAATATTTTATAAAAAGCAAAGAGGCCAGGGACATTGCCGACGGATTTGTCCCTAAAAGCGATGATTGGAAGAAGGATGTTGATTGGGCCGATATTGTTGTCTTTGATGACGTGTTGGGCTTTGGCAAGGAGGCGCAGGCTTTGCGTGCGAAAGGCAGGCTTTGTATCGGCGGCAGCGAGTATACGGATAGGCTGGAAGATGACCGCACCTTTGGCCAAGAGGAGCTTAAAAAAGCCGGAGTCAATATTATTCCATTTCAGGAGTTTACTTCCTTTGATGACGCCATTGATTATGTCAAAAAGAACCCTTCCCGCTATGTGATCAAGCCCAGCGGGGAGGCGCAAAATATCAAGCGGCTTCTTTTTGTCGGTGAGGAGGAAGACGGCATTGATGTCATTCAGGTCCTGGAGGCGTATAAAAAAGCGTGGTCAAAGGAGATCAAGGTCTTTCAGCTGCAAAAACGCATGACCGGCGTTGAGGTTGCCGTCGGCGCTTTTTTTAACGGCAAAGAGTTCATGATGCCGATCAATATTAACTTTGAGCATAAGAAGCTTTTTCCCGGCAACATCGGCCCCTCAACGGGGGAGATGGGCACCTCGATGTATTGGAGCGTGGAAAATAAAATTTTCAACGCGACTTTAAAGAAAATAGAGCCGAAACTTAAGGAAGAAGGGTATATCGGCTACATCGACATCAACTGCATCGTCAACAATAACGGCATTTATCCGCTGGAATTTACCGCCCGCTTCGGATATCCGACCATAACGATTCAGTCCGAAGGGATCTTGATGCCGATCAGCGAATTTTTCTACGGTATGGCCGAGGGAAGCTTGAAAACATTTAAAACCAAAAGCGGTTTTCAGGTCGGCGTGCGGGTGGTCGTGCCGCCATATCCCTTTACTGATAAACAGACCTTTGATGCCTATTCGAAAGACGCCGCCATTCTTTTTAAGAAGCCGAATTTGGACGGGATCCATATCGGTGACGTGAAGTTGGTCAATGACGAATGGCTGGTGGCCGGCGATGTCGGGGTCGTGTTGGTCGTCTGCGGCACGGGTTCGACCATGAAGGAAGCGCAGGCCCAGGCGTACCGGCGCTTAAGCAATGTCATGATCCCGGGGATGTATTACCGCACCGACATCGGGGATCGCTGGTATGAAGACAGCGACCGGCTGCACAGCTGGGGGTATTTGCGGGAGATTTAGTTATGTAGATTTGCCCTGCATTTGGCGGCAGATTTTTGCCCTGCCCCCGCCTTTTCTGAATAATTTATTAAGGTAGGCGGGGACTGGGCAAAGTTTTTCTCGGAAAGATTTTTGTGGTAACTTTGCCCTGTCGTCTAACAGGTAGGACATGAGAATCTGGATCTCAGTATCTTGGTTCGATTCCAAGCGGGGCAGCCATAAACCACTCGCTAACGCTCGGGTTTATGGCCCTGAACCCGAGCGAGCCCCGAACCATACGGTTCAGGGCGAGCGAGTGGTTCAGGGTGGTTCGTATGATATGATGTACTACGTCTATGTACTCTTCAGCCTCAAGGATAAAAAGTTTTATATCGGCTTTAGCGCGGATGTCCAAAGGCGTCTTGAGGAGCACAATCAGGGAAAGAACATAAGCACGAAACCTCGACGACCTTTTGTGTTGATTTACTATGAAGGGCATTATTCTAAAGCCGATGCTCAAAGACGTGAACGATATTTTAAGACAACTAAAGGTAAAGCCACACTGAAACAGATGTTAAGACAATCCATTTCAGACGTGTCTGTTTTAGGGGAAATATCTATAAATAAAAATTGAAGAGATCCATAAATTAGTTATAATTAAACTTGGAAGGCGATGAGGTTCGCCAAAACCACCCGGCAATAATGCGGGATGATAACCTCTACTGAAAAAACGGTAGAGGTTTTTTATTGGAAAGGAAATGAATATATGGAAAACATTTTTACAATTGCCGCACTCTGGCTCGGCTTCGCCGTATTATCAACCGTTATTGCCTATCATTTGAGGATTTCAATTGCCCTGGTAGAAATTTGCGTGGGGGTTGTTGCTGCCGCCATAGCGAATCAGTTTTTCGGCCAGGATGTTCTGGGCAGTAATCTGGAGTGGTTGCGTTTTCTGGCGGCAACGGGCGCTGTTTTACTGACATTTTTGGCAGGGGCGGAACTCGACCCGCGAGTTATTCGCACAAAATGGAAAGAAGTCTTAATCGTCGGGGTTTTCGGTTTCCTGGCGCCGTTTTTAGGCTGCGCGGCATTGGCCCATTTTGTCCTCCATTGGAATATCCAGGCAAGCTGGTTGGCGGGGGTGGCGCTTTCGACGACCTCGATGGCGGTCGTGTATGCCGTGATGCTGGAAACAGGTTTTAATAGAACTGAATTTGGGAAAGGTATTCTGGGTGCGTGTTTTATTAATGATTTGGGAACTGTTTTGGCGCTGGGGCTTTTGTTTGCGCCATTCACCTACAAAACGGTTATCTTTGTTCTTGTCAGCGCGATCGTCCTTGCTTTGTTCCCCTTTCTTACCTCATTATTAACGAAAATCTACGGCAACAGAACCGCGGCTATCAGGGCAAAATGGGTTATGTTCGTTTTATTTGGGCTGGGAGCCCTGGCGTTGTGGTCGGGCAGCGAGGCCGTCTTGCCGGCTTATATCGCCGGCATGCTTTTGGCCGAATTCGCGACAAAAGAAGAACATTGGGTAAAACGCCTACGAACGCTCACGGTCGGTTTTCTTACGCCGTTTTATTTCCTTCGGGCGGGAACGCTCGTTTCGGTGCCGGCGCTAGTGGCTGCGCCTATTATTTTTATGGTTTTGTTAGGAGGTAAAGTTGCGTCTAAGATTTTCGGATTATATCCGGTCATCAGCCGCTTCCGCCAAAACAATAGCGAACGATGGTTTTATACGCTTATGATGTCGACCGGATTGACGTTTGGGACCATTTCCGCTTTGTACGGCCTCTCGCATGGAATAGTCACTCAGGAACAATATTCTTTTCTTGTCGCCGCCGTGATCGCGAGCGCCGTTATTCCTACCATGATCGCCAACTTTGCATTCTTGCCCAAACATCTTCTCCCGGACGTTGCCGTGAAAAAACAGATGGGAAAAATTTCAGAAGGCGGCATAGATGAGGAATAATCGCTTTTGAGGGGAATATTCAGGAATTATCCTTTATGTTTTAGCGTGTGTAATAGCCAAGAATTAAACAATAAAAAGTTTTGATGTCGGTATGTTCGGGTGTATAATTCAGTTTGTCCTTCCCAAAAAAACGAATATTAATCTCACGCACTATTAAACCGTAAGGGGAATTCGATGTTAATCGCCAGATTATTTCCACAAGAGTTTAATTTTTTTGATTTCTTCGAACAGCAGGTCAATTATGCGGTCGCGGCGGCGGAAAAACTTGATGAAATTGTCCGTACCCCGGGCCCGCTTTCTGAAGCCAACTATGAGTATATTCGCGACCTGGAACATAAAGGGGATAAGGCCGCGCACACCATTATCGATCAATTGAATAAGACTTTTATCGCGCCGTTTGACCGCGAAGATATTCACGAGCTCGCCAAAGAGATCGATGACATCACCGATATGGTCAATACGATCGTCAGCCGTTTGAGAGTATATAAGATCCAAGGAGGGGATAAGCATTTTATCGAGTTTTCGGCCATGATCAAGACTTCCGTGAAGGAGGTTGCCTCGGCCGTCAAGGGATTGCGCGACACAAAGAACGCCAAGTCCATATTTAAATCCTGTATGGAAGTGAATCGTCTGGAGAGCCTGGGCGATAAGAAGAGAGACCAGGTTTTTGCGGAGCTGTTCGAAAACGCCAAAGACCCTGTCCAACTCATCAAATGGAAAGAAATCTACGAAGACGCGGAGACGCTTCTTGATATCTGCGAAGACGTCGCCCATGTGGTCGAATCAATCCTTGTTAAGCATCTTTAATGTATGACATTATCGATCATTTTTCTAATTTTTCTCGCCCTTGCCTTTGATTTCCTCAACGGATTCCATGATTCAGCCAATTCGATAGCCACGGTCGTCTCAACCCGTGTTTTAACTCCGCGTCAGGCTGTCTTGTGGGCGGCCTTTTTTAATTTTGCGGCGCTTTTTTTCTTCGGGCTGCATGTGGCCAAAACGATGGGCAAAGGGATCATCGATATCAATATCATCGATCAGCAAATAATATTCGGAACGCTGATGGGAGCCTGCCTATGGAACATCATCACTTGGTATTTCGGCCTGCCGACAAGTTCTTCCCATGCTTTGATCGGAGGGATGATCGGTGCCGCTCTTGTTAAGGTCGGTCCCGAAGCCCTGGTTATGAAAGGGATCCTCAAGACGGCAATATTTATACTCGTTTCTCCTTTGCTCGGCCTTACTTTCGGGTTATTGATGGGGATAATCGTTTATGGGGCATTTCGTAAGAGCGCGCCTTCTAAAGTGGACCATATTTTCAGAAAAGGGCAATTGATCTCCGCTGCGCTTTACAGTTTAGGTCACGGAGGTAATGACGCCCAAAAAACCATGGGCATCATCGCCAGCCTTTTGTTCAGCGCCGGCTTATTGGGAGATACATTTTATATACCGGTATGGGTCATTATTGCCTGCTATGTTGCGATCGCTTTGGGGACGATGTTCGGCGGCTGGCGCATCGTGAAGACAATGGGGCAGCGTGTGGTTAAACTTAAACCCGTGGACGGTTTTTGCGCGGAAACGGGGGCGGCCATTACGTTATTTATTTCTTCGGGGTTTGGCATTCCGGTAAGTACGACACATACGATCACAGGAGCGATCATGGGGGTCGGTTCTGTGAAACGTTTAGGCGCCGTGCGCTGGGGCATTGCGCAAAGGATCATCATGGCGTGGATCCTGACGATCCCCTGTTCCGCGGCCATCTCCGCTTCAATGTATCTTCTTGCCGACCGGCTTCCTCTGGGGTTTTAATCTTATGTGGATTTTACTGGGATTTTTGACGGCCCTCTTTACAACCCTTCAGGAAATCGTCACCAAAAAGATCGTCGGGAAGATTGACCCTTACGTGATCGCGTGGAGCTGGCTGTTTTTTTCCCTGCCGTTTTACCTGGTTGTGTTCCTGAAAGAACCGATGCCGGTAATCGGGCCGCAGTTTTGGAAAGCGGTCATCGTTTCCACGGTAATACTTAGCGTTGCCTGCGTTTATTACGTCAAAGCCATTCAGGTTTCCGATCTTTCTTTATGCGTGCCGATGCTCGCCTTTACGCCGCTTTTTCTTCTGGTAACCTCGCCTCTTTTGGTGAATGAGTTTCCCACACCTATCGGCTTGGTCGGCGTTGTTGTCATCGTTATCGGAAGCTACATCCTGAATATAAAAGACCGCGCCAAAGGCTGGCTGATGCCTTTTAAAGACCTGATCACGCAAAGGGGCCCGCGGTATATGTTAATTGTCGCGTTTTTGTTCAGCATCGGCGCCAATATGGATAAGATCGGTGTGGTGAATTCATCCCCGATCGTGTGGATTTTTACTTTGAATTTGAGCGTTTGCGTTATCCTGACATTTGTGATGCTCAAGAAATCCTCTAACATTTTTCCGCAGCTCAAGTCGCAGTTTGGCTGGCTTTGCCTGGCCGGATTTTACAACGGCGCGGCGATTTTATTCCAGATGGTCGCCATCCAAATGACGCTGGTGCCGTATTTGATCGCTGTCAAGCGCACCAGTGCCCTCATGACCGTTTTTTACGGTCTGTTGATCCTCAAAGAAGAAGGGTTGAAAGAGCGTCTTCTCGGAGCATTCTTAATGGTTTTAGGCGTTTATCTGATCGCTTTTACTCAGTAAACCATGCGGACCAATTTAACTTTTCGTTTTATCGGCGAATGTAATCTTTTTCTGGATAAAGAAAAGCGTTATCGGATTTTTTCCCTCACCGTCAATGATCGCCCTTCCGTTAAAGACACGATCGAAGCCCTGGGCGTTCCGCATACTGAAGTGGATGGAATCATCGTCAACGGACAACCCGTCACGTTCATTTATCAGCTTAAGGACGGCGATTCGATCAGGGTTTATCCGCGTTGGGGAAGACAAGCGAGAGCGGGCCATAGGTCCCTTCAAAAACATTTACCGCTTCATCCACGCTTTGTTTGCGATGTCCATCTGGGAAAATTGGTGCGGCATTTGCGATTATTGGGTTTTGATGCCTGCTATAAAATTGATTTCAAAGACGATGAAATCGTGGAATTGGCAGCGAAACAACGGCGGATCATCTTAACGCGCGATATCGGTTTACTGAAAAATAAGAGAATCGTCTGGGGTTATTTTGTACGCACGATGGATTCCAATAAACAGATCAAGGAAGTCGTCAAACACCTTCGATTAAGCCCCAAAGTCCGTCCTTTCCGGCTTTGCTTGAATTGTAACGGCCGCATTCAGCGCATCGCCAAATCAAAAGTGGCGGAGAAGCTTCCTCCCAAAGTGCGCGCCCATTATCAAGAATTTTACATCTGCAAAAGTTGTGATAAAATATATTGGAAAGGTTCCCATCACAGAAGACTCCATCTAATCGTTTCTCAGGTTCTGAAGTTGGATTGTTAAAATTAGGAAAGGAGGAATGTTTATGAAATTATGGAAAACATTCGCAGTCTTCATTCCTACCATCACCGTTTCGGGACGTTCTTAAAAACGATTCCTTTGCCCGTTAATGCCGATACGGAGAAAGTGAAGACAGAGCAAAAAGGAGATGAGCTTGTTATTACCATGCCCAAGAAAACGTAATTTACTATTCACTTTATTTTTAGGTTCCTTATTGGCTGTTTTTTCATTTTCCTGTGAGGCCAAATTGCAGCCCGATGAAGAAGCGACCATTGCCATTTTTGAGCAGGCTTCACCTTCAGTTGCCTTTATCAAGAATGAGGCCGTGCAGGTGGACTGGTTCTCGGCAACGATCCAGGAGATCCCGCAGGGGGCCGGCTCAGGTTTTATTTGGGATGATGAAGGGCACATTGTCACCAATTTTCATGTGATCTACCAGGCCAACCGGATCGAGGTGGTTTTATCTGACCAAAAGGAGTATCCGGCAAAGATCGTTGGCTTTTCCCCCGACCATGACCTGGCCGTCCTCAAGATCGATGCGCCGAAAGAGATATTGAGACCCTTACAAAAGGGAAGCTCAAGCGATCTGCGCGTCGGGCAAAAGGTGCTGGCGATCGGCAATCCCTTCGGGCTGGATACATCCCTCTCAACAGGGGTGGTGAGCGCGTTGGGACGCAGCATCAACTCTATCAACGGCCGTAAGATCTATGATGTCATTCAAACGGACGCGGCCATTAATCCCGGTAATTCCGGCGGCCCGCTTTTGGATTCATCGGGGAGGCTGATCGGCGTTTTGACGGCTATTTTTTCGCCTTCGGGAACGTCCACAGGGGTGAGTTTCGCGATCCCGGCGGATGCGGTGAACCGTATTGTGCCGCAGCTTATTGAACACGGCGAGATCAAGCGCGCCGGTTTAGGCCTTGTTTTTGTGCCGGATCATATCCGCCGTCGCCTGGGGGTTGAGGGCGCGATCATTTTGCAAAAACAGCGCAACGGCGCCGCCGACCAAGCCGGATTGCAGGCCACCAAGCAAAGCAATTACGGCAGGGTCACGCTGGGGGATATTATTATTTCCATTGATGGCCAGAAGATCACAAGTAGTGAAGACCTAATCGAATATCTGGATAAGAAAAGTAAAGGGGACAAGGTCGAGATCCGCTTCCTGCGCGATAAAAAAGAGTATGGGACAACGGCAGTTTTACAGGAATTGTAATTGATACCCACACAAGTGTATGGTACAATCGGGGCATGAATGAAGATCTCCCGATTCCCCAAGCCAAACGCCTTCACGGGCGCGGCGCCTCGTTCAATCCTGCCAATCGATTCGATAAAATTGAGATCGAGCAAGACCCGGATTTTCTGGACGAAGATGACCGCCCGGCCATCAAAACGGAATTTTATAAAGACACTACAAAGAAAATCATCAATTTTAACGACAGCCCTGACATTAGTTTTTCCGCGAGCGTCAATCCCTACCGCGGCTGTGAACACGGCTGCATCTATTGCTTCGCCCGGCCGACCCATGAATATTTCGGGCTTTCTTCGGGAGTAGATTTTGAGACAAAGATCTTCGTCAAAGAAGACGCCGCGCCGTTACTTACCAAGGAGTTAGGCAGGCCTTCCTGGGAGCCTCAGCCGGTGGTGGTGGGCTCGGCAACAGACCCTTACCAGCCTGTCGAAAGAAAGCTTAAGATCACGCGTGCCATTTTAGAAGTTTTTCTGCAATTTCGTAACCCGCTTGCCATCATTACCAAGAACAGTCTGGTCACCAGGGATATTGATCTTCTTAAGGGCTTGAATGAATATCAATGCTGCCTGGTCAATGTGTCCATTACCACGCTGGACCGCAAGCTCGCGCGCGTGATGGAGCCGCGCACGGCAACACCCGAGAATCGCCTTAAGGCCGTCGAGGCGCTTGCCAAGGAAGGCATTCCCGTTAATGTCATGGTCGCGCCGGTCATTCCGGGCTTAAATGATCACGAGATCCCGCGGATCCTTAAGGCGGCCGCCGACGCGGGCGCGTGTTCCGCCGCCTACGTTGTCCTGCGGCTTCCTCATACCCTTAAAGATCTGTTCGAGGATTGGCTCACGCGCCATTTTCCGGATCGCAAGAATAAGATCCTCAACCGCATCCGCTCGATGCGCGGCGGGAAATTGTATGACGCGCAGTTTCACAAGCGTATGAGAGGCGAAGGCATCTTCGCCGAGCAGATCAAGCAAATGTTTGATGTAGCTTATAGAAAGTGTGGGCTGGATAAAAGGCAGCGGCCAACCCTTTCGATAGAGTATTTTCGTTCGCCCGCCGAAAAACAGCTCACCCTTTTCTAATTTGCCACCTTAAGTCCAAGGCCAAGATCAAATATAATTTGCCATATTTTACTTGGTTTAATAGAATATTACCAATATCCCCACCGCTCGATCTCCCCGCTAACAAAAGGGGGGCTCTACGTATGTTTACCATACAGATCTGTGAGTATATTGATATGTATGGTAATTTTTATTTGACAAAAGTTAGGTCGCAAAGTATAGTCTAATTCAATTCCCCCAAATATCCGCTCGATGACCCCGCTAACACAAAGGGGGAAAAATGTCTGAAAAAAACAGAAAATTTCTTCGTTTGAAGGGTTATGATTATTCGCAATGCGGGTATTATTTTGTTACCGTTTGTACCAAAGGCCGTGTGGAATGGTTTGGTAATATTAGGGGTGACAAAATGGAATTGAATGAATACGGCAAAATCGTAAATGATGCCTGGTATTGGTTGGAAAATCAATATGAATATGTTTCATTGGATGAATTTATTATTATGCCGAATCATATTCATGGGATTATCTGTATAGATGATTGTAGGGGCGGTTCGCGAACCGCCCCTACGATAAAATCAATAGGACGATTGGTCGGTGCGTTTAAAACGGTATCCACAAAACAAATTAACCAGGTGCGTAATACGCCAGCCATGCAATTATGGCAACGATCATTTTTTGATCATATTATCCGCAATGAGGTATCATTACAGCGCATAAGAGAATACATCCGTTCCAATCTAATTATGTGGGCCGAAGATAAAGAGAATCCAGGAGAGGTATAAGGTAAATTGGGCTGGCAGGAAGGCATAAAAAAAGAGAGGGAGTAACCTTCGGACGGAACCTTAGGTGTGCCCTCTCATCGTGATTCTGGTTAAAATATAGCACGCCGGCGGATCCCCGTCAATTTCTAATTTTTGTGTAGTTTTTTTGCCCTGATCCCCCGATGTCCTAAATTTTCCCTTCCCAAACCCTTTTCCCGCCCCTAGAATACTGACATCCCTACCGCTCGATGACACCCCTAACAAAAGGGGGAAATTATGTCTTCAAGCAGCATCTCAACAGAAATTATCACCAACAAGATCTTCATCATTAGGGGCCAGAAAGTAATGCTCGATCGCGATCTGGCGGAGCTTTATGGTGTTGATACAAAACAACTCAAAAGAGCAGTTAAAAGAAATATAGCCCGCTTCCCGGAAGATTTTATGTTCGAATTAACACAGCAAGAGGACAACACTTTAAGGTACCAATTTGGCACCTTAAAAAGAGGTGAACATACCAAATATTTGCCTTATGTTTTTACCGAGCAAGGGGTGGCCATGCTCTCAAGCGTTTTACGCTCAACGCGGGCGGTCCAGGTCAATATCGCCATCATGCGGGCGTTTGTCAGGTTGCGCGATATGCTTTCGTTGCACAAAGAGCTGGCGGTGAAGCTAAAGGAATTGGAGCGAAAGGTTGAGGGAAATACGGGGGCCATACGTGATATTTTTAAAGTGCTTGAGTGGCTGAGGAAGGAAGAGGAGAAGCCTAAGGGGAAGATAGGGTTTCATCCATGAAGTACGCCAATACCATCTGCACCTGGCCTGCTGAAGAGCGGTTTCGTGAGCGGCTCGCGAAGTATGGCGAACACGGCGAGCACTTACGCTTACGGAGCGAAGCGAACGTAAGCGTTAGGCGCAGCCGCCCCGGTGAATTCGTCCGTCCGCTAAATAATGTCTGCGGACGCCCGGGGCATAAAAAGGAGAAATTATGAAAGAAACATATAGAAGCACAATTTGTAATTGGCCGATTAATGATCGACCACGAGAGCGTTTGGCTAAATACGGAGAACATAATTTATCCAACACTGAACTCCTCGCCATCCTCTTGCGCACCGGCGTCAAAGGCGAGACCGCCATAGATCTGGCCCGCAAGATCCTTAACAAATTCAAAACCTTCCGCAACATGAGCCACACAGATAGCCGCTTCACCACCCCCATCATCCGCGAGATCTTCCAAAAGGCGCTGCAGAACTTCGCCACCTCAATCATTTGCGTGCATAATCATCCTTCAGGTATTGCGGCACCAAGCCATGAGGATAGGGAGTTTACGCGCAAGCTCAAACAGGTGGGAGAGGCGATGCAGATCAGTGTTTTGGATCATATAATTATCGGCAACAACGCGCATTATTCCTTTACCGAATCCGTGTAGGGTCACAGGAAAGTATCTCTTGAAATCGACTTACACTACATATATACTTAAACAAACAAATGTAGTGTAAGGAGGCCGGCCGTGAGGATCTTAAAGAACATTCTTCAAGAGAGCGAGCAATATTACCTGGATATCCGAAAGAAAATTCGGCAGAGACTTGCCAAACTCTCCGGAGGAAGCGTCAAAAAACGGGTCATATCCGGTAAAATATATTATTATCTGCAGGTCAGGCAAGGGAAAAAGGTCGTCCATAAATATCTGGGCAAGAAAAAGCCTGAAGTACTCATCAAAGAGATCGAAGAGCGGATCATGTTAAAGCAGGAATTAAAGAAAATTGATGAAGCGTTGAAGCTATTGCACAAAACAAAGGATCGCAAGCGTGGAAAAGGAAATTAAACGAATATTGAAAGTCTTTGAGAAGCATGGCTTGTTCGAAGAAGGCATTCTTCTCATCGGCAGCTGGTGCTTTCAGCTTTATCAAAAACACCTCGATGTTCCTGCGTTCCCGTTGTTGACGCAGGATATAGATTTCCTGATTCCCAATCCGTATAAAGGCAAAATAGACAATGAGTTTATTGATGATCTAAAAGCGCTTGGATTCATGGCCGAGCACCGCAGAGACGGCTCGCTGTATTTATGGAATGCCGAGCTCAAGATCGAATTTATTACGCCGGAGAAAGGGAGGGGCGTGGATCGGGCTATCCTTATTAAGAATCTGGGATTCCGGGCCATTCCCTTGAGATTCGTGAACCTCTTATTGGATGGTTTTATCAGTATCAACGATGACGGTGTACGCATATCCGTGCCAAAGCCGATCAATTTTTGTCTTCATAAGATCCTGATTATCAGCCGCCGCAGGAATACGGCCAAAGCGTTGAAGGATCTACAGCATGCGGTTCATACCTTTAGTAAAGTCGATCATCAGGAGTTCCTCAAAGCCTTTAAAAAATTACCCCGCAAATGGCAATTAACGATCGAGCGCACTTTAATTAAATTCAAGTCGCAAGATCCTCTCTTGGAAGACCAGATCGAAAGAATGCTAGTTACCCTACAAACCACCAAATAATATCACTTGTAAGGTAAAATAACCGGTTAACTGCCGCTTCAGTCTGATCCCCTGATATCCTTCAACCTGATGCCCCGATAACCCGATGACCTTGAAGTTTGTGTCTTGCCCCTCGCATGCGCTCGGGGTTCTCGCGAGGAGTACCGAGCGGAACGCGAGGTATGTCCTGTGTCTTGTGACTTGTGTCTTTTCCAATGGTAGAAAACTGTCAGCCAAACGCCCCCTCAACCCCCGTGAAGTCTTACCTTTATATAAAAAAATTACTATTAGATTAAGACGAACGGCCCCAAAGTGCGAGCGTAGCGAGCATTTGGGGGGTGAGCACTCCCCGAAGCCGAAAGTTGACAAACTTTACTCTATAACGTATAGTTTTATTCAATTCCCCCCAACATATCCGCTCGATTTCTAAACGAGCCCCGCTTTTTGCTTTCGCAAGAAAGTAGCGGGGCGAGTTAACCCCGGTGAATTCGTCCCGCCTTCTCTAAGGTGGCATGGGACGTCCGGGGCCCGCTAACACAAAGGGGGAATATGCCGCATCAAATTGATCAGTCAGGAAAAATTGAGGCAACAAGCAAGAACACCATTTTGTGTCTGTCGAATGATGAATGGATTGCCGTTAAGATAGAAGCGAAAGCCAAAAGGCAATTACAAGAGATCTTCCGTAGAAATGGGCAACCGAGGAATTTTGTCCTTTTTACCTTTTCTGCTGGGCTAGCCATTTTACTTGATAGAACTAAGCATATTTCCAGAATTATGGTGGATCAGGAATATTATGGGAAGGAAGCTGTTATCAAGAACATTGTTCTTAAAATGTTGAAGCACCGTGAGGGACCGTTAGAAATTAATTTTGGTAATATTGGTAAGAAAGCGTTGGCGCATCATCGGGCTTATGCGGTGGCAACGGGAAGGCTTAAAGCATCCTATACGGTTGGATTGAAAGAGTTGTATTATAAAATAAAAATGACCGAGGTCGGTAAACGACTGAAGAACGCTTAAGCCTCCGGTTGAAACGGAGTGGGTCGGCGTTCACTCGGTCAAATAATTAAATCTTTTTTAATAGCGAGAGGGAGTAACCTTCGGACGCAACCTAGGTGTGCCCTCTCATCGTGATTCTGCTTAGAATATAACACAGGCCTTAGGACAAGTCAAATCCCTTTTCCCCGATCCTCTGATAACCTGATCTCCTCCAACCCGATCCCCTGATCCCCCCGATATCCCGATATCCTGATATCCTGATATCCTCCGACCTGATTCCCTGATACCCCGATGGCCTATAAGTTTTCCCTTCCCAAATCCCGCTCCCACCGCTAAAATACCCCCATGCCCCCGTTCGCCCTCAACCCCGCCACCACGCGCTGACATATGAGAATAATCTTTGCCATTCATGGGATCAGAAGCTCCAAAAAAGATAATTGGGTCCGTAAGTTTATCGATTTTTCCAAAAAGGATCCGAGATGCAAAGATGATATCTTGGTCCCGCATACATATGGTTATCTCTGGGCGCTTCATTCGGTTAACGCTATAATAAAGCATCAGCATGTAAAAAGAGTAATGAGGACGCTTCGCGAGCTCACCTCAAAGTATCCGAAGGCGGCGTTGAACATCGTTGGGCACAGTTACGGCACGGAACTAAGTTACCAGGCCATTAAGCGAAGCGGCGAAGACGGCAAGCCCCCCATTAAAGTCGACAAATTGATCCTGGTTGCCAGCATTGTCTCCGCCCACAGGGAGATCCCTTACAAAGACACCTTAAGAGCGAGGAAGCTGAATGAGCTGCATTGTTATTGCAGTTATGAAGACGAAGTTTGCCGGTATAACCCGTTCGGTCATTCCGGTTGTTTTGGATTTCTAAGACATGTTCATGACCCGATGTGTTATCACAAACCGTTCAAAGACTTAGAGATCTATAACCATCAACAGAAAGATTTAGAGCATGGCGACTACTTTAAAGGAACAAAGTTTTTTAAGGAGTGGCTTGATATTATTGCAAAAAAATGAATCCTTACAACTTACGGTTTATAACTTAGGACTTATTTGACCCCATCGCTGGTGCTAGGCATTCAGACAAATCCGGTATCACGCAGGATTCCCGCACCATTGCGATGATTTTGAAGATTCTGTTGGGTAAAAAAATTGAACAGCCCAAGCGGAATTATGGGTATGTTTATAGGAATGTAGCGTAGAACGCGTCTATTCTCATCAATAAAACCCAATTTTTAAGCTCAAACCCAAGTCCAGGTTTCGGTTGAAAAATAGCGATCTCACCTATATTATACTTCTATCAATAATATTTATAGTACTCCCAAATATACTTAACAAGGAGTCTTTATGGCCGGTAACGGTATTGGTGATTTAAGTTTCGCTTCAAAGCTTTGGAAAGCGGCGGATAAAATGCGTAATAATATGGATGCCGCTGAATATAAGCATGTCGTTTTGGGGCTTATATTCCTGAAATATATTTCTGATGTATTTTTAGAAGTTTTCAATGAACTTCAAAAAGACAAACTTGCTGATTCGGAAGATATCGATGAATATCGCTCCCGAAATGTCTTCTGGGTCCCGCCTGATGCGCGCTGGTCTTATCTTCAGAAAAACGCCAAACAACCTACCATTGGAAAGATAATCGATGACGCGATGGATGCTATTGAGCGCGATAATCCTTCGCTCAAAGGTGTCTTGTCTAAGAACTATGCTCGTCCAGCCCTTGATAAACAGCGCTTAGGAGAGCTTATTGATCTGATCGGCACGATGGGTTTGGGTGACAAAGAAAACCGGTCAAAAGACCTTTTAGGTCAGGTGTACGAATATTTTCTGGGACAGTTCGCTGATGCCGAAGGTAAAAAGGGAGGACAGTTTTATACGCCTCGTTGTATTGTCAGGCTTTTAGTTGAAATGCTTGAGCCATATAAGGGCCGTGTATTCGACCCTTGCTGCGGCTCGGGAGGCATGTTCGTTCAAAGCGAGAAATTTGTGGAAGCCCACGATGGGCGTGTAGGTGATATCTCTATTTATGGCCAGGAATCCAATCAAACCACGTGGCGATTGGCGATGATGAATTTAGCTATTCGCGGCATAGAGGCTAATATTCAGTGGGCGGATTCATTTCATAAAGATCTCCAAAAGGATTTGAAATCTGATTTTATTATTGCTAATCCTCCTTTCAATGTCAGCGATTGGAAGGGCGAGCTTTTGCGTGATGATCCTCGATGGAAATATGGGACGCCACCGGTTGGTAATGCCAACTTCGCCTGGGTCCAACATTTCATTTATCATTTGGCTCCGGCAGGTGTTGCCGGCTTTGTTTTGGCTAATGGGTCAATGTCTTCCAACACCTCAGGAGAAGGGGATATCAGAAAAGCTATCATTGAAGCTGATTTAATAGATTGCATGGTGGCATTACCCTCACAACTATTTTACAACACCATGATTCCAGCTTGTCTTTGGTTCATTGCTCGAGATAAGAAGAACCATAAGTTCAGAGACAGACGCGGCAAAACATTGTTTATTGATGCTCGCAATATGGGGGAGATGATCGACCGCCGCCACCGTGATCTTACCAATGAAGAGATTCAAAAGATTGCCAAAACTTATCATGCTTGGCGAGGTGAAAAAGGCTGTGGTAAATATGAAGATATTAAAGGTTTTTGCAATGAAGCCACGTTTGATGATATTCGTAAACATGGGCATATCTTAACGCCTGGAAGATACGTTGGGACTGAGGATGTGGAAGAGGATGATGAAGTGTTTGAGGAGAAGATGAAGCGATTGACCGGTGAATTGAAAGAACAATTTAAAGAATCAGCCATGCTTGAAAAAGAAATACAGAAGAATTTGAAACAAGTTGGT
This sequence comes from Candidatus Omnitrophota bacterium, assembly GCA_035292445.1. Lineage (GTDB taxonomy): Bacteria > Omnitrophota > Gorgyraeia > Zapsychrales > Zapsychraceae > DATDQB01. Next base: position 54,627 of record DATDQB010000021.1, read on the forward strand.
TTTCCGTTGGAGTAAACCTGAATGCTTTATTTATATTTAGATGAAAGCGGGGATTTAGGGTTTGATTTTGTTACTAAAAAGCCGTCAAAGTATTTTACGTTGAGCGTGCTTGTTGTTAAAGGACAAAAAAATAATCGTGCCATAATTAATACCGTTAAGCATACATTTAAACGTAAATTACATAAAAAGAAACTGCTTTTAGGGGGCGAATTAAAGGGGAGTAAGGTTTCTTTGGATATTAAGAAATATTTTTATAGGCAAATCGCGAAAATAGATTTTAAGATTTATGCCCTTACACTTAATAAGAAGAGGGTTAATCAGAGTTTAGTCAGCGTAAAAGAGCGTCTATATAATTATATTGCCCGTTTGGTTCTTGACCAAATAGACATTAATAATGCGCATCAAAGGGTAATCTTTATTTTGGATAGAAGTAAAGGAAAACCGGAAATCGCTGACTTCAATAAATACATTTTTGATCAGATTAAAGGCAGACTTAATCCACAGATTCCTTTAGATATTGTACATAAACTTTCACATGAAATGCCAGGGCTTCAGGCGGCGGATCTTTTTGCGTGGGGAATCTTTAGGAAGTACGAAAAGCGGGATATGGAATGGTTCAATGTATTTAAAGGGAGTGTTATTTTTGATGACGTATATCTTCCATGAAATAAAAATGAGCGCGCCCTACAGGTTTGTGTCGTTTAGGCTCTTGCCCACCATACGGAGGGGAACACCTAAAACAACCCGTAGCGGACTTACCGCTCGATAGTAAGTATACACAAGCGGTTTGTGTGTGTCAAGATATAAGCTGTCGGATAGGTTTACGCTATTGGAAGGATGATAATGGGCGACCCCCGCTATGGCAGTGATCGCCCTTAACCGGCAGGATGATTGATGATGGTGATGAGAAAAAGAAAGACCGTCAGGTTGAAAGAATATGATTATTCGCAGGCCGGGCATTATTTCGTGACCGTGTGTGCCAAAGGCCGCGTGGAATGGTTTGGGCATGTCGAAGACGGGAAAATGGTTTTAAATGAACGCGGGGTAACAGTTGAGCGTTGTTGGAATGAGATACTGCGTCATTTTCCTGATGTTGATCTGGATGCATTTGTTGTGATGCCAAATCATGTCCACGGGGTCATTATTATTAATCCTGTAGGGAACAGGCATGCCTGTTCCCTACAACGGCAATATCAAAAATTACCGGTCATTATGGGATCGTTCAAATCCGCGGTTTCCAAATGGATCCATACGGCTGGTCCGGGGAACAAGGGTTTCCAATGGCAGAAATCATACCATGACCATATCATTCGCAATGAAGAATCATTACAGCGTGTACGAGAATATATCGCCAATAATCCCGCCTTATGGGCCCAGGACATTGAAAACCGCAACAGGCGCCTTCCCGCGCCATCAGCTGGCGGCAAATATTATGAAAACATCATCGCCAATTAAGAATAAACAAACAGGGACCCGTCCTAACAACGGCGGAATTCCGGAGGGGTGGGAGGAACCGGCATTTGGCGAAATGGCTGAATTGATCAAGGCCGGTTATCAGCCGACAGGTAACGATAATTTTGCTTATATTGGTCTTGAGCATATAAATCAGCAGACCCTTAGTTTAAATTCAGTAGGTCATTCTACGGATGTTGGAAGTAATAAATTTGCCTTTCGTTCAGGAGACATTCTTTTTGGTAAGCTCAGGCCATATTTTAGAAAGCTATATCGTCCGCGTTTTGACGGTGTTTGTTCAACAGATATTTGGATTGTTCGGGCGAAGCAGGAGATTGATCAGGGGTACCTGTTTTACTTGATGGCGAGTGAAAAGTTTGTCGAGTTAGCCACTTCTGGTAGTTCAGGAACGCGTATGCCGAGGGCAGATTGGAATTACCTCAAGGGAACCCGTTGGAATAAACCCCCGAAAAACGAACAGCATGCCATTGCCAAAATCCTTTCCGATCTGGATGCCAAGATTGAGCTCAATCATCAAATGAACAAAACCCTCGAACAAATCGCCCAGGCGATTTTTAAGCAGTGGTTTGTGGATTTCGAGTTTCCAGGGCATGAAAAGACAAAATTTGTAAATGATTTGCCGGAGGGGTGGGGACAAGGAATAATAAAAGAGTGTTGCCTAGATGTAAAAAATGGAGGAACACCACGGCGTGATCAACAGCGTTTTTGGGATGGAGGTAATATACCATGGCTTACATCCGGCGAAGTTCGACAACCAATTATTACATCAACCGATAATTTTATTACAGAGGAAGGGATGATAGAGTCTTCGGCCAAATGGGTTGAGCCTTTCTCAGTAGTCGTTGCTCTCTATGGAGCAACTGCTGGACAAGTGTCATTGATTTCCACGAAATTGACTACCAATCAAGCAGTGTGTTCATTGATTCCTAAGAATAATTTTGCTTTCTTTAATTATTTATGGATGCGCAATGCCGTTGGTGAGTTAGAAAACAAGGCTGTGGGCTCAGCGCAACAGAATATAAGTAAAGCTATTGTTGAAGAGACGATTGTTATGATTCCATTAATTTCTGTCTTGGAACAGTTTGACGGTGCTGTTCGTCCTATATTTTTGAAGTGGATTCAAAATATTGATGAGTCAAAGATGCTTGCAAAAATCCGCGATTCCCTTTTGCCGAGGCTGATGAGTGGGAAGATAAGGGTAAATCCTCAATAAAAAGGTTAGGAGACATTATGGACAATGAACATTGCAATTTAGAGCATATAAAAAAGGCATTAGAAAATGCAGAACAAAT
>DATDQB010000022.1:0-43764 GCA_035292445.1 Candidatus Omnitrophota bacterium
CTCATAACCTGAAGGTCGTCAGTTCAAATCTGGCCCCCGCAATTTGTTTCCACACAAAAGCCCTTTGCCTTTATTTGGCAAAGGGCTTTTGCTTTATTAGGGAAACAAATTGCTGTGCTGATTACCACAATGTTTTTATTAGAAAAATCAGTGCGCAACGACCACGTTATGGCCGTACTCAGTTCGCTAAAGCTCACTGAGTACGATTTCGCGCTTTTCTGATAATATAGTCCAAAAGCTAAGGAAGCGCTCATCGCAATAGCCCCGAGCTAGAGCGAGGGGCGTATCATAATGTGCCGGTTCTCCCGCTCATAAGCGATTCAAAATCGAAAAGCTGATTTTGGATCATTCGCGGGACTGCGTCGCCCGGCAAACTTACGTTCACTCACTTACGTTCGTTCCGTAAGTTTGGGGCTCTTTGAAATCCGGGTAGGGGTACTTGATGTTCTGTTCACCCTAAGTAAGAGTCAGGACTTACTTAGGGTTTCGTTTATAATTCTTGCAAATTAATTCTATAGCTGTATACTTTAATTAGTCAGAGACGCGCAATAGTTAATGAGCTATAGAAAAAGGAGCGGATAAATCCGCTCCTTTTTTTATTCGAATATTTTCTACAGAATAAACAGAATTTAGTTGTTTCTGAATGGGAGCGGTGTATAATCCACTCTTATATATGGTTGAGTTTCCATGGAGGGGAATTTATCCTCGTATGGAAAGCGGGGGACCCGAATCCGTAAACCCTGGGGCTAATATCCTAAAGGATTAGAGGTATCTCGCCTCGAGCCCGGCAGCTAACCCCGTAAATCTAGTGAGAATATCTACGCCAGGGAAAGATTCTCTGGCTTTTTATTGTTGGGAGAAGGAATCGATGCCTTTTTTAAAGACCGTTAAAAATGTCCTCATCGGAAAATCCAAAGATCCGCAAGACCGCGGCGTGTTTCACCGGCTTTCTTTGATCGCGTTTTTTGCCTGGGTCGGCTTGGGGGCGGATGGGTTGTCTTCATCGTGTTACGGGCCTGAAGAGGCTTTTCTGGCATTGGGCAGCCATCCTTATTTAAGCATTTTCATTGCCGCAGCATCGGCGTTGACGGTTATTCTGATAAGCACCAGTTATTCGCAAATCATCGAGCTTTTCCCCTCCGGCGGCGGCGGGTATCTTGTCGCCAGCAAACTGCTTAATCCTACCTTGGGAATGATCTCAGGCTGTGCCCTTTTGGTCGATTATGTTTTTACTATCACGATTTCCCTTGCCAGTGGCGCGGATGCTGTCTTCAGCTTCCTTCCCCCGGAATGGCTTCAGTACAAATTAGAATTCGCGATGTTAGGCGTCGTTGTGCTCACCACGCTTAATTTAAGAGGGGTGAGGGAATCGGTCGTCCCTCTTGTCCCTGTCTTTTTGACGTTTGTTGTCACCCATGTATTTGTTATTTTATATACCATTTTTATCAACCTTCCGCAATTGCCAGTGGTCATGGCGACAGTTGGGGAAGAGGTTACTAAAACCCGTTTGGAGCTCGGGTTTTGGGGAATGCTTTTTCTGATGATGAAGGCCTACAGCACGGGCGCCGGTACGTATACAGGTATTGAGACAGTCAGTAACGGGCTTTCGATCCTTCGTGAGCCGAGGGTCCAGACGGGAAAACGTACGATGCGTTATATCGCCATTTCCCTTTCGTTTACCGTCGTCGGGTTGATCCTGGCGTATTTGTTATTTCAGGTCAGCCATGTCCCCGGGAAAACATTGAACGCGGCTTTATTTGAAACGATATCGAAGGATTGGGGGGAAGCCGGCCAGTTGTTCGTGTTGGTCACGCTTTTTTCGGAGGCCACGTTATTATTTGTCGCTGCCCAAGCCGGTTTTATCGGCGGGCCGCGTGTTTTGGCCAACATGGCGTTGGATAGGTGGTTTCCCATTAAATTTGCCTCTTTGAGCGACCGGCTGGTCACCAAAAATGGCATCATGCTCATGGGCGGCGCGGCTTTGCTGGCCATGCTTATGACCCATGGTTCGGTAAAATTCTTGGTCGTTCTATACAGCATCAATGTGTTTATTACGTTCTGCCTCTCGCAGGCGGGCATGGTCAGGCATTGGTGGTCAACGCGGGCGCAAGGGTGGGTCAAGAAGATCTTGATCAATGGAAGCGGGCTGGTATTATGCGTTTTTATCCTGGTGTCGGTTGTGATCATCAAATTTAATGCCGGAGGCTGGTCGACCCTTTTAATTACGGGATCGATCGTTTACGTGGCCATCAGGATCAAGCGTCATTACAGGGCAACGATCAGGCTTTTGGGGCGCTTGGACGATTTGATCAAGGGCGCGTTGAATGAAAAGGCTACGCAGGCCGATAAACAGGTTGCTTTTGACCCGCAGTATAAAGCGGCTGTCATCTTGGTCAACGGGTTTAATGGCTTGGGCCTGCACACCTTATTGAACGTGGTCCGCCTGTTCGGCAAAGAGTTCAAGAATTTTGTTTTTGTGGAAGTCGGCGTTATCGATGCCGGCAACTTCAAAGGAAATGAGGAGATGGAGAACTTGAGAAAGAAAATACATGAGGACGTTTCAAGGTACGCGCGGTACATGCGCCAGCAGGGCTTTTACGCCGAAGGCCTGTCCTATGTCGGATTGGAAGTCATGCAAGAGGTAGAAGACCGGACCGAGGAGATCCTCGCCCAATACCCCAACGCCGTATTTTTCGGCGGGCAACTTGTGTTCGCCCACGAAACTTTTATGAACCGCTGGCTCCACAACTATACGGTTTTTGCCCTCCAGAGGATGTTCTACCATAAAGGCATTCCTTTCGTTCTGGTGCCTATCCGGGTGTGATCTTTAAGCGAATCTGCCGGAACTTTTCTCCCGACGGACCTGTCTAATGGGTAGCTGTCCAACAATCTTACCCAAAAAGACAAGGAGGGTGTTCCGATGAAAAAAATATCCAAACTGTTTGTCATTAGCGCAGTTACGGCGGGTTTATCGTTCGCCGGATCGGTTGGCCAGGCGCAGGCCGATCATTTTAAACCGCGCGTGAATATTTGTTATCGTTGCAAGTCATCCAATTGGCCTTGCCCCTATCATCGGGGCGCCTTTCACAAAAAGGTCCACCGTAAATACGATCGCCATGACCGGTATTGCCACAACAGCCGTCACAACCATCACGACCGTTACAGCCATTACGGCCGTCAAAAAAGCGGCTGGAATGGTAAGTTCGTGATCGTCTTTGGGGATTAGTTCAAGAGTAGGCGTATTTATACAAGGGAGATAATCCATAAGGATTATCTCCCTTTTTTTTGTCCGCGGAACTTTTCCTTGTCACATTCACAATGAGAAGTTAGAATAGACACATCTATTTTTTCAATCAACCTTTCCGTGAGATATTTCTTATGTGGACCAAACAAGACCTGGAAAAGTTAGTCAAAGAAAAAATGGCGGATTACCATTTCGTCATCGTTTCCAACGCCCAACCGTATGTCCATGTCCTTAACAAGGGCCAGATCGAATGCCAGCGCGGCGTGGGAGGCGTCATCAGCACCCTCGATCCCATTCTTCAAGCATGCCGTGGCACATGGGTGGCCTTTGGCAATGGAGATGCCGACAGGCATGTCACGGATATCGACGGCCGGCTTAAGGTCCCCGAAAACGATCCCCGCTATACCCTCAAACGTATTTGGCTGACCAAAGAAGAAAAGCAAGGGTATTATTACGGCTATTCCAATGAAGTTCTGTGGCCTTTGTGCCATATGGCTTTCCAGCGGCCGGCTTTCCGGGAAGAAGACTGGAAAATGTATCAACAAGTTAACGAAAAGTTCGCTAAATCGGTGGTCGAAGAGATCGGTGATAAAAAAGCCTTTGTCTGGATCCAGGATTATCATTTATGCCTTTTGCCCAAACTCCTTAAGGAAATGGCCCCCAAGCAGACCGTCATCGCTCATTTTTGGCACATTCCCTGGCCCAATTATGAGGCGTTTCGGATTTGTCCCCAACGACATGAAATACTTGAAGGGCTATTGGCCAACGATCTGTTGGGTTTTCATATCCGTTATCATTGTAATAATTTTTTTGATGTAGTGGACCGGGAAATAGAAAGTAAGATCGACCGGGAACGGTTTTCCGTTATAAAAAATGAACACGAAACGTTGATCCGGCCGTATCCGATCGGGGTGGACATCGAAGGGATCTCTCAGGCGGTCGAAAGTCCCGCCGTTAGGCAATTGACGCAATCTTTAAAGGAAGAATATAAACTCGCCGGCATGAAGGTTTTGGTTGGGTTGGACCGCATTGACTACACCAAAGGGATTCCGGAGAAAATGCGGGCCATTGATCTTCTTTTGCAGCGCTATCCGCAGCTTAAGGAAAAGATCGTGCTCTTTCAGGTAGGTGTCGTGAACAGGTTACATATTAAAAATTACAAGCTCCTTAATGACGAGATCAATTCCATCGTTGAGGAAATCAATTGGCGCCATTCGACAGGAGACTGGAAGCCCATCATATTTTTCAGGCAGCATTTTTCGCTTCCTAAAGTGCTGGCGCTTTACCGGATGGCGGATGTGATGCTGGTCAGTTCATTGCATGACGGGATGAATCTGGTCGCCAAAGAGTTCGTGGCGAGCCGCAGCGATGAGGAGGGCATGCTGGTCTTAAGCCAGTTTACGGGCGCCGCCCGCGAACTGACCGAGGCGGTCTTGGTCAATCCGTTTGACGGGGAACAATTCTGTGAAGGGATCTATAAAGCGCTTTCGATGCCTTCGGAAGAACGGAAGAAACGCATGGGCAAGATGCGTGAAGCCCTTAAATCATCGAATATTTTTCGTTGGGCCGGTAAAATCATTTCTGAACTATTGAAGTTCGAGTTTCAGGAACACACAGCTTCTCGATGAAGCCCATTGCCCGAGAGTGGAGCCATCTTAGAGAATTATTGAGGAAAGAAACGCCCGTGCTTTTTCTGGATTTTGACGGTACGTTAAGCCCGATTGTCCCGAAGGTTGATAAGGCATCCTTACCCAAAGAAAATAAAAGGCTGTTGAAACTTTTATGCAAGATCTTCAAGGGGCGTGTGGCCATCGTCAGCGGCAGGGCGCTCAAGGATTTAAGGAGGAAAGTCGGGCTCAAAGATATCATTTACGTCGGCAATCATGGTCTTGAGATCGAAGGGCCGCATATTCATTTTAAATTCCCGGGGGTCGCCCGGGGTAAAAAGGTTTTGAAACGCCTGAAAAAAGAACTCCATCGCGAACTTAAAAATATTTACGGCATTTTTCTGGAAGACAAGGGTTTGACGATGAGCCTGCATTACCGCATGGTGAAAGCGAAAGATATTCCGTTCGTTCAGCGGGCGTTCAAGAAAATCGCCCGGTCTTATTTGTCAAGAAAGAAGATAAAGGTCAATACGGGTAAGAAAGTTTTTGAGATCAAGCCGCCGGTTGATTGGGATAAGGGCCGTGCCGTTTTATGGGTGATGAGGCATCTGGGAAGAAAAAAAAAGAAGCTTTTTCCCATTTACGTCGGCGATGACACGACCGATGAAGATGCGTTCGCGGCCATCAAGAAAAACGGCTTGGGCGTGGCGGTGGGCAACGCGCGGGCTTCGAAGGCAAGATTTTTTGTCAAAAATCAGAAAGAAGTTACGTGGCTGTTAAAGAGGCTCGCTGAATTAAATTAGGGGAGGGGAATGAAAAATTACAACTACGGCATGATCGGCAACTGCACCAGCGCGGCACTCATCAACGCCGATACCTCCATTGACTGGCTGTGCCTGCCGTTTTTCGATTCGCCGTCTTTATTCGCCAGGATTCTGGACGAAGAAAAAGGCGGGTTTTTCAGGATCAAAGGCGTCGATACGGTTTCCATCAAACAAAGTTATGTTTATCATACGGCGATCCTAAAGACGGTCATTGAAACAAAGACGGGCACTTTCGAACTTTATGATTTCATGCCGCGGTTCAACGCCTCCTCCGGCGAAGTGTATTGCCCTTCCGAGATCCATCGTGACATCCGTGTTACCTCCGGCAGCCCGCAGATCGTCATTGAATTGAGCCCCAAGCCCAATTACGCCGTCAGTGATGCCGGATTCACTTTCTTGAAAGACTACATTAAGATCACTTCCCAAAAAGGCGAGTACAACAGTTTTTATCTGTACAGCAACCTGGATCATCAAAAAATTGTCAGCGGCGAGCCGATCGAGCTGAAGGAATCCGCTTATTGCCTGCTTTCTTATCATGAAAAAATAGAACCGGTCAACCTTTATAAGGTTTACGTCGAGTACGAACGCACCAAAAGTTACTGGCTGGCGTGGGCGCAGCGCACCAAACTGCCGGAGAAGTACAAAGACATGCTGGTGCGTTCGGCCATCACGCTTAAGATGATGACCTTTCAGCGCACGGGCGCGGTCATTGCGGCACCCACGACGTCTTTGCCGGAGGCCATCGGCAAGGACCGTAATTGGGATTACCGCTTCTGCTGGGTGCGGGACGCCTCGATGATCATCGATCTGTACGCGCGCATCGGCCACACGAGGTTGGCGCAAAGGTATTTGAATTTTATCATCAATCGGATGCTTTTAAAGCACGAAAATATCGCGGTCATGTACGGCATTAATGGGGAAAGGCAATTGCCGGAAAGGATCCTGGAGCATTTAAGCGGCCATGAAAACTCCCGGCCCGTGCGCATCGGCAACGACGCCTACAACCAGAAACAGAACGACCTTTACGGCGAATTGGTGGAAACGATCTATACCTATTTTATCGCCAACCCCGGCGAGCGGGCGTACCTGGATGAGGAGATGTGGACGGTCGTAAGGGGCCTGGTCAATGATGTCAAAAAAATATGGAAAGAGGCCGATTGCGGGATATGGGAGCAGCGCACCGAAATGCGCCATTACGTCCATTCCAAACTGATGAGCTGGGTGGCGCTCGACCGGGCGGCCAAGATCGCGCAATTTATCGGCAAGACTGATTATGCCCAGCAATGTTTGAAGATCGCGTCTGAAATCAAAGAAGACATTCTGGCCAAAGGTTTCAACGATAACATAAAATCTTTTACCATGACCTACGGCTCCAAGGAGCTGGACGCGGCGAATTTACTGATGCTCCATTATGGGTTTTTAAAGGCCGGCGACCCGCGCATGAAGAGCACGGTCCTTAAAACATATGAAAGCCTGGTAAAAAGCGATTTTGCCATGCGTTACACCGGTGATGACGGTTTCGGCGTTCCTGAGAACGCTTTTATCGTCTGCACCTTCTGGATGATCAACGCGCTATATCTGATCGGGGAAGAAAAAAAGGCGCGGGGGATGTTCGATAATATCCTGCAATGCGCCAATCCGTTGGGGTTATTCTCCGAAGACATTGAGATATCCACGCGGCGACTGACCGGCAATTTCCCCCAGGGGTATTCTCATTTGGCGTTTATCCAGACGGTCTTTCTTTTGGAGACGGAATATAATTGGGATGATGTTAAAAAAATTGACGTCAGGCTCAGGGCCGCTTCCAAATAAATTTTTATAAGAATATTTAATGGGGACAGGCACGGTGTCTTTCCCCATCCGATTCCTTATCGAAGCGTTGCGGTATGAGTAAAGTGTTCGCCGTTGACAAAACTTTTTAATTAAATATAATAAAGGCATCCCCAAACACCCCGCTCGATTTCTTTCCTTAATGTAGTCCCAAAAATTCGCTTCGCTCATTTTCTTGGGATGTTTGATTTCATCAAACATTTTTTTATTTTTTTACCCCCCTTGACATGTACCCCAAGAAAGGGTATATTTATGATGTACACAGTCAAAATCAAACGTAAGACCGAACGCCAACTTGAGAAATTACCGGTCAAGGTCCAGGACGCTTTTTTTGAATTGGTAGAAGATTTAAGAGAAACAGGCCCCATTCAGGCAGGCTGGCCCAATTACGGCAGGTTAACAAAAGATGAATATCATTGCCACCTTACCTACCGGTATGTTGCCTGCTGGCGGCACCAGAAGGAAACAATAACCATCGAGGTGTATTATGTTGGCAGTCGTGAAAAAGTCCCATACTAAAGAGAAGATCTTTGAGATAAGAGGCGCTATCCCTCCTGATGTGGTGCGTTTTCTGGAAACTAAGTATGGGCAGGACTTAAGCGTTATTGAGGATGACGAAACGTACGTCGATATTACGCAAACGCCCTGGTATAAAAAGACGCGGTCCCGGATGACTCCGGGCAGGACGCTAAAGGTCTATCGTGAGCGGGATCATCTGACGCAAGAGGAGCTGGGCAAACGATTGGGAGGATTATCCATTCAAAAGGTATCTGACCTTGAGCATGGCCGCCGTGGCATCAGCAAAGACCTCGCCAAGAAACTCGCGGTCGTTTTCGGCACGTCCACGGATAAATTTCTATGATTTCTGCTATCTCGTCCCGCCTTTAAATAAAAAGTTGCCATATTCGGCTCTCACGGGTAAAATAGGGGCATTGTTTGCGGTTACAAATTTCCCTAATTTATGCCAGCCCCTCGTAAACAAAGCCCTCTTTTAAGCGCAGCGGTTATGGTTTCCATAGCCGCCGCGCTTTTTTTGTGCCCACTGATCAACCCTTCCGTCTTTGCTGAGGAAGGCCAGGCGTATACCCCTTACGTAATTCCTGTGGGTGAGATCCAGAAAGAAAAAGATGAAATAACAGATAACGACCTGCTCAACGCCGTTCGCGCGGGTAGCCCCCAGGTTGTCAATACCAAAGCAAAGATCATCAGTTTGCTTATTCAGGTTAATAATAGAGAGATCGATCCTGAGGATTTTTATAAAGAGGTAAGCAAGCTCCAGATGGAGCCGGGCAAAGAGGTGCGCCACACGCTTATGGAGGTCAAGAAGGATGTGGGTAATTATCTGGGCAGAAGCGGTTTAGAGAAGATCTTTGGGACCATCTACGATTCAGGAGGTTCATGGGTCGAGGCGCGAATCCTGACCCATCGCAAGAAGGTGGTCATGGACACGATCCAAAAAGCGATCGAAATTTATGCCAAGACAAACCCTAAAGTGACATTTTATTACGGGGAGGTCGGGGGTTGGCCGAAAGAAGCTTTTGATGAGTTGAAATTCGCAGGTGATATTGACTTTAATTTTTTGGCGGGAGATCTTGACGCGGCGATGGAATTAAAGCGGATCTTCGATGATCTGATCAAGGAGAGGTTTAACGGCCGCACGCCGGAAGACCTTGATATCCCCTGCACCATTCATGGCATGGCGACGGGCGAAGTTTATGTGGGCAAGCATGGCCAGGCGTTTGCCGAGGCGGTCACCAAATTCTTAAGAAAGATCAGCTTCGGGGATGACGGGAATCCCCTCGGTATTCTGGATGAAAAGATCCCCTTCGAACAAGCGCGGCAGAAAATGGTCCTGGAAGCCCAAGCCAAAGAGGTCAACAGCAAGCTGGCCGATCTGCAGGCAAGCAAATGGCCCAATCAACCCGGGATTAGCCTCGAGATGATCCGCCACTTCGAGCATGATATTGTCGGCCAGAATGTCTACACCGACCTTGAGTCATTTGTGAAGGCGGCGAAATACGCGGACCGCAGTTTTACATTCTTGAAAGATGATCTGGGGGAAGATGCGATCAAGGACAAAGTGTTGCGCAAGCTCACGGCCGATCTGACCGAACACAAAGCCAATCCGAAAAAACAGGTGGAATTGATCGAGGCGTATTTCATCGCTATTGGCAAACCTTTGCCATTTGATGTGAATTTTGCAATTACGGCTGATGGAAAAGAACAGGCAACGATCAAAGCCAATGAGAAGATCATTCGGGAATTCTGGGATGTGTGCCGCAAAACAATGTGGGAAAGCGCCAATGTCAAGATCAAGAAGATCACCGAGGACATGAATAAAAGGATCGCGGTTTTGGGCGAAAATGACGGCGAAGAAGCCAAGAAGATCTATGAAGAATTGCGCCAGTATCACGAAATGTTGGAGGTGGAAGATCTGATCCTCAACGATGAGAAGGCCGGGGTCCACGGGCATCTTGACCCGGAATACAAAATGACCCTGAGTAATTTCCGCGAGACGGTCAAGACGTTCAAACAAAAAATTGCCAAGAACAATTTGCTAAAATACATCGACCCGAAATTGGACCAGTCGTTCAAATGGATCGAAGAGATGCTCAAGATGGGGCAGGAACTTAATGTCAAAATGGCCTGGGCCGCGGTCATGGACGGTGTGGGTAAGGTCAATGATATTCTTGATTTCTTTGACGATACGTTAATGAATAAACTCCGGCAGGGCGAGGGCGAGAGTTACATTCAAATTTTGCGTAAAGGGCAGGGCCAGTATTGGAAAGAACGGGCGAATGAGTATTTAAAGTACACGCCCTGGAAGGGCCGTTTCGACGGCCAGTTTGATAATATGGAGGCAACCTATAACGCTAAATTCAATGATATATCGTCGTGGATGAACAAACATTTAGAAGGCAAGCTTGCTTCCCGCGGGCTTAAATTGGTCCAGGGCGCGGGCGGGGCGGTGGTGAGCGGCATTCGAACGATCAACACTACCTTTAATGAATCCGTTGCTTCCTCAACATTTGGTTCAGGCCTGATGAAAGGGATGATGGTCTATAATCTCAAAGATGAGCTGCCGCTTTATTATAATCTTATCGGGGAGCGGGATTTTGAAGGCCTGGCGGCCGAGTTCTTTAAACGGCGTATTCCGTTCGGAGGCGCTGTCGAGCGCGGGGTGATGGGGGATTATTACGGGGTCGCCTGGGAGCTCACCTCTACCCTGATTCCGCCGGTGGCATTATTTTCCGCCGCCGCGTCGGTCGGCGAGTATGTGGCGATGACAAGTTTTGAGGCTTATTTCGATGAAGAGCTTGAGACTTTTATTGATAATTTGTATGAAGGGGCCGAGTTCAAGATCGCGGGCGTGAAGCAGGTGGGCGAGGACATTAAAGTCAGCAGCTGGCAGCTTTTAAGCGTGAGCTACAATGCGAAAAAATACGATTACAATGAACTTATTCAAATGGAAATCAGCGACGCCCGTGAGATGGGGGCATGTTTGCAGCAACCAAGCGATCAGCGCTCAGGATGTTTTCCCATGGAAAAAATGGGCAACGGTTTATTTGAATGGTGGCGCAACAGCGATGCTTTTGAACACGCGTTCAAGAAGTCCGATCCCTGGCTCCAAATGATCATGGAAATGGAGAAGGACCCGCTTGCCGGAGCAAAGCTCAAAGACCATTTTCGTTACCAAAAGTATACGCGGCTGGAGCAGATCAAGGTGGACTTTTTGAAACGCACGAAAGTCAAGCTTGAAGAGCGCCGCGCCGGCGAACAGGCATTGCTCAGCGGTAAATTCCTGGAAATGTATGATGAGCTTTTAAAGATCACCGAAGAATTGGATATCCGCGTGCAATTGGAAGAAACAATCGATGAAAAATTCGGCGGTGAGATCGTGCAATTCTTGACGTGGATGAAAGATTATCTGCGCGGCACCATACGTTATATGAAAGGGGATGTGGATGTCTGGGATATCTATGAAGAGTTATCCGCTTTCGTGGCCAAGGACCTCGGCGTTTACAACAAGGTCCTTGAGGGGCGCGCCGAGGCGGAAAAGGAGTTGGTCCATAACCCTGTAGACCAGGGGTTGCGCATTTTGACCGGCCCTTATTTCTTGAAAGGGGAATCTTCCGGGGATGAATCCTTATCCAAGAAATGGATCGAGCTTCCAACGAGTGTAAAAGACACCATGACGGAGAAATTGAGCGCGATCAAGAGTGAGCTGAAGGCGGACCCGGTTGAGCTGGACTTGAACGAAGGCAGTTATGACCGGGGCGCGCTGGAGCGGTTGGTCTATCATGACTTTTTTCGTGCAATGTGGAAACAGGTGAACAGCTCTTTTACCGACATCAAGATCCCGTCCTATCTGGGGAAGAGCCCCGCCAAACAGACCATACCTAACGCCGAAGGTGAAATGAGCGACCAGAGCCGCGCCATGGAGCGTTTTGCTTATCATTCCCAATGGGTCGAAGACATCTTGGAAGAATTCCGCAAGCACTATGAATCCCAAGAAGATGAAGAAGGCGAAGGGGAGGGAGAGGTTGAGGGAAATTTGGCGGATATTTTAGCAAAACTTGAAGCGCTTCAGGCCAAGGCCGAATCCCTGGAAAATCAGGCCGATGAAATGAGCGATACGATCACCGGTAATGCCAAGGCGCTTGAAAAGGAATTAAAGTCCCTGCAGGATACACTGCAGAAATTATCGTCCGAGGTGACGGGACTGAACGCAACATTGGCCGCGCAATCCGCCAACGTCTCAACCATTAACAGTGAAGAGCGGTTTGTTTACGGCCTCGGGGAGAAACTCGGGCGCCTGCGCTCCTCCATCGAGGACGCGACCCTTTCCACGTGTGAAATTTATGATATGGTGAAAGCAACCGACCGAGTAGACGAGCTGGACAAATTGATCGGTGAGGCAAAGACGCATTATTCAAGCGTGAATGCGCAATTCGGCGATTATCTGGGCGTTAAAGGCCAATTTGACAGCGCCAGATCCCGGGTTGAGGCCGAGCGCGCCAAGGCGGGCGCTGCCGACGCCACGTTGAGCGGTTATGAATCGCAGTTTACAGGCGCGCAGGCCCGTTTGGAGGCGGCGCGCGCCCAGCTTGCGGGCATTGAGAGCATGACGGCGGCGGTCCAGGGTTATGTGGGCGAAGCCGATGGGGTCGTCCAAGAGGCGGTCGAGCTGGTCAATGCGGCCACACCTACCGAGGGCGATGAGGTTTCCAAGGACGACAAAAAGGTCTTTAAGCAGCTCGATCGATTATTAGAAAGAATCAAAAAATCACAAGCTGGCGTGATCAAGTCCCACGGGCGAGTGGCCACCAAAAAAGACGCGCTTCTTTCTTCAATTAGTCCGGCCGAGAGCGCGCTGTCGCAGGTCCGCGCCACGCTCGACGGGTTAAAGCAAACGTACGCCAGCGACCAATTCAAACAGCAGCTGGCGGCGGCGCTCAATGAATTTCAGGCCACTTATGATGCGGCGGACCTTTTCATCGAGCCCATCGAAGTCGCCAACAAGAACGCGAAGATCTGTATGGACGGCATCCAGAGCCAGTATGACCGCAAAACAACGCCCGAGGCGCGGGTCGCCCAGGCCGATTGTTCCCCGTGGCCGGGCACTTTTGCCGAGTGGGATTATGCCAACAACCGGGTACAGTGCAATTGCCCATCAGATCAAGTATGGGTGGAGGCGCGCAACAGCTGTTACGACAAGATCGCCGCCGCCATTGAATCCATCGATTGCTCGGTCTATCCCAACAGCGAGCCAAAATGGTCGGAAGCCGATCAAAAAGCGCTGTGTTATTGCTTTCGTGATTACGAATGGAACAACGGTCGCAACGCCTGCCGGGTGCGCAGCGACATTCAGGTTTCCCAGGCGGATTGCTCCATGTACGGCCCGTCTGAAGCGTATTGGGATAATGGGGTGGAAACGGTGCGCTGTCGGTGTTTATATGGATATGAGTGGAACAGCAATACGACTTATTGCGTCGAAGGCATCGATGCACAGGTTGCCCGCACCGATTGTTCGCGCTTCGGCCCCGGCGCTTACGCGTATTGGGATAACGGTCGCGGCCAGCCGGCGTGCGATTGCGGCAACGGCTATCAATGGAACGCCGGTTACACATATTGCGAACAACTCCCTGTGTACGGCGCGGATGATTTTGTCCGCGATGTCGGCGAGATGATCAATGTGATCAACCAGGTCCCGCCCAATGTTGACGTCAACAACCAAAACAGCGGCTGCACACCGGGAAGGACCGATGTCGAAAAGACGATCAACGCGGCGCTGGGTTGCCCTGGCGGTGGGGGTGGACTCGGCAACACTTGCTGCAGAGACGGCTCACCCGTGGAGTTTGGTGCGATATGTTTGGATGGCAGCCAACCGGTCTATCCCTGCAGCTTTGGCGGCGGCGATAATACCGGCGGCCGCGGCTGGACGAACACCGGTTATGGCGGCGGAGGGGGAGAAGGCCCGGTAACCAATCAAATGACAGGCAATTGCCAGGGCACGATTTCTTCCAGTCTTTCTGCGGGCCGCCCCCAAACACCGCATACCATTACGGTCAACATTTCCCCGGCTCATGCGTCGAATATCGCGAAGGTAACCAGCGACAATCCTGGTTGCCGCAGTTGCGATTTAAATCCTGCGGGCTACGGGACCTGGAACCGCACGTTTTATTTCACCGGAACCTCCGGCACTTTTACTTTGACGTACATTGCTTACGATCATCAAGGTAATAACGTATGTTCCGGTAGTATTGTGTTACGGGTTTTACCATAAGGAGCGTGAAAAGTGATTGATCGGATTTTTATCATATTGATGATTATGAAGGTATCGGTCAAGAATTTAGTGAGATCCTTAATAACGGTTACGATCTTAACTATGTGCTTGTTCACATCCACTATCCTTTGGGCGGTACTGCCGCCGGAAGAAGAAAAGAAGTGGCATGAGGGGTTTCTGTTGCAGGTCAATGTTAAAGCCGATATTACCTTTAATACCATTGCCAAAGAAAGGCGCTTTGGAGGGGGGCCAGTATGCCGAGCTTATTACACTGTTAATAATATCTTGCAGCAGCCGGACGTTTTAAATCTGATGGTTGGGGATACGATCGTTTTATCTTACCCTTGTGACGAAGGCGGGCAGTGGAACTGGATGGGCTCGACCCTTCCCTGGGCGCAGGCCGATAATAAAGGCGGGTTTCATCTGCAGCTTCCGGCGAAATATCTGATAGCCGATGGCCGCAAGCGCTGGCAGGTCAGGAATGACCCGCCTGTCTTCGCGCCGGTCAAACCGGGGCCTGTTGCAGCATCGGTGCGCACAGCGGAAGACGTAGTTTCGCTGGAGCAAATCGATGTTATCAACGGCATCGATCGCGACGAAGCCAACGTGATCGCCAAGGAATTCTTTCACCGTTATATCTCCGCCTGCGGCATGCTGGGCGATTCCGTAGAGAAAGAATCGGCCTTTGAATATCCGGCCTATTTTGGAAAGAAAGAAATTCTTTATAAGCATCCGTTGATCATCGATAAAACTTCCGGCAAGGTTTCGATGGAGGAATTTTCCACACCTTTGGATGCCGAGGACATCGAATCAGAACCGCCTCTGGGTGAGATCATGAAAGGATGTGAAACATCCGGCGAAGAAGACATCCTGGCCTGGGAGTATTGGCTGCAGCGGGAAAAAAAGGCGATGTTGTACTGTCCACCGACGGATTATTACGTTCTGAACCTGGAAGAGGAAGATTACCCGCCCGAAGTGCGTACGCTTGCGCCGCATCAGCGCTATGACTACTGCAAATACGGTAATCCTGCGACCATTTTTGCCGTTTTCACGGACGACAAGGCTGCCAAGGCCGAGGCTTGTGCCGATGAGCAATTGGTTCAGGTGCGTGCCGGAAAAGCGTACGACCTTCAAGAGATTCCTGTTGAAGAAGTGCCGGACGCGCCGCCTTTGCGGCGTTTTAAGCTCGTCAGTCCTCATTTCGCGGCCGCGGTGTACACGACCGTCTATGATATTGATAAGTATGATTTCTGGGTCGACCGCTCATATGAGCTCCTGCGTTACGCGGAAAGAGCTGCGGTGGATTGCCTTTACTTGGACGAAGCCCCATCAACAACAACGGAAACTGCTGTCATCAACAGTATCTATACCATAAAAGAATTGAAAGACCTCACGAGCGAACCCGGTGCGACATACGAGGCGCAGGGGTTTATTGTAGATATCTACGAATGCCCACCCTGCCCTCCGGATGCCGTGTGCGCGACCTGCCCCGGGGAATACATTACCATTTCCGATTCCCCGCATAAGGGCACGACCGAGGAAGAAGAAAGCAAAGAGCTGCTTGTGTCCACCATGATGTTTGGGGGGAGCCAGGAGCTCAGTAAATGGGCGAAATTTCACTTTACGCTCAAAGCCGCTGGGAGTATGATGCCTTCTTGGTCACAATCTTCTTGGGACCTGATCGAACTTCAGCCGTTGAAATGACAGAAACTAATCAACAAATAGAAAAAGGAGAGAAACAAATGAAGAGACAAGTTTTGCTTGTAGCCGTGTTGCTGGTCATCTCGGCAGTATTTGTGGCCCGCGCTGCTTTCGCAGCAGACCCCTTGGAAGTCGCTCCGGATATGTATAAGCTTATCACTGAAAATGACCGGGTCAGGGTCATGCAGGTGACTTTTCAGGTAGGAGAGCAGATCGCGGAACATTCCCATCCCGATCATTTTGCGTATGTCCTTGAGGCAGGCAATATAAAGATCACTAAAGCCGACGGCACTGTTACCGATGCCGTGCTCAATGTGGGAGATGTTGTTTGGATCGATGCCGAAACCCATTCGGCGGTCAATACCGGGACAACTCCTGTCCGGCTTCTTATTGTTGAGCTAAAGGAGCCCAAACCCGCGACAGAAGCTCCTGAAGCAGCCAGCGCGCAATAACAGTTCAACTTTTTGCCTTGCTCCAACTTTCCAGGATAATATATCCTTGGAAGTTGGGGCTGGGCATAAGGTTTCGCAAAGTATTCCAATCAATTAATTTGCTGCCTACCTTTCTGTGATATAATTCCAAGTGACGTGCCTAAGAGGAGGGTAGTATGGCTGTGCCCAAGCCTACGTGATTAAGTAACGATCGGGCAAAACAGCCGGAGGTTAGACTCATGGACCAGAAAGACAGTTGTTGTTCGGTCGATTGCTGTTCCGCCGCGCTTAAGGCCTCGGCCGTCATGGGGTTGGCGGTCATGCTTCTGCCGCTGTATCTTTATCCCATGGCGACCATAGACCCTATTGATGCCTACCCGTATTACACAGGCAGCGATTTTCTTACCGTTTACCTTCCGTACGCGGTCATTTTCTTCATCAGTTCCGTCGCACTGTGGCTTAAAAAATCATTGGCGGTCTGGCCGCTCCTTATCAGTTTCGTGGCCAGCCATTTTCATTTCGCTTTTTATTTCGGGGAAAGAATCGTTTTTAAGCCTTTGTTCGTGGTCGTCTTTATCGTGATCCCTGCCGCCATCTTTCTGATGGGGGCTGTTTCGACATTGAAGAAAAGTTAAAAGGTGTAATAAGCGTCCATGAAATTTATCGTTTTTCTTTTATGCCTTTATTTGCTCGTGCAGGTCCCGGCCGTGAGAGTCTACGTCGATGGGGGAATGGAACGGGTTTACGCGTTTTTCGGTCGATTGCTGGAAACCCCGGATGCCCAGAACAGAAGAGCCATTATTGAGCAGAGATCAGCTCCGGCACGATCGGCGCCTATCCCAACGGCAAAAAGTTCTTCCAGCGCTTCGGACGAGCTTAAAAGAAATAGGGCTTTTGGCAGCGGCAGTAACAGGGGAGGCTCTTATTAACCATTCAAACGGAGGTAGGTATGTTTAAACAATCATGTATACTTTGTAAGGTCGTAGGTATCCTGGTCATTATCGGCGCCCTTAACTGGGGCTGGATCGGCTTGACCGGTGAAAACCTGATCGGGCAGATCTTTGGCCACAGCTCAACGATCACGAAGGTGCTTTATATCCTGGTCGGGGCCGCCGGCGCGGTTTTGATCGTGAGCTTTTTTACTGTCTGTCCAAAATGCAAGAAGTAGAAGTGGGATTATTGGTGAGGAGATATATCTGAGGAAATCTTACCGGGCTTACCTGACTTTCGGCCTCGTTATTGTTATTTATTTTTGTTTATCCGCCCGCCTTAAAGAGGCGGCGGGTCCGTATTGGCTCTGCTTGAATTCTGATCCTTCCTACGTATATTTGATGAGTGGCCTGCAGATTTTGGTCGGCGACCCCCCTTGTCAATTTGAACATCCCGGAACGCCGCTGGAAATTTTGATTGCCATCATACTGAGGCTGATGAACCTGACGCAGGAAACCCAAAGCCTCCTCGAAAACGTCCTACGGCATCCCGAGGTCCATTTGGACGGGATTTTCTGGTTTTTGAATGCCGTGCATATGGCGGTTATGGCCCTGGCGGCCTGGTACGCCTATCGGCTCAGCAAAAGCCTTTGTTTTGCCATCGCGCTTTTTTTGCCGTCCCTCGTTTATCTTACACTGCCATCGAAGTTCGGTTATGACCAAGTGCTTGTCGTCATCTCCAATGTGGCGCCCGAGCATTTGTTGATCAGCGCGGGCTACTTTTATGTGATGGTGTGCCTGTACTCGCTTCAAAGGCACAGAAAAGAGACGATGGGGGAGGCGCTTTTATGGGGTGGCATTTGCGCTTTCGGGCTTACGACGAAATTGACGTTTTTTCCGCTTGTTATTCTGGCGTATGTTTTTCTCAGGTCGTTGCGGCAGAGGTTGGTGTACAGTTTGGCCCTGCTTGTTTTCGCCGTCTATTGCACGTGGCCGGTTGCCCCGATATATTTTCAGATATTTAAATGGTTCTTGAAATTAAGCAGCCATACAGGCCCGTACGGTTCTGGTGAGGTGGGGTTGCTGCCCCTTTCGGTTTATGTGCCTAATGTGCTTTTTATGTTCAAGCAGCATGTTTTTTTGGCCGTGTTGGCCGTTATCGGATTGCTGACGCTTGCCTTGAAAAAAGACCCGCCTGCGCCGCAGGATGCGGCAGCTTCTTTTGACATACGAAATAGGCATATCATTGGCATTGCCTGTGTCATCCTGGTGCAGTTTTTTCTGGCGGCCAAATTTCCCCAACCTCATTATATGGTGCCGGCGTATGGATTGGCCGGATTGCTTGCGGGCGCGCTTTACCTGCGTTTTCGTTCGCGCAAAGGCGTCACGAAGGCGTTTGCCGTTCTTTTAATGTTGGTGATGATGGTACAAAGCGTCAGGGCCTACGCATACGCCGGTCATTTGGCCAAGCGCATGAGTGACTTTAAAGCTTTTTCCGAAAAAGTGCATAAAGAGCATCCGGGCTGCTTGATCATAGGTTTTATCAACAGCTCATCGGTTCCTCTGGCTTTGTTTTTCGCCAATGGTTGGTATTATTGCAACACGTTTTCCCCCCTCCTTGAGAAACTCTATCCGGAGTCTTACTTTTATAATGCCTGGACCGGATGGATCAGTAATTTTACTTATAATGTGAAAGTGGCTGAGCTTAAGAAGCGGTATCCGTGCTTGATGCTTTACGGTTACCCCCAGCAGGAGTGGAAAACAAATATGCTGGAACCCGTTGACCGCTACGACAAGGAAATGTTGTATAGGATCAAATAGCCCCCTTGACAGAGGCGCCAGGTTCTGTTATATTCTTAGCGCCATGAACGCATTACAGGTTATCTTAAATCTTATTTTTAAAGGGCACGCCACTCCCAAGGCGTTGGTACCGCTGTGTCTTTATACCCACAAGACAGACGCGGTCAAATGCCCGGCCATTTGGCGCACGCGGATTATGCGCGTCGTCAGATCCGGCGCCGCCCAAAGATAACCTGCATCTCACGTACCATTAATTAACCGACACAAAAATTAAGACACGCAAATTGCAGGAATCTTTGATTCACTTCGCGGGATTCTGCTTTGCGTGTTTTTTGTTTGTATCAAATGAAATGAAAGGGGGTAAACATGGACATGACAATCATCAACATCGTATCGCTCGTTACGTTCTTTCACACGAAAGAACAGGCAAGAAGCGAAGAACGAGAAGAAGAGGAGTGAAACCAAAAATACATAAGAAAGAGGTGATCAGAAGTGAACAATCGATTAGAGTTCAAAAATAACCAAAGTAAGCCGGCAAACGCAGCCCTTACGCTTAAGGCGGGCGCTCTGCGCGAGCTTGAGGAAGCGCTCCTGAACGAGGAGTACGAGCGCTGCGCGGCGTTGATCGCCGCGGCCAAGGAGCTTAGCGCAAGCCAGGAGGAGATCGGCAGGCTTCTTAAGCAGGCCGTGTCTTTCTTAAGCGCTTTGGCGCCCAAGAAGCCTTTGGGCCGTTTGCGGTTCTAAAGGAGCACAATGATACAACCTGTTGTTCGGGACAAGGGCCGAGGATGAAGTGCAGGATAATCCTTGGCTCTTGTCCGCAATAATCCTTTTACAAATTCTATCGCCTACCTTATAATTAATTTCTCCCTATTATGAGTACGAACCGGAGTTTCCCGAAAGCCATTTCTGTCCTAACGATAAGCCTTTTAGGGCTTATCCTCTACGCTCAAACTTTCCAAAGCGGTTTCCACTATGACGATAACGTATTTATCGTCACAAACACCAATATCAGGGATATTTCCAATATTAAAGCGATCTGGGATTCCGGGCCTTCCGAGTCCCGGTTCATCGGCCTTTTATCCTTTGCGCTTAACTTCCATTTTCATCAATTAGACGCTTTCGGTTACCACGTTACCAATCTTATAATTCATATTGCCTGCTCCGTTCTTGTCTTTTGGTTCATGAGGATGGTCTTGCCGTTATCGATGGGGCGTTTCTCCAAGGGTCCGTTACCGGAGTTGAGCCAACAAAACACTATCGCGCTTTTAGCCGCGCTTATATTCGTGGCCCATCCGCTACAGACCCAAGCCGTCACCTACATCTCGCAACGCTTTGAGTCGCTCGCCGCTTTCTTTTATCTGTTATCCATCTGCCTGTATGTTAAAGCGCGTTTAACTCAAAAAGAGACAATGCTTCGTCTGGGCTGTTTTTTCGGAAGTTTAGTGGCGGCCGTGCTGGGGATGTTCACCAAGGAGATCGTCATGACGTTGCCTTTGGCCGTCATGTTGGTCGAGTTTTCATTTTTGAGAAAAGAACGTAAAGCAGCTGACAGCCAATATTGGTTAGTTCGCCTTTTTTGGGGCTTGTTCCTGGCCTTGCTATTGATCGTTCCCGCTTTGTTTTCATTTAATTTTACCGGTCTGCTGCTTGATCCCCGTCCCTCGCTGTCCCATCCGGGGGAGACCATTACTTTGGGCCCGTATATCCTGACTCAATTGCGCGTGCTGGCGACTTTTTTGAGGCTCTTGTTTTTCCCTTTCAATCAGAACTTGGATTATGATTTCATCTTATCGAAGGGTTTGTTCGATCCGCCCTCAACATTCTTTAGTTTGATCGTCCTTGCCGCCGTATTCGGGGTGGGGGTGTTGATGTTCAAGCGCGAGCGGCTGGTTTCTTTCGGTATTTTTTGGTTCTTTCTTATCCTTTCAGCCAATTTCGTTCCCCGGCAACATGTTATCTTTGAACATAAACTTTATTTGGTCACACTGGGATTTTGTATGGTTGTTACCATCGCAGCGTACCGGTTGATCAGGGATTATAAGAAATACCTCCTTACCTTAAGCCTCATCGTATTGGCCCTTGCCTTTTTGAGCTTTGAGCGCAATAAGACCTGGCGCGATGACATTACGCTTTGGCGCGACGTGGTGGCTAAATCCCCTCAGAAAGCGGCGTCCCATCACAATCTTGCCGTCAGTTATGCCGATGCGATGGATTTTGACCGGGCGATCCGCCATTTTACGAGAGCCATTGAGTTGGACCCTGAATTTAAGGAGGCCTATAGTTTTCGCGGCAATATGTATGCGAAAATCGGCCAGGATGACCTGGCGCTGGAAGACTACGCCCGCGCCATTGGCATCGACCCCCAATTTAGCGAAGCTTATTATAATATAGGGGTGCTTTATCAGAAAAAAGGGCAGTCAGACTTGGCACTTCAGCAATATGACAAAGCTCTTGAGCTAAATCCTGCTGATGTGAAAGCATATAATAACCGCTCAAAGATCTTTGCGGAAAGAAAACAATATGTTCAAGCGATCAGCGATATGAACAAAGCGATCGAGATTTCGCCATTAACGAGCCGATTATATTTCAGCCGGGCGAATATTTATGAAGAAATGAAGCGCGATGACTTGGCCTTAGAGGACTATGATATGGCCCTATCGGTCAAGCCGATCTATCCGCCGGCTTATATGTACCGGGCGGAACTAAATCGAAGAGCGGAACAATTTGAGCTGGCCATTGAAGATTATGAAAAAGCGTTGATCTTTGAGCCGAAGGACCTGAGGATCTATTTTCAGCTGGGATTAACATATATCATGACGGGAGATTATCAGCAGGCGTTAATTGAATATGACCGGATCCTTAAGATCGACCCGGAATTTTACATGGCGCATTACCAGAAGGCCAATATTTATTTGGCAATGAACGAGAAAGGCAAAGCCTCGGAAGAGTTCGAAAAAGCCCGCAAACTCGCTCCCGCTTCGGCTTCACAAATACTCAATAGCCTGAAACAAAAATAGGATTCAGCCCCAACTATCGGCGGTGTTTTTTCTTATTGGGCTTTTTATCCACAGGGGTAAAGGAGACGGGCTTTTTCTTCGAAAGCGGGATGAGGAAGGGATCGTAGCTTGTAAGGATGACGAACAACGGCACCAAAGGATAGAAATGTAGCAGGATGCGCGCCAGCCCCGCCATTCTTACCTTTCCGGCGAGCCATTCGTAACTGGCGGTACACAGTGCCACAAAGAAATACAACGTGAAAAATAATCCCAACGCCAACAGAAGAAGGTTCTGTTCGGTAGACTTCTTCTTAAAAGCGTAGATCACGAGACTTAAGGCCAAGAGCATGTAGGCCACCCCCCAGCTACCCAACAGGAACATGTTCTCCAAGAACGCGTAGATGATTTTAGGGACCCTCTCTAAATGGCTCAACTCAAAGGTGACAGCGGTCTTGGCGGTCTCGGTGCCTTCAAGATCCAACGCGAGGATAAAGAATTTATAGGCGTGGTAGGAGAGCATGAGCGCAAACGAAGGCAGCGTGAAGAAAACGGCATTCAGCCATTTTTCGCGCCTGGTTGCGCCCTTGAGGGTTAAATCGAGGACGAGGAAGAGCACAAAAATTATCAATACATAAGCGCTTCCCTCAAGCTTGACAAAGCTGCCGGCCCCGGTAAAAAACGACGCCGTAAGCAAAAATCCCCGGCAGCCGCTTTTGAGCCACAGGAGAAGGAACATGATCGCACTACAGGTATAATACATCATAAAAAAGTCCTGATAAGAGATCGTTGCATGGATCAAAAACATGTTGGATGTGATCAAGATAGCAATGCCGAGCGCGGCCCAGGCGCGGTTGGTCATTATTTTCAAAAATGCAAAGGTAATCCCCAAAAACGATATATACCCGAAAGGAAAAAGGATCTTAACAAGCCGTTCGTGCCACTCCCCCAGACACAGCGCCGCCCATGTTTTGATGAATGGCACCAAGAGAGGATAGCTTGCATGCGGCAGGTTTGAGAGTTCTTTCATTGAGCGGTCGTAAAAGAAGACTTTGGCCCGAAGAGCAGAGGTCGATATGGCGTCCCACGTGTAGACCGGCATGTTGAGCGCGCGCCAGAAAATGTGGCAGGTATTAAGGGCCAAATAACTTAAGATAAGGACGTAAAAGGTGATCACGATAAAGTGGCTGAGCTTGTCGCGTTTGGCTTCCTTCATCGGCGCATCCGCAGATGGCATAAGCGTACGGCGCTCATTTTTCGATCTCTGCCAAAAGAGGATCATCCCGATGACAAGAAGAAACCCGGCCAACGGCAGCGCGATCGTTCCAAGCTCAAAGGGCATTTGGCAAACGCCAAGAAAGAACATCCAAAACGCGATAACCGCCATCCCCACTCCGTAGGAGGCCGAAAGGGTCAAAAGCAAAGGCAGCTGATAGCCGCGAAATACAAGCAGCAAGAGCGCATATCCCAATAGCGTCGGGAGCCCTAATAAAAGCAGTATATTATCAATATACATACTCGTTCCACTTATCTTTACTGACGCTTAAAACAAAACTGCGGTCCTCATTGGCGCAGGCGACCGCATGGTCCTCAGGGATAAATTTATCCACATCGTCCACCAGGTAGTAGAGGATGCCATCGACGGGACCTTCTTTTTCGAACCTTAAGGATATCTTTGGATAAAAATAATATGCTAGATTCCGGAGGTAGGTCATATGCGGGTCCTTTGAGACGTCGACCCCGCTGCGTTTATATACGCGCAGCCCTTTTTTGAGCGCCCGGCTGCAGTTGTAAGCGAAGGTGAAGGGCTTGCCCATGATGGATTCGATCCGCTTTGGGGTGGTCTTTCCGGCAAACTGGTGGATCTCGGAGTCGAAGGCATCAAAGCGGTGCAGTTGCTGAAGGCCGGCAAAAAAGAAGAAGGCCACGATCCAGGCGATGGTAATCACCCGATTCAGGCTGATAGGCTGTGTCGGCCTAAAGGGATTGATAAAAATGGTAACGATAAAGAGGCCCAAAAAGAGGGTAGTGCCGACGACTTGGTAAAAGGCCGAGAGCAAGTAAACGCCGGCTAACTTCTTGACGGGGAATTCGTTGAAATTATTGTATTCGATCTTGTAGATCCGCTCGCGCAGCTGACCGAGAAGCTCAAGCGGGTTATAACCGAGCTGGTAGCAGGCGAACAGCCACGCCCAGAGCATGACCAGCGAAAAAAGAAGTGCCCCGGCCAGAATGGTTTTTGAGTCGATCTTATAAAGAGGGGTGTTATCTTCCAAAGGAGCGGCGGTAAAGGGTTAATGGATAAGCTTTAAGTGAAGCGATAAACAATATTAGAATAAGAACGCGCAATTTGCAACTACAAAAAGCTGAAGGAATGGGCTTTAACGCTGCAGGGCAACAGAGATCTGACGCCATTTTTTCTTAAATAGGGCGGAGGAAGAAAAATATAAAGGAAAGATTGGATTATATCCGTAATCATATAGAATAAGTTTAAAGGATCAAAGCATCAACAGTCGTTTTTAACCAAAGGAGAGCAACATGTCGTTTTACAAAGGTAGTGGTGGCGGCGGTGGTGGTGGAGGCTTCGGCGGAAGACCAAGAGAAATGCACAAGGCCGTTTGTGCGGATTGCGGGAAAGAATGCACGGTGCCTTTTAAGCCCAGCGGAGACCGTCCGGTCTATTGCAAGGAATGCTTCTCAAAGCGCAAAGGCTAAGTAAGTAGAAAGTTCATCGGGAATTCAGGTTATCAGGTCGCAGGATATTGGGATGTCAGGGTATCAGGCTAAGGCCAACTTCCTTAATTTGCTCATCTTCTGTGGCCTGATATCCGGATACCCTGATAACTTAAATATACACACCATCTTAAATCCCCATGCCCTCCGATATTTTCCGGCATAATAAAAGGCTTATCATTGTTTTTTTTCTCGCCTTTTTTTTGAAATTGGCGCTGTTTTCTTATGCTTCGCTCAAAGCCCCGCAGTCAAAATTCCTCGTTGATTCTTCCGACTATTTGGCAACAGCCTCAACGTTGGCGCAAACGGGCTCATTTGCGCGCCAGAACCCTGACGGCAGCTTGCATTATGAGCATTTTCGCACCCCCGGCTATCCATTTTTTTTGGCCGTTTTTCATTTTATTGGGGGGATCCCCCTTGAGGGAATTATCCTGATCCAGATCTTTTTGAACCTTCTGAGTGCGGTATTCACTTATAAAACCGCGATGCTTATCGATCAGCGCTTGGCGTTCTTAAGCGCCGTCATCATGTTGTTCGACCCTTCTATAACTGTCTTTTCGCTGATGGTCCTGACAGAATCCTTATTTTTATTCTTCATGTCGCTTTTGATGTTTTTTTTCGTCAAGTACCTGAAATCGGAGGCGGTTAAGTGGCTTGTAGTTTCAGCTGTCATTCTTGCTGCGGCCACTTATATCAAGCCGGTCACTTATTATTTGGCGTTGTTTCTGGCTGTTTTTATCGCGCTTCGCGCCTTGCGCTCAACGCGGAAAATGTTTGTGGTGCACGGGATCCTATTTATGGCGATCGTTTACGTCCTGCTCGGGGTGTGGCAGTACAGGAATTATCAGATTGTGAATGATGCGCGTTTCAGCAGTATTACGGTCTTCGCCAAGTCGAAGGGATTATATAAAAGTTATGAAAGGCATGACGACCGCATCACGCAAGGGCTCAACCCGGCGTTCCACTATTTGAATACGGTCTCGCGAAGCGTGCTTATTCTTTTCACCAAACCGCCGTCGCTCAAATATTTTGAATCCGACTATCTCAAATGGGCCGGCAAGATCATTTCCTACCCGTTTATCATATTCTGGATGGTGGGGCTCCTCATCGGGCTTTCGCGCAGTGAGCGTCAATCGCCGTTTTTGTTCGCCTCCATCGTAGTTATTTATTTTGTCGGCGTGACGGTCACGGCTGTTTTGTGGCGCGAGGCACCACGGTTTCGCGTACCGATGATGCCTTTTATCGCCCTGCTGGCCTCCCACGGATGGGCACAGATTCGGCCCAAGGGGTTTTAACCGATCCTATGAAACACGACATCTCCCAACATAACCGCAAGTTCATCTTTCGTTTCAAAGACAAGAAGATCATCATCAATAAACTGGGACATGAAAGCGAGTTCCAGCCCTTTGCCAAGGCGTTGGCATATTTTCTTTACCACAAAAAATACCCCACCATTCGCGTTGAGGCCGAGCTCGAGGATCGCTTCCAGCCGGATCTGTGTGCCATCGGCTACGATGGGACCATGCTCCTTTGGGTCGAATGCGGCAAGGCCTCTATCAATAAGATAGAGAAGCTCTTCAAGAAATACCGCCAGGCGCATTTTGTCTTTATTAAAGAAGAGAAGGAAATCCCGACCTTTAAGATGCACCTTGAAAAACGCTTCAAGAAGGCGTTGCGTTTGCCCTTGGTCGACATCGTGGTCTATCCTGAGCATTTCCATGACTGGTACGTGAGCGAGGAAGGCGACGTCTTCATTCCTTCAGAGGAAGTCACCACCATCCGTTGGCACGGGCCGTGAAAACGTGGTATTCTTGTACTAGCCCTGTTACATTAAGGGAGGAAAGAAAACGCAAGCATTTTCCTAAAGGAGAAGTGTTGATGTTTTCTAAGACCCAGGGAAAAGAGCTTCGCCGGCATCCCCGTTATGAAGGGGTCCTCGCCAATTACGCCGCCTTTAACGGTTTTGTGGACAGGCAATCCGCCGTCTACAAACCGGTTTTCGCGCGCAATTTCAGCCTTGGCGGCATCTGCCTGAATTTAGGAGAGAAATTCGACCGCCAGGACCATTTGATCATCCGGCTCTATGAGCCCTACAACAATAACCCCATTGAAGCGTTGGGGCGCATCGTCTGGATCAAGGCAGCGCATGATTTTCCCGCCTACAATAATCATTACGATATGGGGGTCAAGATCATCTTCATTGATGAGACTAACCACGCCCGCCTGCAGCACATGGCCCAGCACTATGAATCCTTAATTAGGAAATAATTTTTAAATTCAAAAGTCTAAAAATCCGATTGGATTCCATGCCTGATTGGTTAAAATATAAAGTATAGGGCATTGAGCAAAGGGCAGAGGAAAACATGTATCCGCATTTTACCGCAACAATTGAATTTCAAATGAGCCTCTTGTTATTCGTGGCGCTGGCTGGGTATTTGCTGGCTGCACGCATTAACCAGTCCGCCGTGATCGGTGAAATTCTAGTCGGGCTCTTGATTGGCCCGAGCTTTTTGGGACTGATCACTTACACGGATTTTGTGCAAAGCGTCGCGCATTTAGGCGCGGTGATTCTTCTGTTCGTCGTCGGCTTGGAGTTCAAGCTCAAAGACATCTTCAGTGTCAAATACGGCCTCATTGCTTTGATCGGGGTTATTGTCCCCTGGATCGGCGGGTATCTGACGGCCAAGGCCTTCGGTTACAATTTCGAGAACGCTATTTTCACGGGTACGGCCCTGACCGCGACTTCAATTGCCATTACAGCCAATGTCCTTAAGGAAATGGGTAAGCTGCAGACCAACGCCGCCAAAGCCATCATAGGCGCGGCGGTGATGGACGATGTGTTAAGCCTTCTCGCGCTTTCTTTGTCAAAGCAGACCGTTGACGGCACGTTGACTTTAGGTTCGGTTATTATGCCGCTTATAAATGCCGTTTTGTTTTTGGTTATCGGGATCTTTATAGGGCACAGAATTTTAAGCCGGCTGATTGAGCGGGTGGATGAGAGCCGCATCGCGGCCAAGTATCCGGAGTTTGTCTTTATTTTTGCGGTGATGATCGCTTTTTTATACGCAATGGTAGCCGAGGGGCTTCATTTATCGGCCATCGTGGGCTCTTTCATCGCTGGGATTTCCCTGGAAAGCGCTGTGGTGCGCCATGGCAAGGACTACAAAGAAGGGGCCGAATACTTGCACATCATCTTCGCTTCGATCTTTTTCGTTTCACTAGGCATCCTCGTTGACATCCATGTGGTCACCCCAGCGGTACTCATGTTTCTTCTGGTTCTGACGGGGGTGGCGGTTGTGACCAAAGTGATTGGCTGCTCTTTGCCCGCCAAATGGCAGGGCTTTTCCACGCAGGAAGCTTTGGTCATCGGTTTCGGCATGTCCCCACGCGGGGAGGTGGCGATGATCGTCGGGTTGATCGGGCTCAACCAGGGGCTGATCACACAGGAGATTTACGCGGCCATCATCTTTATGAGCCTTTTGACCACCGTCTTAACGCCCATCGTGCTTCGCAATTGGCTGTATAAATAGCAGAAGGGCTGTGTTATAATTCCAGCGCAGAGAACGAAAGGGAAACATGACTATCGATGATCTTATTAAAATCCTGCAAGCCTCAATTGCACCGGTAGTTCTTATCTCCGGCGTGGGGTTACTTTTATTGACCATAACTAACCGCTTAGGTCGCTCCATGGACCGCATCCGCCAGCTGTGCGCCGAATTTGAATCCGCACCCAAGAATCCTTCGGCGATCAAAGCGCAGATCCCCATCCTTTACAAGCGCTGTCAGTACCTGCGCGTTTCCCTTTTCCTTTCAATCGCCAGTGTGGTGTGCGTCAGCATCATCATATTTTTGCTGTTCTCCATTTATATCTTTCACATCAATCTGATCAAGCCGGTTATCCTGCTTTTTGAAGCCGGGCTTGTTATGCTCATACTTTCTTTATTATATTTCCTTCTGGATGTCTGGGCCGCGCTGCGTTCTTTGAAAATTGAGATCAAGAATACCTTCGGCGATCAAAAATAGGTTATTGTTCACCGTTTTTATCAATCTTCAACAAAGGACACCTTATGAGCAAGCAAGTCATCACGTTCCATTACGAATTAAAGGATGAATCGGGGAAAATTATGGATTCTTCCAAAGGCGGCACCCCGCTTTCATTTTTAGAGGGAAGCGATCAGATCATCCCGGGGTTGGAGGAAGCGCTGATCTTGTTAAAAAAAGGAGAAGCCAAAGACGTCCGCGTGCCTTATGAGGACGCTTACGGGCCGTATGACCAAAAACTCGTAGCGCAGGTGGCGCTCAATCAGTTTCCCGCGGGCGCCCCGAAAGTGGGCGATGTTTTCCAGATCGAGAAAGACGGGATGCATAGGCTCATCACGGTGATCGAGATCAATGGCGATAATGTCACGATCGACGGCAACCATCCTATGGCCGGAAAAAATTTGAACTTCTGGGTCCAGATCGTCGAACGCCGCGATGCCACATCCGATGAGATCGACCACGGCCATGCCCACGTCGCGGGCGGCCATCATCACCATTAAAAGACATTTAAGGAGAAACAGATGCCGAAAATCAACGACCTGATCGAATGGGACTATCTGGGCTCGCATTTTAGCGTGTACGTCAAGCATTTCAGTGATGATGAGGGCCACAAAGGAATGACGCTTTTATTCGAGGATGTGACGCACGAAAAGATAACCGAGATGGTGATCCCGCCGCGGGTGTTCCCCAAATTCCTGAACGCCGTCAATGACGGCGCGCAGCGTTATCGCGGTATCCCTTAAATGTTCAGCCAGCTGAACCAATATGTCCCCAGTGAGGTGTGCCTGCAGTGCGACGGTTGCTGCCGGTTCAAGGAGGAAACAAGCGTGTGGCGCCCGCGCGTTTGGGCGCAAGAAAAGGGCCTGGCCGAGCACATCTTTGCCAAAGAAGCGTTGGATCAAAATCAACAGATCAAAACGCTACGCTGCCACGATGGAACGCATCAATGCAAGTTTTTCTCCCCCGAAGGTAACGCGTGCACCATTTACGCCTACCGCCCCTTGGAATGCCGGTTGTATCCGTTCGTTTTGATGAAACAGGAAGGTGGAACCGTTCTAGCCGTCCATTTGAGCTGCCCGCACATCCAGGGAACGGGAGGCTCATCCGAATTTGAGAAGTATGCGGGGTATCTTAAGGAATTTTTCGCCCAGCAGGATGTCCGCCAGCTGCTGCGGGAGAACGCCGCTTTGATCGACGATTATGCCGAGTATAGTAACGAACTAAAGGTCTTGTTTCCCGTCATTTTTTAGATGATACCATGCCCATAACCGCGACACCGTTATTACAACGAAAGCAAAGGATTGAAGAGGCGTTGCGCAAAAGTCGCAGCCCGCTGTCAGCCGCCTCCTTCACGAATATTTTTGTCTGGCAGGATTTTTTTGATTTTGAATGCGAGGACATCGATGGCAACTTCTGCGTTTTCGCCTCCAACGAGGTCGGCACGTTCCTTTATTTGCCGCCTTTGGGAGAGGCGATTTCCCCCCGGACGATCGAGCATTGCTTCGCGATCATGACGGAGCGCAATCAGGGAAGCAGCGTTTCCCGCATCGAGAACGTGCCGCAGGCGCTTGTTAAGCATTTTGATCAAAATAAATTCTCCGTTTACGCCAAATCACCGGATTATGTGTACCGCAGGGAAGATATCGTTGCGCTTAAAGGTAACCCGTTCAAGTCCCCGCGCTGGGCGTATAACCGGTTCGTCAAAAACAACCATGCCGAATTCCGGGCGTATGAGCCGACGATGCTTAAGGATTGTCTGGGCCTTTTTGGGCGCTGGGCCAAGGAGCGCGCGGGGCGCTATAGTGACCCTGTTTACCGGCAGATGCTTGAGGAGAACAAAAAGGTGCATGAGCGGATATTGACATATTCAAACGAACTTGATATTATCGGTCGCGTCGTGAACGTTGAGGGCCGGATCGCCGGCTATACGTTCGGCCACGCGCTCAATAGTGACACCTTTGTTGTTCTTTGCGAAGTGACGGACCTGGCGTTAAAGGGGTGCGCCTCATTTATTTTCCGCGAGTTCTGCAAAGACCCGGCGCTTACGGCCTTTGAGTTCATTAACGCGATGGATGATTCGGATATGGAAAATATCCGGCGCACCAAGCTTTTCTTCAATCCCTGTGAAGTGGTATCAAACTATGTGGTTTCGTTCAAGGAATAGAAAATCAAAAAGGAGAGGTCGATGAAAATGAAATTCGGTATGGTTGTTATCACAATAGTGTCATTATTTTTATTGCAAGGGGTTACCTCCGTTGAAGCGGCCAAAAAAGGCAAGAAGGGCGGCTATGACCGCCGGGAAGACGTGCGCGACCGCCAGGAAGATATTCGCGATGAACGCGAGGATGTCTGGGACGCTAAGCATGATGGCGGCATCAAAGACAAGCTCGAGGATAAGAGGGACCGGGCGGAAGACCGCCGCGATAAGAGAGAAGACGTCCGTGACCTTAAGGACCGCAAACCGGTTTTTGATGTCAATAACGACGGCAAAGTGACCAAAGAGGAAGTGCGCGCCTTCCAGAAGGAAAAGAAAGAATTAAAGACAGGCATCCGCCAGGACCGTAAAGCGATGATCGATGAGTTTAAGGCCGAACGCAAGGCGCTGCGTGAAACGTATGATACAAACGGCGACGGTAAGCTTAGCAAAGAAGAGCGCAAAGCCGCCAAAGAAGCTTTTGCCGCCTTAAGAAAAGAGCACAAGGCAGAGTTTTCCCAGTTCAAGGACGAAAGCAAGGATTCCATGAAAAGTTTCTGGGATTCTTATGGAAAAGAAGAAACGGATGAAGCAGCAACCGAATAAACCTCGCTGTTCATGGCCGACCGTTGGCGATGAGCTGTATGTGCGTTATCACGATGACGAATGGGGCGTGCCGGTTTACGATGACAGGAAGATCTTCGAATTCCTGGTCCTTGAGTCTGCCCAGGCGGGCTTGAGCTGGCGTACGGTCCTTTATAAGCGCGAGAATTACCGCAAGGCTTTTGCGGGGTTTGACCCCAAAAAAATCGCGTGTTTTACCGGCACGCATGTCAGGAAACTGTTGGGGAACGCCGGCATCATCCGCAACCGCGCCAAGATCGAGGCCGCCATCAACAACGCCAAGCGTTTCTTGGAAGTGCAGAAAGAATTCGGGACATTTGCCAAATACATCTGGGGTTTTGTGGGCGGTAAGCCGATCGTCAACCGCTGGAAGTCGTTAAAAGAACTCCCTGTTCTGACGCCCGAGGCGGAAGCGCTCGCCAAGGATTTGAAAAAACGCGGGTTCAAATTTTTGGGTCCCACCGTTATCTACGCGCACATGCAGGCAACGGGCATGGTCAATGACCACACCGTGGATTGTTTTCGATATCGCGAAGTAGCTGCTTAAGTGCGTTTTTGAAGTAAAAAAAGGGCGGGGCGTTTGTTGAGAATGATTTTTTCTTTTCTCCAGCGCGCGATGGGCTGGGTCTTGATGAGTTCCGTGGGGCCGGTCAGCTCCGCTGCCACGCACAGGCGGGTTTTCTCATCGCAAACGGCCAGGATATCCTGCAGTACATCATCGTTCCGGTAGGGTGTTTCCATAAAAATCTGGGTTTGTTGGGCAGAAAGCCGTTCAAGCTCTTTGATCCGTTTCTTCCTCAGATCTTTATCCTGCGGCAGGTAACCGTTGAAGGCGAACGATTGGCCGTTAAGCCCCGAGCTCATCAGGGCCAAAAGGATCGAGGAAGGCCCGATAAGCGGGATGACCTGCCAATTATTTTGATGCGCGAGTAATACAAGCGCCGATCCGGGGTCCGCCACACAGGGAACCCCTGCCTCGGAAATGACCCCTAAGTCGGTTTTGGCTTCCCTAATATATTGGGCGAGCTCTTTGTCGGTTGTGTGCTCATTAAGAGGAAGAAATTCGCATTCCTGCAAAGGCAGTTCCGGTAGGATCTTTTTCAAGAACCGCCGGGCGCTTTTTCCTTCTTCAACCAGGAAAACACGCAGGCCCTTGATCGTTTCCGGAATATAACCGGGAATCGTCGAAGGGGCAGCCTCTTCGCTTAAGGTATTGGGAATAAGAAATAATCGCTGAGCCATATTGTTCTATAGTCTAACAAAAGAGGTTTGATTGTTCAACTTTCAACATTTCTGTGTATAATACTTAAGAAACGGAATTTATATGATAAAAACCATTGTATTTATTGTGTGTTTTTCGCTGCTGGCTTATCCCGTGCGCGCGCAGTTGGCACCCGCGCAGCTGGAACGCGTGAAGGCGGCGAAAGAGCTCCTGAAAGAAATTGACACAACGAGCGTCGAAGAAACCGTTGAAAAGCTGAGCCAAAGCGTTTATCCCGAAGGCGATCTTATGATCATGGAGGCGGTCGCTTCGACCTACCGGGACATGGTTTTTGAGCATCAGGTGGAGGGCCAGGAAAAAAAAGAATGGCTGCACAGCATGGTCTTGTTGAACATGGCGTATTTTCAGATGGGCGGAAGCGGGGAGGAAGAAGGCGATACTGGCCTTAACATCGCCATCCGGCGCAAATTAAAGCAGTATCTGAGCGCGGATCTGATGGCGGATAGGAGACTGTTCCATTCGTTAGAACAATAAAATAAGGAGATGATATGAAAAGCATGAAAGAAGTCTCAGCGGATCTGGGGTTGTTGTGGTTAAGGTTATTGATGGGCGCGGGGATCGCTTATCACGGCTATGGCAAAGTGTTCGGCGGCCACATCGTTAAGCTCACCGAAGGCGTGGCGCAGATGGGTTTTCCTTCGCCGGAATTATTCGCGTGGATGGCGGCGTTATCGGAATTTGTCGGCGGGATCCTGATCGTGGCCGGGGTGTTGACGCGTTTTGCCGCGCTAGCTGTTTTTATGACCATGTGTGTCGCCATTTTCGTGGCCCACGCGAATGATCCTTTGGGTGTCAAGGAACTGGCGACTGCGTATTTGACAATGGCCGGCACGCTCATGCTCACAGGGCCCGGCTCCATCAGCCTGGGGCGATTCGTGGGCAAGGGGGTGTCCTAGTCTGTCCCATTGACTTAAACCGATCTTCTTTTATAATAGTGGCATCTTTAGAAACGTGTTTTGTTTCTTAAAGGTTTTCTAACGATGCGAAATTATCCACGAATAAAATTCATTATCATTGCTATGGTTGCGCTTGTTCTTTTTTTGCGCGGCCAGATGCAGCCTGCCGAACAAACGGCCGAGGCCAATACGGCCGTTCCCAGCTTTACCCTTGTCAAAGAAGCCAACGGCAAATATTCCATGTTGGGCCAGGCTTCTTGGTATTCCCGAAATTCCCCCGGCATCAATAAGCGCACCGCCAATAACGAACTTTTCAGGGATACGGAGATGACCTGCGCGATATGGGGAGCGGCTTTCAACAGCCGTGTCAGGGTAACCAACGTGAAAAACGGCAAGTCCATCATCCTTCGCGTCAATGACCGCGGGCCGCACGGCCGCTATTTCCGCCAGGGGCGCATCATCGACCTTACCAAAACCGCCTTCCAAAAGTTAAGCGATTCCAAAAAGGGATTGATCCAGGTTAAAGTCGAATTTCTTTAAGCCGATTTGATCTGATCTTATCGGGCTTGGTGTAAGAAGGAGTGTTTGCCTTCGAGGTTGGTGTAATACGCGGCACAGTCCAAGTCTTTGAAGATATCATCCCGCCATTCGATCTGTTTCAGCCAATCCTCATCGATGCGGTCGTTTAAGATATCATCGAACAATTTGTTGAAGCGGCCCAGATGGGATCTTACCTGGGTTTGTGCGTAGGAGACCATGGTCTGCGTTTTCATGATGAACGGCCAGTCGCTGGATTGGGCCAGCAAAAGCTCGCGGGCCGCCTGGTTCAACGCCCGGTAGAGAAGCTCTCCCCGGTTGGCGTTTTTTAAATAAGAGGAATATTTCCCCGCCAATGTGCACATGCGATCGCCCGCCATGTGCAGATGACGGTAGATCCAATCATTATGCTCGTTCAACCAGAACTCGTTGAAGCCTTTGTAACCCCAGCTGGAGGCGGCCGGGGTGGCCATCTGATTGGTAGGGTATTCGTTCAGATAATCGCCGGGCGTTTTAAGTTCCACGATACCCTGGTCGTAAACGGTCTTGCGGATAAGGTAATCGATCCACATCGGGCCTTCGAACCACCAGTGGCCGAAAAGTTCCGCGTCGTACGGGGCGATCACGATCGGCTTTCTGTCCATGAATTTGCTTAAGTGTTTTATCTGGTGCTGGCGTTTGTTGAGGAAATCCTGCGCGTGCACCGCCGCTTTGTTCTGCGCCCAGTCGGGGCGGTACGCTTCTTTGTATTCGGATTTACCCGTAATCCGCCAGTATTTCATCCCCGTGTTGATGCGGATCCCATCGGGATGAATGTAGGGCTTGATGTAATCGAATTCCCGCTCCCAGCCCAAGTCCCTGTAATATTCGCGGTAATCCGGATCGCCCGGGTATCCTTCTTTGGAGCTCCACACCTCTTTGGAAGATTCTTCATCGCGGCCGAAGGCGGCGATTCCCGATGGGCAAAACAAAGGCGCGAACACGTGATAACGCGGGCGCGGATCCGCGTGCGCGATGCCGTGGGTATCCAGAAAGAAATATTGCAGGCCGGCGTCATACAACAATTGATCGAGCCCCGGGACATACGCGCATTCGGGAAGCCACATGCCCTTAGGGGGATGGCCGAAAACTTGGGCGTAGTAATCCACGGCCACATTGATTTGGGCCTTCGTCGCTTGTTGGTTGATATTTAAGATGGGCAGATAGCCGTGAGTGGCCGCGCTGGTGATGATCTCCAGATAACCCAGATCCTGAAAGAGCTTAAAGGCGCTCGTCAGATCTTTATGGTAGCGGTTCACGAACAATTCCCGGGCTTCACGGAAGCGGCGGTTGTACATCAGCGCCAACCCGTGATAATGCGGTTCACATCCGGTGCGGTCGATCTCTTTCCAGGAAAGCTCGATCAGTTTATCCAGATGTTTCAGGTACCGTTCCTGCAGCAAGGGATTTCGCATCATCGATATCAAGGGCGCTGAGAGCGAGATCGTCAAACGAAAAGGAACTTCATCCTTGACCAGATGCTCGAAGACCTCGATCAGAGGGATGTATGTTTCGGTGATCGCTTCATAAAACCAACGCTCCTCCAGCATATTGTCAATGTCGGGATGATAGACAAAAGGCAAATGCGCGTGCAGGACTAAGCTAAGGTAACCTTTAGACATCCGTTTCCTCCTGTGTTTGCGTACGGATGACGGAGGTTGAGATTTTTTTCTTTAGGCTTTTGTCTTTCGATTCGGCGAGAAAGTCGAAGGGAAGCGCGCCGTCGTTTAAATCCATCTTCAGGGTGAATGTCCCGTCTTTGTTGAGCTTGACGGGCCTGTTGCCCCAATAGACGTTCGCATCGGGCTGCGTTTTCCCCTTGACGATGAGCTCCATCTCGAGCTCAAAGGGAAATTCTTTTTTCTTTTGCTTGATATCCCGGAAAAACAACCCTTCAGAGGCACCCATAAATTCCTGGATCACCGATTCCGTGCCGCCGCGGTATGTTTTTTTGTATTTGTATAGGCCGCTGGCCAACTCTTCGATCAGGGCGCCTTCAAATTCTATTTTTTGCGCCAAGGCGGCGTGCTTTTGCCCCAGGATCCTGCGCAGGCGATTTCGCAGGATAACCTTTAACGGGAGCCCCGTTTCGTAATAATCGCGGATGTCATCGGCAGAGAGCGGCAGCTTGGAGAGCCGCAAGAACCAGTCGTTCCTGGTAAGGGTGTAGCTTTTGAGTTTCATTTTGCTTGTATCAACGCTGGCAAAGGCTTTCTGCCGGTCAAGGCTTCGAACCTCTTTCCAGATGAGTTCCGTCCGGTTGGATATGCCGGCCGGATGGGTCGAGGCGACGTTGGAGCGGGCAAAGGCATGGAAATAACCTTCGGGCGTGCGCACGCCGATGGCGGCACAGTAGCTGGCGTTGTCATGGTGGACGCGCATGTAGCGGCTGCCCATGAACAGCTCATCGAAATCGAACCAGCCATTAGAATTGGTGCCGTCAAAGTTAACGAGCGTTACGTCATAAAGCCGAAGCGTGTACGTGCAACGGTTCAGGGCCTCACCAAGTTTTTCACGCATTTTCTCGATCGCCGAGGCGTCAATCTCCCAATACGCGTACATCCAATACGGGTCCCGTGGGATGAGCCGCACATAAGTCATGTGATAGGTGGAAGGCAGAGAATAGTCTTCTTTAAATTCTTTCGCCGATTGAGGCGCGGGGGCCGGTTGCTGGACATATGTCGGCTCAGGCACGGCAGGCAAAGGTTTTTGCGTTTGCGGCGGATGAGCCTTCGGGATTATGGCATGCTTGGCATCGGCTGTCTCGTGTGTTTGGACAGGCGCAGGCCTTTTAAAATAGGATTTGGCTTTTCTGCTGTTTTTTTGCGTTTTGACTGGTTTCATCTCTTCAACAAAATCTTTTACCGTTTTCTGGACGAAGGCATCGTTTGTTTGCGGTAAGGTTTTTTGTTCTTGCGCATGTTTTGATTTTTTGCTCACGGCAACCGTTTTAATTAGTATAAATCTTTAATGTTTCATCGGCAATGCGGTCCCACGAGAAGAACATCTCGACCGTTTTACGTCCGTTGACGCCCATCCACTGGGCGTGGTTAAGGTCGTTGAGCATGTTACCCAAGCCCCATTCGGTCGAGTCGACGTTGGCGTTGATCTTATAGCCGTTCACATCGTGCCAGACGAATTCCGAGGGGCCGCCGTTGACGCTGGCGATAACGGGTTTGCCCGCGCTCCACGATTCCAGAATAACGATGCCGAAAGGCTCGTTGCGGCTCGGCACGCAAACGCAATCGGCCGTTTTAAAAAGATCCATCAGCCGCCAGCCGCCGATGTGCCCCAGGAACCTTGTTGCATGGGCTATACCCATTTTACGGGCTGTTTCTTCCAATGTCCAGCGCATTCCACCATCACCGCCAAAAACGAATTTTGCGTTGTGATAATGGCGCAAAATGCGTGGGATGGCCTCCATTAATATATCGGGGCCTTTTTGATACACCATGCGCCCGGCGAAAAGGATCATCGGGTCATGATAGCCGATGTCGTACATCTTGCGCACGGCCGGTGCATCGACCCAGCCGTCGTAATCGCCGCAGTTGACCCCGTTATAGATCACATTGACTTTGTTTTCGGGCAAACTGTACAGCCAGTTCATTTCTTCCCGCAACGTTTTTGAGACGGCGATCACGCGGTCCGCGTGGTAGAGGCCTTCCCATTCGGCGTGCCTGATTTTTTCGGAGGTGCCGTTGGCGAAATTATTGCCGCAACGGCCGTATTCGGTGGAGTGCATGGTCAGGACCGTTTTTCGCCGTCGGCCGTTTTTGATCCAAATGAGCGCGTTCGCCGCCAGCCAGTCGTGGGCGTGGATGATGTCAAATGGCCCGCCGAAATCTTCTGTTGCGAACACATGGTGGACGAAGGAGCGGCACATGTTATTGATCTCTTCGATGAAATCCGGATTAAAATCGAACGGGCAGCGGTGATAATGCACGCCGTGGATACATTCATAAAGGGATTGGTTCTGCCCCGTGCGGGTGAAGACGTGGACGTCGTGGCCGCGGTGGCAGAGGCTGTCGGCCAGCTCGGAGACATGGACGGCAATGCCTCCGACATGGATCGAGTGAATGGATTCCCAGGATAATA
The DNA here is from genome assembly GCA_035292445.1 of Candidatus Omnitrophota bacterium. GTDB lineage: Bacteria > Omnitrophota > Gorgyraeia > Zapsychrales > Zapsychraceae > DATDQB01. The sequence continues at coordinate 38,591 of DATDQB010000022.1, forward strand.
AAGCGATGCGCATGCAGCGTCCTTATTTTAATAAGGCTACTTTGTTAATGAATACGGAACTTTCCAAATTTCATCCGCGTATTCACGGATGGTCCGGTCACTTGAAAACGAACCGCTGTTGGCCACGTTCGTGATCGATCTTCGCGTCCACGCCGTTCGATCCTTAAAGGCTGTTGATACGTGTTCCTGCATCTGGCAATAACTGTCGAAATCGGCGCAGACCATAAAATGGTCGTGATGAAAGATGGCATTGATGATCGGGTCGAAAAGCCCCGGTGTTTGCGCGCAAAAGAAGTTCTTGAGCATGAGCGTGTAAATTTCTTTGAGCATGGGTGATCGTTCGAGGAACTGTTGCGGCTGGTAGCCTTTGTTTTTTAGCTCGTCAACCTCATTGGCCTTAAGCCCGAAGATAAAAATATTGTCGTGCCCGACGTTTTCGGCGATCTCGATGTTGGCCCCATCGAGCGTGCCGATAGTCAAAGCGCCGTTGAGCATGAATTTCATGTTGCCCGTGCCGGAGGCTTCCATGCCGGCGGTCGAGATCTGCTCGGACAGGTCGCTCGCCGGGAAGATGATTTCCGCCAGCGACACGCGGTAGTCTTCCAAGAAGATGCATTTGATGAATTCGTTGACTTCATGGTCGGCGTTGATACAATCGGCGATTGAGTTGATGAACTTGATGATCAATTTCGCCATCTGATAGGCGGGGGCGGCTTTGCCGCCCAGGATAAAGGTCCTGGGTTGCGTAAATTGATGGGGCGCGTGTTTTAACGCCAGGTATTGGGAGATGATGTAAAAAGCGAATAATAATTGGCGTTTGTATTCGTGGATGCGCTTGACCTGGACGTCGAATAACGATTGCGGGTCGATCTGAATGTTTAAGTGTTTTTCAATATATTTGGCCAGGTACTTCTTGTTATCCATTTTGATGTTCTGCCATTTCGCCTGGAAAGCCGGGCCGTCTTTATAGCGTTCCAGCTGCTTGAGCCGGCTCAGATCAGTGATCCATTTGTCACCGATAGCAGAACTGATCAGGGACGAAAGGGACGGGTTGGCCTTCAGCAGCCATTGCCGCTGGGCGATGCCGTTTGTTTTGTTATTGAATTTGCCGGGATAGAACTCGTGAAAATCTTTAAAGAGCTTTTCCTTAAGGAGGTTGGTGTGAAGCTGCGAGACGCCGTTGACCGAATACGATCCGACGATCGATACATGCGCCATGCGTACGCGCCTGCCGTTATTTTCCTCGACCAATGACATCCGTTGCATATGCTCAGGATCGTTCGGATATTTTTGGGCGATCTCATGCAAGAAATGTTGGTTAATCTCATAAATGATCTCAAGATGGCGGGGCAATAACTTGCCTAGCAATTCTATCGACCACGTCTCCAGCGCCTCAGGCATGAGGGTGTGGTTGGTGTAGGCAAAGACGCGGCGGGTGATGTCCCAGGCTTCTTCCCACTTAAGGCGCATCTCATCGACCAGGATCCGCATCAGTTCGACGATAGCAAGCGCCGGATGGGTATCGTTGAGCTGCATGACGGTTCTTTCCGGGAGTTTGCGGATGTCGTTTTTCTTGACGTTGAAACGCCTGAGGATATCGGCAATCGAAGCCGCCACAAAGAAATATTCCTGTTTGAGCCGCAGTTCGCGGCCCTGGGTGCTGGCATCATTGGGGTAAAGGATCTTGGAGATGTTTTCGGAGAAGATCTTTCGGTACACGGCCTTTTCATAGTCGCCGTCGTTGAAATATTTAAGGTCGAAATCTTCCGTGCTGCGGGCGGACCATAATCTTAAGGTGTTGACGACGTCATTTTTATAGCCGGCGATAGGGATATCATAAGGAACGGCCAGCACATTTTCGGTGTCGACCCACTTGGTAACGGTATTGTTGTTGGCATCGACTGTTTTTTCCGTTTGGCCGTAGAATTTAACGATGACCGTGTATTCCGGCCGCGCGATCTCCCACGGGCAGCCGGTGCGCAGCCATTCATCAGGAAGTTCGATCTGATAGCCGTTACGGATGCGCTGGTGAAAAATGCCGTAATCGTAACGAATACCGTATCCATGGGCCGGGATCTTTAGAGTCGCCATTGAATCCAGAAAACACGCCGCAAGCCGCCCGAGGCCGCCGTTACCCAATCCCGCATCAGGCTCCTGCGAGCGGATCTCATCGAAATCAAAGCCCATCTCGGCCAACAGTTTTTTTGTATGTTTTTCCAAACCCAGATTATAAATGTAGTTTTGAAGCAGCCGGCCGATCAGAAATTCCATGGAAAGGTAATAGACGCGCCTGACGTTCTCTTTGTGGTAGCGTTGCTGGGTCTTGATCCAGCGCTCGACGATGCGATCCCGCAGGGAAAGCGCCAGCGCCAGGTAATTGTCGGCAACGGTTGAGGTATATTGGTCTTTGGCCAGGACGTATTCGCGGTTGGTCTGAAAGGAGATGGCGAGGCCCCTTTTGGTCATGGCGCGGTGATAGCTTTTCCACTCGTAGGAATTATTCAAGGGCATTTTTAACCTTACGTAACAACTCCAGTATCAATATTTTACAATCCAGTACGTTTTCTTAAAAGAAGGAAGAATACTCATGAAATTGAGTAGTAATACTTATATTCTATTAAGCGGAATTAGTCAAATCATAATTTTGGGGGCCTTTTAAAAATGATTTTGGGATATTTTTACCCTAATTAAAGATAAAATTTGGCGCGGTTAAAGATGGGAGAGGCGTAATTCAAAAGTATCGTTGACACATTCGGCCCCGCCCGCAGTAGGCGGGGCTCTCAGTGTCAACACTGAGTTAGAAGCAGTAAACGAAGTGTTGACAAGGGAATCAACTTCATATATACTTCATTCAGTTGTAAGCGCAGTAAGTAAAATGAGAAGACATCACAAGCCGCAAGGCGGAAAGTCACTCGCTGCGCGGCTTTTATATTTTGCCGCGATTTACTTACGAATTTTTTCAAGAAGGAGGTATTCGTAAGATGGTCAAAGGAGTTGTTAAATGGTTCAGCAACCAGAAAGGCTACGGCTTCATTACCCCGGAATCGGGTAAGGACGTTTTCGTTCATCACACCGCTATTCAAGGTGATGGATATAAAACGTTGGAAGAAGGCCAAAACGTTGAATTCGAAATTACCAAGGGCCCCAAAGGTGAGCAAGCGACCAATGTTGTAAAAAAGTAATATGATAAAAAGGCCCGGTGGTCAACACCGGGCCTTTTTTGTTCCCAAGATGTTTCCACCAATCCTCCCGATCCTGATAATTGTTCTCTTTCTTGGCGGCTGTCAAGACGAGAATGCCCCTCCTTCAGCAGGAACCCTTCTCAATGATGTCCACTCACGCTTGAATGAAACAACGGTCGCAGAAATCTTTTATCCCAGATCGACAGGCGATGTCATGCGCATTATCAAGCAGGCGAAAAAAAGCGGCCAGGCCATCAGCATTTCCGGCGGCAGGCACGCCATGGGCGGCCAGCAGTTTGGGGAAGGGACGGCGCATATCAGCATGCAACAGATGAATGACGTTTTATCTTTTGATAGGGCAAGAGGAATTGTCCGGGTGGAAGCGGGGATCGGTTGGCCGAAGCTGATGGAATTCCTTTTCAAGGAACAAAAGGGTGAAGGGCCGCAGTGGGCGATCATCCAAAAACAAACCGGCGCCGATGAGTTGAGTATCGGCGGGGCGCTTTCGGCCAATGCTCACGGGCGCGGGGTGCGGTTCAAGCCGATGGTCCAGGACGTGGAGTCATTTACTTTGGTCAATGCCGACGGCGAAATCCTCAACGTGAGCCGTCAGGAAAATAGCGAGTTGTTCAGACTGGTTATCGGCGGCTATGGATTGTTCGGCGTGATCGCAACGGTGGATCTGCGGTTGCAGCCCAGAGGGAAATTACAGAGAGTGGTGGAAGTTATTTCTCTCGATCAATTACCGGATATGGCCAGAGAAAAATTGGAAGAAGGTTTTCTTTACGGGGATTTTCAATATAAGACGGATGAAAAGGCGGAGGATTTTATGCGCCGGGGTGTTTTTTCTGCCTATAAACCAGTGAGCGATGAGACGCCTATTCCTGCGAGCCAAAGACAGCTTTCAAGCGAAGAGTGGTATCAGCTCATCCATTTGGGACACGTGGATAAGACCAAAGCGTTCGATCGCTATGCCCAGCATTATTTATCCACCGACGGACAGATCTATTGGAACGACACGCACCAGATGAGCTTTTATGCTGACGGGTATATTGAGTATCTGGAAAAGATGATGCCAGATTATCCCAAGGGATCGCTCATGATCACGGAAGTGTATGTGCCCAGAAAACATCTGAATGATTTTATCGAACAGGTGAGAGTCGACGCCCAGGAGCGCGGGATGGATATTATTTACGGGACCATGCGTCTTATTGAGCAGGACGATGAAACTTTTTTGGCGTGGGCCAAGCAGAGTTATGCCTGTGTCATTTTTAATTTGCGCGTGGAGCACGACCCGCAGGGTATAGAGAAAGCCCAAGGGGATTTTCAGCGGCTCATCGACCGGGCATTAGCATTTGACGGTTCTTATTTTTTGACGTATCATCGTTGGGCGCGTAAGGATCAGGTCCTTAAGGCCTACCCGCAGTTTGTGGAATTCTTGAAATTAAAGTTAAAGCATGACCCGCAGGAAGTGTTTCAAAGCGAATGGTACCGCCATTACAGGGCCATGTTTGCCGATGAATTGAGCGGCTCTTTATAATTTTTAGAGAAGCGTTGGGCCGGTAGCTCAATTGGGAGAGCGCTTGGTTCGCAATCAAGAGGTTGGGAGTTCGATCCTCCTCCGGTCCATTTCTATGATATAATGCTTTTAAAGATTTTTTAAACCAAGGAGGTGTTCGATGGCAACGTATTTTCTGTTTGGGAAGTATTCACCGCAGGTGTTGGGGCAGATCAGTGCCGACCGTACCAAAAAAGCGAATGACATCATCGCAAAATTAGGCGGCAAAGCTAAATCCATGTACGCCTTGCTGGGAGAAAAGGATTTGGTCTTTATCGTCGATCTTCCTGGCACCAAAGAGGCGATCAAGGCGTCGTTGGCTTTAGCGAAACAGATGGGCATCGGTTTTTCAACCTCCGAGGCTGTTTCGATCGAAGAGTTCGACAAGTTGGCTAAAGAAGCGTAAAGCTTAAGGCCGATGACAGCAAGCGTCC
>DATDQB010000023.1:0-225994 GCA_035292445.1 Candidatus Omnitrophota bacterium
GGTGTATATTTTTACGGCATATTTTTGACAGGTATCTGAAAGCATGTTTTTCGCTCTTTATGACCTGATATAAGTCGAGAAGTCGCATACGCACAGTTTAGCAATTACGCTAATTCTGTGCCAATTGTTTTATAATCACCATTAATTATAACCTATGGAAAAACAACTTCACAACAAAATAAAAAAATATGGCTTACCTGGGCTTCCCCCAAGTAAGCCATATTGTCCCAAAAGACGGGATAAACGGGTATTATCTACCCCAGAACTCTTGCTCAACGTTGACGATATTGGATTCCAACGTATCCGTCGTCGTCTCAGCAGCTGTCAACAGCGATCTGGTGACGCCGCCCGAGAATGATTCGTTGGTCTCTGACCTTGTCGTCATTGTCTTCACGACGTTCGTGTTGCCCGGAGAAAACTGGTCTCCGATATCATCGGTCGCCTGTTTGAGCCGACCCTGAACGCCGCGCTTGATATAGATCTGTATGGACAAAAGAGCGCCAATGATGATGATGATCAATACGGCATACTCTAAGGTGCTCTGTCCTCTTTTCCTTCTTTTATTTAAGTATTTAAACATCGATTTTTTCCTCCTGAATTAACCTTTCTTACCCATTTATAAGAAAGGTAAAAATTAACCTATACCCGCCCTAAATACTATAGGCCGGGCCCTGCATACGTCGATGCTTGAGAACCGCCAGTCGCACGGGTTCTGGTAGAATCCGTCACTGTGCGGATGTTGGTTGGATCCAAGATTTGATTAGTTTGCTCATCTCTTGTGACTTGATAATTGCTTGTTAAATAATACGGTTCATATTGAATCGTATTAAGACCCCCGCCGAAGTCTGCTTCACCGGCAAGGAAATGCGAAGCATCGCGTACACGGGCTTGTAAGGCTCGTTGGGCATAGGTTTGCATGGCAATAATGCCGGCCACAACAAGCGATATAAGGATCGCGTACTCGGCTGTATTTTGTGCTTTTTTATTTTTTATTAACTTTCTTAACATTGATTTTTCCTCCTAAAAGGTTAATCGTATAACAATAAAACCAGCGGGTTATGGGCTTAGCGGCCTTGAGCCGGCTAAGCGTTGCGCCATATTTTGCATCCCGTTGGTTCCTGTTGCTACCGTACTGTTAAAGGCATTTTGGAAAACGCCCCCCGGCGCAAGAAAGGCGATTAAAGCAGCTAATACAGCCGCCACCAAAATGATGTATTCGACTGTACTCTGCCCCTTTCTCTTACGATGGGGAGTGCTATTTTTATCTCGTTTAAGCATGTATTTTCCTCCTAAATAAGTTTCTTTATGCTTTCACACCTTCATCAGGTATTTATTCATTAGTGAATTCTTCTTGAATTATCTGCTGCGTTGCCTGTACAGAACGAAACACGTAGGTACTCATGGCGATTACAGCCGCCGAAACAACTGCCGCGATTAAAGCATATTCCAATAAGCTTTGACCTTTAGAATGATTCCTATTTTTGCTTTCCTGCTTCATCGCGGGTACCTATGCGTCCAACAGATAATCTTGCCCTGTCCCGCTGCCTGTCTGCCTTGCTAATCAAAATAGGCAGACAGCGGGACGGAATTCATCAGGGCTATATGCCCGCCGTTTGGACGAGCCCTTCCGGCAGAGCCGGAAGATGAACACCGTTACCGGTATGAGAATCTGTGTTAGATGTCAATAAACAAAAAAGCCTCCATATTATATGGAGGCTTGATCTTCAAAACCTGTTCAAAACAAAAAGGTTATGATACGTACAATAAACAAAAATTTTTGCAATTGGGGCAATATTCATTTGGCTCCCGCCTTTGGGAAAATACCGTCTTTGGTACTGTAATACTGTAAAAGTATAGCATATCCTTTTTACGTGTCAAGAAAGTAATCTCTTAAAACTAACTATACTAATATTTTAGGGTAAGGCTTACTTTGAAAAACCAAGAATAACTCTCCTGCCGTGCGGATCAATGATGTGGGATTCGTTAAAGATAGAGCTGGCATGCCGCAATTCATTCCCAAACTTGGGGTCTGATGGAAGGTTTATTTCTATCTTAAGGACTTCTTTTGAAAGAATAAAAACTCCCGTTGTTTCATAACATATCGAATATAAATAAGATATGTTATTATTGGGGTCTCTTCCATTAAAAAAATGTTTTAGATAAAAACTCCGCGTTTGGGCATTAATCTCTCCAAAACAATCGAGAAAATCCGCCAATATTCGAATCTTATGCGTATTGTTATCTTCTGCCGTATCATTTATTATTTTTTGTTCTGATTGAACCTTTCCCGACAAATCAATAAAAACATCTTCAGCCATTATGTTAGGCCAGCGCATAAGATACGCTCGAACCACCTCTTCGGCCGTTGACTCTTCGTTGGTCAAAATAGCCCAAACAGGCCCCTTTTTATGATGATCCCATAAAGATATGACCCTGATCGATTGATCCAGTTTTTCATCAAAAAATGTGGTTTTCGTTTCAACATAATAAACAAACCTGTCTAACCAGGGCTCATAGAACGGCGTCATCCCGCCCCATTTGACGGTTTTTGTTATCTCGTGAAACTCTCTCACATAAGGCCCTATCCCCACCATAAATTTCCTTTGCCCGCGCGGAATCGTTTTAAAATCGGCGACCTGATTCATTTGTTCATCCAAAACTTCGATCCCTGTAATAAATCTCTCCTTAGATTGGCCGTACGCGCTTAAAAATTCGTAAAAGATTTCATCAAAACGCTCTAACCCCGGCGCTCTTTTAATAATCGCGGGCTCGTTGTTGCTGATGACTTGCCGGGAAAGAATGGTCAAGGCTTTATTAAGCGGCCAGGAAAACCGCTGCGTTGTCGTCGGTAAGCATACGGAATTAAAACGCGCGTCCATTAGAAACCCCGCCCCACTATTGAGGTGAAACTTGAAAAAATAAGCTTCCGCTGCCATCTGCTGAATCTCACTAAGGAAAATCACGTCAAAATTCTTTGGCATCTTCTGGTTTTGCAGCCGCCCCCAGAAACTTTTAATATCTTCTTTCGTGACCCCATTGAACAAAGGCCAAGGGATTTGGCTCTCCCGGCCATCGATCTGGTCATCCGATTCGATGCCAATAAATTTTAAAAAAACTGCGGCTTCGCACAAAGAATCGAGATGATCGCAGGGCTGTTCACCGATATGCTTTTGGATCAATTGGGCCATCATCTTGGGTAGCCCCATGTCCCATTGCGCCGCCAAAAAGAAAACATATCCCGTATGTCTAAAAATTGCCGACTTCTTTCTATTCATCGCCTCCCTTTGCTGCTGGATCTGAAGCCGCAGCGCATCATCTGAACCCGCTTCTTTCCCCACCGGATCGGCCCGTAAAAAACTCCCTTCTTGGACTACCGCCGCCGTTTCCGGCGTTGGTTCTTTTTTGTCGTCGGCCGAGGCCTTCCTTTCTTCGTGAGGAGGCTGAATGTCTTTAAAAAGCTGCTTTTTGCGCTCTTGGGGAATAGCAAATTTTCCCTTTTTGCCGCCATTGGAGACTGGGCGCCCCACAGAGCCGCTTAAAGCATGATTTTTGAGGACATCATTCACTGATGATTTGGAAATCTTTATTTGAAATTGGGCGCTGGCCAGCTCGGCTAACGTTCGGCAGCCTAGGGAAGGACTTTCTTTCTTTTTCTGAACAATAAACTGGATAACTTCATCCTTTAATTTATGAATAACACCCATAAAAATAGCCCTTTACGATCAGATTGGACATTTATTGAATTTCAGTATACTACCGTAACTGTAAAACTTCAAAGGATATCTGGAAATCGGGATCTCCTGATATTCAAATGACCTGATTACCCGACAATCTCATTAGTCTTCTTTTATTTCCAGCCGATCGCCAACCGTTGTTTGAGAGCGCTGGATCGTGCCCACAGGCAGCTCAACGGCATAACTGGCCTTAAAAAAGATAGGACTCATTTGGTAGGGTTTAATGTGCGGGGTTAAGCCGACAACTCGGTTATCTTTATCCGCAAAAATAACGTCAATGGCAAACCTCATAAAAAACATGTGGATGGATTGGCAGCGGGTAAGAATTAACGCTTCGTCGGCTTCAAGGCCTTTTCGATGAAGAAGGCCGACCGCCCTTGAGAAAAACGAATCGGCCAGCAGGGCATTTGTCGCGAGTACCGTATTTTTGGATGCGTTTATGACTTTCACGTCTTTCTCAGGAAAATATCTTTCTTAATGGACAGGCCGCGCGTGAGGAAATCGTCGAAACATTTTGGAATATAGCCGGTGGGCTGAAATTCCCCCAGAACCTTTCCGTTTTGATCAATCCCTGTCTGCTTATAAACGAAAACGTCTTTGAGTTCGAGCTGAAAATCAGCGGTTATCCCGACCGTCTCGGCAATGCCCGTTATTTTTCGGCTTCCGTCGGAAAACCGGCTGATATGAACGATGATGTTGATAGCGGAGGAGATCATTTCATTGATGGCACGGATAGGAAGCTCGATGCCGCTTAAAAGGATCATCGAATGCATGCGGGTAACCACGTCACGGGTCGAGTTGGCGTGAAGCGTCGTTAAAGAGCCGTCATGCCCCGTGTTCATTGCCTGAAGCATGTCCAGCGCCTCCGCCCCGCGGCACTCGCCGATGATAATGCGGTCAGGGCGCATACGAAGGCAGTTGGTAAATAAGTCGCGGATGGTTATCTCGCCTTTGCCTTCAACATTTTTGGGCCGGGATTCAAGCCGCCCCCAATGGCTTTTTTTAAGTTTTAATTCGGCGGCGTCTTCTATCGTGACAATCCGCTCATTATCGGGGATAAATTCACTGATGACATTAAGAAGCGTCGTTTTTCCCGCGCCCGTGCCGCCGGAGACGATGATGTTTTTTCGCGACAAAACACAGGCCTGAAGAAAATCGGCCATTTCCTGATTCAAGCTATGATGTTTATGCAAAATATCCGAAACCCCAACCCTCTCCGTCCCGAACTTACGTATGGTAATCATCGGCCCCCTTAAAGACAAAGGAGGGATAATAGCGTTAATGCGTGAGCCATCAGGCAAGCGTGCATCCACCATGGGTGTGGATTCGTCAATGCGCCTGCCCAGGGGGGCGATAATGCGATCGATGATGGCGCGCATTTTAGATTCCGAGATGAAATTTTTATTCGTCAAAATAAGCTTACCGCCTTTCTCCACATAAATCTCATCTTTGCTGTTGGCCATGATGTCCGAAACGTCCGGATCGGCCAGTAGGTCTTCCAGCGGCCCCAGCCCAAACGCTTCATTGACAATATCATTCACCAGCATAATCCGTTCCTCATGAGAGGCGAGCTTCCCCCCGGCCTCATCCACCAGCAGATTTCCCACCACCGTTTGGGCGTTCTTTTTCAGCTCAGCGATAGCGGCCGGATCGTTGAAGGCCTCCGCCGAAATGCCGTCGACATTTAACCGTTGGACGAGTTTTTCGTGAATTTTCCTTTTTAACGCCCCGATTTCATCCTGCCCGGCCGAATATTCCTTATCGGATGCGCCGAGCATATTCTGAGAAATGCCGAATTTCTCCCAAAACTCGCTGGGCTTTGTAAACTCATCCGTCGCCCTGACCTTCTCGGCATCGGAGAGCCTGACATAAATACTTTCATTCCTGAGACCGGCGACCATTTTAGCGAAAGATTCGGCAACCTTGGACTTAGGGCTGTCCATGACGCACGGAACGCCCTGATTAAGCGCCATGCCGACCGCCTTCCCATCAGAAGGAATGTGGCCAAAAATCTCCGTCGGTAAAGCAGAGCGGACCTCCTGCCAGGCAACGCTCCCGCGGCTCTCGGAACGATTTAAAACCAACTTTACCATCTTTAAAGGAAATTGCAGGCTCTCCAACACCTCAATACACCATCTAATCTGATAAACCGCGAGAATGTCCGGCGTGGCGACCAAAAGGATTAAATTGGACCGGTCGAATACGGAAATTAACGTTTCGCTGAAGGCCTTTCCGCCATCGACTAAAACGAATTCAAACTCCTCGCTGGCGCGTTTTAGAAAAAGCTTGATGCTTTCGGGCGTCACATGACTGATTTGTTTGGAGTTTTTCACGGCCGGCAAAAAATACAGGCCGCTGGCGTGTTGGGAGGCGAATCTTTTGATAAAATCGTCGCCTTGGGCGGATTCGATCTCTGCCAAGAGATCGACGATGGCAAATCTCGGCGAAACATTCAGCATGCGGGCCATATCGTGGCCGGCCTGAAAATCCAGATCGATCATTAGCACCTTATGGCCGGCCATGGCCAAAGAAGCGGCCAAATTGACGGTGATAAACGTTTTACCAACGCCACCTTTGTTGCTGAAAATCGATATTGTTTTAGATTCCATTAGAAAAATAAAGGCATGAAAGAAAATTAAATTTGTGTGTCATTATACACCCTGATTAATTTCTCTTCAAGCTATAAACAATGGGGATAGTAACATTCAATTCTTGAAGATTTGTTCCGGAAGGAAAAGCGGAAAAGGGGGCGTTGCCCCGGGCGATTTCGAGGGCGTGCTCATCGATCAGATCATGGCCCGAAGACTCCCTGACCAAGGCAAAGGCCAGGGTCCCGTCGTGCAGGATAAGCATATTAACTTTTACCGTGCCCTCCCAACCATATTGAACGGCCTCGGGAGGGTAATTCAAAGAACCCGCGATTTTGTCCTGGATCTGCCGGACATAATCCATCATCTCGCTGGGAATGCCTGAATAATACGGCTTGGCTTTCGATCGGTGCTTGGCAATGGTTCCTTCTGTATCGACAAAACGCTCCTGCTCTTCCTCTGCCGTTGAAGAGCTGCGGAGAATATGCGGCGTCATCATGATCACCAGTTCCGTGTCCTGATTGGGCGATGGCGTGGAGCGGCTTCTGAATAAAAGCCCCAAAATCGGTATTTCGCTAATAAAAGGAACTTTCTTGATCTGCTCACTCTCCGATTCCTTGATAAGACCCGCCATGATAACGGTTTGGCCGTCATCGACGATAAGCTGTGTGTCCGCTGACCGGGTGGCAAAAGCCACGTCATCACCGACGGCGTTGGCAGCATCGACATCGCTGACTTCAAGGCCCATGATGACATCGATTTTATCGCCTCTAATAATTGTCGGCGTGATGTTCATGCTGATGCCGAACTCCTTAAACGAGACATTCTCCTGAACCGCGCCTTCCGTCGAAGTTGTCGTCCTAATGGGGATCTCTCCTCCGACTAAAAAGCTCGCCTCTTTACCGCTCACAACAACCAGCTTGGGTTGCGAAAGGATCCGGCCCCTGCCCTCCTCTAATAGCGCCTGAACGCTAAAGCGTAAGGCGTTGGTCCTCGCAAAGGTGCCGATTTTAAAGAAATCTTGTGGAGTGCCGTCATAATCCAGAGGAGTTTCATCATAAACGGGATTAATACCAGCCGAATCCCCCGTGCTCCAATCAATGCCCAAGCTTTTGGTCAATGTTGTGTTCAGTTCGGAAATTTGAAGGTCGACCTGAACAAGGTCTTCGATCTCTTCATCCTTGACGAGATCTATGATATCCTCGCTGAAGGGAAGTATGATTTTGCTCCATTGTAACCGCTTTTTTTCCGGGATCTGCCCGGAAACAACGATCTTACCCTCTTGGTGGTTGACCTCCGTGCTCAATTCATGGATGTCGGCGGAGCGAAGCAAATTACTGATGCGCCCATTGACCCGGTCTAGATCCCTATTAATGACATTAATGACGATGTTTCTTTTGCCCTGATCGTCCCAGATGAATAAAACGGCTTGGCCGATCTGCTGGCCGATAATTAGAACCGCCTCTTCATCGGCGTCGACGATATCGGCAACGCTCGGGTCCGTAATAGATAGCCTGGTGAGATTATAAACTTTAAGCGTTTCAAGCTCGCCCTTGACCAGATTCACCTCGCCGGAGAAAGCCGTATCTATCCCCCCATCCGTATCTTGGGACTGCGCCGAAGAAACAAAAAATATGAGCGCGCCTGCCATTATCCATAAGATCGGTTGTTTCATGTTAATCCTCATCATCGTGACCCTAAGCCTTCATTAAAGCTCTCTTCCTCCGCGAAAGATTTGAATATTGGACGCCGGTTCCTCTTCCTCTACTTCGACTGTAATGTCTTTCTCAACGACTGCAACGGGCGCTTTTGACTTGGGAACAACGAGGTCTGTACCTTGCCGTTTTTTAACAAACTCCGCCAACGTATTCCAAGAGGCCACCTGAATACGCTGCGTCGATTCCTCAGCCGGAGCCCGCAAGGTCAACTGAAACGTCCCATTGGCTTGGGCAAACGTTAAGAGCCCTGCTTCCTCGGGAGTAACCGCTAACGTCACGTTTAATGTCCTCGATTTTTGCTGCAATTCATAAGCCGGTTCGTTACCCAGCGGGTTGAAATTGGTTCCAACGGCCAACACCTGAATATTCTGGAACAAAACAGTTGTGACTTGTGCTGTTGTGCTTGCTGTATCCCCCAAATTTTCCGGAATTTTTAAATGGGCCAACACATCGACAAAATCTCCTGGATTAACAAGCCCTCCCACGGCCGCCAAAGAGTCGATGCTAATGGTCAGCGCTCTTTTCCCTGGCGGGGTTCGGACAGAAAAAGCGGCCATTTGGACTGCCGGTTTAACCGGCGCTCCCGCCTGCTGGGGCTGCGCCACCCTAAGTTGTTGTTGCGCCTTGGCCAACGCCGCCTGATCCTGCTCTATTCGCTTGAAATCTTTCTTCATGCCTTCAAGCTCATTAATCAAAACGGCGTTTTTCTTCTGAAAATCTTTTGCCAGAAATTCCGTCTGCTGCTGAACCTTGTTTTGCACATACTGGCTTGTCAATAAAACAGCAATCAGCCCCAACCCAACAGCCAACAAAATGGTGGCAAATTGCTTCTTATTTTCTATATTCATTTTATCACCTCTATTTTAGTAAACCTTCATTAATTTCGACTTTTATTTCTTTCTCTAGCGTTGAAAGATAATCCAAAATGGCTTGTTGCTGCTTTACAAGCGTCCTGTTTTGGATAATATCCTGCTTAATTTCCTCATAAGGAATTTGTTCGCCGCCGCGGACCTCATCCAATTTCACGATATAAAATCCTTTCGGGCCCTTAAAGACGCTGCTCACTTCGCCCGCTTTCAGATTGATGAGCGCATCCACCATTTCGGGAAAAGGTTCTTCTTGCAAGAAGCCCAGATCGCCGCCGTTGGCCGCCGACTCGCTGATAGACTGTTGCTGGGCCACTTGCGCAAAATCCGCGCCTTTTAAAACCTCGAGCAAGGCCTCGTTGGCCTTAAGTTGCGAGTCGACAACGATCTCGCGCACGTGCCATTGCTCCGGCTCTTTTAAAATATCTTTTTGTTCTTCATAAAATTGTTTTGCCTCTTCTTCGCTTACGCTGATATCTTTTGTCAGCTTCGTGGCCACCTCTCTGACGATAAGGGTGCGCCGAAATTCATCAACGGCCGCCATAATGTCTTTATTGTTCGCCACTCCCCTTTTTTCAGCATCGATCACCAGCAGCTGCTGGCGAACGAGCTCGTCCAAAACGAGCCTCTTGGCCTGCGGATCATTAATATCATATTCGGGGACGACCTCTTTTAGAGCTGCTAAGCGTTCGTTAAATTCTTCGATAGTAATCGTCCAACTGCCGACACGCGCCAACACATTGGCAGAAAGCGGTTTTGGTGGCTGGTTTTGAGCCGGCGCCGGTTGGGAAACGCTTGGGGCGGGGGCTGGGGCCTGGGCCTGCTTTTGTATGAATTTATTCTTGATAGCCTCTATCTTCTCGCAGCCCAATAGAGTCGCAACAATAGAAAAAATTACAATAACCGAGGAATGGGTGAAATATCGTTTAAACAAGAGATTTCTCCTTTATTAAGTTATGCTAGCGCAATAACGAATTTATTATAAGTATAGATGGGTGAAAATTTATTGACAACAATTTTAATTAAAATTTCTCCGGAGGGCCTAAAAATAGGGTAAGTCAGCGGATAATTTCCCTAACCCGCTGATGAATAATGGGATTTAAAAACATCGATTTTACAATAGCCCCTTAACGGCTTCTTTCTCGGCTATCAGTTCTTTATGCGTATCCTGTATTTTTCCTCTTCCAAAATCATTATGTCGAATATTTTGAACAATTTCCCACTTATTACCGTCCGAGCGGACCGGATAACTAAAGATAAGACCCTTTTCAATGCCGTAACTTCCATCGGAAGGTACGGCCACGGAGAAAAACTCTCCTTTTTTAGTCGGCGTCGTTAGACTGCGCACCGTATCAATGACGGCGTTGGCGGCGGAGGCGGCGGAAGACGCTCCCCGCGCCTTAATAATTTCAGCACCCCTCTTTTGCACAGTTTCAAGAAAAGCCGTCTTTAGCCAATTTTCGTCTTTGATCACCTCTAAAGCAGGCTTACCCCCTATATTGGCATTATAAAAGTCCGGGTATTGCGTTGTCGAATGATTTCCCCAAATCGCCAGATGCGTGACTTGGTCGACTGCTGCCCCCGCCTTTTGTGCAAGTTGGGCCACGGCCCTATTTTGATCCAACATGGTCATGGCAAAAAAATTCTGAGGTGGGATGTTTTTACATGATTCTTTAGCTATATAAGCATTTGTATTGCAAGGGTTTCCAACAACAAAAACCTTGCATGTCGACTTGGCCTTTTCCGAAAGCGCCCTGCCCTGGGCCGTAAAAATATTACCGTTTATCTTAAGAAGGTCGCTGCGCTCCATTCCGACCTTGCGGGGTACGCTTCCCACCAAAATCGCCCAGTCTGCCTCTTTAAAAACTTGGTTAGGATCTGCCGTCTGAGCCACGGATCTCAATAGAGGAAAGGCACAATCCTCAAGCTCCATGACCACGCCCTTTAAAGCGGGCAAGGCCGCCTCCAATTCCAGAAGACTTAAATGAACCTCTGTGTCTTGGCCAAACATCTGGCCCGAGGCAATCCGAAATAAAAGGGCGTACCCGATTTGACCGGCAGCTCCGGTAACCGCGACCTTAACCTGTTTTGATGCCATCAACGGCCTCCCTATTTAAATGAAGGCAAGATCTTACGGCAATCTCTCAATGCCTTCTTTGTTAGCGTTGCGTAAATGATCGCTTCTTTTCCCGCGCCGGCCTGCGCCAATACGTTTCCCCAAGGCCCGACGATCATGCTGTGCCCATAAGACATGACACCCCTGGCGTCTTTTCCGCATTGATTCGCCGCCAATACATAACTTAGATTTTCGATAGCCCGCGCCCTCACAAGCGTTTGCCAATGCGCTTCTCCCGTCTTTCTCGTGAAACATGCCGGCGCGCACATAACATTGACTCCCCGCCGGGCATAATCTCTATAGAGCGAAGGAAACCTTAGGTCGTAACAAATGGTTAACCCTGCCCTAAAACCTCTAATGGATGCGACGGCCCTCTTTTTCCCCGCCAATAACCAGCGCGATTCGTTTAACGCCTTTTTGCCGATAACGGCCTTGAACAGATTCTGCTTTCTGTATTTAGCCACGATCTGGCCGGTGGGAGAAATCAAAATAGATGTGTTATACGCTTTCTTTGGTTTCGCCTTTTCCAAGACGGACCCGGCCAAAATATAAACCTTATGTTTCCCGGCCAAATCCATGAGCGGGCTTGTCGACGGGCCGGGGATCTTTTCGGCGACGCGAGAAACGTCTTTAGCCGTCTTGATGCCCGCGCGGGAATTAAAAACCTCCGGCAAAACAATAAGCCGGGCGCGGCTTCGTATCGCGCGGCCGACTAGCCTTCTGGCTTTATTAATATTTGCGGACTTATCGGCTCCCGCGTTCAACTGAATAATTGCAACTTTAAGGGCCATTCTTATTTGGAAGAAGCCGCCATTGCTTTTAAGCCTTCGCCGTATTCCTTGTAACACTTGGTATAAAATTCTTTTTGCTTTAACGCGCTGCGCCAAGCGACGATTTTCTTATAAGAAGAAAGGTCGACTCGCGCCAATTCACACGGATCTAACGCCGACAAGAGCGCGATGTCAGGCAGCGTTAACTCTTTGCCGCAAAGAAACGGGTTTCTACCCAATTGTTCATCGATAATAGGCAAGAATCGCGCCACAAAATTAAGGCCGTCTTGCACGGAGCGCTCATCGACTTCGGCGCCGGCGAATTTCGCGAACAACCGGTTAAAAACGATTTTACTTAAAGCACCCTGCACATGGATCACGACAAAATCATTCCATTGCTCGACAATGGCCCGCGCCTTGAGCTCCGTCGGGTAAAGCGGAGATTTATGCTTGCTGCATAGATATTTGCAGATGGCCCCGCTTTCGAAAAGAACAAAGCCATCATCATCCATGACCGGGATTTTGCAGGTCGGATTCATCTTTTTAAACCACTCTTGCCGGTTTTCTCCTTCTCGGAGCTTAACGCGGATATACTCGTATTGAAGGCCCAAGTAATTGGCCGTCATGCGGACCTTATTGGCGGGGGCGGATAAATCGGCTCCGTAAATTTTTAACATGCTGGTCTCCCGTTCATTTTTCTTCATTTCCTTATCAGAAGGAAATGAACGAGGCTCGCCCCGCTAAGCGGGGCGGCCTTTCGTAAAAACCAATTTTTATTGTAAGGCTTTCGGGAAATTTATGCAAACGGTTTATGGCCAGGGGACCGGATGCGGGAAAACTCCTTTGCGAAGATAAGCTTCAACCGCCTGCGCGCTTCTTTTAGCCTTTTCCTCAAGCGCCTCAACGGTATTAAAAGCGTTATGCGGCGTAAATAAAACATTCTCCCTTTTCTTAAGCTCCAACACGGTTTTATTCGTCTTTGTCAACCCGCCCCGCCCGCTCCGCAAATGGATTGCCAACGACGCCTCGTCAGGAAAGATGTCCAATGCAAGCCCCGCCAAAAGATTGTTATCCAATAGTCTTTTTAGATCTTCGATAGGAGAGATCTCCCCTCGGGCGATGTTGATAAAAATGCTCCCTGCTCTCGCGTCTTTTAAAAGTGAATAATCAAGCAAGCCGTTGGTTTTATCGGTCAAAGGAAGGGCACACACGATGGCATCCGCCCACAAAACCCCCTCTTTAAGCGAAACATATTCCAACCCCTTAAACTTGGGGTCAATATCAACGCCTTTGACGTTCATTTTCAATCCCTTAAGGATATCAACCATTTGTCCGCCGATATTCCCAACGCCGATGATACAGACATTTTTATTTAAACATTCGCGGCCCGTTAAGCCGTCGCGCTTAAAAGAGTCGAAGTGCTTCATCTGCTTTTTGACCCGATGAAAAAGCATCATCATGGACATCGCCGCGTGTTCGGCGACCGCCCGCGCGCAATAATTGCCCAAATATCCCGCCTCGCCCTCAAATTCGCTTTCCCGACAATAATTGACGATATGATCATACCCCTGGCTTCTGGTCAAAATAGCCTTTATTTGTCTCGCCCAACCCAAAGGGATGTCGGATTGGGTTCGTACGCTAATGAGCCCTGCCGACGGCGTTTTGTCCTTAGTCTCCTGAATCGTCTTGGAAGTAAATCTCCCCTTGATATCAGTGGGCAACCATTTTTTGATGGCCCGCTCTTCTTCTTCAAAGGCTTCATAAAATATCACATCCATCGTTTAAATAAATCGAAGGGGGGGGTTTTGGGGCCGGAAATTTTATCTGATGTACAGGTATTTTTTGACGTCTTCTTTTTCGACCAAATCTTGCCGGACAAGCTCATTTAAACTGCTTTCCAACGTATACATGCCCTGCGTCCGCCCCGTCTGTAAGACGGTCGACATTTGTTTATAGCGATTTTCTTTAATTAAATTTCTTACGGCGCTGTTGTTAATCAAAAGTTCCGTGGCGACCACGCGGCCCCCCTGCTTGGCGGGAAGAAGCATCTGAAACAAGACCCCCCTTAAACAAGAAGAGAGCTGGCCGCAAATGCTCATGATATATTCGGGTTGAAAAAAGTTGATCGCCCGCTCGATGGCCGAGATGGTGTCGGGAGCGTGAATGGTCGATATAACCAGCCGCCCCGTCTCGGCCGCCTGCATGGCCGCCAGAAAGCTTTCCGCGCTGATAAGCTCTCCCACGCAAATGACATCCGGGTCTTGGCGCAAAGCGCGCCTTAACGCCTCGGCGTAACTTTTGGTATCACTGCCCAATTCCCTTTGTTTAATGATGCAGCCGTGGCTGGAAAGGATATATTCAATCGGGTCTTCTATGGTAATAATCACTTTTTGAAAATTTTGATTAATATACTCCACCATCGATGAAAGGGTCGTCGTCTTTCCTGAGCCCGTCGTTCCGGCGATTAAAATGAGGCCCGCCGGCTCTTGGCACAAGAGTTTCATCTGTTCTTCCGGCAGCCCCAATTCCTCGAAGCTTTTGATGACAGAGGGGATGTTGCGTAACGTGGCTTCCACGAAGCCTTTCTGCCAGTGCATATTCACCCGGAAACGCACGCCGGGATTCGGAGAAAAAGCAAAATCAAGCTCTTTGTTTTCTTCAAAATCTTTGACTTTTTCTTCCGTCAATAAAGGATAAAGCATGGCCTCCACCTGCCCTGGCACGATCACATCGGCAGCCATTGTCAGGATGCGCCCGTCCCGGCGGGCTAAGGGAGGGCGGCCGACGGTCAAGTGAAGGTCGGAGGCGCCGCCGGCCAACGCGCTGTCCAAGAGCAGATACAGGTCTAACTTATCAATGACGCCGGCCAACTTAATGCGGTCTTCCGGGTCCATACCGTAAAAAGCCGCGCCAATGGCATATTCGCTTTTCTTGAGCCTGACCTCAACGCTGACAACGTTAAGGTTACAAGAAATCGGCCTCTTTTGATTCGGCAAGAAAATGTCGATGCAAAGAGGCGCCCCCATCGGATAGCTGCGCTGAGAGAAAAAAGCGATCCCGTCGGTACTGATATCTTTTGTTTTGATCGGGATGGGCTTGCCTAGTTTGCGCTCTCCGTCCGTTTCCCAACAGAAAACCTGCAGGTGTACTTTTTTGCGGGTGGCCCTTCTTTTTTCGTCAATAGCCATGGAATCTCCGATCAAAAAAGATTATACAACTTAAAAAATTGTATATCAATACTATTACTAAAGAAGATGAGGGCGGATTGCTGCGGGGCTGCAGGATACATAAAAGCGACCCCAACGGGATTTGAACCCGTGCTGCAAGCTTGAAAAGCTTGTGTCCTGACCAGGCTAGACGATGGGGTCGGCAAATTTCTATGAAATGGCGTGTTTATTATAAATAAGAAACCGGGCTGGTCAAGAAAAATTCCAGGGGCTGCGCTACTCTTCCTTGGCAACGACGATGGCAACCGAGCTCACTTCGTCCTTGTCTTTAAGCGTAACGAGTTTTACCCCTTGCGCGCTTCGTCCGGTTTGCCGTATATCTTCGGGAGAGCATTTAACGACCATGCCGTGCTTGGTGACGGCCATGATTTCATCATCGGCTGATATAGGCATGGAACCTACAACATGACCATTTCTATCTGTTACTTTGACGTTTATGATGCCCTTACCGCCCCTCGATTGAACACGGTATTCGTTAAAATCGCTTCGTTTGGCATAACCTTTGGCTGTCACGGTTAAAAGCGTCGTCTCTGTCTTGGCCACATCGGGTGAGAAAACAAGCATGCTGACGACAACATCGCCTTTGGCCAGATTGATGCCGCGCACCCCCTTGGCTCCCCGGCCCATGTCGCGGATCAGCTTTTCGGGAAAACGAAGCGCCTTGCCCTGCTTGGTCGCAAGCAAAATCTCATTTTTACCGTTACTCAAAGCGACTCCGATCAGCGCATCGTCTTTTTGTAAACCGATCCCGACAATGCCGGCCTTTCGGGGGTTACTGAATGCGGAAAGATTTGTTTTCTTAACAAGGCCTTTGGCTGTTGCCATGACCAGCGACATGTCATTCGAGAATTCTCTGACAGCCACGATCGCGCTGATCTGCTCATCTTTATTGGTGGTCAAAAGGTTGACGATATTTTTGCCCTTGGCCGTTCTCGAAGCGATGGGGATTTCATAAACCTTTAACCAGCGGACGATTCCCTGATTCGAGAAAATCAACAGATAATCTTTCGAGGAAGCCACAAAAAGCTGTTTGACGAAATCTTCTTCGTTAGTGGACATGGCTGTAACGCCCTTGCCTCCCCGGCGCTGCTTGCGGTAACTGCTGGCCGGAAGGCGCTTGATGTATCCCGTGTTGCTGATCGTGATGGCCATATCTTCTTCGGCGATCAGGTCTTCGACCTCAATTTCTTCGGCTTTGCCGGCGATTTCCGTACGCCTTTCGTCCCCGTATTTTTTCTTGATCTCTAAAAGCTCGTCTTTGATCAGTTCGTCGATCTTTTTAGGCGACTCAAGTATGGCCCGGTAATCTTCGATATCCTTTAAAAGTTGTTTATATTCAATATCAATTTTGTCTCGTTCAAGCGCGGTGAGCCGTTGCAGCTGCATCTCGAGGATGGCTTGCGCCTGAATTTCGGAAAGGCCGAAAACTTTCATCAAATTAACTTTGGCGGCCTGGGTCGATTTCGACTCGCGGATCGTTTTAATGATTTGATTGATCTTATCGATGGCAATTCTTAAGCCTTCCAGGATGTGCGCCCGGCGCAGCGCGCGGTCCAGCTCGAACTGCGTTCGACGGCGGACAATAACGCGGCGATGATTGATAAAATGAACGATCAGCTGTTTGAGGTTTAAAACTTTCGGGCTGTTATTAACGAGCGCCAGGTTGATGATGCCGAAGGTTGTTTCCAGCTGAGTGTGTTTAAATAGCTGATTAAGGATGATCTGCGGCTCCACGTCGCGCCTTAATTCGACGACAATACGAATCCCGTCCTTGTCGGATTCGTCGCGAATATCCGTGATACCCTCGATCTTCTTGTCCTGGACTAGATCGGCGATCGATGTGATCAAATTCGATTTGTTGACCTGATAAGGGATCTCGGTAACAACAATCGTGTCTTTATTTCCCTTTTGCCGTTCAATTGAGGCCTTGGCACGAAGCGTTATCTTTCCCCGCCCGGTGGTGTAAGCCTCTTTGATCCCTTCTTTGCCGCAAATAATTCCGCCGGTCGGAAAATCCGGGCCCTTAACAAGTTTCGTCAGGTCATTAACCTCGGTGTCCGGCTCATCGATCATATGGACCGTGGCGTCAACCGCCTCGGCCAAGTTATGCGGGGGCATGTTGGTCGCCATCCCAACGGCAATACCCGTTGAACCGTTGACCAAAAGATTGGGGAAGGCGCAGGGTAAAACGACGGGCTCTTGAAGGCTCTCATCAAAATTCGGGACAAAATCGACCGTATTTTTGTCGATGTCGGCAAGCACCTCGCGGGTGATCGCGGCCATACGGGCTTCCGTGTAGCGCATGGCGGCCGGCGCATCGCCGTCAACGGAACCGAAGTTTCCTTGCCCATCGACCAGCGGATAGCGCAAAGAAAAATCCTGTTCCATGCGTACCAGCGTATCATAAACGGCCACATCGCCATGCGGATGGTATTTACCCAAAACCTCACCGACGATACGCGCGCTTTTCTTGTAGGGCTTGCTGTGGTCCAGGCTCAGGTCTTCCATCGCATACAAGACGCGCCGATGCACGGGCTTAAGCCCGTCGCGCACATCGGGCAGGGCCCGCCCGACAATAACGCTCATCGAATAGGAAAGATACGACTGCTTCATTTCCTCTTCGATATAAACAGGAATAATTTTCTCTTTAATAGATAGATCACGCGCCATTAAACGTCCAGCTCCTTGACTTCGTGCGCATACGTTTCAATAAATTCCCGCCTCGGGCCGACCTCATCACCCATCAGCATCGTAAAGGTTTTGTCCGCCTCCACCGCGTCTTCCAGGGCCACTTGTAAAAGCGTCCTTTTTTGCGGGTCCATGGTCGTTTCCCACAGCTGCTGCGGATTCATCTCACCCAAACCTTTATATCGCTGAATATGCATCCCTTTTTTGGCTTGAGTGCGTATAAAATCCAAAGCCTCTTCTAAGGAAAAAAACTCGTGCTTATCGTTTTCCGCTTCGACCGCAAAAAGGGCCTTTAGGGTGACCGTTTTGGCGGATGTGGCTTTTTTGGGCTTCTTTTTGGGTTTAGCTTCGGTTTCAAATGATTCTGTGGCGACTTCCGGCTTTACAAACTCCACCATGGTTAAATCAAATTTATTAAGCTTCTTTTCAATGTTCTCCAGGCTCTCCTTTTCAAAGATCTCTGTATATTCAGCGTCTTCCATGTTCTTCGTAAGGCTTGCGAGCTCTTTATCATCTTTGGCAAATTGGGTATTTCCATCCACTTTTACCATATAACGCGGTAGTTTTGTGGGATTATTACCATTAATCTCTATATATTTTTGAAAATTCACTCCACGTTTATCCATAACATCTATAGCTCTTTCTAGCTCCATTAAGATGTGCAAAATCTCCTTAAACTGTCCGGCTGAATAGGTCTTCTTGCCCTTGATCTTACTAAAAACAACCCCCTCAACCCCCATATCCAAAATAATGCTGCTCATCTGCTCTTCTGTTTCTATATACTCTTCCCTGCTTCCGCGCTTTATTTTATATAAAGGCGGTTGGGCTATGTAAATATGTCCAGCCTCGACCAATTGCTTAAGCTGGCGGTACAAAAGCGTCAATAGCAGGGTGCGTATATGGGAGCCGTCCACATCCGCGTCGCACATAATAATGATCTTGTTATAGCGCAATTTTTCTATATTAAATTCATTGCTTACCCCGGTTCCTAGGGCGGTAAATATGGTCAGGATCTCTTCGTTGCCCAAAATTTTGTCCATGCGGGATTTCTCAACGTTCAAAATCTTTCCTTTTAGAGGCAGTATGGCCTGAAACGTACGGTCCCTTCCCTGCTTGGCCGATCCGCCCGCGGAATCACCCTCAACCAGATAAAGCTCACACAGGGCTGGGTCTTTTTCTGAACAATCCGCAAGCTTACCAGGTAGGCCCGCGCCCTCTAAGACGCCTTTTCGTCTTGTAAGATCTCGTGCCTTCCGGGCCGCTTCCCGGGCGCGGGATGCGGTAATAATTTTATCGACGATCTTGTTGGCAACAGACGGGTTTTCCTCAAAAAAAGATGTTAGCGCATCTAACGTGGCTGAAGCGACCAGCCCATCGACCTCTGAATTACCAAGCTTTGTCTTGGTTTGCCCTTCAAACTGCGGGTCCGGAATTTTGACACTAATAACAGCCGTAAGCCCTTCCCGCGTATCATCACCGACAATGGCGATCCCGTCTTTAAGAAGGTTCTTGCCTTTCGCATAATTATTAATGGCGCGCGTAAGGGCCGATCGAAAGCCGCTTAAATGGGTTCCCCCCTCCACCGTATTAATATTGTTGGCATAACAATATACGTTTTCCGTATACCCATCATCATATTGCAATGCCACCTCGAGCTCGATCTGATCTTTCTCTTTCTGGAAATAAACAATTTTATTATGGATGGCCGTTTTGGATTTGTTCAGGTCTTCCACAAAAGAAACGATGCCACCTTTAAACGAAAATTCGGAGATCTTCTCTTTTTTCCCTCTTTTGTCGACGAGCCTAATGAACAATCCCTTATTAAGAAAGGCCAATTCCCTTAAGCGTTTGGCCAAAATATCGTAAGAAAAGGTCGTTGTTTGCTTGAAAATCGTTGGGTCCGGCTTAAAGGTAACCTTTGTGCCGGTCGTCTTCGTTTTACCGATCGTGGTTAATTTGGATTTGGTTACCCCCCGCTCATAGCGCTGATGATATATTTTTCCGTCTCTTTTGATCTCTACTTCGAGCCACTCTGAAAGGGCGTTGACGCAACTTACCCCCACCCCATGAAGCCCTCCGGAAACTTTGTAGGAGTCGTGATCGAATTTGCCGCCGGAATGAAGGGTCGTCAAAACAACTTCGACGGCTGGTTTCTTCTCGGTTTTGTGGATATCGACCGGGATGCCGCGCCCATTATCGATAACCGTCACCGAGTCGCCTTCATTGACGATGGTTTCGATTTCCGTACAATGACCGGCCAGCGCCTCATCTACCGAGTTGTCCACCACCTCATACACAAGATGGTGCAGGCCGCGGGAAAACGTGTCCCCAATATACATGGCAGGCCGGAGGCGGACCGCATCAATACCCTCTAATACCTGGATATTGGTGGCATCATATTGGCCCTTTTTAGGGGTAGCTGCCTTTTCTTTCTTCGGCGCGTCTTGTGGGTTCTTTTCGGTTTTGGCTGGTTTGTTCTTGGCCATTAAACTTTTCCCACCCTAAAAATAAGGTCTTTGATCTCGGGTATTTTGTTTTTTAGTTTCTTCAAAATTTCTCCCTTTTTAATTTTCATCTGGAATAACCAGGCGGGGGAATCGACACAAACAGAAACCTGACCATCTTTGATTCCTGTCAGGCGCATATGTTTCCTTTGTTTTCCGTCGATAATCTCAAGCCAGACCCGATCTAATTGGTCGCGGATATCGGGCTGTTTCTGCGACATCTTTGAAATGACATCTTTGACAATTTCTCTTATATTATCCATGACGGAAGGAGAATATCTATCAATTTCTAAAAATTTTTTGCAGATTAAATCCGCATCGGAAGGGCTAGGTAGAGGTATTCCCCCAATCGCATAACCGCCGGCTTATCTTCACCCAAAAGCTCTATATCAATCTCTTCATCATCGATGTTTTTAAGAAAATCGATGAGAAAGCCGGGGTTAAAACCAATAACCATTTCATGGCCGCCGTATTTCACGGTAATCTCTTCTCGTGATTCGCCGATGTCGGGGGTGGATTTGGACACAACCATCTTATTCGAAAAAACCTCAAATTTTACCGCCTGAAAATCCGGGGTCGCCAAAAGATTCGCTCTTCTAATAGAAGATAACAACTCATCCCTTCGCATCGAAACCTTATTCTCGGTTGGTTTTGGTATAACTTGATTATAATTGGGAAACTCCCCTTCGATAATCCTGGTCGCAATTAAAACCCCGTCAATTTCAAATAATACTTGGTTGGCGCCTACAATTAACGAAACACTTCCTTCCTCCTTTAAATTCCTGGCTATTTCATTAATCGCTTTAATAGGGATAATCACGGAAATGTCTTTTTTGATTGGTTTCTGGATAGTTTTTTCTATTTTTGCTAAACGTCGGCCATCGGTAGCAACGATTCTTATGGTTTTATCAGAAATCTCAAACAAGACACCATTTAAAACATAACGGCTTTCTTCGTGAGATACCGCAAAAGAAGTTAATCGAATCATGTTTTTCAAAACACCCTGATCAATGACAACAACCTCTTTATCTTTAAACTCTGGGAATTTAGGAAATTCCTCTTTAGGCAAACCGTTTAACTTAAACCGACAGAGGTTCCCTTCAATATCTACCTGATTATTCTTCTTAGCATGAATGAGGATTTCTCCTTCAGGCATTTCTTTAATAATATCACTAAAGCGTTTAGCTGGAACGGTTACTCCTCCTTCTTCAAGTGTTTCCACAGGAATTTCACAGGAAATCCCAATATCCAGATCAGTGGCATTCATCCTTAATTTATTATCTTTTGTTTCTATTAGTATATTAGAGAGAATGGGTAATGTGATTTTGGACGATACGACGTTTTGGACAATATTAATTCCGGAAACCAGATCTTCGCGAGAAACTTTAATTTTCATCTTTCAACAACCTCCATTTTATAATAACTTAATTAAGATAGCCGTTGTAATAGTAGTGGGTGTAATAAGTCGAACAACTTAATAAATAACTGAAGTTAAATAGTTTATACCAAAAACAACTGTGAATAAAACAATAAGTTTGTTTTAATTATTGTTTAATGGTTATCGTTAAACGATCAATCAAATTTTTCATTTCACCACTTTCGGAAATTTCTGTTTCTATTTTTTTGCAGGAATGTAAAACCGTCGTATGGTCTTTGCCTCCAAAAGCGTTGCCAATCTCAGGAAGCGAGCGGTTGGTAAGTTGCCGGGATAGATACATGGCAATTTGACGAGGAACGACAATGTTTTTAGTGCGTCTTTTAGCGCGCATTTCGGAAAGCGGGATATTAAAGAACGAAGCAACCGATTTTTGGACCACATCAATGCTAATATTATTAGAAGTTTCTTTAACCATATCTTTAAGGACCATTTTCGCCATCTCTAGCGTCATAAGCTTATCTTCCAACAGCGCATAAGCCACCACTCGAATCAAGGCTCCCTCCAGCTCGCGGATGTTCGTTTTTATTTGTTCCGCAATAAAGAAGACAATCTCATCCGGAACAGACACAGGCTCAGCCGCCATCTTTTTTCGTAAAATAGCCACCCTTGTTTCAAAATCCGGCGGCTGGATATCGGTAATTAGGCCCCACGCAAAACGCGATCTCAAGCGCTCCTCCAGATTGGTAATGTCTCTGGGTGGGCGGTCGCTGGTGATGATGATTTGCTTCCTGTTTCCGTGAAGATTGTTGAAGGTGTGGAAGAATTCTTCTTGGGTGGACTCTTTTCCAGCGATGAACTGAATATCATCGATCAACAAAACGTCGATGTCTCGGTACTTTTTTCTAAACTGCGAAGTGGTTTGATGGCGGATGGAATCGATCAGCTCATTCGTAAATTGCTCGGATGTCAAATAACAGTGTTTTGACTCAGGATGAAGCTCGCGGATTTTATGGGTAATGGCTTGGATCAGGTGGGTTTTTCCCAAGCCGACTGCGCCGTAAATAAGCAGCGGATTATAGGCTTTAGCGGGCGCCTCCGCCACAGCCAAACTGGCCGCACAGGCAAAGCGGTTTGATGGGCCAACGACAAAATTTTCAAAGGTAAATCGAGAATTGAGGTTATATTTGGAAGAAGGGTCCCGTGAAAACTTTTTTTCAAATTCATTCAATCGGCTTTGGGTGCCATTCTTTAAAATATAAGAATTGACGATATATTCGATAGTAAAACCATCCCCCCCGCTCAATCGCATAGCCTCTTCAATGAGCTGATGATAATGGTCGACCACCCAGTTTTTAAAAAACTCGTCGGGTGTTTCGATAATCAGCGTTTGCGCATCTTTTTCTTTGGCGTGGAGAGTGGTAAACCACGTTTCGTAGGAAGTCTCCCCCGCCTTCTCTTTAATATGGTTTTGGGCGGTATTCCAGACGGATATAAGGCTCATAGGGATCGATCGAATGGGTAGGTTAATAAGGTGAGTGTCAGCAAGCTATTTAGCCTCAATAGGTTATAATCCAAATAATTTATAATTCACAAGTTTTCCACAGGCCCCTGTCGCCAAGGGACGATTTTGGCAGACGGAAAAGACGCCTTTAGAAAGATAATCGTCGATGAAGTTGAGAATGTATAAAGTAAATGCGTTCGACGATTTGTCAGGGGATGCTTTCAAGCGGGAGTATTATAGCAAAGAACGATTTTAATTCAAATACAATTTTCCAACGCGCTTGTGTAAAATATAAAATTTTTTAATTATCAGCAAAACAATTCGATTTAATTTGTTTTCCGACGCTATTTTATCAGACCCAAAAAACCAATGTTTTCAAGGATTTTGCGCTCTTTTACAATCAATTTATCTTGACTAGCCTTTTTGCTGTGTTATAATTGTCGCGCCATGAAAAAGACACTGAAAATACCGACCATTATAAAGGGCAAACGCAAACACGGCTTTCGCCAACGCATGCGAACCAAAGATGGTCGTGCCGTTCTTAAGCGCCGCCGGGCTAAGGGCCGCAAACGACTTA
Source organism: Candidatus Omnitrophota bacterium (assembly GCA_035292445.1). Lineage (GTDB taxonomy): Bacteria > Omnitrophota > Gorgyraeia > Zapsychrales > Zapsychraceae > DATDQB01. The sequence continues at coordinate 23,668 of DATDQB010000023.1, forward strand.
CGATATAATGCCGCGGCACATATCGGTAAAGCTTTCAACTTAAAATCCTTGAATTTCGAAATGGTTTTCCCCGCGCTTACCCAAAACCCTTCGCAATCCGTAAAAGGCTTTCTCCGGCAAGCCAATATTTTAAGATCAAGCTAATATTATGGAAAAAAGACTTTTATTATCCGTATTTTTATCCCTTCTAGTATTATATATTTGGGCCGGCATGACGCAGCCCAAAAGAACTCCATCAGAAGAATTAAAATTATCACAACATATTTATAATAAAGAAGTTATAGAAGAAACAACCCCATCCCCTCTCCCAGCCAAAGAAGCACAACAAATCTTAAACCAAGAAGAAGGCGTTGATTTTCAGGAAGATCTTATTGTTCTTGAAAACGATAAATTAAGCGTAACATTTACTAATAAAGGCGGAACAATCAAGAGTGTTTATGTTAAAGATTATAAAGTTAGTCTGCCTATTAGTAATTTGGGTGCAATCAATGGTTATGAGCATGTAAAATTTGATCTTCAAACAAACGCAAATAAAACAATAGCGTATTCTTATCTTAAAGACAATGTTGAAATATTAAATACATATGAATTGTCCAAAGACGAATATCTTATTAAACAGGAATCAAAGATTAATAATGTTTTAGAAATGTCCAAACAGGATGGCTTAAAAATTAATGGTTTAAGTATTGATATGACCAGATTGGACAAAAATGATGATACAGAAAGAGATAAATCATTAAATGAATATGTTATTAATTCATATAGTGGGATTCAAAGGAAAGGCAATGCTTTTAAGTTTTCTCAGAAAGAAAAAGAGGCGCGCGAGGGGCACGTTGTTTGGTTAGGGTTTAGAGACAGGTATTATTGCGCGATTTTTAAACCAGAGTTCAAATCCAAAGGATACCAAATAGATCCAGTAGGCGAACAAGCCTTGAATATAAGTATTATTCCGCAAGAAAGCGAACAAGCAGAAGGGGGCGGGGCCATTTTCTCGTCGACAATTTTTGTTGGGCCGGAAGAGTATGATATTTTAAAGGGTTACGACCTTGGTTTAGAGAATATAAAGAAATTTTATCGTTTCGGGCTTTTTGACATTATAGCAATGCTCATCTACAAATTCATGCATCTTATTTACCGGGTGATTCCGAATTGGGGGATGTGCATCATTATTATAAGCGCTGTATTATATTTCTCTATGTATCCATTGACGCTAAGGGGCATGTCTTCGATGAAGAAGATGCAGTCGCTTCAACCGGAAATAGAGCGATTAAAGCAAAAACACAGTAATAATCCTCAGAAAATGAATCAAGAGATAATGGCTTTATACAAAGAATATAAAATTAACCCGCTGGGAGGGTGCTTGCCGTTTCTATTGCAAATGCCGGTGTTTATTGGATTGTATCAGGTTCTATGGAGATCCGTGGTATTTAAAGGGGCTAAATTCCTATGGATCAACGATCTTTCGGAGCCGGATAGGCTGTTTATACTGCCTTTTAAAGCGCCTTTTATGGGTGATGAAGTCAATATTTTGCCGATTCTTATGATGATTATTATGTTTTTCCAGCAAAGAATAACCTCAAAAAATATGGTTGTTACCGATCCTATCCAGCAGCAACAGCAGAAGATGATGGGTATATTTATGCCTATTCTTTTGGGCGTGATTTTTTATAAATTCGCCAGCGGATTGACGCTTTATTTTACGATGTTCTATATATTCTCGACGTTTACTCAATACCACATGTATCATCAAAAAAGGCAATCTAAATGAAAAGGGAAAATAGTATAGAGGTGGAGGGAAAAACAGTCGAGGACGCTATTCAAAAAGCCTTAGCTGAACTGGGTGTTACGAGGGATAAGATAAGAGTTAAGGTGGTTTCCGAAGAGAAAAAAGGCTTGTTTGGAATGGAGGGGGAAAAGCCAGCTAAAATTAAGGTCAGTTTGAAAAAAAGTAAGAATACTTCTTGATTTTTTCTCCAGTTCAAGGAAAATAAGTTTAATGAATAAATGTTCCACGTGAAACAATCAAGCAATGTTTCACGTGGAACAGTTAAATTCAGCCAAAAAATGGGTAAAACAGTAGCCATAGGTAATCAAAAAGGGGGAACGGGTAAAACGACCACAGCGGTTAATTTGTCTGCTGCTTTGGCTGATTTGGGCAAAAGAATTCTCCTGGTGGATGCTGATCCCCAAGGCAATGCAACGAGTGGGATGGGGGTCAATAAGAACGAGTTAGACGTATCTGTTTATGACGTTATACTTAATAAAGCCACCGCCCAAGAAGCTGTCATCGAAGGTGTTCACCCAAACGTAGATATCATTCCTTGCAATATTAATCTTACCGGCGCAGAGATAGAGTTAGTAGGAGCCCTGTCCAGAGAAACCCGCCTTAAGAAAGCCTTAGAATCAATTAAAGAGAACTATGATTATGTTTTTATCGATTCGCCGCCGTCTTTAGGCTTGTTGACGTTAAATGCGTTGGTGGCAAGCGATTCTATATTAATTCCTATTCAATGCGAGTTTTATGCGTTGGAAGGCGTATCGCAGCTTTTAAATACATTACATCTTATCCGTGACGGGCTTAATCCAAAGCTTTCCGTTGAAGGCGTCTTATTGACGATGGCCGATTTTCGGACGAATTTAACAACAGAAGTTATCAATGAGATCAAAGCGTTTTTTAAAGACAAAGTTTATAATACAGTCATTCCTCGTAATATCCGGTTAAGTGAGGCGCCAAGCCATGGGAAGCCGATAGCCGTATATGATGCTAACTCAATAGGAGCTATTCGTTATGCCGAGTTGGCAAAAGAATTTTCAGGAGAACCACAAATAATACGTAAACAATTTAATAGCAATGAGTTAGGTAAAATTAGTGAAACAAAAGATAATTGATAATATAATGTTCACATTATGAACAAAGGAGAAAAGATGGAAAACCGAGCTCTTGGCAAGGGTCTTTCTGCGCTCATTCCTGATAAAGACAGAAGCGGGGCGATAGCGGGCGAGGTTGTCGCCTACCTAAAAACGACGAAAATAAAAAACAGCCGTTTTCAGCCGCGCACGAAGTATGATAATGAAAAATTGGAAGAGTTAAAAGAGTCTATAAAAACTAAAGGTATTATTCAGCCTATTTTAGTAAGAGAAACGCAAGGCGGCGAATATGAGGTAGTTGCCGGTGAACGCAGGCTTAAGGCGGCGCGGGCTTTGAACATGGAAGATGTGCCAGCCATCATCAAATCAGTTACGGATGAAGAGGCGTTTGTCATTGCGTTGATAGAAAATGTCCAAAGAGAGGATCTCAATCCGATAGAAGAAGCGCAGGCCTATCAACGGCTTATTGAAGATTTTAAATTAACCCAGGAAGACGTCGCTAAAGCCGTCGGAAAAGACCGTTCGACCGTCAGCAATATTATGCGCTTGCTTAAACTCCCCGAGGAAATTCAAAAGTTTGTTTATGGCGGCGAAATTTCCATGGGGCATGCGCGCGCGTTACTTTCTTTGGAATCCGCGGAGGATATCAAAAGATTTTTCGGCCTTATCCGTAAAAAAGGGCTATCGGTACGCGAACTGGAGAACCTGATTCAATCGAACGACGGAAAGGCCCGTCGGGTAAAATCGAAGGAAAAAAGGGATTTTGAGATCGTTGCGCTGGAAGAACAACTGCAAAAAGCCCTCGGCACCAAAGTGCGCATCAAAGCTAACAAAAAACGCGGCAAAATCATCATCGAATATTATTCGCTGGACGATCTCGATCGCATCATAAGAAAGATCAAATAATGAAAGAGCCGGCACTTGTTATTCTGAAACCGGACGCTATTGCTAAGGGCCTGGTCGGGCATATCCTTTTGAAATTCGCCGAAGCCAATTTAGAAATTATCGGCATAAACATATTCAAACCAACCCGCAAACTCGTTGAAGAACATTATAACAATATAAAGGGGCGTCCGTTTTTTAGGGGAACGGTATCTTTTTTTATGGGCAAATATCATAAAAACAAGAGAGTCATCGCCGTTGTTTATTATGGCGATAACGCGGTCACCAAATGCCGTAATCTCGCTGGGGCAACCAATCCCGAAGAGGCCGGCCCGCACACGATCAGGGGCGCTTACGGGCGCATTACGACCAGAGGCATCTATGAAAATGTGGTTCATGTTTCTTCGAGCAAAAAAGAAACGCAGCGGGAAATAAAATTGTGGTTTACCCCGGATTCTATCAGCCGAAAACTTTATTCGACAAAAACGATAACTGTTAAATTGCAAAAAACAAGGACATGGGCATGATCAAAGGCATGACGGGTTATGGCAGCGCCCAACTTTCGACAAAAGAGGCCAAGGCGCTCATTGAAATCAAAAGCCTCAACGGCCGTTATCTTGACATAATCTATTATCTACCAGCTGGTTACGTATCGTTCGAAGATAAGATCCGACAGCATTGCGAGCAATATTTGGAAAGAGGGCGCGTTAGTATTTCATTAAAGGTGACACAAAAAAAGAAAGAAGAAGTTGTGCTCAACAAAGAAGCGGTGCAAAGTTATTTACGTCATGCTAAAGAGCTGAGGAAGCAGTTTCGCATAAAAAACGATTTGACGGTGGCGGATATCATTAAGCTGCCCGGGGTTTTTGAGGTCCGGGAAACCACGGTTAATGCGGAGCGCTTATGGCCGGGCATTGAGCGGGGTTTAAAAAAGGCGCTTGGCGCGCTGGATCAAATGCGCAGGAGAGAGGGGCTAAGCCTTCAGCGTGACATCAAAGGGCAGCTTCAAAAGATGATGAAAGAAATATATGTTATTCAAACGCGATCCAGGGCGGTCTTGAAAGAAATGAAACAATCGATGGCGGCGGAAGAATTCCAGGCCTATCAACGCGGCAGCGACACCAACGAAGAGCTGTCCCGGCTTAAGCATCACATGGTTGAAATGAAGAGATTGTTAAATGGCACTTCTTCCGTTGGGAAAAGGATCGATTTTATTGCCCAGGAGATGCAGCGCGAGACCAATACCATCGGCGCCAAGCTCCAGGACCGCATCGTTTCCAACGCCGTGATCGCTTTGAAAAGCGGGATCGAAAAAATTCGCGAACAGGCCCAAAACATAGAATAGACCCATTATGAAGAAGGGTAAAATTTTTATTCTTTCCGGCCCTTCTGGTTCAGGAAAAACGACCCTTTACCGAAAGCTCCTAAAGAGCAGGAAGCTCAAAGACAAAATCGTTAAGAGCGTTTCTGTCACGACCCGGCCTCAACGAAAGGGAGAGGTCCATGGCCGTGATTATTTTTTTGTCAGCCGCTTGATGTTTTTGCATAAAAAGGGGGCTGGCCATTTTCTTGAATCGCAGAAGGTGTTTGATAATTATTACGGCACCCCCAAAGCCAATGTGGCGCGTTTGCTAAGGAGAGGAAAACATACGCTTTTATGTATAGATGTCAAAGGGGCCAAGGTGGTTTGCCGCAGGCTCCCTAAGGCCGTTACGATATTCATTAAGACAAGAACCGTTAACGAGCTAAAAAAACGGCTTTTTAAAAGGGGGTCAGAGGATAAAAAACGCCTCTTTCTCAGGCTTCAAACGGCCAAAAAAGAACTCAAGGAAGCCAAGCGCTATAAGTATATCGTTATTAACGACCTAATCCCAAAAGCCCTTCAAAGGCTGGAAGCGATCATTTTATCCGAAATCCAAGACAATTAAAAAGGAGCTGTTAAAACTTTTCTAACTAAAAGAGTTGGAAGGCGTTATAAGTTCCTTTTGACAAATATAAGACTATATGATATATATATTTTCCTTTTATAAAGAAAGATTTTTATTTTTTATTAAGAAATAGCAATTTTAGGAGGCAATTGAGATCATGAGTATTCAGCCCTTAGAAGAGATGCTCCCCAAAGCAGGAAACAGCATTTATCGCCTTGTTCGCATGGCGGCCACCCGCGCGCTTGAGCTCTCCGAAGGAAGAAAATGTTTGATCGAGAATCCATCCAGCGACAAAGCCACCACCATGGCATTGGAAGAAATCCTTGCCGGCCGGGTCGTTTCTAGAGAGGCCAAAGACCTGCTGGCCAAACCGGAAAAAGAAAAACCGCAGAAAAAACAAGCAGAACTCGAAGCTGTCTTAGAAAGTGAATAATCCAAAACGAGTCATTTTAGGCGTTACGGGAAGCATCGCCGCCTATAAATCCGCCGATATTGCCCGCCGGCTGATAGAAAAGGGATTGAAGGTTTCGGTCGTGATGACGAAAGAGGCCGAATACTTTATCACTCCTTTGACCTTATCCAGCCTGATCGGCGAAGAGGTGTATCGCGGCACCTTCGATTCCTCATCCAATGGTTGGGCAATGCCGCATATCCAGCTAGCCAAAAAGGCGGATGTTTTATTGATTGCCCCCGCCACCGCCAATATCATCGCCAAATTAGCCCATGGTTTTGCCGACGATCTTTTAACCTGCGTTGCTTTGGGGGCCAAGGCGCCCATTTTAATTGCCCCGGCGATGAATACCGAAATGTACAAAAATAAATTCGTTCAGAATAATTGCGCTGTTTTGAAAAAACACGGTGTTGCGTTCATAGATCCGACTAAAGGCAAGTTGGCGTGCGGTGATACGGGTGAAGGACATATTGCGGACGAAGAAGATATTGTCAGAGCGGTTTTAAGGGCCTTGAAATAGCCGGCGTGGTAGCCAAGTGGTAAGGCGGGAGTCTGCAAAACTCCTATCCAGCGGTTCGATTCCGCTCCACGCCTCCAACAATTCCGGGCAAGTGGTGGAATGGCATACACGCAGGACTTAAAATCCTGTGGCCGTAAGGCTGTGAGGGTTCGACTCCCTCCTTGCCCATAAAGTCAGTCATAAGGCGTAAGTGGTAAGTTATAAAAAAAGTAACAATCAGAAATTTTTACTTATAACTTACGACTTATAACTTAAAACTAAATATATGGGCTCATAGCTCAGCTTGGTTAGAGCGTTTCCTTGACATGGAAAAGGTCCGAGGTTCGAGTCCTCGTGGGCCCACCAGAAAAACAATGGAATACAAAACCGATTTAGACAAGCTTAGACACAGCTGCTCGCACATCATGGCGCAGGCGGTGAAGGAGCTTTGGCCGGCGACCAAAGTGACCATCGGCCCCGCCATCGATAACGGCTTTTATTATGATTTTGATAAGAAAGAGCCGTTTACCGACGAGGATATTAAAAAAATAGAAAAGCGCATGCGGGAGATCATTAATCGTAAGCCCGCCTTTAAACAATCGCTCATGCCGCGCAAAGAAGCCATCAAAATGTTCAAGGACATGAAGGAAGATTATAAAGTCGAGTTAATTGAAAAGTTGCCCGATGAAAAGGTCTCGATTTTTCATACCGGTGATGAATGGCTGGACCTTTGCAAGGGCCCGCACATTGATAATGCCGGAAAGATCAAGGCGTTCAAATTGCTCAGCGTGGCCGGGGCGTATTGGCACGGCGATGAAAACAACACGATGTTGCAGCGCATTTATGGAACGGCGTTCTTCGATAAAAAAGAGCTCGACGAATTCTTGCGATTGCTCGAAGAAGCGCAAAAGCGCGACCATCGAAAGCTCGGGCCGCAACTGGATCTGTTTAATTTTTATCAGGAAACCGCCGGGCCCGGGCTTGTTTTTTATCATCCTGCCGGAGCGACGTTGCGCCGCATCATTGAGAATTATATCGTTGATCAAAATGTCAAGCGTGGCTATCAGCTGGTCCAAACGCCGCATATCTTAAAAGGAAAGCTGTGGGAGATCAGCGGGCACGCCGAGCATTATCGCGAGAACATGTATTTTTTCAAGGTCGACAACGAAGAGTATGCCGTTAAGCCGATGAATTGCCCGGGGCACATCCTGATTTATCAATCCACGACCCGCTCCTATCGGGATCTGCCGATCCGCTATTTCGAGCTGGGCAATGTTTACCGACGGGAAAAGGCCGGCGTCATGCACGGGCTGTTGCGGGTGCGCGGGTTTACCCAAGACGACGCCCATATTTTCTGCCGCGAGGACCAGATCAAGCAAGAGGTCATGAATGTTATTGACTTCACCTTTCACGTGATGAAAGATTTCGGCTTCAATGAAATGAACATCGAACTGAGTACACGTCCGGAAAATTATATCGGCAGCCTCAAAGATTGGGAGACGGCAACCCGGGCGCTGGAAGACGCCCTGAAAGAAAAGAAGTTAAAATATCAAATCAACGAAGGCCAAGGAGCGTTTTATGGTCCCAAGATCGACGTTAAACTGAAGGACGCCTTAAATCGCGAATGGCAGTGCGCGACCATCCAGTGCGATTTTTCGTTACCCGAGAGGTTTCAGCTCAAATATATCAACGAAGAAGGCGGCGTGAGTCGGCCCACCATGATTCATCGTGCTATACTTGGTAGTGTCGAACGATTTTTCGGCACGTTGATTGAGCATTACGGAGGCGCTTTCCCGGTCTGGTTGGCGCCGACACAAGCGTTAATTATCCCCATCAAAAGCGAGCACGTTGCGTACGCAAACACCGTAAAAGAGAATTTACAAAAAGAAGATATCCGCGTTATAATTGATGACAGAAATGAAAGTTTAGGCAAGCGCATCCGTGAAGGCATGGTCAGGAAGGTCCCGTATTTGATCATTCTAGGCGATAAAGAAGTTAAAGATGAAATTTTATCCATCCGCCGCTACGGCAAGGGAGATGAGGGAACAATGGCCCTTGATAAATTTATTAAACAAATTCAAAACGAGATAAACAGCAAACAATAAAACAGGAGGTGCTCCTATTCAAAAATTCACCCGTATCAATGAGCGCATTAAAGCGCGCGAGGTCCGCGTGATCGGGCCTGATTCCGAGCAATTAGGCGTCGTTGTTTTGCAGCGCGCCTTGGACTTGGCCAGGCAGCATGAATTGGATCTGGTCGAGATCGCCCCGACGGCAAACCCGCCCGTCTGCCGCATCATGGATTACAGCAAGTTCAAATACGATCAGGAGAAAAAAGAGCGGCGCATCAAGCGCAATCAACACGTCGCTCATTTAAAGCAGATCCGCATGAAACCTCATATCGGGGAGGGGGATTATCAGATCAAGCTGCGCCAGGCGATTAGTTTTTTAAAGAAGAAGGACAAAGTTAAGATCAACATGTTCTACCGCGGGCGCGAGATGATGCATAAAGAGCTGGGAGAGGAAATCGTCAACAGGTTTGTTAGGGATCTGGTCGAATTCGGCCAGGCCGAAAAGGCGCCTTTTATGGAGGGCCGTGTGATGTCGGTGGTCATTAACCCCGTTGCCGGCAAACCGGCTAAGAAAGAAGAAGAACAGGCTGCGTAAAAAAAGTGTTTTCAAATCCGGGAATTTTTGCTAAGGTAGTGTCTTCGTATTTTTATTAAAAGTGGTGTTGAAAGGGAAAGTGCATGCCTAAACTGAAAACAAATAAATCTGCGGCCAAACGTTTTCGACGCACGAAGTGGGGAAAGATCAAGAAAAGAAGCGCCAATCGCGGACATATTTTAAGTAAAATGTCCAGCAAAGCCAAACGCAAGCTTCGCCGAAGTTCTTACCTTTCCAAAGCCGATGAGAAAAAAATAAGGAGGCTGTTGCCTTATGGCTAGAGTTAAGGGAACCGTTGCCGCTCAAAGAAGGCGGCGTAGATATGTTAGGGCCGCTAAAGGCCAGTTCGGCCACCGAAGCAAGCGCTATATCCAGGCCAGGCGTTCCGTCGAGAAGGGCATGGTGTATGCGTTCCGTGACCGCAAAGCGAGGAAGCGGGAATTTAGGCGCCTTTGGATCACGCGTATTAATGCCGCCTGTCACGAGTCGGGCATTTCTTATAGCCGTTTCATCAAGGGTTTGAATGACGCCAAGATCAGCATCAACCGCAAGGTGATCGCCGATTTGGCTGTTCAGGCGCCGACAGTTTTCAAGAAATTGGTCAAGATCGCCAAAGAAGGCAAAGTGACCGAAGCCGCTACTGTTAAGAAAGAAGAAACAGCGCAAAAGGCAGAGAAAAAAGCCAGTAAAACCAGCGCCTCTTCAAAGAAGTAATCGTTTAATAAAAAGAATTTTATTAGTACTCTTTTGGGCCCTCATTGGTAGGGCCCAAAATTATTATAGGGGCCTTGTTGCTGAAGGGGTTCTATTATAGAATGACGGTATGATCTGGGATTTTCAAAAAATTCAGCAGGAGCTTGAAGAGGAAGCAGGCGGTGTTAATGACGGCCAGAACCTCGAGGCCTTTCGGATAAAGTATTTAGGCAAGAAAGGGCTCATCCAGCAGATCTATTCTTCTCTCTCTTCTTTGCCTTCCGACCAAAAGCCCTTGGTCGGTAAAGGCGTCAATGCCCTAAGAAGCCGCGTTACCCAAATTATCGAAGACAAAAAGACGGCGATCAAACAAAAGGAAAAACGGTCTTCCCAAACCGATCTGGATGTAACGCTGCCGGGCGTCGCCCATCGCATCGGTCATCAGCACATTCTCACCCAAACCATCGATGAGATATGTTCGATCTTTGAGCGCATGGGGTTTGCGGTCCAGGAAGGCCCGGAAATCGAGCACGAGTTCAACAACTTTACCGCTCTTAATATTCCGGCGGACCACCCTTCCCGCGACAGCTTTGATACGTTCTATTTGGATTTAAAAGACCCACACGACAAAAAAGCCAACTTACTGTTGCGCAGCCACACCTCTCCGGGCCAGATCCGTATTATGGAAAACCATAAACCGCCTTTTGCCGTTGTGATCCCGGGGAAAGTGTATAGGCCCGATGCGGTGGACGCCAGCCATTCGTTCATGTTCCATCAGATCGAGGGGCTCCTGGTTGATAGCGACGTTAAGTTCTCTGACCTTAAGGGGTTGTTGACGCATTTTTGTAAGAAGCTTTTTGGTGAAGACATTGAAATGCGCTTTCGTCCGCACTTTTTCCCTTTCACCGAACCGTCCGCCGAGGTCGATATTTCATGGAAAGGCGGAAAAAAGAAATGGCTTGAGATCATGGGTTGCGGCATGGTGCATCCGAAAGTGTTTGAGGCCGTCGGTTATCCGAAAGGAAAATATACGGGGCTTGCTTTCGGCTTGGGGGTTGAGCGCATCGCCATGCTTAAGCACGGCATTGCGGACATCCGGGTGTTTTTTGAAAACGATAAACGGTTTTTGGAGCAATTTTAGAATATGAAAGTCAGTTTAAACTGGTTAAAAGATTACGTCACCCCCGGCATAGGCGCCGAAGAGCTGGCGCATCGTCTTACGATGGCTGGTTTGGAGGTGGAAACCATTCATTCGGCCGATGGGGATAAGGTTTTTGAAATCGAGGTTACGCCCAACCGGGCTGATTGTTTGAGTATGGTGGGCATCTCCCGCGAAGTCGCGGCAATTTTAAATAAAACAAGAAAACCGCCGAGGATCAAGGATACTTCTTATCCAAAGATAAAATGCGAAATTGCTATTGAAGATAAGAGCGGGTGTTCGCGCTATATCGGCACCGTTATCGAAGGCGTTACCGTTGGCCAGGCGCCTGATTGGATGAGAAAAAATTTATCGGTCGTCGGCATTCGCCCGATCAGCAACATCGTTGATATCACCAATTTTTGTTTGATGGAATCGGGCCAGCCGTTACATGCTTTTGATTACGACAAATTGATCGGCGGGAAAATCGCAGTTCGGCGCGCCAGAAAAGGCGAGAAGATCGTTACGATCGATGGGTTGGAGCGCGAATTGGATGAAACGATCCTCGTCATTGCCGATAGCAAGCGCCCTGTCGCCATCGCCGGCATTATGGGTGGCAAAGATGCGGAGGTAAACGAAAAGACCAAAAATATCCTTCTTGAAAGCGCCTATTTCGATCCCATCCTTATCCGGCGGGCGGCCCGCAAGCTGGGGTTGGCCAGCGACTCATCATATCGGTTCGAACGGGGCGTTGACAGGGGGGGAGTTAAAACCGGCTCTGATAGGGCCGCTTCTTTAATACTCGAAATCGCCAAGGGAAAGGTGACCCGATATGCGGATGTTAATATTACCGGCAAGACAAAAACAACAAACAGTATATCCGTTTCGGTTCAAAAGGTTAATCAATATTTGGGCGCCGATATCCTTTCGGGCCGGTGTCAGACGATCTTAAAAAAGCTGGATTTTAAAGTTGCTGCGCGGGGTAAGGGCGGGCTGCTTGTCCAGCCGCCTTCAACGAGGCCGGATGTGAAGTTGGATGTCGATGTGATCGAGGAAATTGCCCGCATTGAAGGTTATGACCGGCTTCCCACCAGCTTTCCGACGATAAAAATATCCGATATCCCGCTTGATGAAAAGAGATTTTTAAGAGAAAAGATCAGAAAAGCATTGATAGCCCAGGGATTCGATGAGGTGATCACCTATTCCATGACGAATCGGGAGGTTTTAGTCAAGGCCAAGCAGAACGATATTAAAAGCGTCAAAGTCATTAATCCTTTAACGCAAGAGCAGGAAGTCATGCGCCCGAGCTTGTTGCCCGGGCTTCTTAACACTGTTTCATTCAACATTAATCGTGCCCAAAAGGATCTGAAAATTTTTGAAGCGTCGAAGATATATCGGGATGAAGGTGAAATTGAAGCGCTTGGGATCATGATGACAGGCATGGCCTCGGAGGATTGGAGGCAGGCAAAGAAACAACACGTCGATTTTTACGATATAAAGGGAGCTATTGTTAAGGCGATCCGATATGTGTTGGGTTGCCGCCCCATGGTTTTCGTGCCGTTGCAAGAAAATTTTTTGGAGCCCGGCCTGTCAGCGGCTGTTGAGCTCGATGGTTCAGTTATAGGTTTAATCGGGAAGGTGGAAGAGGGGGTTTTAAACAGTTTTGATATCAAGAATGCGGATGTTTGGTTTGCCCAAATCGAGTTAAAAAACATTATTTCCCGAAAGCCGCTCAAGCGGGCTTATCAAACGATTTCTCCTTATCCGGCGATCGTGAGGGATGTCAGCTTGACGATAGATAAGAGATATTTCTATCAACAACTCGTTGAAATCATCAAAGAAAAGGGCCTAAAAAATCTCGTAGAAATTCATTTTAAAGAGGACTATACTAATATGGTCCGTGATAAAATTGCCTCGCATCACCGGGGCATCTTGCTCTCTCTGGTTTATCAGTCCGCCGAACGCACCCTTCAAGAAGCCGAGGTCAATAATGACCACCAAAAACTTCTTAAGGCTCTGGTAGAGCGGTTACAAGTAGTGATCCGATAATAAATCCCTGCTGTGCGCGTTATTGGCTCAATATAAAGAACCAATACTCTATTAAAGGGAGCCTACCTTCCGGCCCTGCCGGAGCGGCACCCACTTGGTGACTAGGTTCACCTTATATGAAAGTCAGACGGCATAAGCGGGGATAAATTTCTTCCATGAAAAGAAAGCCACCCGCCAATTCTTCAAAAGAAAACCTGTTTTCCCTGGCCAATAAAGAAGCTAATTTCCAAACGACCCCTTTAAGCGCGCGCATGCGCCCCCAATCGCTGGAAGAGTACGCCGGGCAGAAGCATATTTTAGGAGAGGGGAAGTTGTTCTCCAGGGCCATCGAAGCCGACCGCATCACTTCCCTGATCCTTTATGGCCCGCCGGGAGTGGGGAAAACGACGTTGGCGCATCTCATCAGCCAGAAGACCAAATCTTTCTTTGAGCGCATCAACGCCGTTTCTTCCAGCGTTGATGAATTGCGAAAAGTGATCGTCGCCGCCCAAAACAGGCGCGATACAACGGCGCAGAAAACGATCCTTTTTATCGACGAGATCCATCGGTTCAATAAGGCGCAACAGGATGTCTTGATGCCGGATGTCGAGGAGGGAAGCATCATTTTGATCGGCGCGACCGTCTTTAATCCGTTTTTCTCGCTGGTCAGCCCGCTTCTTTCGCGATCGTTGGTTTTTGAGTTAAAACCGTTAAGCGAGGAAGAGATCCTGGCAATTTTACAAAGAGCGTTACGGGATAATAAGCGGGGCTTGGGCGAAATGGAAATCAACGTCGACCAAGAAGCGCTCAAATTTTTAGCCAAGGCTTGCGATGGCGATGCCCGCAGGGCCCTGAATGCTTTGGAGGTCGGGTGTTTAACGACCCCAAAGGCCAAGGACGGTCAAATTAATTTTACATTAGAGGTAGCCCAGGAATCCATCCAGAAGAAACAAGTCGTTTATGACCGCGACGGCGACCAGCATTATGACACGGCATCGGCGTTTATCAAATCCATGCGCGGGTCGGATCCGGACGCGACCCTATATTGGCTGGCCAAGATGATCTATGCCGGGGAAGATCCGCGTTTTATCGTCCGGCGCATCTGTATCTGCGCGGCCGAAGATGTCGGGTTGGCCGACCCGCAGGCACTGGTCGTGGCCAATGCCGCGCATCAGGTCCTCGAATTTGTCGGCATGCCGGAAGGACGTATTCCGCTGGCCGAGGCGGCCGTTTATGTGGCCTGCGCGCCCAAATCCAATTCAGCTTACCTGGGCATTGAACAGGCGTTAGACGATGTAAAGAACAACAGGTCCCAAGAAGTACCCACGCACCTTAAAGATACATCTTATCCCGGAGCCAAAAAGTTGGGCCGCGGCAAAGATTATAAATACGCGCATGATTTTGAAGGGCATTTTGTTGAGCAGGATTATATGAGCGTCAAGACCAAATATTACCGGCCCACCCAGATGGGCAAGGAGAAATTCATCAAGGAACGGCTGGATGAGCTGTTAAAGCAGGGTCAAAATTTGCAGTTGTACAAAAATATAAAAAATGATAATATAGAGCGCTGATTTTTGAAAACCGAAAGGTTTTCTATCAGCGGATCAAAGAGAACTTAAGTGAAGGATAAAACGAAACAAGACCTTAGAGAGAGGATATTAACCCTTTTAAGGAATCAGAAGGAGGAAGAGCGGATCAAGAAAAGCTTATCGATCAAAGACAAGCTTTTTAAGACGAAGCTCATTCAGGAAGCAAAGACGATCCTTTTTTATGCGTCATTTGACGGGGAAGTTGATACATTTGAAATGATAAGACAAGCCAGCCAATTAGGAAAAAGAATCGGGTTACCGATCATTCAAAGCAAACAAAAACAAATAATCCCTGCATTATGGGATGTTCATGAATCCTTGGTAGAAGGGCCGTACGGCATAAGACAACCGCAAAACCATCCAACGAAACGATTTTCGATGGAAGAACTGGATGCCGTGATAGTTCCCGGAGTCGCTTTTGATAGAAATAATCATCGTCTCGGGCGCGGCGGCGGCTATTATGACCGTTTTTTAGCTGTTTTACCCAAGGAAATTCCTACCATTGGCTTGGCTTTTGATTTTCAATGCATCGATTCTATCCCCGGCTTGGGTGATCACGATGTGCGCCTTTCGCGCGTTGTGACGAATTAATCACCCGCTTCCTCCTTCCCAAATAACTAATTTATAAGACACAGTCTTGTTATTGATAGAGAGGAGTTTTGTGATGAATCCCGAAATGAACATATATGTTCAAAGTACCATTCTTTCCATTTTTGCCATCGTGATCTTCTTTGCCGGCTATCTTTTAAGGTGGTTTTTCGCTGGTAAGAAATTAAAAGAGGCCGAAGAAAAAGCCAAGGCGTTGCTCTCCGGCGCCGAGAAAGAGACTGAGACAAAGAAGAAAGAAATCGAACTTCAAAGCAAGGACATGATGATCAAGCTGCGCCAGGATTTTGAGCGTGAAACCAAAGAGCGCCGCGAAGAGCTCCTGGCCGCGGAGAAACGCATCCTCCAAAAGGAAGAGAACCTGGATAAGCGGGTCGATCTTTTGGAGAAAAAAGAAAAGGACATCAATCAGCGTTTAGGGATTTTACAGGAGAATGAAGAGAGCATAAAGAAGAAAACAGAGGAGTTAACCCGCCTCATTGCTGAAGAAAAAGTGCGTCTTCAAAAGATATCCTCTTTGTCGGAAGAGCAGGCTAAGAATTTGCTTTTATCCCGTCTCGATGAAGAATTGGTGCACGAAAAGGCGGTACGCATTAAAAGGGCAGAGGATGAAATAAAAGATACGGGCGACAAGCGAGCCAGAGAAATTGTTTCGGTGGCCATTCAGCGCTGCGCCTCCGAGCATACGGCCGGCACAACAGTTTCGGTCGTTATGCTTCCCAATGACGAGATGAAAGGGCGCATTATCGGCCGCGAGGGCCGTAATATCCGCGCTTTGGAGGCGGCCGCCGGCGTTGATATCATTATCGATGATACTCCCGAGGCAGTTACGATTTCAGGTTTTGATATGTACCGGCGGGAAATTGCCCGCATCGCATTGGAAAACCTTATTTCCGATGGGCGCATCCATCCCGGGCGAATCGAAGAGGTCGTGGAGAAGGCCAAGAAAGAGCTGGAAAACATTATTAAGGAAGAAGGGGAGAAGACGGCGTTTGATCTGGGTATCCATGGCATGCATACCGAGCTTTTGAAGCTGGTTGGGAAATTAAAATTCAGGACCAGCTACGGCCAAAACGGTTTGGCGCACACCAAAGAGGTGGCGATTCTTTGCGGGACGATGGCGAGCCTATTGGGCTTGGACTCAAAGATCGCCATGCGCGCCGGCTTGCTTCATGACATCGGTAAAGTTGTCAGCCAAGATGTGGAAGAAGGCACGCACGCCATTGTCGGAGGCACACTAAGCCGTAAATACGGCGAGCGTGAAGAAGTGGCGAATGCGGTCGAGTCGCATCATGAGGAAGTGGAGATGGCCTCCATCTATGGGGCTCTTTTATGCGCGGCGGATGCCATCAGCGCCTCCCGTCCCGGAGCCCGCGCGGAAACGCTTGAGACGTACGTGAAGCGGTTGGAAAATCTGGAGAAGATAGCCAACTCGTTCAAAGGCATCAGTAAAACGTACGCTTTACAGGCCGGCCGCGAGATCCGTATTTTGGTTGACCCGGATAAGATTAACGATGATGAGTCTGTTGTTCTGGCCCGCGATATCCGGCAGAAAATCGAAGAGGAAATGGAATATCCGGGACAGATCAAGGTGATTGTTGTTCGGGAAAAACGGGCCGTGGAGTTTGCCAAATAAACATGAAGATTCTTTGCATTGGAGACATTGTTGGCAAACCCGGCCGAGCAGCCGTAGAGGGGCTGCTAGATAAGCTCAAGAAGAAATACGATATTGAGTTTGTCGTGGCCAACGCCGAAAATACCGCCGGCGGAGCAGGCTTGACGTCGCGGCTAGCGAAGGTGCTTTTTCGGGCCGGTTGCGATGTCCTGACGTTAGGGGATCATGTCTGGGACCAAAAGGAACTGGAGCAGTATTTAAATACAACCGATAAAGTCATCCGTCCTGCCAATTTCCCCTCAGGTGTTCCGGGACGCGGCTGGTGTGTCCATGCGACACCATCAGGTCACAAGGTGGGCGTCATCAATCTTTTAGGCCGCGTTTTTATGCGCCACAACGTGGAATCCCCTTTTATGACCCTTAAGGAAATTGTTAAGCAGATCAAGAAAGAAACACCTATCATTATTGTCGATTTTCACGCGGAGACAACAAGTGAAAAGGTCGCCATGGGCCATTTTATTGACGGGGAAGTTTCCGCCATTGTCGGCACGCATACCCACATCACCACCAGCGATGAAAAAATCCTTCCCAAGAAGACGGCTTATATCACCGATCTGGGCATGACAGGGCCGTATGATTCCGTCATCGGGCAGGATAAAGAGGCGATCATCCAGCGGTTCTTAACCAGCATGCCGGTCAAATTTCATGTGGCCTCGGGCAATGTCGAGCTGCACGGCGCCGTGATCGATGTCGATGCCAAAAGCGGAAAGGCCGATTCCATCGAGCGGATCAGCTGCCCTTTCGAATTTGATGAGAAAAAAGCCTCATCCGACTAAAATGCAGATAAGCCCTTGTCGGGCGAGTTTTCATATATTATAATTTTGGAAGCTAAGGGAATAATCAGCCAAAGGAGCCCGGCATGAGTCAATGGGATGGATTAAACAGGCGCCGCTTTCCGCGAGTTAAATTTCCCTGTTTGGTTGTGATTCATCAGAAAGAAGGCGACAGTAAAGAAACGATTCTTTGCCATACAGAGAATGTCGGCGTGGGCGGAACATGCATCATCATAAAGCAGCATGTTAAATTGTTTGCCCCGGTTGATATTGAGCTTGATTTGATGGACATGAAAGAACACGTTAAATGCAAGGGCAAGGTCGTCTGGAACATCCGCCGCAGGAAGGAAACCGACAATAAGCCCTTGTTTTACGATATCGGCATCGAGTTCGTTGACATCAAGCCGGCAGATCATAAGCGGATAGAGGACGTTATCATTAAATTAGTTAAAGAAAAAAAGGACTCATCCTACATCGTTTAACCAAGGCTCACCAACGCGCTGTCAGTCAGCTCCTCATAACGAATTATAAACCATGATAAGAGTCAGATTCGCCCCCAGCCCAACAGGATATCTTCATATCGGCGGCGCACGAACGGCATTGTTTAATTGGATGTATGCCCGCTCCCAAAACGGGACGTTCATCCTTCGTATCGAAGATACGGACCAGCAGCGCTCCAAAAAAGAATTTGAGGAAGAAATTTTAACCAGCATGAAATGGCTGGGGCTCCTCTGGGATGAGCTATATCATCAAAGCGAGCGCTTCGATGTTTACCGCCAATACGCGGATAAGCTCATCCAGGAAGACAAGGCTTATAAAGACGGCGAAGCCGTCATCCTTAAAATACCCCAACAAGAGATCAAACTGTTTGATCTGATCAGAGGCGAGATCGCCTTCGATTCGGCCACCATCAAGGATCAGGTCTTGATAAAATCCGATGGCTCCCCGACTTATAGTTTCGCTTGTGTCGTTGACGATGCCCTTATGGAGATCTCCCACGTGATCCGCGGGGAAGACCACATTTCCAATACGCCCAAGCAGATGATGATCTATCAGGCGCTGGGCCTAAAAGCGCCGAAATACGCACACCTTCCTCTGATCATGGGCGAGGAAGGCCGTCTCTCCAAAAGGACGGGGGCGGTAGCGGTGAGCGACTATAAGAAAGAAGGATTCTTACCCGAGGCGCTGGTCAACTACCTCATGCTTCTGGGCTGGTCGCCCGGTGGCAACCAGGAGGTCGTTGATATAAAGACGGCATTAAAGAATTTTTCCATCAAGAAGGTCAATAAGGCCGCGGCCATCTTTTCCATGGAAAAGCTGGAATGGATCAACGGCCAGTACATCAAAAAAATGGATGATGAAAAATTGGTGGAAGCGCTCATACCCTTTTTAAAGGACAAAAATTATATTAATGGGAATTTTGATAGAAAACGCCTTAAAAATATAGTAAAACTATTTAAAGGAAGATTGTCGACATTGACCGACTTTCTGGAATGGGCGGATTTTGTTTTTGTCGATGAAGTCAAGCCGGATGAAGCCGCCAGAAAAGAGCATTTGTCGGTTAATCGTGCCAAAGAATTCGAGCTGTTAAGGAAGCGTTTTGCGGCGTTGGATCCTTTTGATGCCCAATCGATCGAGGCAGCCTTTCGGGAGACGGTCGAGGCATTAGGTCTTAAGTCGGCGGATTTGGTTCATCCGATCCGTGTGGCTTTGACCGGGCGTGCTGTCGGGCCGGGTTTATTTGAGACAATAGAGATTTTGGGTAAAGAAAAGACTATTCAACGATTATCCAAAGCGTTTTAGGTGCTTAAGGAGAGTCTATGGTTCCTCAGTGGCTGATGTCCGTATATGTGGTCTGTTTTTTGGGTTTATCGGGCTGCGCTACGGTTGAGGGGACGGCGATGGGTGCGAAAAAGGATGCGGAAGCGGCCTGGGCTTATATGAATGATGAGGACCACTGGATCAAAAAGACGGATAATTGGATGAAAGAACATTTGTGGTAGCAGGAATCGCTTAAAAGCATTATCATTAAGAGGCTAACTTTAGCCTCTTTTTTATTTTATGAAAGTCTCCCGCAAAGATTTCATTTGTTGTTCGTTTTTTATTATCTTCTGGCTCCTTCCTATTATTTATACCGGATTAACCTATCGGGATACGCCGTTTTTGCCCAGAACGCTTACATATCTACAGCGCATTTCTCATTTATTCACGCGGATAAGCCCCGTCTGGGAAACTATTTACATCCAGGCCCTTCCCGAGGGTGAGAAAGGTTGGGTCGTCTTGCCGATGGAGGACTATTTTCGATTGAAACCCTTCGGCTATAGAACGCGGTTATACGAGATGCTGCTTTACTCAAAGGATTTTAAAGATTTTAAGAAAGGTGAGGAAGCTTACAAGGCCCGCCAGAAAGAGCTCGCTCATTGGGTTGCCGGCCGATATGCGAAGAGATATCCCCAGCGCCCGCCGCTATTAACCGTCCGTTTTGTTGCCGGCATATATACTATCGAAAAGGACCGTACTTTTGAAGGGCGCTGGAAGGATGTTGCGATCGATCATTTTGAGCCCAAAGATCAATACATTTTTTCGACGCACTATCTAAAAAATGAATTTTGACAGGATAAAACAATTTTGGTTTGCCCCTTGTGATACGATTCGTTTGGATACGTTTCGTTTTGCGTTGGGGATCTTTCTTTTGCTTTACATGCACGAACGCTGGCTTTACGCCTCCGAGTGGCTGACGCCGGCGGGTTTTCACCCCTCCCCCGGAAACCAGCCCTTTCATCCCTTAAGCGTTCCTTTGCTGCCGGAAGAGGCTTTGCCTTTTTTTGGGGCTGTCTTATTCGGCAGCATTTTCGCTTTTACCATCGGCTGGCATACCAAGTGGGTGGTTTGGGTGGTGTGGGCGTGTGTAAGTTATGTGACCTTTGCCGATCAGTACGCCGCTTATACTCTTAATAAATTGTCTGTCGTTTCTTTGTTCGTTCTGGCTTGCGCGAGTAAAGGGTCTTATTGGAGCGTTACCGATAGGAATATACCGCAGCAAAGCATTTGGGCAATCCGTATTTTACAGGCGACTTTTGTGATTCAGTATTTTGCGGCCGGATGGAATAAGGCGGTTTTAGGGGATTGGCTGGACAGCCCCTTTATTTTATGGACGCACATGCAGGGGTATTATCGAACGGATGTCGCCGCCTGGTTATTGAATAATATACCCCTTAAAGGCTGGGCGTTCATGCAAATAAGCGCTTTATTGTTTGAGCTTCTTGTGCCGGTGCTTTTTATCATTCCTTCGGCGCGGCGCATCGGTTTTATCTGGGGAAGCTGTTTTCAGCTCATGATCGCCCTTTGCATGCATCAGCTCATTTATTTCATGTTGATCATGTGGTGTTTTTACATTGTTTTTATTGATGAAAAGACGCTGCATCGGTTCTATGATGTGTTTATACGAAAATTTAAGGTATTTAGATGAAATCAGGCCCAGCGCATTTAAAACAAATAATTTTTATTGTCGTCGCTTTATGGGCTCCTTTTATAAGCGGGTGTGACCAGCTCTACCGGCTATTACACAAAGAAGGGGCTGAAGAAAAGAAGATTATCGGGGAGGCGGAAACCCTCGAAAAGAACCCGAACATCGAAGAAGTCCAGCTCCTGCTGAAGATCTACGGATACGACCCCGGCCCCATAGACGGCTTATTCGGCGGGCGTACGCGGGATGCGATCAAGCGGTTCCAAGAAGATAACGGGCTCAACCCGTCCCGTTTTGTGGACCAGCAAACATGGGAAAAGCTAAGGATTTTTAAAGACAACGGGTTAATTGTCGATGGCCAGCTTAATGTCGCGTTGATCCAAAAATTGTTGAAGGCCGCTGGCTTTAACCCCGGAGCGGCCGACGGGGCCTTGGGGGCGAAAACGAAAGCGACCATCCTCGCCTTTCAGAAGGCGCAGCAGTTGAAGGCGGACGGGAAAGTCGGCTATAAAACGCTTACCGCGCTTTTGCAGTATTTATCCTCCTCCCAACAATGAAAGTCTTAAATTTTCTCGATTGATTTTTTGTTCTATGTTATGATTCTGTATTATTACTTTCAGGAAAGATCATGAAAATCCATGAATATCAAGCTGTAGGCTTGTTTAAAAAAGCCGGTATACCGACTTCCGAAGGCAAGGTGGCCGTCCAGTTGAGCGAGGCGGTTTCCATCGCCAAGCGGCTGGGGTACCCGATTGTCTTAAAGGCCCAGGTTTTGGTCGGCGGCCGCGGCAAGGCCGGCGGGGTCAAGGTCGTTAGCACCCAGAAAGAGTTGGAAGAGAAATTTGAGCAGATAAGAAAGCTGAATATCAAAGGTTATGCCGTTGAACGGATTTACGTGGCCCGGGCCCTTGATATTAAGAAGGAATACTACCTCTCCTGCATTGTCGATAACAACGCAAGCGATGTGGTCGTTATCGCCAGCGCCGCCGGCGGCATTGACATCGAGGAAACGGCCAAAACCAACCCCAAGGCGATAAAAAAGTTTTATTTAAACGGAAGCAGGCAACCGGATGCCAAGCAGCTGACCGCTTTTATCCATTCCGTTCTTACGAGCCCGGCCCACCAGAAGCAAGCCGTAGATATCGCTGAAAAATTGATTAAACTTTTTTTTGAAAATGATTGTTCGTTGGCGGAGATCAATCCATTGGTCGTTAATGAAAAGAATTCTTTGGTCGCCGGCGATGCCAAGGTCGTTCTGGATGATAACGGGCTCTTTCGCCATAAAGACCTTCAGGCGTTAAGAGATATCAAATATGAAGATTTGGATGAGCTGGAGGCCAAGGAAAAGAATTTGAGTTTTGTCAAGCTCGACGGCAACGTCGGTTGTATCGTCAATGGAGCGGGGCTGGCGATGGCAACCATGGACATCGTGAAGCTGGTCGGCGGGCAGCCGGCGAACTTCCTGGATGTGGGAGGAAGCTCGAATCCGGAAAAAGTGCTGAACGCTTTAAAAATCATCCTGAAGAATAAAAACATCAAAGCCATTTTGATCAACATTTTCGGCGGCATCACCCGCTGCGATGATATTGCCCAAGGCATCATCCAGGCCAGAGCACAGATCAACATTCCCGTTCCTTTGGTGGTGCGCTTAACCGGAACCAACGAAGAGATCGCCAAGAAAATGTTATTGACGGAAGGAATTCAAACCTTTGCCACGATGCGGGAGGGTGTCAACAGGGTTGTGGAGTTGGCGAGAAAAGTATGAGTATTCTGATTGACAGCTCATCTAAGGTTATTGTCCAGGGCATTACCGGCCGGGACGGCTCTTTTCATGCCGAACGCATGAAGGAATACGGCACCAAAATTGTCGGCGGTGTCACCCCGGGCAAAGGCGGCCAGGAAGCGGCCGGCGTTCCGGTTTTTAATACGGTTAAAGAAGCTAAAAAAAAGACAGGTGCGGATACAGCGGTCATTTATGTGCCGGCGGCGTTTGCGAAAGCGGCTGTCTTGGAAGATATCGAGGCCGGTATGGAGCTGGTGATCTGTATTACCGAAGGGATCCCGGTCTTGGACATGGTTGAGGTGGCCAGGGCGTTGAAAAAATCCAAAACGCGCCTTATCGGCCCCAACTGCCCTGGGGTTATATCTCCAGGCAAGTCAAAGGTAGGTATTATGCCGGGGCATATTCATAAGCCCGGTCCCATCGGAGTTGTTTCCAGAAGCGGAACTCTCACATATGAAGTTGTTTATAACCTGACGTTAGGCGGGTTGGGCCAATCCACATGCGTTGGCTTGGGCGGCGACCCTATTATAGGCACCCGTTTTGTCGAGGTCCTGGAAATGTTTATGAAGGATAAAGAGACAAAAGGGGTTGTCATGGTGGGGGAGATCGGTGGCCATGATGAGCAGGCCGCAGCCGTGTACATCAAAAAACACGCCAAAAAACCCATTGTCGGCTTCATCGCCGGGCGCACCGCCCCTGAAGGAAAGCGCATGGGCCATGCGGGGGCCATTATATCCTCCGGAGAGAGCACGGCCGAGGCCAAACGCCGCGTTCTTTCGGATGCGGGCGTTATAGTCGTTGATTTTCCCGATGAAATTCCTACCGTTTTTAAACAAAAGCTGAAATAAATTCCCCGCCCCGCATCAATCGTATTATAATATTTAAATCCAAAGGATTCCTATGCCCCGCAAGCGGCTTAAAAACATATTTCTTTCCTCCATTCATCAAAACGCCGGCAAGACCACCATGTCGGTCGGGCTTTTCAAGGTGTTTCAAGAGCGGCGGATCAAAACGGCCTTTCTAAAGCCGGTCGGCCAGGAGGTGGTCAATATCGGGGAGCGCAATATCGATAAGGATTCGTACCTCATCGGCAGTGTTTTCCGCATCGGCCGGCGTTATCATGAAATGAATCCGGTCACCATCGGCCGCGGCTATACCGAAAAGTATATTTTCAACCCCCATAAAGAACAGCTTCAATCGGCCATTGAGCAATCGTTTCACAGCTTGACCAAGGGAAAAGACGCCATCATCGTTGAGGGAACGGGCCATGCGGGCGTGGGTTCCGTTATCGATTTTTCGAACGCGGATGTGGCCAAATTGTTGGGGTCGAAAGTGATCATTGTCAGCGAGGGAGGCATCGGCAAATGCATTGACGAAGTGATCTTAAACAAGGGGCTGTTCGATTTGCGCGGCGTTGAGGTGCTGGGGGTTATCGTCAATAAAGTCATGCCGGAGAAATTTCAAAAGGTCAAAAGGGCGCTCACTCAAGGATTTGAGAATAAAGGGATTCGTCTGTTAGGCATCGTCCCGGTCGACCCGTTGCTTAGTGCCCCAACGGTGGAGCAGGTCAGGGACCGGCTTAATTTGCGGTTACTTTGCGGCCGGGCCAGCATCAGGCGCCGCATTAAAGACACGATCGTCGCCGCCATGGAGCCGCACAACATGATTCATTATCTTAAAGACGGTACGCTCGTCATCACTTCAGGGGATCGGGTGGACAATATTTTATTAGCCGTCAGTTCCCATGTGGTCGGGGACGGGCGGAGTTTCCAGATTTCGGGGATTATATTAACCGGCGGGCTTAAGCCGAACCCGGAGATCATCGATCTTTTGAAAAAAAGCCATATTCCCGTTATGTTGACGCGGGAAGATACGTATGCGGTGGCGGCGAAAATCGAACATTTGGTCTGTAAGATCCAAAAAACGGATAAGGATAAAATCGAAGAAGCGACCCAGCTTGTTAAAGAACATATTGATTACGAGTATATTATTAACAATGCCTAGGTTATTTAAGGGAAAAAGAGCCCGATAATTAATCGTAATATTTTATTGATTCCTCCGGGGCAAAGGGATAATATACCAATTTATTCTAATCCTTTCGTAGTCAAATCTTTAAAAATAATCAGCTAAAGAGCAAGAATATCCGGTTAATAACCGGATAAGGACAAATGTCTTATGGCGCATTTCCAAATACGCAAAGGGCGGGATATCAAATTAAAGGGGGCGGCTGAGAAGAGGGTTGTCGGGCTACCGCTTCCGTCCAAGGTCGCCATTCAGCCTTTGGAATTTCGCGGACTTAAATTGCGCCCTGCGGTCAAAGAGCAGGATCTGGTCAAAGTCGGAAGCGTTTTATTGACCGATAAATATAACCCTGATATTAGGATCGTTTCTCCGGTGAGCGGTAAGGTCGCCGCGATCGTCCGCGGCGAAAAAAGAGTGCTGACAGCTGTTATCATTGATACCGACGGTAGACAAGAAGCCACTATCTACCCGCCATATTCTAAAGACAAAATCGGAAACCTATCACGAGAAGAGATCCTCAGCCGCCTTTTGGAAGGCGGCGTCTGGCCGTGTATCCGCCAAAGGCCATTTTCCAAAGTAGCCAATCCGCACGATACGCCAAAAGCGGTTTTTGTTCAGGCCATGAATACGGAACCGTTGGCCCCGGATATCGATGTGATCCTTAAGGGCCGGGAAGAAGAGTTTCAGGCCGGATTAGATGTATTAAGGAAGTTAACTCCCGGGGATGTCCATTTGTGCTGTGATGCCAAGGCAACCTCGCCCGTTTCAAGTCAATCGAAAAATGTCCGCATTCATCAGTTTTCCGGCCCTCATCCGGCCGGTAACGTCAGCACCCACATCCACCACATCGCCCCGATTAAAAAAGGGGATATTGTTTGGTATGTGCGCGCGGAAGATGTCTTGCGCGTTGCTGCGCTTTTCTTAAAAGGCGTGTTTTCGCCGGAGCGTTATGTGGCTATTACGGGAGAAGGGGCGGATAGGCGCCTTTACGCTAAAACAGTTGTCGGCGCCTCTGTCAGCAGTCTTTTGGAAGGGAAGCTCAAAGCCGATATGCGCTATATTTCAGGAAGCATTTTGGTCGGGACCAATGCCGGGCAACAGGGGTATCTGGGCTTTTATGATTCGCAGATTACGGTTATTCCTGAGGGTGGCAAGAGGCATCTTTTGGGATGGCTGAACCCGGGCTTTAAGTCCTATAGTTTTTCGAAAACGTTTGTTTCGTCTTTTTTGCCGCAGCAAGAAGTCAGCGTGGATACGGACATTAACGGCAGTGAGCGCGCGATTGTGTTAAATCATGTTTATGACCAGTATGTTCCCCTCGATATTATGACATTTTTTCTTCTTCGGGCGGTGGTGGCCGGTGACATTGAAGAGGCCGAGAAGTTGGGGATTTTGGAGTGCGATGAGGAAGATTTTGCCCTTTGTTCTTTTGCTTGTCCTTCAAAAGTGGATGTGGGTGCGGTTATCCGCGGCGGGCTTGATGAGATCGAAAAAGAAGGATAAAAAATTTAAGGCACATCGATGAAATTACTTGAAAAACAATTGAAAAAGATCGAACATCTTTTCGAAAAGGGGAAACCGTTGGAGAAATTTTATCCCCTTTTTGAGGCGCTCGATACTTTTTTAATGACACCGGGCAAAGTTACCCAAAGGGGGCCGCACATCCGTGATGCGGTGGATATTAAAAGAGTCATGGTATTTGTCATCATCGCGCTTATTCCAACAACTTTGATGGGGATTTACAATGCGGGGTATCAGATATTGGTTGCCAAGGGATTGTCTGCGGATTTCGGACAATGCTGGCTTTTGGGCGCGCAAAAAATCATCCCGATCATCCTGGTTTCTTATTTAGCCGGCGGGGTATGGGAAGTCTTATTCGCCGTTGTTCGTAAGCATGAGATCAATGAAGGATTTTTGGTCACCGGCCTTCTTTTTCCCTTAACGTTGCCGCCGGACATGCCGTTATGGCAAGTGGCGGTTGGTATTTCTTTTGGCGTTGTTTTTGGAAAAGAGATTTTCGGCGGGACAGGGATGAATATCTTTAACCCGGCATTAGTGGCGCGGGCGTTCGTGTTTTTCGCCTATCCGGCGCAAATGTCAGGCTCGAACATTTGGGTGGCGGTCGATGGCTTCACGCGCGCCACACCCTTGGCCGTTGCCAAGGAGATCGCCAAAGGCCAGCCGGTGTTGCAGGGATTACAGGATGCTGGGTACAACTTAAGCAATATGTTCTATGGTTTTATTCCCGGCTCTATCGGAGAAACCTCGGCCTTGGCGTGTGTTATCGGGCTTATTTTCCTTTTAATTACGGGAGTGGCCAGCTGGAGAACGGTTGCCGGCTCTGTTTTTGGGATGTTGGCGATGGCCAGTGTTTTTTATCTTTTGCGCGGGCCCGATAAATTGGCCATTTTCGCGCTTCCGCCGCACTGGCATTTGGTGATGGGAGGCTTCGCCTTTGGAGCCGTGTTCATGGTGACGGATCCGGTTTCTTCGTGTTACACTGATGCGGGCCGCTGGATCTTCGGATTTTTAGTCGGGGTATTAACGATCCTTATCCGGGTGGTCAATCCGGCGTACCCCGAGGGGGTCATGCTCTCGATTTTATTTATGAATGCCTTTGCGCCTTTAATTGACCATTTTGTGGTGGAGGCGCACATTGGAAAAAGACAGAAGTTTCTTAGTAAAACAATATAAGCCATGATTGATACAAAAAGTAACCAATATGCCTTTATTTTCGCGATCATTGTTTGTGTGGTTTGCGGCGTTTTGCTTTCGGCGGTTTCCGAAGGCTTAAGAAAACGCCAGGAGATCAACGTGGATTTGGATATTAAGAAAAATATTCTCAAGGCGGTTGTTTTGGAGGTGCCCATTCCACAGAAGGCAAAGCCGCAAGAGGTCCTTGAGATTTATAAAACCAAGATAGAAGAGCATGTCATTGATGGGCAAGGAAATATCATTGAGGGCCGAAAGCCGGCGGATATTAAGAAGGGTGAAAAAGGGGTTTATCCCTTGTATATTTATAGTGAAGGCGGGAAAGTCAAATCCTATGCTTTTCCTATCGTTGGACAAGGGCTGTGGTCGACGCTTTACGGTTATTTGGCGCTGGAGGGGGATGCCACCACGGTGCGGGGGATCACTTTTTATAAGCACGGAGAAACGCCGGGGCTGGGCGCTGAAATAGAAAAAGCGTGGTTTCAGGACAATTTTAAAGGAAAGACGATTTATTCCATTAAAAAGCAAGAGTTAACGCCTATTGCGGTGGTTAAGGGTAAAGCGGCGGATGTTTATCAAGATAATCCCGAGGCGGCCAAATATCATGTGGACGGTATTACGGCGGCAACGATAACCAGCAGCGGTGTCACGGAAATGATGGACCGCACGCTGAGGGCGTACGAGCCGTATTTTAGCAAGGTCAGAAAAATATAGTTCTCGCTGGATGCGGTTAAAGCGCTTGTATTGAGAGCGCAGGCATATTAATATTAAATCAAGGAGGCTAAACCAATGGCCGAAGCACTATTATCGAAGAAAAATAAAAAACTTGTTAAAGATGGTCTATGGGATGCCAATCCCCTTACCTTTCAAGTCTTAGGGATTTGTTCGTCGCTTGCGGTCACCACTCAGCTTAAGACGTCGTTGATCATGGCTTTTGGGCTCACGTTTGTTACAGCGATGTCGAATGTCGTGATTTCCTTAATGAGGAATTATATTCCCTCGAAAATTCGCATCATCGTTCAGCTGACGGTTGTTTCCGCCTTGGTAATCACAATTGACCAGATTTTGAAGGCGTACATGTACGATGCCAGCAAACAGCTGAGCGTTTTTGTCGGGTTGATCATCACTAACTGTATTGTTGTGGGGCGCCTCGAAGCCTTTGCCATGAGCAATCCGCCATGGAAATCGTTTTTGGATGGATTGGGAAATGGTTTGGGATACAGCGCCGTTTTGGTTATCTTAGGGATCATCAGGGAAATTTTTGGAAGCGGCACTTTATTGGGATATCACGTGATACCACGTTCTTTTTACGACGCCGGTTATGTGAATAACGGCATGCTGGTTTTGGCCCCGGGGGCGTTTTTCCTGTTGGGCTGTATTATCTGGATCCAACGGGCCATTTCAGGCTATGCGGAGGTGAAGTAAAATGATCCATTATGTCAATCTCGCCATAAAAAGTATTTTCGTCGAGAATATCCTTTTGGCTTTCTTTTTAGGGATGTGTTCTTTCCTGGCGTGCTCCAAAAAAGTTGAAACAGCCGTCGGCTTGGGTTTTGCGGTCGTGTTCGTTTTAACGATCACCACTCCGATTTGCTGGGCGGTTAAGAATTTTTTGCTTAAAAAAGGCGCGCTGGCTTGGACGGGTTTGTCCGATATCGACCTAAGCTTCCTGATTTTCATTTCTTTTATTGCCGTTATCGCGGCCATGACGCAAATTGTCGAAATGCTCGTAGAAAAATTAAGCCCGGCGTTATATAACGCTTTAGGGATTTTCTTGCCGCTTATTGCGGTTAATTGCGCGATTTTAGGGGCGGCGCTTTTTATGGATCAGCGCAATTACAATTTCCCGGAATCGATCGTTTTCGGTTTTGGTTCCGGGGTGGGCTGGGCGTTGGCCATCATTTCCATGTCGGCCATTCGTAAAAAGCTTGATTATTCGAACATCCCCGCTCCGTTAAGAGGGCTTGGTATCACGATGCTTTTAACAGGACTGATGTCGGTCGGCTTCATGTGCTTTGCCGGCATCAGACTTTAATAAAATTTTAGGATAAGGAAAGAAGTGTGGAGCTTTTAGGTTTTGTTACTATTAGTACGGTTGTTTTTACCGGGCTTATCGTTCTTTTGGTCGCGATTCTTTCGTTCATCGAGGCCAAAGTCGTCAAAGCCGGAAATTGCAAGGTCTACATCAATGATGATCCTAATCCTCTTCTTGTGTCCGCTGGGAAAAGCCTTCTTTTTACGCTAGCCAACACAAAAATTTTTCTTCCCTCCGCCTGCGGCGGCGGCGGCACCTGCGCGATGTGCAAATGCCAAGTGCTTGAAGGCGGCGGCAACATTTTGCCTACGGAAACCGGACAATTGACCCGCCGGGAACAAAAAAATCATTACCGATTATCCTGCCAGGTGAAAGTCAGGAATGATCTTAAGATCCGCATTCCCGATGAGGTTTTTCATATTCAAAAATTTGACTGCACGGTTGTCAGCAACAAAAATGTGGCCACGTTCATCAAAGAGCTCGTTCTAAAGCTTCCCGAAGGGCAAAATCTTAATTTCAAGGCTGGCGGTTATATTCAGATTGATGTTCCGGAATACGCGCTTACTTTCAAGGATTTTAAGATCGAAGAGAAATACCATCCCGATTGGAATAGATATAATCTGTGGGACCTGAAAGCCCAAAACGATGAGTCGACTTTCCGCGCGTATTCGATGGCCAACCATCCGGCCGAGGGCAATATCGTCATGCTTAATGTCCGAATCGCCACGCCTCCGCCGCGCGATATGAGCCTGCCCCCCGGCAAAGCCTCTTCCTACATGTTTAATCTTAAGCCAGGAGACAAAGTAGCGATCAGCGGGCCATACGGTGAATTTTTTATTAAGGATACCAAACGCGAGATGCTTTATATTGGCGGCGGCGCTGGAATGGCGCCCATGCGAAGCCATTTGTTTCATTTATTTCATACGCTTAAAACCCGCGATCGAAAGGTCAGTTATTGGTACGGCGCCCGGTCAGTCAGAGAGATGTTTTATACCGAAGATTTTAAGAATATCGAAGCAAATTTTCCTAACTTCTCTTATCACATTGCCCTTTCAGAGCCGCTTCCCGAAGATAATTGGAGCGGGCCAAAGGGCTTTATCCACCAAGTCGTGTATGAGCAGTACCTTAAAAACCATCCTGAACCCGAAGAAGTTGAATACTATCTTTGTGGCCCACCTATGATGATCGATGCCGTCCAAAAAATGTTGGATTCTTTGGGCGTCCCTAAAGAGATGATCGCATTCGATTCGTTTGGATAATAGTATAGGGTTAATAGTCAATAGTTAATAGGATCATGTCTTATCAGGCAGGCACTATTTACCATTAACTATTAGCAGGTTTTTCACATTCGTCAGGGTCTTTCCCCTCTTTAAGGCAGGCGCAATCATCCGGCGATAACCCACAGCCGCGCTGGAGGGCTTTGCGTTTGATGAGGAGCCCAACGGCCATGGCTGCAAAGCAAATGGCGAGAATGATTAGAGTGGCAAGAAGGTTCATAACCCTAGTATAGGATAACCGCTTTCTGTATTCAAGCGCCTCGATTATCCGTTTGTGAATGGAATAATTTATGCTAGAATAACACCCGTGTTATTTTAGAGATGAAATGAGCCTATGAAGCAACCTACCAAAAAGCTTAATATCAGCCAGCCCCAAGAGTTGAAGGTTTTAAGAAAGATCGTTGAGATCACCAACTCCGAGCTTGATTTGAATCTCATCCTTAACGAAGTCGTTCAGGCCGTTAATGATCTAACCAAAGCCGATTCCGTTTTTATTTATCTTTTGGACGATAAAAAGAAGAGCCTGGTTTTGACAGCCTCCAAAACCCCGCATAAAAAGGAATTGGGAAGCGTCGTGTTGAAGGTCGGCGAAGGGATCACCGGATGGGTCGCCCGCGAGAACAAGCCCGTTGCCATCGGCGAAGGGGCTTATCAGGATAAACGCTTTAAGAATTTTGATGTCCTGCCCGAAGACCGTTATGAAGCGTTCCTATCGGTCCCTATTACGGACAATAATGAGTCAATCGGCGTTATTAATGTGCAGCATAAAAAGGCGCATGAATACGCTCAAAATACAACCGACCTACTTTTATTAATTGCCAAGCAGGTCAGCGGCGTTATCGAAAACGCGAGGCTGTATCAGGAAACAAAACAGAAAGCTTTGCAATTCGACAGCCTTAATAAGGTCAGCCAGTCGATCACCTCCCAGCGGTATCTTGATGAGATCCTTAACCTGATCGTTGTCGTCACCGCTGAGATGCTTAATTCCAAGATATGTTCCATTATGTTGTTGGATGAAAAAGGAAACGAATTGGTTATCAAGGCGACGCAGAGCTTAAGTGATGAATACCGTAAAAAACCCAATCTGAAAGTCGATAATAGCGTCAGCGGGAAAGTCATTAAAACAAGAACTCCTATAACCATTTATGATGTTCAGAAGGAACAGGATTACCGCTTTCGCGATCTGGCCGTTAAAGAGAATTTGACCTCCATGCTGGCGGTTCCCATGGTTGTCAAAGAAAAGGCCATCGGTATTTTAAGCGTTTACACCAAGACGCCGCATGTTTTTAACCAGGAAGAGATCGATGTCCTGCAAATGGTCGCCAATCAGGCGGCGGTGGCGGTCGAGAATACAAAACTTGTCGAAGAGACCGTTAAGGCCAAAGAAGCTTTGGAGACTCGTAAGATCATCGAACGGGCCAAAGGCGTTTTGATGCGCATGAGCGGCTTGAGCGAGGAAGCGGCATACCGGTTGATCAATAAAAAAAGCATGGATTCGGGAAAAACCATGAAAGATATTGCCGAATCCATTATGCTCATGGATGAGCTTCAAAGAGGTAAAGAGAAGTTGTAAAAAATATTTTTAAGAAACACCCTTGACAGAAGAAACATCAACGTGTATATTTATATTTAGTTCGAGTTGGACGAAGATGTCCTCTTAAGCGCCGAAGCTTAAGGGGATTTTTTATTTAGGTTACAGAATTTAGAAGACATTGAAGTCCTCTTTTAAAGCGTGGCGGCTTTGAAAGGGGATTTTTTATTTTCAGTTTTAGGAAAGGAGGGTTAATATGCGACAAGATGATATGTTTTTTGAATCCTTCTCAAAGCAGATGAAGACGCTGGCCTACTTAATTGTGTTTTCATACGTTGCTTTGGGGGTCAGTTTGATGTGGACGGATTTGGTCCAGGCATTCCATTTTTAGTTGTTTTATAGGCCGGTGACGGCTTAAAAGATTCGGTTTGTTGAGCGGCGCGGCTCATTGGGTCAGGGATGATCAGGTTAAATAAAAGATTAATTATTCAGTTCGAGGTGAGCCATGGAAAAAGAATACTTAGATACGTTTATTCGTTATCTGATCAGGATGTGTGCGGAAGAGTCTAAAGGGCTTGTTGAAGCGGAAGAATAGGCAAAATCTTCCCGCGATTTTAAAAAAGCCCTTGACAAACACAAAAGGCAATTGTATACTTCATTCGACTTTTGAGCAAAGCAGCTCGCGCTTAGACCAAAGGCGGTTTAAGCAAATAGGCAAGGACAAAGATGTCCGACGAGATTCTTAGGGATCAAGTCGGATTTTTTTATGCCCTTTTAAGAAGCGGACAATGAGGTCCTCCAACTCTATTTAAAACGAGAGAAGGGGGATTTTTTTTGGCCAAAAGGGCTTGTAGGATAAATTCAGGTTAAATAACAAACAGGAGGAAAAGTAAATGGAAATCAATACAGGAAACACAGCTTGGGTTCTGGCTTCATCCGCGCTGGTTATGCTGATGACGCCGGGGCTGGCCTTGTTCTACGGGGGCATGGTCAGACGTAAAAATGTGTTGGGAGTTTTGATGCAATGTTTTATCATCTTGTGTCTCATAAGTTTACAGTGGGTTCTTTTTGGATATAGCTTGGCGTTTGGGCCGGGAAATCAGTTTATCGGCGGACTCACATGGTTCGGGCTAAATGGCGTTGGTCAAGCGCCTAATCCGGATTATGCAGCAGATATCCCCCATCTGGCCTTTATGATCTTCCAAGCCATGTTCGCTATTATTACGCCGGCTTTAATCATTGGCGCTTTTGCCGAACGCATGAAATTTTCAGCGTTTATCTGGTTCAGCCTTCTGTGGGCGACCTTGGTGTATGATCCGATCTGTCATATGGTTTGGGGCGTTGGCGGGTGGGTCCGAAACATGGGCGCTTTGGATTTTGCCGGAGGCACGGTCGTTCACATTAATGCCGGTATAGCTGCGT
This sequence comes from Candidatus Omnitrophota bacterium, assembly GCA_035292445.1. Lineage (GTDB taxonomy): Bacteria > Omnitrophota > Gorgyraeia > Zapsychrales > Zapsychraceae > DATDQB01. The sequence continues at coordinate 57,713 of DATDQB010000023.1, forward strand.
TGGTGTGCGCTATTGTTTTAGGGAAAAGATATGGTTATGCGAATAAACCAACACCGCTCCACAATATTCCTTTTACGGTTTTGGGCGCGGCCTTACTATGGTTCGGCTGGTTCGGCTTTAATGCCGGCAGCGCTTTAGCGGCGAACGGATTGGCAGCCAATGCTTTTGTCACGACCAATACGGCGGCAGCAGCTGCGGGTTTAAGCTGGGCGCTCTTGGAGTGGTGGAAAACCGGCAAGCCGACGATGTTCGGTACGGTTACAGGCGCGGTTGCAGGGCTGGTCGCCATTACACCGGCGGCGGGGTTTGTGGATACCATTGCCGCCATCATCATTGGTTTAAGTGTCAGCGCCGTTTGTTTCTTTGCGGTAAGCGCCATTAAACCAAAATTCGGTTATGATGATTCCTTGGACGCTTTTGGTGTCCACTGCATCGGAGGGATTTGGGGTGCGCTCATGACAGGTGTTTTCGCCTCAAAAGCCGTTAATTCAGCCGGGAATGACGGCTTACTTTACGGCAACCCCGGATTGCTGTTGATTCAATTAAAAGCCGTTGTCATTACGGTCGTTTATTCTTTTGTGGTTTCTTTCATTATCCTCAAAGTGGTGGATATGATTTTGGGCGCCAGAGTAAGCCAGGAAGATGAGGTCATGGGACTTGATCTGACACAACACCACGAAAGAGCGTATACCATTTTAGAATAAACTTTAATAGGAGAACACAATGAAACTAATTACAGCAATTATTCAACCCCATAGGTTGGACGAGGTTAAAAAGGCCCTTTATGATGCTGATGTGAACTTGATCACCGTCAGTGAGGTGCTCGGGCACGGACGGCAAAAGGGCGTCGATGAGTATTACCGCGGCTCCAAAGAGAGCGGAAACCTGTTAAGGAAGATCCGCCTTGATATCGCGGTCAATGACAATTTTGTCGAACCGACCATTAAAGCGATCATCAAGGGGGCCCGTACGGGCAAGATCGGGGATGGGAAGATTTTCGTTACCGATTTGCCGCGCTGCATCAGGATCAGGACCGGGGACGAAGGGTCCCAGGCGATCGGGTAAGGAAATGCAGTTTAAGTAAGGGATTAAAGGTCAGCCCAGCCCTAATATTTATTTAGGGTTGGGCTGTATCTGTCTGAAACTAAACAGTTTTTAGGTCGAGAAAAGTCCGTTGCTGACGGGAAAAATTATCTTGACAAAAAATAACCTCAAATGTATACTCAACCAAGTTTTAGGAATTGGCAATTTCATGGGCACAACCTTATCGATGGAGATAAGCATCAATCCCCAAGGGCAATGAGGTCCTTCTTAATAAAGCAGCGGTTTTGCTAAGAAGGGCTTTTTTATTTCGTAGGAGAATTCAAGATGATTAAAAAAGGAGATAAAGATATGAGTTCAACGTCAAGATTCAAAGAAGTCGACTTTTCGAATAAAGGAGAAAGAATGATAGAAGCTACCAAGCCGCAAGCGATCACGGATTATTACGGAGAGAACGTTTTCAGCTTAAAGGTCATGCGCGAGTATCTCTCGCCCAAAGCCTATAAATCTATCAGCGAAACGATCAAAAACGCCGGTAAATTAGACCCCAGCATTGCCGATGAAGTGGCTGAGGCCATGTTAAAATGGGCGGTTTCTAAAGGGGCAACGCATTTTACTCATTGGTTCCAGCCCTTGACCGGATTAACTGCCGAAAAGCACGATTCTTTTATCGAGCCGGACGGAGAAGGTAGTTGTCTCGTGGAATTTTCAGCCAAAGAATTGATCCAGGGCGAACCGGACGCTTCAAGCTTCCCTTCAGGCGGGTTAAGACCGACATTTGAGGCCCGTGGGTATACGGGATGGGACCCTACCTCACCAGCGTTCATTAAAGAAGGCCCTAAAAGCGCGACACTTTGTATCCCGACATATTTCGTCGGTTGGAACGGCGAGGCGTTGGATAAAAAGACGCCTTTATTGCGCTCCATGAAGGCCCTTGCCAAACAAGTCAACCGCTTGGCCACACTTTTAGGCATTGAGAAAAAGCAACAGCCGTATTCCACTTTAGGCGGCGAACAAGAATATTTTCTTATTGACCGGCCGTATTACCTTCAGCGCATTGATCTTGTCCAAACAGGCCGAACGCTTTTTGGGAAAGAGCCGGCTAAACATCAACAGATGGCCGATCACTACTTCGGCCCGATCAAAACCCGTATTATGGCCTTTATGGAGGATTTGGACCGTGAGATGTGGAAATTCGCAGCCCCAACAACCACACGCCACAATGAGGTCTCTCCTGCGCAATTTGAAGTAGCGCCGGTTTTCGAAAACCAAAACCTGGCTGTCGACCACAATATGTTATTAATGGAAGTCATGCAAAAGGTGGCCGAAAAAAACGGCTTAGCCTGTTTATTGCATGAGAAACCGTTTGCCGGCGTCAACGGTTCCGGTAAACATAACAACTGGTCTATCACCGGCCCTGACGGAAAGAATTGGTTATCTCCCGGTGATAATCCGCATGAAAACGAAAGATTTTTGATCATGCTTTGCGCCGTTATTAAGGCTGTCGATACGTATGCCGCCATGTTGCGCGCGGCTGTTGCTTCAGCCGCTAATGACCACCGCCTTGGCTCTCACGAAGCGCCGCCGGCGATCATCTCCATTTATTTAGGCGAGCAATTGACCGATATTATCGAGCAGATCGAAAAAAGTTCAACGGCCAAAAGTTCCAAGCAAGGCGGTTCTTTGGAGGTTGGGGTTGATTCTTTGCCGACTTTGCCGCGGCACGCTTCCGACAGAAACAGGACGTCGCCATTTGCTTTTACCGGAAGCAAATTCGAGTTTCGCGCCGTCGGTTCAAGCATGAGCTTGGCCGGGCCCAACGTTGTCCTTAACACGATCGTGGCCGACTCGTTGGATGAGATTTGCACCCAACTTGAAGCCGATAAAAAGGCCAAGAAAAGCATTGATAAAGCAGCGCAGAAAATATTGCAAGACATCATCAAAAAACATAAGCGCGTTATCTTCAACGGTGATAATTATACGGAAAGCTGGCTCAAGGAAGCCAAAAAGCGCGGGTTACCCAATATGATCACAACGCCTGAAGCCCTTGAAACATTGAAAGACCCGAAGATCATCAAACTTTTTGAGAGGCACAATGTTCTTTCCAAAAGAGAACTGGATTCCCGTTACGGCGTTTATACGGAAACCTATAAAACCATTCTCAACTACGAAGCCAAACTTATGGTCGATATGGCAAGGACCTTGATCATACCGGCCTGTGTGGGCTACCAGGAAGAATTGGCCGAGACCATCAAATCCGTAGAGGGGATCAACAAAACAAAAGCGACAGCCTCGAGGAAAGTCCTTAAAGAGATCAGCGGATTGGTCGAAAAGGCCTTTGCTTCCGCCGATAGTTTGGAGAAGGCCTCCTCTGGCTCATCAACGGAAAAAATTAAAGATGAGATGGTTGAGCTTCGAGACACGGTTGATGCTTTAGAAGGTTTAGTTGCCAAAAAAGTTTGGCCGCTGCCTTCCTATGCTGAAATGCTGTTTGTTTTAAAATAAGAAAAAATGTTTTCAATCAGCAGGGACAGGTTGCTAAACCTGTCCCTGTTTTTTTGAGGAGTTTTTTGTGATCATTATCATTAAACATATCGATATCGAAGGCCCGGAAACACTCGGTGAGTATCTTAAGTCCAAAGGCTATCCTTTGAAGATAGTTGATCTTCATTTGGGCGATAAGCTTCCTGAAGATTTATCCGACGTGGAGGCGGTTGTATGCCTTGGCGGGCCCATGAATGTGTATGAAGAAGATAAGTATCCTTTTTTGAAGGAAGAAAACGCGTTTATCAAAAAAATTATTAAGAATGAGATCCCTTATTTGGGGATCTGTTTAGGCTCGCAATTATTGGCCAAGGCCTGCGGGGCGCGGGTAACAAAGTCACCCGTTAAAGAGGTCGGCTGGTTTAATGTCGATCTGACCGGGGAGGGCAAGAAAGACCCGCTTTATCAAGGGATGGAGAAGAGCATTGATGTTTTTCAATGGCATGAAGACGCCTTCGCCATTCCCAAAAACGGCAAATGGCTGGCATGCGCCGAGGGGTGCGTGCATCAGTCTTTCCGTGCCGGAACATGCGCCTACGGGATCCAATTCCATATTGAGATCACCGATAAAAGTATCGGGGATTGGTCGGACGCCTATTTTAAGAACGATGCGAAAGCGTTAAAAACGAAGAAAGAGGCCATGTTGAAAACGTATGCCCAAAAGAAAAAAGCCTTTCATTCTACGGCCGAGCGCGTATATAGCAATTTTTTAAAAATCGTTTCTACCCGCAACCGACAGCGTTCCATCAATGGAAAAAAGAAGATCATGGAAACGACAGTAACGTTGCTTTAAGAAGTAAATGATATAAAAATTTTTCCCATATAATGCACAAAAAATAGGCAATGGTATGCGCATCGCGTTAGCACAGATTAATACAACCGTTGGGGATCTGGCCGGTAACCAAGCAAAGATCGCCGGGTATATTCAAAGGGCGAAGGACCGCCAGGCCGATATCGTTGTTTTTCCGGAATTGGCCGTTACCGGCTATCCACCGGAAGACCTGCTGTTGAAGGGGCATTTTGTAAAAGAAAACATCAAAACGCTTCGTCAATTGGCCAAGGCCGCCTCCGGGATAACGGTCATCGTCGGCTTTGTCGATCGGGATGCGAAGAAAAATTTATATAATGCCGCCGCCATCCTTGAAAATAAATCCGTCAAAGGCGCTTATTATAAACAAAAACTTCCCAACTATGGCGTGTTTGATGAGAAGCGGTATTTTCAGCCCGGAGGAACTGATAAAACATTTAAGCTGGGTGGCGTTAAGTATGCCGTAAGTGTTTGCGAAGATCTTTGGGAAGACGTCTGCCAAAAACAGGCCAAGGCGGGAGCGAAGCTTTTAATTAATATTTCAAGCTCACCTTATGACAGCGGGAAATTAAAGGCGAGGGAAGCGCTTATCAAAGGCCGCGCCAAACAGACCAAAACCCACATTTGTTATTGCAATTTGGTGGGGGGCCAGGATGAGCTTGTTTTCGACGGAAGCAGCATGATCGTTGACCCTAAAGGGCGTTTATTGGCCATGGCGAAAGAGTTTGAGGAGGATTTGTTGATAGCGGATTTTGATCTGGGGAAAAACGATCCCAGGAAAAGGGCTCTGGGCGAACACATGTATAAGCCGGCACCGCCGCTCGAGCGGATTTTGAAGGCGCTGGTATTGGGAACAAAAGACTACGCTTTAAAAAATGGGTTCAAGAAAGCCGTGGTCGGTTTAAGCGGCGGCATTGATTCCGCTTTGGTAGCCGCCCTTGCGGTTGAGGCGCTGGGGAAAGACAACATCATTGGCATTACCATGCCTTCGCGCTTTAGTTCAACCGGAACAAAGGCGGACGCCAAACAATTGGCGCATAATCTGGGCATTGAATTAAAGGAGATCCCGATCGAAGGGATTTTTCAGGCCTATCTGGAAACGCTTAAGGAGCCGTTTAACGGCCTTAAGCCAAATATTGCCGAAGAAAACGTTCAGGCCCGGATCCGCGGCAATATTTTAATGGCCCTATCCAATAAATTCGGCTGGTTGGTCCTGACAACAGGCAATAAGAGCGAAATAGCCGTTGGGTATTGCACGCTTTATGGGGATATGTCGGGCGGGTTTGCGGTTATCAAGGATGTGCCAAAAACAGTTGTTTATCAATTATGTCTAATTATTAATCAAAAAAGGGGAAATGTTATCCCCCAATCTGTGATCGACCGTCCGCCAACAGCGGAATTAAGGGAAAACCAGAAAGACCAGGACAGCCTCCCGCCTTATGATGTTTTGGATGGCATACTAAAGAGCTATGTGGAAGAGCATAGGTCTTTCACGCAAATGGCGAATAGGAAAGACCAGGAAATCGTTAAAAGCGTTATATCCATGGTGGATAGAAGCGAATATAAGCGCCGCCAGGCCCCACCTGGGATTAAGATCACTCCCAGGGCGTTCGGCAAGGATTGGAGGCTTCCTATCACCAATAAATACAAGGAGTTCTGATTCTTATTAAATTATTAATACTAATACTAAATTATAGTTGAATTATGTTTGAAAGTATGTAAAATTGGAAAATGGTCTTGAAAGATAGAAGGTAAAGTAGAGTGGACTTAGCCGATAAAATAGAGAATTCCTTTATTGCCCTGCAAGATGGGGGTATTTATCGTTATATCATCGAAGATACCGAACGGCTTTTGATCGAAAAAGCTTTGCAAAAAACGCGGGGTAACCAGATCTTGGCGGCGCGGATACTGGGCTTGAACAGAAATACGATAAGGACCAAAATAAAAAAGCTAAAGATCGACTTAAGGAAGTTTAAAGAATGAACCTTAATTATCCAAAACAACAGGGCCTTTACCACCCGCAGTTTGAGCACGATGCCTGCGGCGTCGGCTTTGTGGCCCATTTAAAGGGCAAAAAGTCGCATGAGATCGTCCGAAACGGCATTACTATTTTGGAGAATTTAAGCCATCGGGGCGCCTGCGGCTGTGACCCCGAAACCGGGGATGGGGCAGGCCTTTTGATCCAAATGCCGGACCAATTCTTTAGGAAAGAATGCGCCAAACTCCATATTAAATTGCCTCCTTTGGGAGATTACGGCGTGGGGATCGTCTTTTTACCGCCGAAGATAGAAGATCGAAATGTGATCGAAGCCTGGACCGAGCATATCATCTATGAAGAAGGGCAAAAACTTTTAGGCTGGCGCGATGTTCCTCATGACCCGACCAAGATCGGAAAAGTAGCGGCCTCCGTTAAGCCGACTTTTAAACAGCTCATTATCGGCCGGGGCGATGGCACGGCGCGCGAGGCCTTTGACCGCAAGCTCTATGTGATCCGAAAAAGGCTTTTTAACCAGATCCAGCAATCAGTCCTTGAGCAAAAGAGCTATTATTATTTCTGCAGCCTTTCCAGCAAAACCATTGTCTACAAAGGCCAATTGATGGCCGAGCAGTTGGACCGCTTTTTCCCCGATCTGTCAGACCCGGATCTGCAGTCGGCGATCGCGATGGTCCATTCCCGATATAGCACCAATACGTTCCCTTCATGGGCGTTGGCGCATCCGTACCGCATGCTTTGCCATAATGGAGAAATCAATACGCTTCGCGGTAACATTAATTGGATGAATGCGCGCGAAAAGCAGTTTATATCACAAGCCTTTGGAGAGGACATTAAAAAGACCTTACCGGTGGTGGTCCCTCATGGCAGCGACTCGGCCACATTCGATAACGTTTTTGAGCTTCTGGTGTTAGCGGGCCGCCCTCTGCCGCACGCCATCCTGATGATGATCCCCGAGGCATGGGAAGGCCATGAAAGCATGCCGGCGGAGAAAAAAGCTTTTTATGAATATCACGCCTGCCTGATGGAGCCGTGGGACGGGCCGGCATCGATCGCTTTTAGCGACGGAAGATATATAGGCGCCGTTTTGGACCGCAACGGCTTGCGCCCTTCCCGATACCTTGTCACGAAAGATGATCTGGTGGTGATGGCCTCTGAAACCGGCGTCTTGCCGATCCCCGCTGATCGCATCAAGATGAAATGGCGGCTTCAGCCCGGGAAGATGTTTCTCGTTGATACCGAGGCCGGCCGTATCATTGACGATGAGGAAGTCAAACGCGAATACGCGACAAAAAAACCCTACGCGCAGTGGATCAAAGAGCAAATGATCGACTTAAGCGAGCTGCCCGAGCCCAAAAATGTTCACGGGTTGGATGAAAAAACTCTTTTGGCCCGCCAGCGTGCTTTTGGGTACACGATCGAAGACATTAAGCTTCTTTTAGAGCCGATGGCCACTCAAGGGGCGGAAGCGACCGGATCCATGGGGGATGACACGCCCCTGGCCGTCCTTTCCCGTAAGCCGCGGCTTCTTTACGATTATTTCAAGCAATTGTTTGCGCAGGTGACCAATCCGCCGGTGGATGCCATCCGCGAGGAGGTCATCATGGCGGAGAACGTCCATCTCGGGCCCGAAGGCAATTTGTTGGATGAAACGCCGGAGCATGCCCATCGGCTGCGCATTCCGCGGCCCATCATCGCCAACGAAGAGCTGGAAAAAATTGCGCATGTGAAGAAAGGCGCTTTAAGGGCCAAGAAATTTAAAATGCTTTTTAAGGCTGAAGACGCTCGGGCAGGCCTTGAGAAAGCGCTGGAAGAATTATTCCTCGAGGTGGATGCGGCTATCGAAAAGGGGTATTCGGTCATTGTCTTATCCGACCGGGGGGTCAATAAAAAGAATATCCCCATGCCCAGCGCGCTGGCCTGTTCGGGGCTGCATCATCATTTGATCCGCCGGGGAACAAGAACAAAGGTGAGCCTTGTGCTTGAAACGGGCGAGGCGCGGGAAATGCATCATTTTGCCGTGCTGATCGGTTACGGGGCGAACGCCATCAATCCGTATCTGGCCCTTGAAACCATTGAAAGCGAGATCAGAAAAGGCGATTACAAAAACATTCTGTTCAAAGACGCCAAGAAGAACTATATAAAATCGACTCGTAAAGGGCTATTCAAAGTTATTTCCAAAATGGGGATCTCGACGATTCATTCCTACTGCGGGGCCCAAATTTTTGAGGCGGTGGGCTTGGGCCAGGTGCTCATTAATAAATATTTTACAGCCACCCCTTCGCGTATCGGCGGTATCGGGATTGAAGAAGTGGCGGAAGAAATGATCCGCCGGCACCAGGACGCGTATCCGCAAGAAAATAGGTATGATAACATGCTCGATCAAGGTGGGTTCTACGCGTGGCGCCGCGACGGGGAGCACCATCAGCTCAACCCGCAGACGATCGGTATGCTGCAGCATGCGGTGCGAAGCAATAACTATGAGCTATATAAGCAATTCGCCAAGTTGGTCAACAACCAACAAACGAACCTTGCCACCATTCGCGGGCTTTTGAAATTCAAGCAAGGCAATCCCATTCCTATCGAAGAGGTCGAGCCGGCAACTGAAATCGTCAAGCGTTTTGCAACGGGCGCGATGAGTTACGGCTCAATTTCCAAAGAAACACACGAAACGCTCGCCATTGCGATGAACCGGATGGGAGGTTTTTCCAATACCGGCGAGGGTGGCGAGGATCCGGAGCGGTTCAAGAAAGACCCTAACGGCGATTGGCGGCGAAGCCGCATTAAACAAGTGGCCGCGGGCCGTTTTGGGGTAACGATTGAATATCTTGTTAATGCCGATCAAATGCAAATAAAAATGGCGCAGGGGGCCAAGCCGGGCGAGGGCGGCCAACTTCCGGGCTATAAGGTCAGCAAAGAAATTGCCAAAACGCGCTATACAACTCCAGGCGTGGGTTTGATTTCTCCTCCGCCGCATCATGACATTTATTCCATCGAAGATTTGGCCCAATTGATCCATGATCTGAAAAACGCGAATCCCCGAGGGGACGTGAGCGTTAAACTGGTGGCGGAAATCGGCGTGGGGACCATTGCCGCCGGCGTTTCCAAAGGAAAATCCGATCATGTTTTGATCAGCGGTTATGAGGGCGGAACGGGTGCTTCTCCGCAAACCTCCATCAAGCATGCGGGCCTTCCCATGGAATTAGGCATCGCGGAAACACAGCAAGTGCTGGTGATGAATGATTTACGCGGGCGCATCCGCGTGCAAACCGACGGCCAATTAAAAACTGGCCGCGACGTGGCGATCGCCGCCATGTTGGGCGCGGATGAGTTTGGTTTCTCAACGGTCGCGTTGGTGACGCTGGGCTGCATCCTGCTTCGTAAATGCCATTTGAATACCTGCTCGGTCGGGATCGCTACCCAAGACCCGGAATTACGCAAAAGATTCGACGGAAAACCGGAGTATGTTGTCAATTTATTTACCTTTGTCGCCGAAGAGGTCCGTGAAATCATGGCCCAATTGGGTTTTAGAAAATTTGAGGATATGGTCGGCCGCGTGGATATGCTCGAAACGGCTGTTTTGATCGATCATTGGAAAGCCAAGGGATTGGATCTAACCAGCGTTTTACACAAGCCCGATGTGCCTGATTATGTAGCTATTCATCATGTGGGTAAACAAGACCACGGCCTTGAAAAGGCGTTGGATAATAAGCTCATCGAAGCCTGTAAGGCCGCTATTGAAAATAAATCGTATACCAAGTTCGATTGCGAGATAAAAAACACCAACCGCACCGTCGGCACGATGTTAAGCAGTGAAATCGCCCGGCGTTACGGGCTGGCCGGGCTGCCGGATAACACGATCGATATCAGGTTCCATGGTTCCGCAGGACAAAGCTTTGGCGCTTTTCTTGCCAAGGGTGTTACCTTTACGCTGGAAGGCGATGCGAACGATTATGTCGGTAAAGGTTTATCCGGCGGGAAACTTATCATTTATCCGCCGAAGACGGCCCCTTTTGTTCCCGAAGAAAATATTTTAATCGGCAATGTCGTGTTGTATGGCGCGATCATGGGGGAAACGTATTTCCGTGGCATCGCGGGCGAGAGGTTTTGCGTGCGTAATAGCGGCGCTTGTGCGGTCATCGAAGGATTGGGAGACCACGGTTGTGAGTATATGACCGGCGGGCGCGTGGTGGTCCTGGGGCCCGTGGGGCGCAATTTCGCCGCCGGCATGAGCGGCGGGATCGCTTATGTTTGGGACAGGCAAGGCGATTTCAAAGGCAAATGCAACATGGAAATGGTGGAGCTTTATCCGCTTGAGCGGGAAGATGATATCCAAGAGCTCCACCGGCTCGTTGAAAACCATTTACGGTATACCGGCAGTACGCAGGCCAAGAAAGTTTTGGATAACTGGAAGATGGTTTTCCCTCAATTCATTAAGGTCTATCCGACCGATTATCGTCGGGTGATCGAAGAGGCCAACAAGATCCAAAAAGAAGCGCAACTCGAAAGCGCTCCTTCCAAAAAGTGAGCTTCGGTAAGATAATTTAAAGAAAATATGGGTGATATAACCGGTTTCATGAAATATAAAAGGCAGGATTTTGACAAAGAGCCTGCCAAAGAGCGTATTAAACACTGGCAAGAGTTTTATAAACAAATGCCCGATGAGGAATTGCGTAAACAGGGCGCGCGCTGCATGGATTGCGGCGTGCCTTTTTGCCAATCGGGCTGTCCCATCGGCAACATCATTCCGGACTGGAACGATCTGGTTTACAGGGAGAACTGGAAAGAGGCCATCGAGCGGCTTCACAAAACCAATAATTTTCCCGAATTCACCGGCCGCATTTGTCCGGCCCCATGCGAAAACGCCTGCGTATTGGCGATCAATGAGCCAGCGGTCACGATCAAAAATATCGAGGTGTCCATTATCGAGCGGGCTTACAAGGAAGGGTGGATCAAGCCCACGCCACCCAAACACCGTACGGGCAAAACGGTCGCCGTTATCGGGTCCGGGCCGGCGGGCTTGGCCTGTGCCGATCAATTGAACAAAGAAGGCCACACGGTCACGGTTTATGAAAAAAATGAGGTCTTGGGCGGCCTTTTGACGCTGGGTATCCCAGAATTTAAAATGGAAAAATGGGTAGTGGAGCGTCGTCTTAAACGGATGGAAAAAGAAGGCGTGAAATTCAAGACCAAGGCCCATGTCGGCGTCGATGTGTCGGCCAAAGAATTGGTCCAAAGTCACGATGCTGTTGTTCTAGCCGGCGGGGCCGAGCAGCCGCGTGATCTAAATGTCGAAGGCCGTGATCTACAGGGCGTTTATTATGCGATGGAATATTTAACGCAGCAGAACCGCATTTGTTTGGGCCAAAAGATCAATCTTAAGGACCGGATCTCCGCCGAGGGCAAACGGGTGATCGTTCTAGGCGGCGGCGATACGGGCAGCGATTGTATCGGGACGGCGAATCGCCAGGGGGCCAGTGTCGTTAAAAATTTCGAACTCCTGCCGCGGCCGCCCAAAGAACGCAGCCTCAATAACCCTTGGCCGCAATGGGCCTTTATTGAGCGCTCCTCCACATCGCATGATGAAGGGGTGGTCCGTGATTACGCGATCATGACCAAACGATTAAGCGGGGAAAACGGTAAATTAAAGAAGCTTCACGGGATCCGCCTGAAATTCGGGGCGAAAGACCCGAAAACAGGGCGCCAGCAGATGGAGGAGGTTGCAGGGTCGGAATTCGAGGAAGAGGTAGACTTGCTCCTTTTAGCGATGGGTTTCTTGGGCCCTGTAAAACGTGGCATGTTGGAGGAATTGGGTGTAGAATTAGACGAACGCAGCAACGTAAAAACGAATGAAAATAAAATGACAAGCATTCCCGGCGTTTTTGCCGCTGGCGACATGAGGCGGGGGCAATCCCTGGTTGTTTGGGCCATTCATGAAGGCCGGGAGGCGGCCAAGGGCGTGCAAAATTATCTTACGGCACAAAGAGTTTAAATGAAAGGATGTGCATTATGAAATGGAGCAGTTATTTAGTATTATTGGCCGTTTTTGTGTTGGCTTGCGGCGAGCCGAGGACGCAAGAGAAACAATCGGCCCTTCAAAGACCCGATGCGCGCGCACAGGCGCAGGCATTTATTGAAAAGGGTATGGAAGACCTTCGTAACCAGGACATTGTCGGCGCCATTCAAAGTTTTGATAATGCCATTAAAACCGAACCCCAAAATCCGGAAAATTTTCTGGTATTAGGCCAAGTGTATTTGCGGCTTAGAAACTATGACAAGGCCGTTGACACGCTTAATGCGGGCACAAGGGTTGACCCTAATAACGGGGAAATTTATTACTTTTTAGGCGCGGCGCATGCCATCAGGCAACACACGCCGGGAAATGCGCAAGAGGATTTTGATCGGCAGGAAGCCGTTGGAGCCGCGAAGCGAAGCGTTGAAATTTTCATTCAGGAAAGAAATGAAGAGAAGCTGAAGCTGGCTTTGGGGTTATTGAAGAGCCTGGAAGAGGGAGAAGCCATCGGAGAAATTTCGGGACAATAATTGCCCCGTTTATCAACATCAATTATCCCATTGGACAATTGATAGCCCATCTCACCCTCCTTATTTATTTCGTTTGCCTTTTGACCCTCCCTACGCCTATGGCGCAAGCCGGGGCTGCCATTGAGCAGCGTCAGCGCGCCATGCAACACCAGCAGCAGGAAGCCATCCGTCGGCAGCAACAACAGATCATCCAACAGCAACAAGCGGCCTACCAGCAGGCGGTGGTTCAACGACAGATACAGCAACAAACGATGCAACAAGCCCTCCAACAGCGGGCCGTGGCCCAACAGCGGGCGTACAACCAAGCCGTGCAGGAAAAGGTGCAAGAGGTTTATCAGCAGCGGCAAACCAATATGCAAAGCGTGCAGCAACGCGTGGCGGAACAGCTGCGGGCGCAGCAACAGGCTTATAACCAAGCCATGCAGCAGGCCGGCGTTCTGATGAGCCAGCAATTCCAGCAAAGCAACCCTTCACAAATTTCCATTCCAGCCGTACAAGGGGCCGCTTACGGCGATCTATTTTATGAGCCTCCCGTGGCGGAGGTCGTCAATATCACGGATGTCTGGCAACAGATGGAAGCGAACAGCCATGCCTGGCCGCTGATGATCGATATGGAGCCGAAGATCATAACGGTGCAGCATACAATCGATAAATTGCGGACCGAGGGGATCTCCATTCAAAAACCTCCTACCCATTATGTCCAGCTCATTGATTCGATGGCGTTCCAAAACCCGTCGCTTCTTGATCAACCCTTTGAAGACATTTTGAAAGTGGTCGCCATCATTGAATACGATTTCAATAACGGGCAGGACAAAGACGCTTTGGCGCGCCAGATCCTTAAGGACGATAAAGCTTTTTGGGATAATAAAAAAAGATTGGGCTTTTGACCGGAAGAAAAACTCGTATGGTAAAAAAATACATCTTAGCGTTGGACCAGGGCACAACGGGATCGAGGGCTTTTATTTTCGATGGAATGGGGCGTATCGTTACCAGCCATTACAGGGAATTTAAACAGTATTATCCCAAGCCCGGCTGGGTCGAGCATGACGCGGATGAGATCTGGGCTTCGTGCTGCGAGGTCATCAAAGGCGCGATCAGTAAGGCGGGGATCGACAAGAAACAGATCGCTGCCGTCGGTATTACCAATCAGCGGGAAACAACCGTTTTATGGGATCGCGCGACATCAAGGCCTCTCGCCAGGGCCATCGTTTGGCAATGCCGGCGCACTGCCGATATTTGTAGGGGCATAGCGCGCTATGCCCCTACATTCAAACGAAAAACGGGCCTTGTGCTGGACCCGTATTTCAGCGGGACAAAGATCAAATGGCTCTTGGATAACGTGAAGGGCCTGCGTTCAAGGGCGCGAGAAGGGAAGGTCTGTTTTGGCACCATTGACAGTTGGCTTATTTGGAAATTAACCGGCGGTAAGTCTCACGCAACGGATGTCACCAATGCTTCCCGCACGTTGATCTTCAATATACGGAATTTAAAATGGGACGATGAATTATTAAGGATTTTGAGTATACCAAAATCAATTTTGCCTAAGGCTCAAAATTCTGGGTCAATTTTTGGATATACTGCCGTAGGGGCGCAGCATGCTGCGCCCCTACCGTCTGGTATTCCAATTGCCGCCGTGTTAGGCGACCAACAAGCGGCATTATACGGACAAGGCTGTTATGCGCCAGGAAGCGTTAAGAATACTTATGGCACGGGATGTTTTATCATGCTCAATACGGGAAGAAAATTGATCTATTCAAAGAAGGGCTTGTTGACAACGCTCGCCAGCGACGATCAAGGGAGGCCCGTTTACGCCTTGGAGGGCGCCATTTTTATCGCCGGCGCGGCGGTCCAATGGCTGCGCGATGAATTGAAAACGATTAAAACATCTGCCGAATCCGATAAAGCCATCAAGGGCCTTAAGGACACTAACGGAGTTTATTTTGTGCCGGCATTTACGGGCCTTGGCGCGCCTTATTGGGACGCACATGCCCGGGGGCTTATTACCGGTTTGACGCGAGGCGCGAACCGACAGCACATTATCCGGGCGGCATTGGAGGCGATCGCGTATCAGGTCAAAGATGTTTTTGACATCATGAAGAAAGAATCCGGTCGGGCTATCCCCGAATTAAAAGTTGATGGCGGCGCTTGCCGCAGCGACTTTTTAATGCAGTTTCAGGCCGACCTTCTCAATTGCCGCATCGTGCGGCCCAGGGTCATTGAGTCGACGGCGCAAGGGGCGGCGCATTTGGCCGGGGTGACGGTAGGGTTGTGGCGAGGCAAAAAAGATTTAAAAGCCCTCCAAAAGAAAGATCGCGTTTTCATCCCGCGAATGAAAGTCCGTAAGCGTGAAGAGTTGTATGCGGGCTGGCAAAGAGCCGTTACCCAGGCAAGAACGACATGAAGCGTGATATCAAGAAATGCACTGAGGGCATTTTTGATCTTTTGGTCATTGGCGGCGGGATCAACGGCGCTGCCATCGCTCACATGGCGGCGTTGAATGGCCTTAAAACGTGCCTTTTAGAAAAGGATGATTTTGCCGGCGGAACCTCCAGCAAATCGACAAAGATCGTTCACGGCGGGTTACGGTACCTGGAGAATTTTGAGTTCGGCCTTGTGCGCGAAGCCCTCCGCGAACGCACGGTCCAGATAAAGAACGCCTCCCACCTTGTAAAACCATTGGGTTTTATCATTCCCGTCTATAAAACAGACAGCCGGCCGTTATGGCTGATGAAGTTGGGCGTCTTGTTGTATGATCTTTTAAGCGGGAAATATTTGATCCACAAAAGGCGAAGCCTCACATCTGCCGAGATAGAGCATTTGGTGCCGGGGATAAAAAAGGAAGGATTGGTCGGCGGCATACTTTATTACGACGGGCAAATGGACGATGCGCGCTTGGTTTTGGAAAATGTCCTAAGCGCCGATGAGAAGGGGGCGCGTGTCGCTAATTATGTTGAGGTCAAGTCTTTGCTCAAACAGCTGGGGAAAACGGTGGGGGTCGAGGCCTATGACAAGATCCATCAAAGGCCCTTTCAGGTCAGGGCTAAAAAAATTGTTTGTGCTGTTGGCGCATGGACGGATCTGTTCTTGGATAAGGAGCATGCCCAGATGCCTCAAAAGGTGCGCGCCACCAAAGGCGCCCATATCGTCTATCGCGGGCAGGTCTGTGACCACGCGCTTTTGGTGCCGACAGCATCGGAGCGAAGGGTTTTCTTTGTCATTCCCTGGCACGGAAACTCATTGATCGGGACAACAGACACCGATTTCGGCGGCAACCCGGATCAGGTCACTGCCGAAGACGACGATATCGCGTATTTGTTCAAAGAAGCCTCCCGCGTATTTCCCGATGTTGATTTCAAGAAGGAGGATATCATAACGACCTTCGCCGGCCTTCGGCCGCTGGCTTTCAGGGAAGGCGCGCCATCGTCCATATCCAGAAGGCATCAAATCGAAGAATCGTATTCAGGCGTTGTGTATGTTTACGGCGGGAAATACACGACCTATCGAAAGATCGCGGAAGATGTCTTAAAGCACGTTACTAAAAAAGACCTTGTTGATACAAGCCAACATTTTCCTCTTTATGGAAGCGGCGAAATATCCCAAACAGCTTCCGATGTCGCCCAGCAGGCCGGCCTTGACGAAGGGGTAATTGAAAATTTGTTTAATATGTACGGCATCCGTTATCAGGACGTCTTAAAGCTTGTTGAAGAAGATCCAGATCTGAAAGAGCCGGTTGCCTCGCACTCGAAGTTTATCAAAGCCCAGATCGTTTACGCCATTGAAACGGAAATGGCGCAGACGGAGGATGATATTTTGTCTCGACGGCTGGGCTTGATTTACGAGGACATTGACACCAAGCCATGCAAAGACGCTGTTAATGAATTTTTGATAAAAGCACATTCTTAAACAAAGGAGTTCGTCATGAAATTCGCCATCCCGAAATTATGTTTAATGTTTGTTCTCACCGCACAGCTTTGTTTGGCGCAGGAAGTCCAAAAGAGCACCATCGATGATCAGAAAAATGTCGAGGTAACGGTTTATAACAGCGACATCGGCCTGGTCAAAGATACCCGGCGGATCAATCTGAGGCAGGGAGAAGGAGAGTTGCGGTTCATGGACGTGGCAGCGTATATCAATCCCGTAACGGTCCATATCAAGTCGCTCAATAATCCAAAATCATTCATGGTGCTGGAGCAAAATTACGAATACGATCTCATGGATGCCAATAAATTGCTGGATAAATACGTCGGGCAAAAGGTCAAGCTGTTGACGTACAATGAATATCAGGATAAAAAAGAAGAGATCGAGGCGGAGTTGCTAAGCAACAATAACGGGCAGATCTTTAAGATCGGCAACGAAATCCACTTGGGCCATCCCGGGTTTAAAATCCTGCCAAAAATCCCGGAAAATTTGATCGCTAAGCCAACACTTTCTTGGCAGTACGACAATTCAGGCGCGAAGGAACACGAAGTGGAGGTTTCTTATTTGACCAATTACATTAACTGGAAAGCCGATTATATCGTCGTCCTGAACCAAGACGACACCAAGGCCGATCTGTCGGGATGGGTGAGCCTGGATAATCGAAGCGGGACAATGTATAACAATGCCAAATTAAAACTTGTCGCCGGCGAGATTAATCGTGTTTATGATGCCGTGGGCGGTTTAAGAAGCGATATGGTCGCTAAATCAGCTATGGCTATGGAATCCGCGCCCCAATTCGTTGAGCAGGGATTTTTCGAGTACCATATTTATGATCTCCAGCGGCGTACAACGATAAAAAACAATCAAACCAAGCAGATCAATTTATTGGAAGCCGCAGACATTAAAACTGAAAAAGAGCTTTTGGTCCATGGGCAGAATTATTATTTTATTGGCCAGTATGCCGGCCAAGAGCTCAAAGACCCGGTTGAAGTTTTTGTTAAATTTAAGAATGAGAAGGAGAATAATCTGGGCATGCCACTTCCGGCCGGTACCATGCGGCTTTATAAGAAAGACCAGGAAGACAGCCTTCAGTTCATCGGGGAGGACCGCATCGAGCATACGCCCAAAGATGAAGAGGTTGAATTAAAGATCGGCAAGGCCTTTGATGTGGTTGAAGAGCGCAAGCAATCCGCCTTTCAAAGTGAATATCTAGGTGGTGATTATGTCTATGAATCGGAGTGGGAGATCACGTTACGAAACCACAAAGAAGAAGACGTGGTGGTAGGCATTATCGAGCCCATGGCGTATGCCAACTGGCAGATATTAACGGCAACGCATCCTTATGAGAAAAAAGACGCTTTCACCGTCCAGTTTACGGTACCTGTTCCCAAAGACAAGGAAGTAAAGCTCATCTACCGTATAGAGGTCAGCAGCTCCAAATCCCGGTTATCAAAGCAATAAAATAGGCCATTAAGCCGTTATGTTAGCCCAAAATTCAAGTTGACAAAAGTGGCCGAAATGATATATTGTTCCAGGCTATTGAAGTTGATAGTCCTACCTTGATATCCTACTTATACAAATATTATAAGACTACATGAGTAAAGCCATACTTTTTCTGGAAGACGGCACGCATTTTATTGGCGAGTCGCTATCCGCACAGGGAGAAACTGCGGGCGAAATCGTCTTTAATACGGCGATGACGGGCTATCAAGAGGTTTTGACAGACCCATCCTACGCCGGCCAGATCGTTTGCATGACGTACCCACTCATCGGCAACTACGGCATCAACGATGAAGACGGCGAATCCAAAAAAATTCATCTCAAAGGTTTTGTCGTTAAGGAATTCTGCCGCGTCCATTCCAATTACCGGGCCACCCAAAGCCTGATCGATTATTTGGATAAGAATAAGATCATCGCCATTGAAGGCATTGACACCCGCGCGCTCACGCGCCACCTTCGTATGGCCGGCGCCATGAAAGCGCTCATTTCCACGACCGATTTTGACTTAGCAAGCCTCAAGAAAAAGATCGCTAAAATCCCTTCCATGGAAGGAAGCGATTGGGTCAAAAAGGTCACGACCAAAAAGAAATATATTTGGCAGGAAAAGGACGCGCCCAAACCGCGGTTTAAGGTGGCGGCCATCGATTGCGGGATCAAATTCAACATTTTGCGCATTTTAACGCGGCTGGGCTGCGAAGTTCACGTGTTCCCGGCCGATGCGACGCCCAAAGAAATAATGGCCATCAAACCCGACGGGCTTTTTATCTCCAACGGCCCCGGCGACCCCGCCGCGATCACCTACACCATTGAAACGGTCAGAAAATTGTTCGGAAAATTGCCCGTCTTCGGGATCTGCTTGGGGCATCAGATCGTGGGGCTTGCTTTGGGAGGGCAGACGTATAAATTAAAATTCGGCCATCACGGGGCGAACCACCCGGTCAAAGACCTATTGGATAACCGCATCGGCATTACCTCACAGAATCACGGGTTTTGCGTGGACATAAAGACGCTTAAACCCAAAGAGGTCGAGATGATCGACATCAATTTGAACGACCAAACACTTGAAGGCATACGCCATAAACAGATGCCGATTTTATCGTTCCAGCATCATCCGGAAGCAGCACCAGGCCCGCATGATGCGCAGTATCTGTTCGGATATTTTATAAAGATGATGGAAAAAAATAGTAAGAAAAAATGAATGTGGTTACCTGTTACCAGTAACCAGTTTCCGGTAACGGGAAACGGGCAACTGGTAACCCGAAGTAATATTTAAGACGCGAAATGCCACGACGAAACGACATTAAAAAAATCCTATTATTAGGCTCCGGGCCAATCATTATCGGCCAGGCTTGCGAGTTCGATTATTCGGGAACCCAAGCCTGCAAGGCCTTGAAAGAAGAGGGCTACGAGATCGTGCTGGCCAATTCCAATCCGGCGACCATCATGACGGACCCCGAATTTGCTGACCACACCTACGTTGAGCCGCTGACCCCGCAATTTATCCGCTACATTATCGAAAAAGAACGGCCCGACGCTATTTTGCCGACTTTAGGCGGCCAGACGGCTTTGAATCTGGCGATGAAGCTTTATGAGAACGGGACGCTTGAGAAATATAAAGTGAAGATGATTGGTGCCGGTTACGAAGTCATCAAAAAGGCCGAAGACCGCGAGTGCTTTAAGAAAGCTGTCTTAAAAGCCGGCCATGATGTCCCCCGCAGCGGTTTTGCTCGCAACATGGATGAAGCCGTAAAGGCGGCCAAGAAAATAGGATTCCCGGTCATTATCCGCCCCAGTTATACGCTCGGTGGCACCGGCGGCGGGTTTGCCAATAACATGGAAGAATTTGAGCGCGTGGCCTCCTTAGGCATGGAAAGCAGCATGATCCATGAGATCATCGTTGAAGAATCGATCACGGGCTGGAAAGAGTTTGAGCTTGAGGTGATGCGTGATTGTAAAGATAACGTTGTTATTGTCTGTTCCATTGAGAATTTGGATCCCATGGGGGTGCATACGGGCGATAGCATTACGGTTGCCCCGGCACAAACGCTCACCGACCGCGAATACCAGAAAATGCGGGATGCCTCCATTGATATTATCCGCGAGATCGGCGTTGAAACCGGCGGTTCCAATATCCAATTCGCCATTCATCCTAAAGACGGGCGTATGGTCGTGATCGAGATGAACCCGCGGGTATCGCGCTCCTCCGCGTTGGCTTCTAAAGCAACGGGTTTCCCTATCGCCAAATTCGCGGCAAAGTTAGCTGTCGGTTACTCACTGGATGAAATACGAAACGACATTACCAAAGAAACGCCCGCCTCTTTTGAGCCGACCATCGATTACGTGGTGGTGAAGGCGCCGCGTTTTACCTTCGAGAAATTCCCGGAAGCCAAAGATATTTTGGGAATTCAGATGAAATCCGTCGGGGAAACCATGGCCATCGGCCGCACGTTCAAAGAGGCGCTGCAAAAGGCGCTGCGTGGCTTAGAGATCGGCCACACGGGTTTGGATAACAAATGGGATTACAAGTCGATCCCCGATGAAAAAGTCCTGAAACGATTGGAAGAGCCCAACGCCTCAAGGATATTTTATATCAAATACGCCCTTCAAAAGGGCTGGAGCATGGAGAAAATCGCGCAGGTGAGCCAAATCGATATTTGGTTCATTGCGCACATAGCCCAAATTTTAGAATTGGAAAATAAAATAATCGCGACCATCCGCAAAGATAAAATCTTGCCGGATGAGCTTTTACGGAAAGCCAAGGAATACGGCTTTAGCGACCCTCAATTGGCTAAATTGCTGGATGCGAGCGAAATTGAAGTGCGCCGGATGCGCAAGGAAAAAGGCATCACCGCTGTTTATAAACTGGTCGACACGTGCGCGGCGGAATTCGAAGCGTACACGCCGTATTTTTACTCAACGTATGAGTCGGAAGATGAGGCGGTTGTGCAGATAAAGAAATTTCATGAGAAATCCGGGGGCCCACGAAAGAAGATCATGATCTTAGGCGGCGGGCCCAACCGCATCGGCCAGGGCATCGAGTTCGATTACTGCTGCGTGCACGCCTCTTTTGCGCTTAAAGGGCTTGGGTTTGAAACGATCATGGTCAATTCCAACCCCGAAACCGTCTCAACCGATTATGACACCTCCGACCGGTTATATTTTGAGCCGCTAACGTTCGAGGATGTCATGAATATCGTTGATATCGAAAAACCCGACGGCGTGATCGTCCAGTTCGGTGGGCAGACGCCGCTCAATTTGGCCAAGCGCCTCAATGACGCCGGCGTTCCCATTATCGGCACCAGCGTCAAGTCCATTGATATGGCGGAGGACCGGCAGAAATTCTCCGCGTTGATACAAAAGTTGGGCATTGAACAGCCGGCCAACGGTTCGGCGAAAACGGTGGAAGCCGCTGTCAAGATCGCCGAACAAATAGGGTACCCGGTCCTGGCGCGGCCGTCCTATGTGTTGGGCGGGCGGGCCATGAAGATCGTTTTTGATCAAGATCAGCTCCTTCAATTCATCGAGGAAGCCAAAGAAGTTTCCGAGGGGCATCCTATTTTGATCGATAAATTTGTCGATGACGCAATTGAGGTTGATGTTGATGCGATTTGTGATGGACAAGCGACCTATATTGCTGGTATTATGGAACATATCGAGCACGCGGGGATTCATTCGGGAGATTCGGCCTGTACCCTGCCGCCGCCAACCATCAGCGAGGATTTAATAAATAAAATCAAAGAGCATACCTCGAAGATCGCGCAAGCCTTGAAGGTCATCGGCTTGATCAACATTCAATTTGCGATCAAAGGGCGTCGTATTTTTGTTTTGGAGGTCAATCCGCGGGCCTCGCGCACAGTCCCGTTCGTCAGCAAGGCAACAGGCATCGCGGTCGCCAAGATCGCCGCGCAGGTAATGGTGGGCAAGAAGCTGAGCGAATTTGATCTTTCATTTGACCATATCACGGACATGAAACATTTTGCGGTGAAAGAATCGGTGTTGCCGTTCTCGAGGTTCTCAGGCGTCGATATTGTTCTAGGCCCGGAGATGAAGTCGACGGGAGAGGTCATGGGCATATCGACCCGCTATGGCGAGGCGTACGCCAAATCGCAGATCGCCGCCGGTTCGGCACTTCCAGGTAAGGGCAAGATTTTTATCAGCGTTAAAGATGAGGATAAGCGCGGGGTCGTGTTTATCGCGAAAAAGTTGGCCGATATGGGTTTTTCGATTGTGTCAACTAGGGGAACGGCCAAAGTGTTACAAGCGAACGGCCTTGAGGTGCAGGAAGTCGGCCGCTACAACCAGGGCAAAGGCGGCATGAATAATTTGATGACGCTGGTCAGGAAGGGGCAGATCCATCTCATCATCAATACCCCTTCAGGAGAAGACAGTCAATACGATATGCGCTCGATCCGTGCGGCGGCCATTTTGCATAATGTGCCCTGCATCACCACCCTTCAGGGCGCGTGGGCCGCGGTCAACGGCATGGAAACCTGCCGCGACAACAAGTACACCGTCAAATCTCTCCAGGAATATTATAAAACCACCAAGACCAAGGACAATATTTCATGTGCGGTATCATAGGGATATCCCACCATAAAGATGCGGCCAAAATTGCGTACATGGGCCTTTACGCCCTTCAGCACCGCGGGGAGGAGGCCGCCGGCATCGCCTCCTTTGACGGCAAGCATTTTCACATCGTCAAGAATCCGGGGTTGGTGGCGGATGCTTTCGATGAAAGATCCCTGCGGGGGTTAAAAGGGGAAACGGCGATTGGCCATTGCCGGTATTCAACGACCGGCTCATCGACGGCAAAGAACGTGCAGCCCTTTATGGTGCAGCATCGCGGTAAGCCGATCGCTATCGCGCATAACGGGAATTTGACGAACACGGCGGAATTGTATAAAAAACTCGAGGAAAGCGGGTCTATTTTTCAGACCACGATGGACTCCGAGCTCATCGTCCATTTGCTGGCGCACACGAAAAACGGTGATGTGAAAGAGTGGTTCATGCGCGTTTTGCCTCAATTAAAGGGAGCGTTCTCATTGGTCTTTTTGTGGGGCGATATGATCATCGGCGCCCGCGACCCGCATGGATTCAGGCCCCTTTGTCTGGGGGAGTTTGAGGGAAGTTATATTTTGGCCAGTGAAAGCTGCGCGCTGGATCTGATCCGCGCCCAGTTCATCCGGGAGATCGAGCCCGGCGAGGTTGTTTTTATTAATGGCAATAAAATAGAGTCGGCCTTTTTGCCCGAGGCCAAAATGACCAAGCGTTGTTCGTGCATCTTTGAAAACATTTATTTTGCCCGGCCTGACAGTAACATTTTTGATGATAACGTGTATCAAGTGAGAAAACGCTTGGGCGCGCAATTGGCCAAAGAACATCCGGTCAAGGACGCGGATTTTGTCATGTCGATCCCTGACTCCGGAAATTATGCGGCGATCGGTTATGCGGAAGAACTTAGGTTGCCCTACGAAGTCGGCATTATCCGCAATCACTATATCGGGCGCACGTTCATTCAGCCGACCCAGCTGTTGCGCGATCTGCGCGTTAAGATCAAGCTTAATCCGATCAAAAGCGTACTCGATGGTAAAAAAATCGTTGTCGTCGAAGATTCGATCGTGCGGGGGACCACATCAAGGGGACGCGTGGACGCGCTACGGCGCGTCGGTGCTAAGGAGATCCATATGCGCATCAGCTGTCCGCCGATCAAATCGCCGTGTTTTTACGGGATCGATTTTCCCAGCAAGCGCGAGCTCATCGCATCGACCAAGTCGGTGGAGGAGATCGCTGATTTTATCAAGGTGGATTCGCTTAAGTATTTGAGTATGGAAGGCATGTTATCGGTCATGAAACAGCCGAACAATTTTTGTCATGCGTGTTTCTCGGGCAAGTACCCGACGCAAATACCAACGAAGAAAAGCAAATATTTATTAGAAGTATAAATCCATGGGCAAATTTATTTTTATAACCGGAGGCGTTGTTTCAAGCTTGGGCAAAGGCATTGCCGCCGCCTCTATCGGCAAATTGCTGGAGGCGCGCGGGCTTAAAACAACGATCATCAAGTGCGACCCGTATCTTAACGTCGATCCGGGGACGATGAACCCTTATCAGCACGGGGAAGTCTATGTGACCGATGACGGGGCGGAAACGGATCTGGACCTGGGTCATTATGAACGCTTCACCAACGCCCTTATCACCAAAGACAGTAATATAACGACGGGAAAGATCTATTATACGGTCATCACCAAAGAACGTCGCGGTGATTATCTGGGCAAGACCGTCCAGATCATCCCGCACATCACCGATGAGATCAAACGCAGCATCCGAAAAGTTTCCAAAGACCAGGATGTGGATGTCACGATCGTTGAGATCGGGGGCACGGTTGGGGATATCGAAAGCTTGCCGTTTTTGGAGGCCATTCGCCAGCTTCGTTGGGAGTTGGGCGAAGGGTACGGCGTTAATATCCACGTCACCCTTTTGCCTTATATCCGTTCCGCCGGCGAACAAAAAACCAAACCGACCCAACATAGCGTGGGGCGCCTTCGGGAGATCGGTATCACACCGGATATTTTGATGTGCCGTACCGAGCGTAAGATCACCAAGGACCAAAGAGAGAAGATCGCTCTTTTTTGTAACGTCGAGCCCGAGGCCGTTATCGAGGCGATCGACGTCCGGCATATCTATGAAGTGCCGCTCGCGTTGAAAAAAGAAGGATTGGACGACTTGATTTTGCGCAAGCTGCATCTGAAGCGGGAATCCAAAGATCTGAAAGACTGGAAAAATCTGGTCATTAAATGCCTAAAACACCCCGAGCAGGAAGTTGATGTTTGTGTCGTCGGAAAGTACATTTCCCTTCCGGATGCCTATAAATCCATTTATGAAGCGCTGGTCCACGGCGGCATTGCCAATAACGCGAGAGTTAACATTATAAAAATCGACGCCGAAAAGGTTGATAAGCGCACCATCGAAGGCAAACTAAAGAATGCACACGGCATCCTTGTCCCCGGTGGATTCGGCGATCGCGGGATCGAAGGCAAGATCAAGGCCGTCCAGTTCGCCCGCGAGAATAAGATCCCTTATTTTGGGATTTGCCTGGGGATGCAGGTGGCTTGTATCGAATTTGCCAGGGATGTTTGTGATATGAAAGGCGCGGATTCGACGGAATTTGACAAGGATACCAAATATCCGGTCATTTCTTTGTTGGAGGAGCAGCGGGACATCAAAGAGCTGGGGGCAACGATGCGCCTGGGCGCCTATGGGTGCAAAATTAACAAGACTTCCCTAAGCTACAAGGCATATAAAAAGGAACAGATCTCTGAGCGGCACCGCCATCGTTATGAATTTAATAATAACTACCGGGAGGCTTTTGAAAAAGCGGGAATGGTTTTTACCGGCATTAATCCGCAGCAAGATTTGGTAGAAATTATCGAGCTGAAAGATCATCCCTGGTTTGTGGCCGGCCAATTCCATCCGGAATTCCAGTCCAAGCCGGATCGCGCCCATCCGTTGTTCAGAGATTTCGTTAAAGCGGCGTTAATTTATAAGAAGGAAAAGAAGTAGGTTTGAGGTAGATTTGCGTGGGTGGCGGAATTGGTATACGCGCACGTTTGAGGGGCGTGTGGGGCAACCCGTGAGAGTTCAATTCTCTCCCCACGCACTAATTTCGATGGTTCCCCCGTTTTTTCTAAATGAATATTTTAATAAGGTAAACGGGGCCCCGCCTACAATAATATTTTTAGGAAACGGCGGGGAAGTCCACTCCCGCGCATAAACTTGGGAGTTCTCCCGACGCTCACTTACGTTCGGTCGGGACCCCGACTGAGCATAAGCGAACGTCGGGGAATTCTCTCCCCGCGCATTCTGCTTCGCCCCGATGCTTTCGCTCGGGGCTTCGCAGGAATAAATTTCAGCGAAGCAGAATGTTCCTACGAAGCTCAAAGCGGAAGCATTTGAGCGGAGTAGAACATTTAAGGAAAAATAATAATGTCCAAATCGATAAAAGTCGCCGCCAGCATTCTCTGCGCCGATTTTACCAAACTCGGTGATGAGATTAAAAAATGCGAAGATGCCGGCGTTGATATGCTCCACATTGATGTGATGGACGGCAATTTCGTCCCCAATATCAGTATCGGTCAGGTGATCCTGGAGGCGATCCGCCCTATCACGAAACTTCCCATCGAAACGCACTTGATGATCGAGCATCCATGGTTTTATATCGATGAATTCTGCGATAAGGGGGCGGACATTGTTTCTATTCATGCCGAGTGCTATGGCCCAAGAAGAATGGGAAAAGAGCAACTGGAGTTTCCCAAAGA
The DNA here is from genome assembly GCA_035292445.1 of Candidatus Omnitrophota bacterium. Classification (GTDB taxonomy): domain Bacteria; phylum Omnitrophota; class Gorgyraeia; order Zapsychrales; family Zapsychraceae; genus DATDQB01. The sequence continues at coordinate 84,375 of DATDQB010000023.1, forward strand.
AGTTGACACAATCGATGCCCAGCGCGCCCGCAAAGACATTTTGCGCATCAAGAAAAAAGGGAAAAAAGCGTTCATGACGATCAATCCAGGCACACCCCCCTGCCTGGACGGCGTGCTCAAAGACTTGGATGGCGTTTTGGTGATGTCGGTCAATCCCGGTTTTGCCAAACAGGCCTTTAACCCCATCGCCCTATCCAAGATCGAACAATTAAGAAAATCTTTTAAAGGGGATATCGCCATCGATGGGGGCGTCAATGATAAGACAGCCCCCGGTTGCGTCAAAGCCGGGGCCAATATCCTCGCCACCGCCAGCTATTTCTTCAATTCTCCTAACCCCAAAAGGGCTGTTCAATTTCTCAAAAGCCTCGCCTGATTTTTAGTTATAAATATTAATAAAAAATACTCTTTATTGCCCAAGAAATACCTACATGTTATATTTAAATAAAGTTGTCCCGGCTTGAGCAAGCCATTGGGACAGCATCCATTTTCCATCATGAGAATACATCCAAAATTCACTTCCCGCAACGCCCAGGCCGCCTTGGAGTATATGCTTCTTTTAGCGGTTGTTGTGGCCATTGTGCTGGTCGGGCTACAAAATAAACTACCCCGGGCCAACCGTGCGACAGAACAGTATTTCAATGAAACGGCCAATATCATTATGGGGCAAAACCCATCGAGCTCTTGTACAACGGGGGGCTGGACAGCTTGGACCGCCTGTAGCCTTCTTTGCGGATCCGGAGGAACGCAAACAAGAACGTGTACGGATACCTGCGGCAGCGGCTGCGCCCCGGATCAATACGGGTCTATCACTTCAAGGCCTTGTAATCAATTCCCTTGCCCGCCGGTTGATTGCCAGTGGGATCCGGCAGGATGGTCCGCCTGCCCTGCCTGCGTGAATCCGGGGCAACTCCCTACGCAGACAAGGCAATGTATATGTCCTCCTGCGCCTGTCGGGCAAAATTGTATAGGAGCGGCTTCACGAAACTGCAACTTTAATCTTTGTCCGACGCCGACGTGCGTGTGGGATCCTTGGTCGGCCTGTTCGCTTCCCTGCGGCGGCGGGGTTCAAACAAGGACATGTACTTGCCCGCCGGGTGTGCCTCCGGGGTCATACTGTCCCGCTGACGGCAACGGTCTGAGTTTAACCAGAGCGTGCAATACACAAGGCTGTGATTGTTTGCCAACATCCGCTTCACCTACCTGTGGAGGACCCGTCACGATTCCGGCCAATAATCAGCCTGTTTCCAGCGGCTCGGTCGTTCAGGTTGCTTGTGGGACGGGGTGTCTGGGGTTTGTAACCTTTGCTTGCAATAGTGGCTTCTGGAATTTTGTCAGTGAGACGTGTACCGTTTCCTGCGGCAACAATGTCTGCGATGTGTCTGCGGGAGAGAATTCGACCAACTGTTGTCAGGATTGTCATGGGACACCGGCCTGCGGGGATACGGTTTGCTGCGCTGCCGGCGGGGAAGACCGGACAAACTGCTGTGCCGATTGTGCTAGCTGTGGAGATACTTTCTGTGACGCTCCCTGCGGGGAGAATTCGACGAATTGTTGCCAGGACTGCGGGGCGGGATGCGGCGATGGAATTTGTTGCTCGAGCGCAGAAACTAACACCAATTGTTGCGATTGCGTCAGCGTATTAACGACCGGCGACGGGCTCTGCTGCGCCAATACCGGCGAAGACGCGACCAATTCCTGCGATTGTGTCGCCGGCTTTAATTGCGGGGACGGTTTATGTTGCGCCGCAACAGGGGAAGATATCAATACTTGTGTGGCCGATTGTTTGACTTGCCCAACTTTCGATGTCACGACGTGTGGAGGGATAGGGATGACAACCCTTCCGGCAGGCACCGCCAGCGGGACTTCCGTTAGTGTGCCCTGCGACGGCTGTTCGGGTTCTGTCACGGCTGATTGTGTTGCCGGGGGATGGACAAATATCGATGAGAGCAATTGTTGTTACGATGGGCGCTGTTTCCAGCAGGCGGATTGTACTTCTTGTGAATCGCTTTCGTGCTGCGGGTGGTGCGATCCAAGTGATCCTAATAACCCCAGTCCAGGATGCTGTAGTGAATTTAATTCGCCTTTAGGGACGTGCTCCGTGCCATGCATTAGCTGTTTTAGATGGGACGGAACCTGCTGTGACAGCATGAATGGGGGGAATGTCTCTGAATGTACGTTTTGCTCTGACAATGGGAATATGTATTGTACACCAACGGATTGTACGAATTTCTGTCCTAGTGCCCAAGCGGGATGTGGGGGAGGCAACGCTTGTTTATCTTTTGGGACATGTGTTGGCGGATTTTTTAATGGGGATGACTGTGTTGATCCAAATACGCCGCCGGGTTGTATTATGACACCTGGACAGGTATCCGATAGCCAATGTATGCTCAACGGCGGGACCTGCGGTGCTTGCTCTGGAGAGATTGGCCAGTTTTGTTCTGGCACGTCTTACTGTCCTTGTACGGGATGTTGTGATAGTGCTACATTTACATGCGAATTCTCCCCATCGTGTCTTCCACCCTAATTAGAATAAAATAAGTTAATAAAGGTGCGACACCTTTAGGGGGATTTCCGTCACTTTTTAGGGGGGATCGCACCCATGGCATGTAATATTATCACCCAGGTCCACACAGCCGGAACCATGGCTTGAGCAATAGGTACCACAACCCCATGCTTGCGCGCCGGAGCAGTTCCAGGTAAAAGTACAGCGGCAAGGATCCGATGGGTTTGATGCCATACACCCCATTCCATACGGATCTGAGCAATTACAGACGCTAGCGCAGTTGGGCTCGGTTGGCGTGCAGCCCATACAATAAGGGGAAACACCAGGGGTTCCATCAGCGCAATCCGCGTCCTTGCCGCCGCAGTAGGTATCGCAACCCCATTTCTGGGCACCTGCGCAACTCCAACTCATACTGCACCAACAATTGGGATTGCTGTTTCCTGACATGCACATTCCCATAGAAAATGGGTCGCTGCAATCACAAAGGGTATCGTTACAGTCGACTTCTGGCGGTGGTGGTGGCGGCGGCGAACACGTATTCGAGTTAAATATCCAAGAACCATTATTACACGTATAACTGCATCCTCCGGAGTACCCAATGACACAAGAACCGCTTGAACCGTTGTGAGCAGTGGCAGCAAGATAGCAATCGTTTATGATTGTTTCTGGACAAGGATTTCCACCGCTGCACACACCGCCGCTGCAGGTCCCGCTGGCGCAGAAAGTCCCGGTTGTCCCGCAGCTGTTGCCGCAGCTGTCATTGATAGGTGTTCCGCAAGAAATGGTTGAAGGATTAGCGCATTGGCTTGAGTTAAAGCCTGTTCCGAAAGTGCCGCAGAAGGTGCCACAGATATCATATATGGGATCCCCGCAAGCCACCGATGAAGCGCTTGGACAAGAAGGCGAACCGCAATCTTGTGGACAGTCGCATTGGTCTTCTGGAGGATCGCAATTACCGTCAGGACAGACGGGACCGATTTGTTGACACCAACACTGGCCTGTTCCATTATCTTCCGGGCAAGGATTACCGCCAGCACTCTGGCAAAGCATACCCCCGCAACACGGCCCTGGAGTAACATTACCGCAGGTGTTTCCGAGAGAGAGACAAGGACAACTACTACACTCACCCGTATAAGGAGGGCAGGGGCCGCTGCATGAAGGGCATACGCCGGAGCCCGTGCAATTAGTTGTACAATCTGATGAGCGTGTGTATATCACCCCACAGTTGAGCCATCCACAGGCCGTGCAAGTGAATTCATCATCGACACAAGTGTTATTCCAGGACCAAGAGCCGTTATCGCAGGTGGCTGAACAGTTGCCTATATCCGAACAAACACCCGAAACATTTTGACCATCACTGTAAGTGCCGGGAGGTATGGAGCATTGTGTTTCGCCACCTCCGTCGCTTACTCCCCCTGAGCAGGTCGCTGAGCACGTATTCGAGCTGGGTGTTGTCCAGCTGCCATTATCGCATGTATAACTACAGGAACCACTATATCCACTGGCGCAGCTGCCGCTTGTGTTACCGGATGCAGTGCCGCCTGTTAAGTCGCAATTACTGATGGTTGTTGCGCCACAAGGGTCCTTAGTTTTTGAGCACATCCCACTATTTGAGCCGCCACAACTTCCATCACAGCGCCATCTCCATTCAGCCGTAGTATCCGCATAGGCTCCGTCATTGGCCGTTCCAGCCGAGCATCCATTCTGAACGGCATTGTTGCAAACTCCGTTAAGAGGCGAGCACCCCGTGCAGTACCAGTAATCGTCATCATTACACGCTACGGCGCAGGGGCCTTGGCATCCCCCTGAAGCGGCGCAAACTGCCGCGTCCGGAGTTATGCCCTTGGTGCCGCTGGCGCAGACACGTGAGCTACAGGTGATGCCATTACACCAATTAGACCCACACGTCGCCGAACAAGATGCGTTGGAATAAGAGCCGGATAAGCTCCCATTATTACATGTCCTGGTCTGACTGCTACAGGAGCCGCTGCAAGTTTCAGAGGCATTCAGATACGCCGTGACACTGTTACCATGAGCTATGGTTCCCCCCCAAGGTAGATTGCAGGGAGCTGAACACGTATTCGAGCTGGGTGTTGTCCAGCTGCCATTATCGCATGTATAACTACAGGATCCAGTATAGCCACTGGCGCAGCCGCCGCTTGTGCTACCGGATGCAGTAGCTAATACGTCGCAATTACCATTAACAGTTGTTGCGCTACAAGGATTCTTAGTTTTTGAACACACGCCGCTGGGTGAACAGCCAAGCCCTTGAGGAGAATCATCACAATGCCATCTCCATTCCGCAGACGTATCACCATAAACTGAATTATTAGGCGTACCTTTGGTACAGCCGTCTACCACGCTGTTATCGCATTGACCATTGTCACACACCCCACAACTTGCCTCTGCGCCCGGACAAGTGGGAGAGCCCGTACAATGGGAAACGCTACAATATGTTTTTCCATCATCACTACAAGTTGTACAATCTGTTGCTGGGCCACCGTCGCAGCATATTAGATTGCCGCCTGACGGCGCATCCCATCCAAGGCAGCTCAAACAGGTACAGGTGCCTCCGGAAGCGGTGTAGCCGTTGATACATGTGACAGCACAATGATCGCCTCCTCCTGGACAAGAAGAAACAGCTGTTGCCGTTCTGTTTTGAGTGAGAGCTGATCCATAACCAGCACAATTCGCAGAATTGGGAACACTGCCGCTGCAAGTGCAAGCCGTTACAGAACAGGATTGATTTGTATATGATCCTGACAGCGAGCCGTTGTTGCATGTGCGGGTCTCACTGACGCAAGAGCTGCCGCAAGAGACAGAAGAGGATTGATAGGCGGTGACGTTATTCCCGTGAAGAACCGTTGCCCCCCACGGCGCCGTACAATTTTGCCCGCAAGAATTGGAATTAGGATTCCATGAGCCGTTGGTACAGGTATAACTGCACGCTCCGCTATAGCCGCCGATACAAGAACCGGCGGATTGCCCATGATTACTGGCCGTGAGGTTGCAGGTACCTATCGTTTGGGCCGTGCAAGGATCCCAGGGATTGCAGGTGTTGGAAACTCTTGAAAGGCCGCCACTATTGCATTGGTATTGGCAAGAACCGTCTTCAGCGCAGCTTCCGCCCGATTGACCGCTATTAAGAGCCGGGACCGTGCATGCCGAAGCGCCTGAACCATAAGTTTTAGCAGGACAATTTGGCGCTACGCAAATTCCGCCTGTGTCTGGATCAAACGGCGGCCCTATGGGATTGCTTGGGTCCTGGCAACAAGGATTGCCTCCGGGGGTTACAATATCTGAATCATTGCTGCAATGCCAGTCGCAGCAGCTGCCTCCGCCAACTTCTTCTGAAACGCATTCAAAGCAACCAACAAGAGAAGTGCAATCAACGATACCTGAACAGCCCCCTTGGCCGCATTGACCGGGTGTTCCACCACCACCGCAGGTATCAGGGGAGGTACAGCTGCCGCAGTTAAGGGACCCTCCGCAAAGATCGCTTATGGTTCCGCAAGTAGCTCCTTGGGCGGCACAGGTTGTTGGCGTACACCCGCAGACATTGGGCGTACCTCCGCCGCCACATGTTTCGGGTGAGGTACAACTCCCGCAGTTTAATGTCCCCCCGCAACCGTTGTTAATACCAGAGCCGCAATTAAATCCTAAGCTGTTGCAGGTAGCCGGCGTGCAGCAGCTGTTATTAAAACAGACTTGAGCGCCGCAGGAGCAATCAGCAGGGGAGTTCCCGCAGTTCTCAGCGCAGTTACATTGACCGTCATTAGGGTTGGTCCCGCAATCTTGACAACAGTTTGTGGATGTTTCCGGTTTATCCGCACAACAAATAACAAGGTCTCCACAGGCATCCGCGCAATCTTTGCATCCGAGCTGATTATTTATCGCTTCACCAGCATCTGCACAGCAAACGCTGTCATTATTATTGCCGCAATCTTCACAGCATCCGGTTGTTGCAGTGTATGGGGTTTCACCAACGCTACAGATAGCATCTCCGCAGGGAGGCGTCACGGGGCAAGTCCCGTTGGCTTTCGTTTCGCCGGCACCGGCGGCAGAAGCCGTTGATCGGCAGCATTCAGAGTTGCTGGGGGAAGACGTATCGGAAGGGCCAGCGCAATACCAATCACAGCAATTCGCAGGGCCCAAATCGTCTAGCATGCCTTCTAGGATACAAGTGCCACAATTGCCGTCATGAGAGGCGCATAGGGACGTGTCACAGCAAGGGCCCACCGTGATTCCGGCCAAATTTGATTGCCCACTGACAACGGCTTGGAGGAAACTTTCAAATTCCGTTAGTGTTTTTGTGGGGACAAAAATATCAAAACCGGAAGTATTGCTAATACACCAATAATTGGACACCCGTGTACCATCGGTAGCCGAGGTCGCGCCAAAAGATGACGTATATTGATCACAAGATGAAGAGTTTTGGCATTGAAACCCTCCGCCAGTGACGGGAATATTGCCGGGTAATTGGGCAAAGGCAAGCGAGGCCCAGCCCGCCATTAGTAGAAATATGAAAGCTGATTTTTTAAACCTTTGGTCGACCATGATTAAAATTGGCGCGCCTTAAGCTCCTCGATTTCTTTTTGACGGGGAGATCTGACCCCAGTTATTCTTTCAAAAATTAGGAAGATGTGAGAAGCGACACCATTTTTTTTCTTATCCTAATGAACACGATTCAAAGGGGTATCCAGGGCAATCTGTATCAGTGCAACATGGGCCGCCTCCTTGATCACACGAAAGCAAAGGCGGACACCAAACCCAGTTGCTACAATTATCTTGTACCGAGCCACAACCAGTCGGGCTCCATCCGTCGCAAGGATCAATAGGGACGCAAGACTGTGAGCAATTATCGGACTGGCTGGTCCAGTTGCCTCCGCTGTCACAAAAAGCACTCACCGTACCGCTGCAGCCACCCGGGCAGGCGTTCGGTCCCCAATTTGTGTTGGCTGTCCAACCACCAGGAAGCGTTACGCTGCCGCAGCCATTGCCGGTGGTATAACCTTGCGAAGAGCAGGTTGGCGGGCCCCCGCTGCAAGTCGAGCTTGTCGGTCCGGACCATACAGAATTTTCACAATCATAGCTAGCCGATCCCGTATCTGGTCCAGTTGAATCAGTGACAGTGGTAGAATTACCGCTGGCCGCTCCTGTCGTACTACCTGAACAATTAAAACCGCCGGCGCTCCAATTCATTGGTTGAACACCGCAAGCCAGCTTGTATGCCGTACAGATACCAGAGTTAGTACAAGGAGGGCCTGAGGCCAGACATTGCCAACGCCACTCGAATGTCGCATCGATCGGGCTAGTGTCTATGGTTCCGGAGGAACAGCCAACGGCTTGTGAAGGTTGCGAGCCATATGTTCCCGGCGTACTGCCACAAACACCGTTAGTGCAAGGAGCATTACATGTAGCATTAGGCGTGCTGTCACAACAGGATATGGTACCGTTGGCGGCCGAACCCCCAAAACACAAAGCATCTTCGTCCCCTGAAGTATTACAAGTACCGCTGGTGCCAATCGGGGTCCACGAACCGGAAGAGCATTGGTATTCCTGCGTTCCTGAGGTCGTATCGCAAATACTTGATGGACCAGGACTTTTACAGCAGAATGAAGCCCCCTGAGCATGCGTACCTGAAGTACATTGGGCATCGGGAAGGGTGTTTGTCCCGTTGCAGCCCGTTCCCCCGCTTGTCCATCCGCTGAATGAGCAAGTATAAGCATTAAGCTGATCGCAGATATAGTTTTGCCCCGATGTCCAAATGGCCCAACCTCCCGCTGCTCTGGGTTCGCCGCAATAGGCATCGAAAGAGCCGGTAAAATTATCCTGTTCGTTGACAATATAATGAAATTCTCCACAACGGCCATCCGCAGGTGTTATACCTTGACAGAAAGTTTGCCAGCCCTTCAATTGTCCACCAGGGCAGCCATCACAACAGTTTTTATAGGTATAACTGCCGGAGAGCGTACCTGCCGTACAGGTGCGTGTTTGCGATCTAGAAGAGCATGATGTGTCCCATGTCGGTGTAGGTAGAGGCGTGGGTTCTGAATAGGCCGTTACACTTTGAGTGTTCAGTACGGTATCAGGGCCGGCATCCGACCAGGTAATTGGACAGTCTTGGATGCTGGCTTGACAAACGTTGCCTGAACAATTATTGCTGCAGCATTGGCTATTAGCTGTACAACCGGCACCGTCACTGCAACAGGAGGTGTTACAAGCTTGTGAGCTTGATCCAGAACAGTTGGCGCCGCCGCACGAAGGAGCAGGATTATCGCAAGTACGTGTTTGGGTACCACCGCCGCAAGATACGGAACAAGCGCTCCAACCGGACCATCCGCCATTAACAGGGGAACAGCTGAAGTTACAAGTGCCCCCTGGACAATCAGCGGCGCCTGTACAACATTTGTACAAATTCGAGCATACTCCTTGACCGACCGGACAACAGCCCCAATACCAGTCGGTAGTACAAGTGTTGCCGCAGGCACCCACAGGAGTTGCTCCGGTGCAACCCGGCGCGCTAGGACCTACACACTTCAGACCGCTGGCACAAGTCTTGTTGGTACATTGGTTGGCAGCATTACACCAGTTAGCTCCACAGGTAATTGAACAGGACGCATTTGTATATGAACCGGATAAGCTCCCATCATCACAAGTACGTGTTTCACTGATACAGGTACACTGCTCTGTACCATTCAAATAAGCGGTAACTGAACTGCCAGAACTGATGCTTCCTCCCCAAGGTAAATTACAAGGATTCTTGGTTTTCGAGCACATGCCGCTGGGTGAACAGCCAAGCCCTTGAGGAGAATCGTCACAATGCCATCGCCATTCCGCAGAAGTATCACCATAAGTTGCCTGGCTAGGAGTCCCTTGGGTACAGCCATCCACAACACTGTTATCGCATTGACCGTTGTCACATATCCCACAACTTTCCTCTGCGCCCGGACAGCTTGGAGAGCCTGTGCATTGAGTATTAGTGCAATATGTATTGCCGTCATCGCTACAAGTGGTGCAGTCTGTGCCTGCGCCACCATCACAGCATATAAGATTAGCCGCTATGGGTGTTCCGTTGTATCCCACGCAACTGTTACAAACACATGAACCTCCGGAGGCCGTGTAACCGTTAATACATGTAACAGCGCAATGATCGCCCCCTCCAGGACAAGAGGAAACAGCTGTTGCCGTTCTGTTTTGAGTGAGAGCTGATCCATAACCAGCACAATTCGCAGAATTGGGAACACTGCCGCTGCAAGTGCAAGTCGTTACTGAACATGACTGGTTCGTATAAGAACCGGATAAAACGTCGTTATTACATGAGCGGGTCTCACTGGCGCAGGAGCTGCCGCAAGACACGGAAGAGGATTGATAGGCGGTGACGTTATTCCCGTGAAGAACGGTCGCCCCCCACGGCGCCGTACAATTTGCCGAACAATTATTTGTTTTATTGACCCAAAGACCGACGTTGTTACAATCCGCGCTGACCGTTCCGGTACAATTTCCCGGGCAGGCTGTTGAATAGGGAGTGCTTAGCGCTTGACCGCCCGGCAAGGTGACATTACCACAGCCGTTGCTGGTCGTGTAGGCTTCGTCAAGACAGGCTGACCCTACGCACGTAAAGTTGACTGTGGCCCCGTTCACCGAATAGTTAAAAGTTTGACCGTTACTTAACCCGGGATGGGCGGTCGTAAGGACGTTCCCTGCACAGAACGGCCCGAAAGTATTGTTATCGTCGTCTGTATATAAACTAACGCTGGCAGGATCTCCGCTGCCGGAAGTCAGTCCTCCCGGGTTGGCGCATACTCCAGCCGGCGCGCGATCCGAACGCGACCAGCTGGTGGCGTTGTTAGCGCCGGAGCCCGAGACATTCCAAAGCGCGGCAAAGGTGCCGCTTCCTCCAACAATGGCCCGGGTATTGCACGTTACGCTGCTCTCATTGCCCCAGCAATCCATACGCAAACATCCTGAACCTGATCCAGGACTGGAAGGGTTACAATTAGCATCGCAAGCGCCTGTACAACCAAAGCCAGACCCGTTACAGGCGGCACCGGCCGAGCCCTTGCAATTGGGGGTATAATCCCCGCACGTATCAAATGTATTATGACAACAGCCCGAGCAGCATTCATCATTTTGGCTACACGGGTCACTATCGGCAAAACATGAAGGAGTACCACAAACGTTTGCAACGCCGCCACCGCCGCATGATTCGGGAAATGTACAACTCCCGCAATTTAATGTCCCCCCACAACCGTTGTTAATACCAGAGCCGCAATTAAATCCTAAGCTGTTGCAGGTAGCCGGTGTGCAGCAGCTGTTATTAAAACAGACTTGAGGGTTGGTACAGGCGCAGTCGGCAGGCGAGTTGCCGCAATTTTCGCTGCAGTTACACGCGCCATCATTGGTTTGCGACCCGCAATCCTGGCAGCACGTATCAGATCGTTCATTCAGATCCGCACAACAAATGACGGTGTCTCCGCAGGTATCCGCGCAATCAGAGCAGTATCTCTGATCATTTACTACCTCTCCATCGGCGGGGCAGCAAAAGCCGTCACTGTCTGTGCCGCAGTCCTGACAGCAAGCGGGGTTAAAGACTTCACCAACGCTACAGATAGTATCGCCGCAGGGAGGCGTCACGGGGCAAGTACCGTTGGCCTTAGTTTCAAGGGGGCCGGCGGCAGAAGCGGTGGACCGGCAACACTCAGTACCGTTATTTTGGGCAGACGTATCGGAAGGGCCAGCGCAATACCAATCACAGCAATTCCCTCGCCCTAACATGCCTTCATCGACACAGGTGCCACAATTGCCGTCATGCGGGGCGCATAAAGTAGTGTCACAGCAAGGGCCCACCGTGATTCCGGCCAAATTTGATTGCCCGCTGACAGCGGCTTGGAGGAAACTTTCAAATTCCGCTTGTGTTTTGGTGGGGACAAAAATGTCAAAACCGGAAGTATTGATAATACACCAATAATTGGATACTCTTGTCCCATCGGTAGCCGAGCTCGAGCCAAAAGATGATGTATTGAGGTCACAATAAGGCGTATTACTTGGGCATTGAAACCCTCCACCAGTGATGGGAATATTGCCGGGTGTTTGAGCAAAGGCAAGCGAGGCCCAGCCTGCTATCAGCAGAAATGTGAGAATTGATTTTTTAAACCTTTGGTCAACCATGATTAAAATTGACGCGCCTTAAGCTCCTCGATTTCTTTTTTTAACGCTTCGATTTGCGCCTGTTGTTCTTTAACGGCTTGGATGAGCGGCGCAACGAGATTTCCGATCTTCACTGTTTTCATTTTTGTTTGTGGATTTGTAGCCACCAATTCCGGTAAAACAGTTTCAACATTTTGGGCGGTCACACCCACATCGGCAACGCCGTTTTCTTTCCAGTTAAACTTAACGCCCTCCAGCTTCATAATGGTATCTAGGCCGGAGACGGGTTTGATATTTTCTTTAAGATTTTCATCTGAGACATAAAAAAAAGCATGCGCGGTTACATTGCCAGAGCCAGTACCAACAGTATTATTTGTGGTCACATATAAATCTCCTCTGATCCAAGTTATTCCATTAGCATTGGTTCCAGGGAGAATAGTTGCGCTATCACCCACAAGAAGTCGGGGGGAGGCAACGGCTGTGTTAGGTATAGCGCCTGGAGTCCCGCCAATGCCGACGTTGCCGGCGTTATTTATTGCGACTCGTTCCAGATTGTTTGTGCCAAATCTCAGAAGGCCATTCTCGTAGTTCCATATTTGACCATCAGCTGCGGTGTACTGTTCAAAAATCAGCCCATCGGTGGCAGTGATACCTGTGCCACTATTCGTGGAGCGCACAGTTCCCCCACTCGTCGCCGCAGCATTATGAATATGCAATTTACTATTTGCTGTCGTCGTCCCGATGCCGACGTTGCCGGCGTTATTTATTCTGACTCGTTCCGCATTATTTGTGCCAAATCTCAGATAGCCATTCTCGTAGTTCCATATTTGACCATCAGCTGCAGTGTTTTGTTCAAAAATCAGCCCATCGGTGGCAGTGATACCTGTGCCACTATTCGTGGAGCGCACAGTTCCCCCACTCGTCGCCGCAGCATTATGAATATGCAATTTACTATTTGCTGTCGTCGTCCCGATGCCGACGTTATTGGTTGCTGTCGACAAATGGACGTAGCCGGGGCCGCCAACGGTATAGGACCATAAATCATAAACAGGGCTGACGACGCCTGCGGCGGTGCACATCATTAATTGATTGCTGTTATTGATCCATAAAAGTCCTGTATTGCCGGAGGCGCCGGAAACGCAAGTAGGAACTGACGCTGTGGGGACAAGGCGGAGCTGGTTATACACACCGAAAGGAGCGGGGTAATAGGTGGATAATGAAAGCGTTTCGGCATGGGCGATCAAGGAGAGGTTTACAATAAAGATGGTAAGAAAGAATACTTTCTTCATTTTTTATACCTCGCAGATAAAATATTTTTATTAAACTTAGTATCTATCTATCCTATAGTAAAGTCAAGAAGATACCTGATTTTTTGGGGTATTTATCAAATAAAAAAACCTATTCTTTTGAAAGAATAGGTTTAGGAGATTCTCGATGTCTGCAACTGGCTATCCTGACCGTCAATAGCGATCGAGGACCCTATAGCTTTGTTCCTGCTTCGCCAAAGCGCTTTCGCCTTTGGCTTCGCAGGACTCTGCGAAGCTCAAACATGAAAATTTTTGAGCGTAGCAGAGGCCCTATCCTTTCAGATAGTTTACCTTTGAAGACAACTTGTCAATATGTATCAATGGACAACCCAATGCTTATATAAAGTATTTAATATATATATGGAAAAGTCAACCTGTACTTGTCGAAGGACCGGGGCAGCTAAAAGGGGGCTTTAAGACGATACCGGGCCCCGTTTATCCCGGACAAAGTTGCTTTTATCCTGGGTCTTGGCAAAGCGCTTGAGCTCGGCCCCGATCTCGGAAATCTGGGCCACATGGGTGATCTTTTGGGCGGTATTACTGACGACCCCGATGGATACGGACAATAAGCCGAATTTTTGCGTTTGGCCCTGGCGGTCTTTGGCCACGATATAGCCCCGTTCGAGGTCTTCTTTGGAATAAAACGACGGCACCTTTTTATCAAAATCCTTAATTACGGCTTTGCAGACATTGTCCATAACGGCATCTTCAGTAATGAACACATAATCATCGCCGCCGATATGGCCGATAAAAGCGTCTTGCCCGCCGATATTGCGGACGTTCTTGATGAGGATACGGGCCAATTCTTTAATGACCTCATCGCCTTTTTCAAATCCATACTTATCGTTGTAGGCCTTGAATTTGTCGATATCCGCGTAGCCGACGGCGAAAGGCTTGCCCGATTCGATCTGATGGCTCATCTCTTCCATGATGGAGGTGTTGCCTGGAAGATGCGTCAGGGGGCTTGCATCCAGGCTGCGGCTGGTGCGCCGCAGGATCATTTTGATGCGCGCCAGAAGCTCATCCGGCGCGAAGGGCTTGACCATGTAATCATCGACGCCGGCTTCAATGCCGTCGATCCTGTCTTTGACCTCGCCTTTTCCGGTCAGCATGATGACGGGGATGTGGGAAAGGAGGATGTCTTTCTTCAAAAGCCTGCAAAATTCGCGGCCGTTCATGACCGGCATCATGTAATCGCAAAGGATAAGATCCGGCAGTTTTTGCTGGACGAGCTTTAAGCCTTCTTCGCCGTTTCTCGCCTGAAAGACCTCATAATTCTCGGACAACGTCAGGTCCAGGACATCCAGGATGTCCGGGTCGTCGTCGACCGTAACAATTTTTTCTTTTCTCGAAGTAGGCATTTTAATATTTATTTGTTTTTAGATGGCTGGGCCGGCTGAGCCGCAGGGGCTTCCGCTTTTTTAGGTTTGACCGGAAGCGTAAAATGGAACGTCGTTCCCTGGTTGACCGTGCTTGTTACCCAGATTTCCCCGTGATGGGCCTCAACGATTTTTTTCGCCAGGGCCAACCCCAAGCCGGTCCCCTTGACGTTCTGGTTTATTTTATTATCAACGCGGAAAAATTCACTAAAAAGTTTTCCCAGATCATCTTCGGGGATGCCGATGCCGGTATCGGAAACGCCGATTTCCACAAGGTCTTTTTCTTTATCCCATGTCGCTTTAACCGAGATTGTCCCGTTTTCTGGCGTAAACTTGACGGCGTTGCCCACAAGGTTGATGAAAATGCGTTCTACCTGGCTCGAATCATAAATCATGTTGGGAACGTTTTTATCCACGTTTAATTCCCAATTGATGTTTTTGTTTTTCATCTGCGGCGTTAGTAGATCATGCACGTTTTCAGCCGTTTGGCGCAAGTCGTGCTCGGTCATTTTCATCTCCACGCGCCCCGATTCGATGCGGGAGATGTCCAGTAGTTCATTGATAAGATTGACGAGGTTATCCGAGTGGAGGTTGATTTTCTCCAGCCGTTCTTTGACCTTTTCCGGGATCTCACCGAGCTTGCCGGTTATCAAAATGGCGGCATACCCTTTGATCGAAGTCAAGGGCGTTCGCAGCTCATGGGAAACGGCGGAGATAAAATCGGACTTTGTTTTGCTTATTTTTTTTACCTCTGCCAGGGCGTCTTCCAGCTGTTTGGTGCGGTCCTGCACTTTGGATTCCAGCGCCCGGCTGGAGCGATAAACCTGTTCGAATAAACGGGCGTTTTCCAACGACTGCCCGATCTGGTTGGCTAAAATGGAGAGGATTTCTTCGTCACCTTCGGTCACGGCCGCCGCCGACGATTGGTTACCGACAAAAGCGATCCCGATAAGGCCGTTTTGGGTGAGGATCGGGGAAAGCACAAAATGTTCGCTGCCGAAAATATTTTGGATCGCTTTTTTTCTTTGCGTGGCAGCGGCGACGGAAGAGAAGATATGGCCTTGCGTCAGGGCCTCCAGCAGGCTTGAATCTTTCTTGAGGCCGTTGAGGATATATTCGATGCCTTCGGGGGCGTAACCGACGTTGACCCTGGGCTTAAGCTGTTTGCGTTCATCGTAAAACAGGATCAGCATTTTATCGAAATCCAGATTTGTCTGAAGCGATTCATTCAAGCGGTGAAAGATTTCGTTCTCATCGAGAGTGGTACTGATAAGCCGGGACGTTTTATGAAGCGCCTCCAGGCCTCCCAAGCGTTTGTCGGATTCTTCCTGGGCCTTATTAAGCTCCAGATCCGTTTTAACGATCAGTTTGGCTTGCTCATCGAGTTCGTTGAAGGATTTTTTGAGTTTAAGAAGAGAGCCTCTGGTTTGATTGAGTCGAGAATTTTTTGATAAAATAATAAAGATCAATACGCAGATGACAATAAAGGCAAGGATATTGAAAATAAGGGAGATGCTCATATCAGTTAACCGCCAGCACCACCATGCTTTCGTTTTGAAGATAAGGTTTCTTGATGCGTTCTACCGATTCAAAAGGGCAGATCTCGCCGTGGGCGTACATGCCGAATACGGGGATGTCTTGGCCGAAGATTTCTCTGATTTTGGCGATCTCAAGAATGGCGCCTCGGCCCAGGAGCTTTAGCCGGGACATCGATTCGATGATGATCACAAGCTTGGCTTTCTTCCCTAAAAGGTTATTATGGGCTTCCTGGGCGGCTTCGGAGGCGGCCTCTTTGCAGGAGTCCTTGTTGCCGATCATGATGTGAACTTCCGACCCGTCCGGCACCCCTCCCTGACATACAATACTCCCATCCTCTAGAATGTCAATAGCATTTCTCAGCAAGAAATGGTTACTTTCCTCGATAAATATTCCTAAAGGGTAAAGGATGGACATTTGTCCCAGTTGGGTGGCGCGTAAATCCTGATACGCTTCATCGAAATATTCCTCATACAGATGGGATGCCTTTTTCCCGTCAATCGTTTTGATGATGTTGCCCTCGGCCTGGGTGATGACGCGGGGTTTTCCCAAAGGCCGCCAGCCGTGGCGTCCGCTCACTCCCACACTCATCTGCCCGCCCATGATCAGCCCGCAAGCGGACATCTCCAGCGCTTGGGAACCGAAGATCTGGAAATTTTTTTTGAAATGGAAATCATCGCAGCTGCCGGCCCCGACCAGCGGAAAAACGTTGCCGAGCACTTCCTGGACGCCTTTTAACAGAAGGGAGCTGTCGGCAATTTCTCCGTCGATAAAGAAAAGGCAGACGTGCCGGCCGTGTTGCCCGAAATCCGCGACGATATTTTTGGCCAGATCGCTTCCGGCCATGCGGATGTTGGTGGGGGTGATATCGGAAACGGCGCCGATGCCGAATTTCATCTCATCCGAGGCGATGGCCAAAATGCCGATTCCGTTGGTCATGATTTTTTCCGAAAAGATGATGCCCGCGCTTGAGCAGCCGATCGCCTTTGACCCGGGAAAGAGGTTATCAATGGCCTGGGCGATGGTATCAGGGTCGTGGTGAATGGTGCTGAAGATTAACACCAGATCGGGCTTCGTTGACTGAAGAGAGGATTTGATTTTCTGCGCCGCTTCTTTGGTGGCGGTGAGCGTATCAACGGTTTGGCTTGAGCCTATTGCGATGTGTGTGGCCAAGGCGTGAGACCTCCAGATAATTTAATAGCGTATGTACAAGAGTGGTTGTAAAAATTGATACAAAATTTACGGATTTATGATATAGTACACACCCACGATTTATTGTAATCAAAAAAAGTATACACTAAGTTCATTGAGCTGTTAACGAATATTAGAGAAATTATTGCCCCCATCGTTAGTTTTGCTTTAAATTTGCGGAACGTAAGTGAACGCAAATTTTAGGCAAAACAATCCCGAGGGAAGCTTCAGCGACCGAGGGACTACAACATAAAAGAAATATTTTGGCCCCATCGTCTAGCCTGGCCCAGGACGCTTGGTTCTCAACCAAGAAACGCGGGTTCGAATCCCGCTGGGGCCATTAAATTCCCTTCAATTTGACCTGCGCCCAAACGGGCAAATGGTCGCTCGCCTTCTGGTTTTTGATACTTCCCGACCCAAGCACATCCATATTCTTCACAAAGATGTAATCCATGAGGCTTTTTTTGTTGAAGAGATACCAGTGCTTGTAGCTCCAGTCAACTTCCTTGGTGGCCAGCGTAAAACGGTGTTCCTGGAAGGCCTCTTCGATGATTTGGCGGTTGAATTTGGTGAAGGTGTTAAAATCGCCGGCAATAATGCAGTAATCAATGGGCGGGACGGAATGTAACAGCCGTTCCATCTGATTTCTGCGCTGGAACGGATGCAGCCAAATCCTCATATGAAGGCTGTAGGCCATGACAAATTTATCGCCGATTTTGATGACCGCCCCGACGGCAATGCGCTGCAGCTTGTCAGGGTCCAAATGCGGCAGAATGACTTTTTTGTCGTGGATAATGGGCCATTTGGTCAGGATGGCGTTGCCAAAATCTTGGTTGTAGAGAGGATGCCGGACAGCCGGGTAATACACATAATTGTAGTTTAATTTCTTCGCGATTGTCTCAACGTCTTGGGGCTCCATCTCCTGCAGGAAAATGATGTCGGCACCGGCCAAATCCTGATGGGTTTTCAGGAGCTCACCGGCCAGATCCGTTTTTTTGGAAAATTTCACGTTGTAGGAAACGACTTTGATCGTGTCTTGAGCAGGGCTAGTTGGCGAGGGTCCGCTTGCGGAAGAATACCGCGGCCCCGAGAGGTCAGTGTAATTTTCTCCGTCTGTGACCAGGCTGCAGCCCAGAGGGGTTAAAAGTATCAATAATAAAAATAATCTTCTTATCATAGCAAAGAGTATAACATATAAAATTAGAAAAACTTGTTTCCGCGATTATTTTACGTTAAGATACACCGTAACATCATTAAAAATTTCTATGATACGCGCGATGAAACAAAGTTTTTCATTAATTTTTTGTATTTTTTTTATAGGTTGCGTCACCATGGCGGACCAACCTTTCGTGACGACGCCTTTGAAGCAGTCGGCACAGCCTTTAGCGCCGCTTCATAAAATCAAGATCGGCATGAGCGAATCGGAAGCGAAAGGGATTTTAGGCGCCACGCTTGTCATCGGTTATCGTCTTAACGATGCCAGCCCGCAGCAGCTTAAGCCCATTACGATCGCTCAACCATATCGTGAAGCGGAATTGGTGAGTGAGGGGAAGAGGTACAAGGTTTCATATTATTATACGGGCGTGGCTAAGGCGGATGATTTGGTATCGGAGGATGAGTTAACGCCATTGATCTTTGAAAGTGGCCACCTGGTCGGCAAGGGGCTCGATGATTTGGACCGCATCCAACGAAACTAATTTAAAGACGATGGATTGTTCTGTGAAACCGCTGGTGGCTCATTATGATCTTAAAAGGCCATGCGATTGGTCCGGTGTATTCGGCCGCAAAGCGCCTTTGACCGTTGAGATCGGGTTCGGGCTGGGGGAAGTCTTAACGCAAAAAGCACTTGAGGCGCCTGGCGTAAATTTTATCGGCATCGAAACTCATTGGGAGCGGATTTACAAAACGCTCAAACGCATCCAGCGGGAAGGCGCCGAAACCCAAAACAATATTCGCATCTTAAGGCTTGATGCCACGCCCGCCCTCAAAAGGCTTTTTGGGCAAGAAACGATCGATGAAATGTATTGCCTGTTTCCTTGCCCGTGGCCGAAGAAGAAACACATCAAGCACCGGCTTTTTTCCAAGGAATCGCTGCGGCTTATCAACAGCCGTTTAAAAGATAAATCGCGGCTTTCTATCGTCACCGATTATTTTCCGTATTTTGAATGGATCAAAGAAGAATCTAGAGGGTGCGGCTTTAAGGTTGAGGCCAAGCAGGCGAACCCCGGCTTTAATACAAAATTCGAACGCAAATGGCGCGGCGAAGGCCAGGAAACATTTTTTGAGTTGGCGATGACCAAAATAAAGCACGTTAACGTGCCGGTGGAGGCGGATGTTCCCTTGAAGACGTATACAGTTGATACTTTTGATCCCAAAAAGTTTGTTTTGGAAGCCCATAAGGGGGAGGCAGCGGTTGTTTTCAAAGAGCTGCTATTCGATGCCGATAAACAACTGGCGTTGGTCCATGTGCTGGTCGCCGAGGAACATCTGACGCAGGATTTTTGGGCAGCGATCGTAAAGACGAATAAAGGCTGGCTCATCAAGAAAGCCGACGGGCATTATTTTTTCCCAACGCCGGGTATCGCGCAGGCGTTAAAATCCGTTTATCAGGCCGCCAAACAAGCGAAACGATAGAGAATGCGCGTTTTTAATAAGAGAAAGCTTTATACAGCCTTTTTAGCCGTTCTTTTCCTTTTTACCAGTCAAGTTGTTGTTGCGTATACGGTTTCCTGCCGGGCGGTTATTTTTTCCGATGCGACCAAAGTCAAACGCCTTTACGGCAAGCGTGTGCATGAGCGCGTCGTTCCGGCGAGCACCGTTAAGGTGATGACGGCATTGTTGGCGCTCGAACATCTTTCGCTGGATGAATATGTGACGGTCAGCCAGAATGCTACGTATCCGCAGCCGAGCAAGATTTACGTCAAGGCCGGCGAACGGTATAAGGTGCGCGATCTGCTTTATGCGGTCTTGCTCGGCTCTGCCAATGACGCCGCCGTTGTGTTGGCGGAGGCGGTGGCCGGGACGCACTGGAAATTCGCCCAGATGATGACCCAGCGCGCCAAGCAACTCGGCGCCAAACATACCCGCTTCGCCAACGCTCACGGCTTGCCGACAAAAAAGAAAGACCCCCAATACACGACCGCTTATGACATGTACCTTATTTTCCGTCAGGCCATGCGCCATGAATTTTTCCGCGAGGCGATCAAGCTTAAAAATAGGACCATCACATCCAGCCATGGCCGCCGGATCGCCCTTAGAAGCCATAATAAGATCTTGTTTAAGGGTTGGAAAAAAAATATTTATGGCAAGACCGGCTATACCCGCTCTGCCGGCCCCTGCTTTGTCGGCACGACACAAAAAGGAGACAGCACGTTGATCATCGCTGTTTTTAACTGTAAAGACCGGTGGAACGATATTAAATATATTATTTCCCATTACGGGGGAATCTCATTATAATAAAAACTCAATCAAGAAAAGAAGTGATTGAAATTTTTATAAATCATGGTATCCTTTTTATGGACTTATAATTTTTTTATCTTTAGAAAGGAGTTTATGATGGAAAACAAAGGGTTTAAATTGGCGCTAGTAATCGCGCTCGGTGTTTTTTTGGGCGTTCTTGTCGTGTCCGCCCAAAAGCAGGACGCTCTTCTTAGAGAAGTTTTAGGCAGGCAAAATCAGATGCTCCAAGCCCAGATGAGGCTTGATTCAAAAGTGGGCAGCCAGGATATGGCGGGCGCCAGGGGTTTGATGCAGTCAGAAATCGATAAGCTCACGTCAAAAATCAGTGATTTGGAAACTCGCTTGGCCCGTTTAGAATCTCAGCCGCGCCCTCAACAGGTTCAGCAGCAGCCCACGCCGCAGCAAATGCCCCCGCCGGATACGACCGTCCATGAGATTCCCGTGGCCCATTCTGTAGTTGGAGGCGCTAAAGACGGCAAGGTCACTATCGTTGAATTCGTCGATTATCAATGTCCTTTTTGCGCGCGTTTTCACCCTCCGATGGTGGAGGCGGCCAAAGCATTTCCCGGGAAAGTTAAGTATCTCTTGAAGCATTTTCCGTTATCGTTCCATCCGCAGGCAAAGCCGGCAGCCAAAGCAGCGTTAGCCGCAGGCGAGCAAGGCAAATTCTGGGAAATGACCGAGCTTATTTTAGGTAATCAAACGCAACTGACGGATCAGCAATTCGAAGCCTACGCCAAACAGCTTGGGCTGAACGTCAAGAAATATCTGGAAGATTATAAAAATAAAGACGCTGAATACGAAAAAATCCTTAATACGGACATGGAGTTGGGCGGTAAGGTCGGAGTGCGGGGAACACCGTCGTTTTATATCAACGGCCGCGTGAGCAACTCCCGCGATGCCGCCAGCTGGAAGGCTGAGATAGAAAAACTCTTGAAATAAGTAATATAAGTATTAATATTTCCAAAAAGGCCATGTTTCTCTTAAGGAGCGTGGCCTTAATTTTTCATTTGATAAAAGGGGCAATTCATTATATATTTGTGGGACGTTGAAATTAGGTTAACTTAAGAAAAGAGGCCGCCCGCCAAGAGCGGGCGAGCCTCGTTCATCCCGCCTTTGGCGGGATGATAAAAATGAACGGGAGCAATATCATGGGTGGTCGCGTAGGTGGCATATCGCATAAATTTTACCGGGAAACCAGAGGCATTAAAGTAAGCGGCGGCCAGGTTGTCAAAGCCGGCACGATTCTCACGCGCCAGGGTCACAAATGGCGGCCAGGCATTAACGTAATCGGGTTAAATCATTTGACGGCTAACGTCGAAGGTGAAGTTTATTTTACCCGTAAAAAAAGTCGGTTTAATAAATCCATCACATACATTAATATCAAACCGGTTAAGATCAAAGCCAAAGTAAAATCAACGGCAGCTGCATCCAAATAATATGTGTGGGATTATCGGATATATCGGTAAGCGCCCGGCCGTTCCGATTCTGATTGACGGCTTGCGGCGCTTGGAATACCGTGGATATGATTCCGCGGGCGTTGGCGTTGTGCCGCAAACCAACCATGGGTTTGTTATAAGAAAAACGCCCGGCAAAATCGCCAATTTGCAGGAGCTGATCAATTCCCATCCTTTGCCTGAAACGACGCTCGGCATTTCCCACACCCGCTGGGCGACCCACGGCGCGCCCAACAAAATCAACGCTCATCCCCATTCGGGCCATCGTAGCAAAATCCTTCTTGTTCATAACGGCATTATTGAAAATTACGAAGAGCTTAAGCGCGATTTGATCAAGCGGGGTTATAAATTTGTTTCCGAAACAGACACGGAGGTGATCGCCCATTTGGTCGAATCCAATTACAAGGGCGATTTGCTTGCCGCCGTTTCGAAATCCATTAAAAAGCTTCGCGGTGCCTTCGCCATCGGCGTCATCGCCGCCGATGACCCGCAAACGCTTGTAGCCGCGCGCATCGGCTCACCGTTAATTGTCGGGCTCGGCAAGAATGAAAACTTTATCGCCTCCGATGTTCCCGCCATTTTGGAACACACCCGGAAAGTCATTTATCTTAAAGACGGCCAGATCGCGAAGCTGACCCGCGGCGGCGTTCAGGTGTATTCGTTTTCCGGGAAGAAAGTAAAACCTAAAGTGGATACGGTCTATTTCAGTGTTGATGCGGTCGCTAAAAGCGGCTTTGCGCATTTTATGCTTAAAGAGATCCATGAACAGCCTAATGTGTTGGCGCAGATGCTGGATACGCGCCTTAAACGCGATACGGTACGGCTTGAGGGCATTAGCCTTTCGGACAAACAATTAAAAGGCGTTAAGGATATTTTCATCGTGGCCTGCGGCACCGCGTATCACGCGGGCTTGGTGGGCAAGTATATTATAGAAAAGTTAGCCGGCGTTCGCGTTTCCGTTGATGTTTCCAGCGAGTTCCGTTATCGCGATCCCATTATCACCAAGCAGACGGCTGTTTTGGCGATCAGCCAATCGGGTGAAACGGCTGATACGTTGGCAGCGGTGCGTGAGGCCAAGGCCAAGGGAGCGAAGATCATTTCGATCTGTAACGTGATCGGCTCATCGCTGGCGCGCGAGTCCGATGGGGTGTTGTACACGCATGCGGGCCCGGAAATCGGGGTGGCCTCCACCAAAGCCTACACGGCCCAGCTATGCATGCTGTATCTTTTGGCGATCAAGTTGGCAAAGATCCATAAAGTAGGGGCGCAGCATGCTGCGCCCCTACACGGATTAATTAAAGACTTAAAACACATCCCCGTGCTGTATCAACAGATCCTTAAGAATAAAAACGCGATCGCCAAGATCGCCCAAAATAATTCGCATTTCGGATGTTTCCTTTTTTTGGGCCGCAATATCAATTATCCCACTGCCTTGGAAGGCGCATTGAAACTCAAAGAGATTTCCTACATCCCTGCCGAAGGTTATGCCGCCGGCGAGATGAAACACGGGCCCATCGCTTTGATCGATGAATACCGCGCGGTCGTTTGCATCGCCACCGAATCCGATACGTACGAGAAGATGATCAGCAACATCCAGGAAATCCGCTCACGCAAGGGGAAGGTCATCGCGATCGCGACCCAGGGCGATGCATACATCAGAAATCATGTCCATTCGGTTGTGTATGTCCCCAAGACCAATAAGCTCTTGACGCCTCTTGTGGCGGCTTTACCGCTTCAGCTCATTGCATATTATATCGCCGTCAAGCGCGGGTGTGATGTTGATCAGCCGCGGAATCTGGCGAAGTCGGTAACGGTAGAGTAGTCGTCAGACGTCAGACTTCAGTCGTCAGATCGATTGACTGAAGACTGATGACTGAAGACTGATGACTTTATGCTATATATAATTTCCACCCCCATCGGTAATCTCAAAGACATTACCCTGCGTGCTATCGAGACGCTTAAGCACGTCGATTTGATAGCCGCCGAAGACACGCGCCATACCAGAATTCTTTGTAAAGAATACGGGGTTGATGTGCCGTTAACGAGTTATTTCGAGCATAATCAATTTAAAAAAGGCGATTATATCATTGAGCAGCTAAAGCAAGGCAAGAACGTCGCGCTCGTGACGGACGCCGGCACGCCGGGCATCAGTGACCCTGGTTACAAATTAATTAATCTCGCCAAACAAAATAACATTTCCATTACCGTTGTTCCCGGGCCCGCTGCGGTCGTCGCGGCGTTATCTTTTTCGGGTTATCCGAGCGACCGCTTTATCTTCGAAGGCTTCCTGCCGGTCAAGCCGGGGCAGCGGCGCAAAAAGCTCGAATCGTTAAAGGACGAAGAGCGCACCGTCATCTTTTATGAATCCCCGCATCGTTTGTTAAAATCGTTGAAAGACATCGAAGAGGTCTTGGACGACCCAAAAATTTTTATCGCGCGTGAGCTGACGAAAAAATTTGAAGAGGGTATT
The DNA here is from genome assembly GCA_035292445.1 of Candidatus Omnitrophota bacterium. Taxonomy (GTDB): domain Bacteria; phylum Omnitrophota; class Gorgyraeia; order Zapsychrales; family Zapsychraceae; genus DATDQB01. The sequence goes on from DATDQB010000023.1 coordinate 108,827, forward strand.
GAGGCAAAAGCGAGCGAGCTGATCAAACATTTCTCCCAGAAAGGCGTGAAGGGGGAGTTTGTTATTATATTGTAAGGAGGTGAGCCATGAGCTTATCGAACAGATTCGGGAAATTTCTCGATAAAACCAGGGAAGGCGAAGAGAAGCGCTGCTGGTTTTGCAACAAGACTGAGGAAGACATCAAAGGGGATTATTATAAATATATGATGAAGTCGGAGGTTGAGTTTGACGATGTGCCTTTGGATGAGTTAATTATCATGACCGATAAGTTACAAAAGCCCGTTTGCGCCGGTTGTTATTTTAACATCAAAGACAGCGTGGAATTGATCGAAGAGATTTTCAATAAGCCGGAGGATGAGGTTTGGTAATTTTTTTGCCTTTTTTTAAAATTTCCATTTTTTCGCTTTGTCATTCCCCCAAGCTATGCAAGAATAGAAACGCTCAATAAAGGGGGTGATTTTCCGTGAAAAAGACATTCACAGTTTTGTTAGCGGTAGCGGTTCTTATGGTATTTGCGGCGCCTGTTTTGGCGTCACCGGGAGAAAATCTTAAGGAAGGCCTTAAAACTTTCTTTATGTCGCCCAAGCAAATACCTGACAATATTCAAACGGAGTATGATAATAATGATAATAAGGTTCTGGCCGTTGTCGGCGGCGCCTTTAAGGGTCTATTCTATTTCGGAAAGGATCTTGTGGTCGGGGCGGCGCGCGTCCTGACTTTTCCAATAGACTGGTAGACAGATTCGTTAGTTAAGAAGGGGCAGTTTCAGGGTTGAAACTGCCCCTTTTTCTTGTCATAATACCTCAACATGATGAAGCCAAATTCCCAGGAACAATCCAAAACAGATTTACATAAAACTCATACACGCTCTGCGATCCGCAGGCGCTTGGGGGCTGGGTATCAACATAGTTATCTGAAAGATTTTATCTATGGCGCCATTGACGGCACGGTCACGACGTTCGCCGTTGTGAGCGGGGTCGCGGGTGCAGAGCTTTCGGGCAAGATCGTCATCATTTTGGGGATGGCGAATCTGTTGGGTGATGGCTTTAGTATGGCGGTGGGCAATTTCCTGGGTACCAAGACCGAGGCGCAGCAGCGCGAACAGGCCCGGCGTATGGAAGAAAACCATATTAAGGAAGTGCCTGAAGGCGAGCGTGAGGAGGTTCGCCAGATCTTTTCCAAAAAAGGATTCGAAGGGAAAGAGCTGGAAAGGGTCGTGGATGTTATTACCTCCGACAGAAAGCAGTGGATTGATACGATGATCCAGGAAGAGTTGGGCCTATCGTTGGGAGGCCCGTCCCCTTGGCGGGCGGCGTTCACCACCTTTGCGGCGTTTGTGTTGATAGGCTTCCTGCCGTTGGTTTCCTTTGTTCTCAAACTAGGCAACCCTCAGTGGATACTTGATCCGTTTACCGTAAGCACGGTCCTGACCGCTTTTGCTTTCTTTGTTATCGGCGCTCTGAAAGCCCGTTACATCGGCCAGGGCTGGGTCAAAGCGGGCTTGGAAACCCTTCTGATCGGTGGCTGCGCGGCCGCCCTTGCCTATACGGCTGGTGTGTTCTTAAAAGACATCGTTCAATGATTTTGGCGGCTGTCACCGGGATAATTCCCTTGACAATCCCGCCAACAAGTGTTATATTTTTGGCAATCATTAACCTTTAAAACGGTCCAGAGAGATCGTAAAGGGCAGGTAGATGAAGACTAAAAAGTTTCTCTACAATCAAATCAACACATCTCAAACGTACGGGGATGTGTTTTTTTGTGCCCACCGTTTCAAGCCGTAAGTCGTCGTAAGCCATAAGCCTTAAGGCTTAGAGCTTAGGGCTTAAGGCTCAACAGGAAAACAAAATGATGAAACCCACTCAGATAATGGACAAAGACGCCGTTAACCGGGCGATCATGCGCCTTTCCCACGAGATCTTGGAGAAAAATAAAGGCATCAAGGACCTTTGTTTGATCGGCATCCGCACTCGCGGCGCCATTATCGCGGACCGGATTTACGCGTGCATCAAAAGAATCGAAGGCGTTGATGTGCCTGTCGGGATATTGGATATCACCCTTTACCGGGACGATCTTACGCTTATTTCCGCCCAGCCCGTTGTCCGCGAAACCCAGATCAATTTTGATATAACCGATAAGAAAGTCGTTTTGGTGGATGATGTGCTTTTTACTGGCCGCACGATCCGCGCGGCGTTGGACGCTTTGATCGATTTCGGTCGACCTGCCAGCATTCAGCTGGCGGTACTGATCGACCGCGGGCACCGGGAACTACCTATCCGCGCCGAATATGTCGGTAAGAATATCCCGACATCCCTTGATCAGAATGTCAAGGTGATGCTTGAAGAGATTGACGGAAACGACGACAAAGTGATCATTGAGGTGAGAGAAAATGGGGATTGAGTGGAAGAAAAAAGACCTGTTGGGCTTGGAGACACTAAGTAAAGAAGAAATTGAAATGGTCTTGGAGACCGCCAAGTCTTTTAAGGAAGTTTCCACTCGCGACGTTAAAAAAGTTCCTGCCCTGCGAGGGAAAACAGTCGTATCCTTATTTTTTGAGGACTCAACGCGCACCCGCGCTTCTTTTGAGCTGGCCGCCAAGCGGCTTTCCGCCGATACGATCAATATCGCTGCCAAAGGAAGCTCGCTTTCCAAAGGCGAGACGATCTTGGATATGGCCAAAAATATGCAGGCGATGAATGTGAATGCCATCATCGTGCGGCATTCCTCCTCCGGCGTGCCGAAATTATTGGCGGAGAATCTGGAGGCGGCCGTTATCAACGCCGGCGACGGTTGCCGGGAACATCCCACCCAAGCTTTGCTCGATATGTTCACCATCAAAGAAAAGTTAGGGGAGATCAAGGGGAAAAAGGTCGCTATTATCGGCGATATTTTGCATTCACGGGTAGCGCGTTCCAACATTTGGGGCTTGACCAAATTGGGGGCACAGGTAACCGTTTGCGGGCCCTCGACCTTGATGCCCATCGGCATAGAAAAGCTTGGCGTTAAAGTAACGCATAGTTTGAATGAGTGCATAGCTGAAAGTGATGTGCTCATGCTCTTGCGCATCCAGCTGGAGAGGCAACGGGATAAATTCCTGCCGTCGTTGCGCGAATACGCCAAAGAATTTGGGATCAATAAAGAAAAACTTAAAAAGGCCAAGAAAAACGTTTTGATCATGCATCCGGGGCCGACGAACCGGGGGTTGGAGTTGTCCGCTGATGTGGCCGACGGGGAATATTCGGTGATCCTCGATCAGGTCACCAACGGGATCGCCATCCGTATGGCCATATTGTATTTATTGTTGGCTGGGAAAGCACCGACGCTCGCTCTCGCTCGGTCGGTGTCCCGACCGAATCCGCCTTCGGCGGATAAGCGTCGGGAAAGGTTATCGACCGAAGGAGAAAGTTAATGGCGCTACTCATTAAGAACGCAATCATTGTGAACGCGGAAAGAATGGAGAAAAAGCCGCAGGATATCTTGCTTGATAAGGGGAAGATCGTCAAGATTGGCACATCTCTTAAGGAAAGCGGCGTAAAAACGATCGATGCCAAGGGCAAGCTGGTGATGCCGGGATTGATCGATATCCATGTCCATTTCCGCCAGCCCGGAATGGAAGATAAAGAGACCATTGAAACAGGCTCCAAAGCGGCTGTCAAAGGCGGGTTTACGACCGTTATGTGCATGCCCAATACTCATCCGGTCATTGATAATGCAATGATCGTGGAGGCGATTCTTGAGGAAGCCAAGCGGGTAGGTTTATGCAATGTGATTCCTATCGGAGCCATCAGTAGGGGCCAGAAGGACGAAGAGCTGGTGGATATGTTTGAATTGAAACAAGCCGGGTGCCTGGCATTATCGGATGACGGTAAATCTGTGGTCAACAGCCAATTAATGCGTATGGCCATGCAGTATGCCAAAATGACCGGGTTGCTTTTGATCGAGCACTGCCAAGATCCTCTATTATCCAGCGGCGGGGTGATGAACGAAGGGGATGTTTCAACCGTGTTGGGGTTAAAGGGTGACCCAGGTATCGCCGAAACGGTTATTGTGGCCCGCGACATAGAACTAGCCAATTATTTAAAGGCCAGGGTCCATTTGGCCCACATGAGCCTGCGCCGCAGCATTGAGCTTATCCGACAGGCTAAAAAAGAGGGGATCCAAGTGACAGCTGAGGCTTGCCCGCATCATTTTACCCTCACGGAGGAGTCGGTTAAGACATTTAGTACCAGCGCCAAGGTCAACCCGCCTTTACGCACAGCGGATGACGTGGAAGCCATAAAAGAAGGCTTAAAAGACGGTACCATTGACTGTATCGTAACGGATCACGCCCCCCACACAAAAGAAGATAAAGAAGTCGAGTTTGACCACGCCCCTAACGGCCTGATCGGGCTAGAAACCTCTGTGGGCTTGACCGTTTCTCAGTTGGTGGATAAGGGGGTATTAACCTGGGAAGGGATGGTTGAGAAAATGTCAGCCGCGCCTGCCAGGATTATTGGGCTGAAAAGCAAAGGCGTTATTAAAGAAGGCGCTGATGCCGATATCACTATTATTGATCCTGATAGGGAATGGGTATTTAAAGAAGAAGACATAGCTTCTAAGTCCAAAAATTCCCCTTTCATAGGATGGAAACTGAAGGGGTATGTGGATTACACGATTTTTGATGGTAAGGTAGTTTATGAAGGCTAGGGTATCAGATATGGTTTGCCACAAAATTGACACAATATATTGTGGTTTTTCCACATATTATGCACAATTTGTGGATAACTATAAAAGGGAGTAAATAGCCCATAATTTATCATAATTTTGGCTTAAATTACATGTGGAAAACCATAAATATATATATTTTAGTATATAAAATGGAACAAAACAACCATGAATATTTTTGAGAAAATAGCCAAATTTTGGCCAAAAATAAGCCAGAAAACCGGGAAAATAAGCGGCCAAATGGTCACGATCTCGGTAATTGGCGGAAGTACGATAGATTCTAATGTGGAGCAATTAGCCTATAAAATAGGGAAAATAGTGGCTAAAGTGGGGGCTATTCTCGTTTGTGGAGGCTTAGGAGGGGCTATGGAGGCGGCAGCCAGAGGTGCTAAAGAGGCTGGCGGGTTAACGATCGGGATCCTTCCAGGCCGTGATAAATCGGATGCCAATCCTTTCATTGATATAGCGCTACCTACTACCATTGGTTATGCCCGAAATGTCATTGTGGCCGCATCAGCCAATATCATCATTGCCCTTCCCGGAAGCGATGGAACAAGCTCAGAGGTCTCTTTTGGGGTGGTTTACAAGCGGCCGATCATTGATTTGGGCAATTGGAACCGCGAAGGCACCATCAAGGTCAATAATGTGGCCGAAGCGGAAGAGAAAGTAAAAGAGTTAATAGAAAAAATAAAGAATGAAAGTGCGCCTATTTAGCGCTGACCGATGCCTGAACTGCCTGAAGTCGAAACCATTCGTTTAGACCTCCAAAAAGTCCTTCCAGGCCTTAGAATCACCGATATTTCCGTTTACGATCAACGTATCCTTAAAACCAACGACCAACCCACCTTTATTAAGGAAATCAAAGACAAAACCATTCAATCTGTGAGCCGGCGCGGCAAGATGATTGTGATGCCCTTTAAAGAAGGCGGGTATCTGCTGGTTCATCTTAAAATGACGGGCCAGCTTATTTACGGGCAAAGACTAAAATTAAAGGAAACTAAGCTGGTTTTTGGGCTTTCTGATGGAAATCATTTAAATTACAATGATCAACGCCTTTTTGGCCGGCTTTCTTTCGTTCAGCAACTTAATGACGATGCGTTTTTAAGGGAAATTGGCCCGGAGCCTTTGGAAGCTTCTTTTAACGAAGACTGGATCAAAGGGCAACTTAAGCGTCGGCGTATTCCCATCAAGACGTTTCTTCTCAACCAGAATTTTATCGCCGGCATCGGCAATATTTATGCCAGTGAAATTCTTTTTGACGCACGCATTAATCCTACAAAGGCGGCCCGGCGCCTGACGCGCGAAGAGATCGCTTCCTTGCGGCATTCAACGGTCCATGTTCTAAAAAAGGCTATTAAATACCGCGGTACGAGCATGCGCAATTATCGCGATTCAAATGGTGAAAAAGGTCGTTTTATCAACCGCATAAAAGTATATAATAAGGAACATGAGTCTTGTCCGATTTGTCACAGCGAAATTAAGCGTATTGTGCAAAACGGACGGAGCACATTTTTCTGTCAACGCTGCCAGCATTGAGTTATGCCCAAACTGCAAAACATCTTTAAGGTCATCTCCAACGAAAAGCTTTGCCCGAAGTTTTATCGGCTGTGCATCGATGCCAAACCCATCTTAAAAGACATTTTGCCTGGCCAGTTTGTCCATCTGCGCACCTCAAACGGGCTGGAACCTTTCTTCCGTCGGCCCTTTAGCGTTTATCGTGCCGTAAAATATGTGGAAGTATTCTATGAAGCGGTTGGCTTGGGCACACAACAGATGTCCCGGATGAAAAAAGGGGATACCATCGATGTGTTGGGCCCCGTAGGCACGCCATTTACGTTACCGGGGCCTGATATTAAAGAAGTTGTGATGATCGCCGGTGGCATCGGCATCGCGCCGTTTTTGATCCTTTCGGATGTATTGAAAAAAAGAAAAGATCTGCAGCTGACGCTTCTTTACGGTGGGCGCACCGGCGGGCATGTTTATCCGATGAAAGAGTTCAAACAAAACGGGGTCAGGATCCACATCGCCACCGATGACGGCAGCCGTGGCGTCAAGGGAAGGGTGAATAAACTTTTTGATAGAATTAAGCCCGATCCCAAGACAACGATTGTTTATACCTGTGGGCCGAACCCGATGATGGCGGTTGTCCAGGAATTTGCCAAAAAGCACAGCCTTAAAGGAGAGGCTGCCTGCGAAGAAGTGATGGCCTGCGCCCTGGGCGCGTGTTTGGGATGTTCTATCAGGACAACAAAAGGGTTTAAAACGGTCTGTTACGACGGGCCGGTTTTCAATTTGAATGAAGTGATATTTGATCACTGAGGAAAAGGGGGGGGCGTCATGTTTATCATTTTATGTATCCTTATCGGGTTGGTCGCGGGAGTTGTTGGCGGCGCGTTGGGTTTGGGCGGCGGGGCGGTCATGGTCCCGGCCATGATCCTTCTTTTCGGGCTGACGCAGCATCAGGCGCAGGGAACGGCGTTGGCGGTCATGATGATACCCGTTTTTATCCCGGCCGTTTTACGCTATTACAGCGCGGGTAACGTCAAAGTGCAGATGGCCGTATTTATTGCGGTCGGTTTTATCATAGGGGCACTTGCCGGAGCGCATTATGTTCAAAGCCTGCCCGAGCAGACGTTAAGAAAGCTCTTTGGGGCGTTCGTGATCTTAATAGGTTTGAAAATGATGGTTAAATAAATATATGAATTTATCAGTTAAAATCGGGTCTGCAACATTCAATAACCCCGTGACGGTCGCCTCCGGGACCTTCGGGCATGCGGAGAAGTATTATGATTTGGAAGAAGTCAAGAAGCTCGGTGCGATCGTCCCTAAGACCGTCACCCTTTATGCGCAGGAAGGCAACCCGCCGCAGCGCATCGTTGAAACGCCTTCGGGGATGCTAAATGCCATCGGCATCGAAAATCCCGGGGCGGATGGGTTTATCAAAAATAAATTACCTTCTTTTAAAAAGATCGGTGTGCCGTTGATCATCAGCATTTTAGGTCACAATGATGATCAGTTTGAACAGCTGGCGAAAAAATTTAATGATGTTGAGGGGATTTCGGCTATTGAATTGAATTTATCATGTCCCAATTTGGGCCATAAGGTCTTGGTGGCGCAGGACCCGCAGGCCACCCACCGGCTTGTCAGCAAAATGAAAAGTATTTTACGCTATCCGGTCATCGCCAAACTCTCCCCCGATGTGACCGATATTAAGGAGATCGCCAAAGCGGCCGAAGATGCCGGCGCAGACGGGATAAGTTTGATCAACACATTTACCGCAATGGTGATCGATGTAAAAACGCGCAGATCCGTACTTGGTAATTTTACAGGGGGCTTAAGCGGTCCCGCGATCCGCCCAGCGGCGGTACGGATGGTCTATGATGTGGCTAAGACGGTCAAAGTGCCGGTTATCGGCATGGGCGGTATCATGACCGCGCAGGATGCGTTGCAGTTCTTGATCGCCGGGGCGAGCATGGTGGCCGTCGGCACGGCCAATTTTGTCAATCCGCGCGCGCCGTTGGAGGTGATCGAAGGGATTAAGGAATACATGCGGGAAAACAAAATGAAAGATATCAAAGAGCTTATAGGAAGTATTAATAACAAAAATGCCTGATAAACCCCAATTGATCGTTGCGTTGGATGTCGACACCTTTGATGAGGCCAGAATTTTGATCGATTCGTTAGCCTCGGTTGTCGATATATTTAAGGTAGGCAGCCAGCTTTTTACCGCCTGCGGCCCTGTCGTTGTCCGGCACGTCTTGGCGCGAGGCAAAAAAGTCTTTTTAGACCTTAAGTATCACGATATTCCCAACACGGTCGCTAATGCCGTCTCTGCCGCGGTCGCTTTAAGCGCATCTGTTCATGAAGTTTTGGATGAAAAGGGGAAAAAGAAAGACGCAAAGCAGGGTTTATTTATGATGACGGTCCATATCCAAGGGGGGGAGGAAATGTTAAAGATGGCTGTTGAGGCAGCGACCAAGGCCGCTCAAGATATTAAAGTGACGAAGCCTTTCCTCGTGGGGATTACTGTCTTGACAAGTGATGAAAAGACCGATAACATACGTACCCTTGTTTTAGAACGAGCGAGATTGGCTAAGGCTTGCGGCCTGGATGGGGTCGTCGCTTCTTGTGAAGAAGCGGAATTCATACGCAAGGAATTCGGCAAAGATTTTCTTATCGTGACTCCCGGTATCCGTCCCGCCGGAGCCCAAGCGCAGGATCAAAAAAGGGTAGCCACGCCACGAGAGGCAGTTTTAAGCGGAAGCGATTTTCTTGTGGTCGGCCGGCCGGTTGTTAAAGCCGCTAATCCTCTACAGGCCGCAAAAGAGATTCTCAAAGAGATGGGCTAAGTTGAGTTTTGGGCGGTTAGCTTAAGCCCCAAAGTTTTTTCGGGGGATTAGCTCAGTTGGTTAGAGCGTCTGACTTACATTCAGAAGGTCGAGGGTTCGATCCCTTCATCCCCCACCATTTAAAAAAATCTTTACAAAGTTATTTGGGTAAATTAGACTAAGTATCAATTTTAGGGGGTCGTGGTGTAGCCCGGTTAACATGTCAGCTTGTCACGCTGAAGATCGCGAGTTCAAATCTCGTCGACCCCGCCATTTGACATTCTTGGCGTAGTATTCTTCATAAACCTCTTCATTTTCAACAGTTTGAAGAGGTTCTAACCGATTGTGGAGGGTTTGTACCTCTGGCGAGAGGTTTTGAAGGATCGAGAGGCTTTTCTCGACGTCAATTTGAAGTGTCCTATTCATAAGCGTGAGGTTCGAACCTAAACAGGCCAGAATCTCACGCTTTTCATTTAGGGAGCCTGTTTCAAATCGTTTTTTGGCTGTCTCAGCAAAAGAGAAGAGTTCCTCGGCTTTATTCATCCAAGATTTAACCCGGTCATTTGAATCCACAAGTAATGCCTCAAGTTTAGCTTTTTCCTGCATCAATTCCTTTTTCTTTCGCTCATACTCTTCAACGGAAATCTCCTCATTGATCCGCATATTGATGAGGTTGTCCAGTTTCCGGCGGTTGCCTTCCAGTTGTCTTTGTTGGGAAAAAATTACCTCTTCCCGGTCAACGACTTCCTTTTCCTGCTCTTCTTTAAGGTATTTCAGAGCCCATTTATGAAATGACGGCGGAATGCGAATGTTCTCCAAAACTTTCATGATCTCAGCTTCGAGGATTTCTTTTCGGACGGGCATCTGAGAGCATTTCGGATTAATCCTCTTCGTGCAACGATAATAAGTATAATGATGAAAATTTCCGTTCTTCTGCCGCTTGAATTTCTCTTCGGCGGTGATGGAAGCTCCGCATTCTCCACAACGGATTAAGCCGGTATAAGCGAAGGAATGAAATTTGGCCCGGGGGCGGCTTCGGTTGTCGATGATTAACTGAGCCAGATGGAAGTCTGATTCGGAAATCATTGGCTCGTGTTTCCCCGGATAAATCTCACCAAGCCAAAGAAAGGAGCCATAATAAAAAGGATTGCGGAATAACCGAAAGAAGGCCGGTCGGCTTATGATCTTGCCGTCCTGTGTCTTTAAATTCATTTCCTTTGCAACAACATGAAGCTTTTCGAGTGAACATTTCTTTTGTAAAAGTGTTTCCCAAAGTTGTTTCAATGCCGGGAAAGAATCCGGGTCTCTGAAAATGGGGGGCAAGTCCGGCTGTTGATATTTGTTATTGAGATAGCCAAGAGGGGGACGGTGAGGATACCAGCCGTTTTGAATCTTATTTCTGTGACCACGTTTTGCATTAACGCTAAGATCAATGATGTATTGGTTGGCCATGCCGAACTCAAGGCTCATCATCAAGACGTTATCTTGCGGGTAATAGCTCTTTTGAAAGGTCTGAATGTGCTTGATAAGGGCCTGTTGAAGCATCCAGCTGATTGTGCCTCCATCAATGGGATTCCGGGCCAATCTGTCCAATTTCCAGCAAATGATACCATCAGCCACACCTTTATGAATATCGGCCACCATTTGGCTGAAAATGGGCCTTCCCGGGGCTTTGGCGGACTTTTCCTCAGTCAGGACATCAATGACCTTTAGATTGTATTTCTGGGCCAGCTTCTTGAGTTCGTCGATCTGGGAGGGGATAGAAGCGACCTGCCGGTCTTCGTTTTCGGAAGACTTTCGGGCATACAAGAAATAACGGGGAGGCAGGGTCATTTTTTCTTAATTGATTTCAGGATTTTATCCAGCTCCGCTTTCTTGTAGAGCCGGTAATTATTCATGGGATGGCGGTAGGGTTTAAGTTTCCCAAGATTATCCCAATTACGCAGGGTTTGACCGGTCACTTTTAGATATTCAGCCGCTTCTTTGATCGTCATGTAATCGCTCATGTTTATTTCTCCTTAACCTTATAAAACATTATAATCAATATTTCGTTAGGTTCAAGTGATTTATTGTTTAGAATTTTATGACTTATTGATATTTATCTGCTTTCCACCATCAGCCGCTATGTTGACTTGTAAAACCATGCCCTTGTTGAGCCTTCTTATCCTTGCAAGCGTTTCGATAGCCTTTAAATAGCGATTTTGATAGCGTGTCAAATTTTCCTGCCAATACTCTCCTGTACGGATGGAATACTCGCCGCCGGTCAATAGATTGTGCATTCTTCCTTCAGCATGGTTCATTCCAATCCAACAAAGCATAATCTGATCAATTATCAGTCGCTCGGATTGATCAGAGGTGTTATATCCCAGATTCTCTCTAATACTCATTACCTCTGCTTTAAGAATTAATTGTTGGGCATTGCTGGGGTTAAGTTTATCAATGAATTGCTCTAATAAACTCCCAGTATAACCTATTCCGACTTGACAAAGAGATGGATTATTGCACACCATGTTTTCAGCTTCTCGCAAATCTTTAGAATCCGGTTTTTCTTTATCAATTTTGAAAAGAATGTCTAAAAACTTTTTAGTTTCATCCTTTAATAAGAATTCCTGCTGACTTTTATTAAATAACATATCTATATGTCCTCTATTTGAATAGTTCTTTTGCTTGTTTAGCCGTGATACCTATATCCCGAAAAAGGCGGTCAAATTTATGACTCTCTTTAGAGCTCTCATAGGTTAGATTAAAGCAATGCCTACAACCGAAATATTTGCCGCTGGCCAGATACAGCACCCCAACCCGGCGATTGCACGAATAACCATTGACCACCAGAGGACAGATGAACCACCACCGGCGACCCCCGAAATGGCAGGATGTCCAGACCAGTCGGGCCTTATAATCCAGTTCGGCCTTTTCACCGGAGTGCCTGTCGGTCTGTATGTACTGGAAACGGATATATTCGTCGCCTTCCACCGTTGAAATCACAAAACCAATGCTCCCGGTCTGTTCACCGTTTCGGCTCCAATTACACCCGCCCCAGTGTATACTGCCGTCAAAGTAGCGGTGCTGTTTAAGGAATTTGGTTGAAAGCGATTTGCATTCCTCGACCGTCCATCTGTTTGAATAAGACCATCTGCCCATAAAATTGTTATCCTCTCAGAAATTTCCTAAATCATTAGGGTTTTCTGTCAATAACACTAACAACCGTTCCATTGAAAAGCCGTTTAACCTCGTCAATCCGTTGAAGGGATTCGGCGTCTATCCCTTGAAGCATTTCCAGTTCGTTCGGTGTGAAGCAATATGGATTATCCTTTGGGACGGCTGGGGCGGCAGTAAGCGGCTCACTGGGAATCTCTTTTATTTGCGGCGGAATATCAATAACCTTTCGGGCGTGAGTTGATTGAATGTGTCCCAAACGTCCCAAAATATCCTTTTGAATAGGTTTATTCTCCGGCGTGGTAGGTGAGGGGTTCCAAATTTTGAAACCGCTTGGGACGCCGGTCTTAATCCCCGCCAGTTCAAAAATTCTCTGCCGGTGTTTGTGTCCATCGTTTCCCGGGAAGACCACACAGCCGAACCTGCCGCTTTGCTCAATGAAAAGGTGTTCGCCTTTGCGGTCGTTACCGGCTTCAGCGCAGGCTGGACAGCGGGCAATAACCTTTGTGCCGTGCTGTTTGACGTTTTCCAGTTTTGACAAGTCTATTCCCATCCTTGCGGCTCCTGTCCTTTGAATTTGACCCGGCGGAATCCTTTGACCGATTTGCCGTCTCTGTGGATGGAGTGCGCCTTTGCCGTCCCAAACAATTCCAGCATTAAGCCTTCAAGTTCCCGGTAAACAACGGTAATGGGTTTGGGGTTCCATCCCATCGAAGGGCAGTACTCAGCGTATGCCTCAACGATTTCCGGGACGGATAAATCCAGATGATCGTCGCGCTCAATCCGGTCGCTCAGAAAATGGCACAGGCTGTCGCTTTCGGCCAGCAGGGCATCGACAACACCCTCTTGGGACGGGGGCATTTGAATGTCGCCGATTTGTTCGATGTCTTTAAGAAGTAAGCCTAAGCCTTCAAGGGCCCAGTTCAATATGCCGGAGCCTTCCTGTTGGATGAGGACATCCGCAAAGTCCGGGATTTTTTTGGCAGGTGGCGGGCCTTCAAACCGGCAGATCAAAAGACGCCGTTTCCATGCCCCGATGTCGCCATCCAGTTTGACTTGCAGGCGTGAATTGGCCGTAATTACGATGCAGAAATTTCCTTTCATCTGGAAGTTGCCCGTGCCGCCTTTTTGCTCGGTATCAAACCAGTCGCCGCCTACCAAACCCTTGATTACATAAGCGCCTTTTTCGGAGAGGAATTTTCCCGGCACGTCAACACCGACCAAAAGCGTCTTTTTAAGATAGCGGTAAAGCTCAAACCGTTCGCTTAAATGCCGGGTACGTAGTTCCGTGACGTTAATCTGGCCGATGAGTTTCTGGATGATGAGGGCAAGGGTTGACTTCCCCTGCCCGGGCTTGCCTTCAAGAATCAGAAACCGCTGGATGAGGTTATTGCCCAACAAGCAAAGCCCGATATATTTCTGGATGATAAGCGCGTCCTCGACAGTGACGGCGGGCAGTAACAGGTCATTTAAAAACCGTTCGCACCGGACGCTGGCATCAAAAGCAATCGGGCAGTAATTGCGGGAGAAAAGATCAGGTGAGAAGGGCAAAAGGTCGGCCTCTTTATTGTCTTTGAAGACAATCACACCGTTGGCCAGATGCACGTAATTGGATGTTTTCTGGAAAGCGTGCCGTCTCTCGCAGATGCCTTTGAGTTGCGCCACGATGTGATTGAGTGTCGTGGCCGTACGTTTGGTTTCAAGTGCCGGAAGCGAGTTTTCGCGTGAGACAGCCAGCAGACGTTCGGCGATTTCGTTTTTGATGAGGTGTTCGGTGATGTCGGTGTAAATTCCCGTCTTGTCATCGTAGCGGTAGAAACCTCGTTCATCCGGCTCATAGAGCTGGATATGTTCGGCGTTATGCAGTCCGGCCCAGAAACTTTGATTGATGCCTGTAAGATTTCCGTCTTTGTTGAAATAATACGGCTGGCCATATTGATCCACCAAAGCGCAGAATGCAGGGTCATTGTCCGCTGGCGTTTCCGTGTCTTGTTCCGGGATGTAGTCGGCAAGGATTTTTAACAGATCGTCCACGCTGATTGATGCGATAGGCTCATCCTGTTCAACCATATAGGCCGTTTCAGTGTCCGGGTGAATAGAGCCGGGCCCCACAACCTGAGAACCGTGCGAGATAATCTCACCGTGATCCTGATCGTCTTTCTTGAGTTTGATTTTTTTATCAATGCCCGGGCAAATCAGATAAAAATGAACACCTTTTTTTGGTGTCTTGACGGTAAACGTCAACGGAAAATGTTCCTTTGCATAAGCGACCATCTCAGGAGAGTCGGCATCAACAATGACCAGATTGCCGCATCCACCCAGAACGCCGTAATTATTTCCTTCATTGAACCATTGTTGAATGTCGGTCAATGAGTGAGGATGATTCGGCCAGTTTTTTTCAAAAGGCTTCTTGGATTTTGGAAGTAGTTTTACAAAACCAAAATCAGGATTGTGTAATTGTTGGGGGATGGTCATTATGAGAACCTTTACATGATGGTTTTACGACGGCTTTAAAGAAGCGCAGGAAACTTTCCGCCCGGGCCGCGGCCTCATCAAAAGCCAGCGCCTCGCCGCATTCTTTGAAATAGATTTCCTGAAATTCTTTGATCGCTTGTTCGCTTAGCATGATTTATTTGGGCAATAATAAAAGATTCCGTAACATTTGCTTACGGAATCAAGTATAGAGACGAATCAAAAATGTTGTAGATTGATAAACGGAAGGTTTTTTAAGGTTTTCTATATATAAAGAAAAATCGGGAAAGGCAGGATGTTTCTGTATGGCAAGGCTTAATATCCAGGGATTTCTTTACGGGCTTTCTTAATCCATTCCCTTTTTGCTTTTAATCTTTTTGTCTTATGGCGGGAATAATCTTTCTTGCTGTGGTATTGTCCAAAGCAATTTCTGCCGTCCGTGGTTTTATTGCAGAATTTCTTGTTGCGGAAATACCTTGCTAATAAACGACAATGCGCGCACTCAATGAGTTGATGATTGGCCTTCATGTCATCTATCAGGCTGTCGAAAAATAAACCAATAAAATCTACCACTGGATTGGCGGAGGTGTTTCTACGATATAGGATGAAGTTGTTTGCTTCTTCAAAGAACTTCTTGGATATTTTTTTCTTCTCCTTCCAGAGATGGCATAAACAAGCGACATTTTCAATCAAAGCCTCAAATTCCGCGTCTTTCAGATAAATGAATTCATTCGTGTTTTCGATAAGCTTTTTGCCGGCAAAGAGAAATTGGCGGATATCGTCCTCGTCAAATTCTTCCTGTAGATAATAAGCAGCGAGAACGTTGAAGGAAGGTTTGGGATTTAAAGAAATAATCGTATTCTTTAAATCGGACTTCAAATCATCAAAATTTTGATAGTTATCAATACCGCTTGAATCGTCTTTGTTGATTCTGGCTGCGCAGATTTTACCGGGGCGAATTTTAATGCCGAATAGAAATTTATCAGGGCTTTCGGCGATACACTCTTTCAAATAGGCTTCATTTTGCGGGACATCTTTCAAAGGAAATATTGATTTTTTCATACTCTCGACTTTTGATTTGATCAAGTCGTCATAGTCCTTCTCAATAGAATCCTTTGCGGCGGCGTTTATAGATTGAAGGTGATATTCTTTTAAATACTGGGCATAGGTCTGGGGGTTGTGAGGTATACCTTCCTTTTTAAGAAGGCGCGGGTGTTGCGCTATGAAATAAGTCATTTCATACTGGGCATCCACAACATATCCGAGCTTTTTCATCTTTTTATCGTGAAAGGTTATATCAATCACAAAAGAATCAAAGTCAGTGCCGTATTCATAAATCCTGTAGCGCTGATACGTTTCAGCGCAGAATTTACAGTGATCGTAATCGTCATGAATATAGATGAATTTGTCAGCTTGCCTTATCTCTGGCATATTTATAATAGTTGGCTTGGTTAAGTCGCCCAGAATTTTCATAGAAAATGACTATTTTTATATTATAATGTTTTATAATCTTTTTGTAAAGGAGCGGTAATGTTTGAACAGACCTTTAAAAATATTGACGATATTCTGCATAAAGATGCCGGTTGTTCCAGTGAGCTGGATTATGTGGAGCAGACTTCATGGGTGCTTTTCATGAAGTATCTGGATGACCTTGAGAAGGACAAGAAAACCTCGGCCAAGCTGGCGGGAAAGACCTATATAAACATCATCGGCCCCGAATACCGCTGGGACGTTTGGGCGACACCTAAAGACAAAGACGGCAAGCTGGATCATCATAAAGCCCTTACCGGCGATGACCTAAAAGATTTTGTTGATCACAAGCTGTCTCCCTATCTGAAAAAGTTTAAGACCAGCGCTCTGGGCCCGGACACTATTGAATACAAGATCGGCGAAATCTTCAGCGAGCTTAAAAACAAAATCCAGAGCGGCTATAACCTTCGCGAGGTCATCAATCTTGTTGATGAGCTCCGCTTCCGCTCCCATGTCGAAAAGCATGAGATGTCGCATCTCTACGAAGACAAGATTAAAAACATGGGCAACGCGGGCAGAAACGGCGGCGAATATTACACACCCCGTCCGCTGATTAAAACGATTGTCAAGGTGGTCGCGCCTGAAATCGGCGACAAAATTTATGACGGCGCTGTCGGTTCGGCAGGCTTCTTGTGCGAGGCCTTTGAATATCTGAAATCCAAAAAGAACCTCACCACCAAAGACGCCCAAACACTTCAGAAAAACACTTTCTACGGTAAAGAAAAAAAGTCGCTCGCCTACATCATCGGCACGATGAACATGATCCTGCACGGCATTGAAGCGCCCAATATTGTGCATACCAACACGCTGGCCGAGAACATCATGGACATTCAGGAAAAAGACCGCTATTCAATCGTGCTGGCAAATCCGCCTTTTGGCGGAAAGGAACGCAAGGAAGTCCAGCAGAACTTCCCCATCAAGACCGGCGAGACCGCGTTTTTGTTCTTACAACATTTCATCAAGATTCTCAAAGCCGGAGGCCGGGCCGGTGTGGTCATCAAGAACACCTTTCTTTCAAACACGGACAACGCCTCGATCAGTCTTCGGAAACTCTTGCTGGAAAGCTGTAATCTGCACACGGTGCTTGACCTGCCCGGCGGCACATTCACCGGCGCGGGTGTCAAGACCGTGGTGCTGTTTTTTGAAAAAGGCGCGCCGACAAAAAAGGTCTGGTTTTACCAGCTTAATCTTGACCGTAACCTCGGCAAGACCAATCCGCTTAATGAAAACGATCTGGCGGAATTTGTGAAGTTGCAAAAGACCAAAGCGGATTCGGAAAACTCATGGACGGTCAATGTGGCGGATGTTGACAAAACGACCTTTGATTTATCCGTCAAGAACCCGCACAGAAAAGATGAAACAGCGTTGCGCGAGCCAAAGGAAATATTGACCTCAATGAAGAAGCTGGACAAAGAGAGCGAGCAAATCTTAAACGGTATTTTAGAGATGATCCATGAAAAATAACTGGCCTATAGGAAAACTTGGCGAAGTTTGTGAAATAAGCACTGGGAAATCTAATGCTAATGAAGCAGTGGAAGATGGTGAATATGCTTTCTTTGATAGATCGAAAACAATTAAGAAAAGCGTCCGATTCCTTTTCGATTGCGAGGCAATAATCATTCCGGGGGAGGGGCAAGAATTTTTTCCTAAATACTATAAAGGAAAATTTGATTTACACCAACGGGCGTATGCACTGTACAATTTCAACGAAAAAGTCGATATTCAATTTATTTATAAATATCTAATCCATTTTCATAAATATTTTGAAAATGTTGCAGTGGGGGCTACCGCAAAGTCATTAAGATTGCGACATTTTGAAGAGTTGCCCTTTCCGCTTCCATCACGCTCTGAACAAAAACAAATCGTTAAAGCTTTGGATGATGTTTTTGAAAAGACCTCTAAAGCCAAAGAAAACGCCGAGAAGAATCTGCAAAACGCCCACGAGCTTTTTGAATCGTATTTGCAAAACGTTTTTGCCAATCCGGGGGATGGGTGGGAAGATAAGCCGTTAAGTGAAATAACTACAAAAATTGGAAGCGGTGCAACACCCCGTGGAGGAAATAAAAGCTATAAAACAGAAGGCATTTCGTTGATCAGGAGTATGAATGTTCACGATTTTGAGTTTAGAGAGAGAAACCTTGCTTTTATTGATGACCAACAAGCAAAAGAATTGAATAATGTTACGCTTCAAGAGAACGATGTTTTATTAAATATTACAGGAGCTTCTGTGGCAAGATGTTGTGTTATCCCGAAGGAATATTTACCCGCAAGAGTTAATCAGCATGTTTCAATCATTAGAGCAAAGAAGGAAATTATTGACCCAATTTTTCTAGGTTTATTATTAACGTCTAAATTCTATAAAGATCAATTGTTGTTTACTGGTGAACAAGGAGCGACAAGACAGGCAATTACAAAGGCACAATTAGAAGTTTTTAAGATAGTTTTTCCAAAATCATTGAATGAACAACAAGCCATTGTAAGAAAACTTGACATCCTTTCAATTGAAACCAAAAAGCTCGAGGCCATTTATCAGCAAAAATTAGCTGATTTGGAAGAATTGAAGAAATCCGTTTTACAGAGAGCTTTTAACGGCGAATTATCGGGGGCGCGGGGATGAACGAAGCCGAAACCAGAGCGGAATTGATTGACCCGAAGCTGAAGGAAAGCGGCTGGGGTGTTCTCGAGGGTTCCAAAGTTTTGCGGGAATACCACATTACCGCCGGGAAAATCCAGACCGGCGGGAGCCGGGCCAAGCCGCTTATTGCCGATTATGTCCTTGTGTTTAATGGCCGCAAGCTGGCCACGATTGAAGCCAAGAGCGATGAAGAAGAAGTCGGCGAAGGCGTCGCGCAGGCCAAGAATTACGCCGAAAAAATGTGCTTGGAAACGACGTATGCCAGCAACGGGAAAGAGATTTATCAAATTTGCATGAAGACTGGCAAGGAAGGCCCGGCTGCCAAATTCCCCACACCACAGGAACTTTGGAACAAGACTTTTACCGAAGAAAATCAGTGGCGGAACAAATTCAGTCAAGTGCCGCTTGAAGACGTTGGCGGCACCAAGCCCGTCCGTTATTATCAGGAAATTGCGGTTAATAACGTCATGTCCGCGATTGCCGACGGCAGACAGCGCGTTTTATTGACATTGGCCACTGGCACAGGAAAAACCTTTATTGCCTTTCAAATCGCTTGGAAACTCTTTCAAACCCGTTGGAACCTTCGGCGTGACGGAAGTCGAAGGCCCCGCATTCTGTTTTTGGCGGATAGAAATATTCTGGCGGATCAGGCGTTTAATGCTTTCTCACCGTTTCCCGAAGACGCGCTGGCCCGCATCAAGCCGGATGAAATCCGCAGGCACGGGCGGGTTCCGACCAACGGGAGCATTTTCTTCACCATCTTTCAGACCTTTATGAGCGGTAGAGACAAAGACGGCAGGCCCGCGCCCTATTTTGGCGAATATCCGGCGGATTATTTCGATTTTATCGTGATTGATGAATGCCATCGCGGCGGGGCCAATGATGAAGGCAACTGGCGGGCAATTCTGGAGTATTTCGCCCCGGCTGTTCAGCTTGGGCTGACCGCCACACCCAAGCGCCGGGATAACGTGGACACGTATCGCTATTTCGGTGAACCGGTGTATGTCTATTCGCTTAAAGAAGGCATCAACGACGGCTTCCTGACGCCGTTTAAGGTCAAAAGGATCAAGACGACACTGGACGATTATATTTACACGTCCGATGACCGGGTCATTGAAGGCGAGGTCGAAGAAGGGAAAATTTATACCGAGCCGGACTTTAACAAAATCATTGAGATCAAGGAGCGCGAAGCCAAGCGGGTGCAGATATTCCTGTCCGAAATCAATCAGAATGAAAAGGCGATTGTCTTCTGCGCGACCCAAGACCATGCGGCGGCGGTGCGGGATTTGGTGAATCAATATAAAAAGAGCGGTGATCCAAATTATTGTGTGCGCGTCACGGCCAATGACGGCGCGCTGGGCGATCAGTTTTTGCGGGATTTTCAGGACAATGAAAAGACCATTCCGACTATATTGACGACTTCCCAGAAACTCTCCACCGGTGTGGACGCCCGCAATATCCGAAATATTATACTTATGCGCCCAATTAACTCGATGATTGAATTTAAGCAGATCATTGGCCGGGGAACGCGGTTGTTCGATGGGAAGGAGTATTTTACGATTTATGATTTCGTGGACGCACATCATCACTTCGCTGATCCCGAGTGGGACGGCGAGCCGATTGTTGAGGTTTGTTCCAAGTGTTTGGAAAATCCTTGTGTTTGTGAAAAGCCGCCACCCGGGCCATGTCCCCGATGCGGTCAGCGACCTTGTATTTGTGAGAGACCGCCGGAGCCGCCCTGTCCCAGATGTGGCAAAAGCCCTTGTGAGTGTCCCAAGAAGGTCAAAATCAAACTGCGTGACGGCAAGGAACGCGAAATTCAGCACATGATCGCGACTTCCTTTTGGAGTGCGGACGGGAAGCCGATCTCAGTAGAGGAATTTCTACAAAGCCTATTTGGCATCTTACCGGAATTCTTCAAAAACGAAGAGGAATTGAGAAAAATCTGGTCTAGTCCCATAACACGTAAGACATTACTGGAAAATTTAGCCGCGGCTGGGTTTGGCAAGGATGAATTAACAACTTTACAGAAATTGATTGATGCTGAAAAAAGCGATCTCTTTGATGTGATCGAATTTGTCTCTTTCGCTATGAAGCCAATTACCAGAGAAAAGCGAGTTGCTTTAGCTCAGTTTAAAATATTCGCAGGTTTGAATAATAAACAGAAAGATTTTATTGAATTTGTCCTCTCCCAATACATTGAAACTGGTGTTGAGGAGCTTGATCAGGAAAAACTCCCTGATCTTCTGACGCTAAAATATCAGGCCATCAGCGACGCGGAAGAAATCTTGGGCGGAGTGGATAATATTCGGACAACTTTTATAGATTTTCAGAAACATTTATATGAGAAAGTAGTGGTTTGAAATGACCCATTTGAACAGTTCATTTTCTTGGCTTTTTGGGCCCAATGTGCTAAAATTTAGCACTATTAAATGGGTAGAAGTTTTCTCAAAATTTTCATAACTATTGAGGGAATATGAGTTTAGATTCAAGGATTCAAAAAATTAAGAAATTAGAGAGCGAGAGAAAGTCTCGCGTTATTTGTTATATTAACTCTGATAGGCCAAGTAATTGTCCCATTGCTGGGATGACCATGCAGATTTCCCCGGACGTGCAACTTCATTTTTATGAGCATTTAAAAAAGATTGGTAAAACCAAGAATATTGATTTGGTTCTTTATACACGGGGTGGTAATATTGAAACGGTTTGGCCATTGGTTTCTTTAATAAGGGAATTTTGTGATTCTTTTTCTGTTTTGGTTCCGTTTCGTGCCCATAGCGCGGGGACAATGATATGCTTGGGGGCTAATGAGATTAGGATGGCTAAATTGGCAGAATTGAGTCCGATTGATCCTACGACGGGAAATCAATTTAATCCAATTGATGAAACAAATCCAAGATCAAGGAAGGGAATAAGTGTCGAAGATGTTACTTCCTATTTAGATTTAGCTAAAGAGGATTTTGGAATCAAAAAAGAGGAGAATATTGTCAATATTTTTAAACATCTAACTGATAAAATAGAGCCATTGGCTCTTGGCAATGTTAAGAGGGTTCATAAGCTGATTCGGCGACTAGCAGATGAGTTGTTGCATTTGCATTTTGATGAGGCTAAATATTCTAAAAAGATTGAGGCGATTAAAAAGACTTTAACATCAGAATTATATTCGCATGTTCACTATATCAATCGTCAGGAAGCCATGAAGATTTTAGGAGAAGAAATCGTCAAATTTTGCTCTGAAAATGAAGAAGCGGCGTTATGGGATGTGTTTGTTGATTATGCTGATACTTTAAAGTTGAAGGAAACTTTTAACATAAAAGAATATATGGGAACAGATGTATCAAAAGAACTTGAAGTGGTTGGGGCTTTTATTGAAAGTGCCGACCTGTCGCATACGTTTAATGCAAAGAGTAAATTGACGCAACGCTCAAAATTACCACCTAATTTGCAGGTGCAGGTTCAGCCGGGGCAGGCGTTTCCTTTAATTCCTGGCTTCCCAATTGAGATTGAAGTAGATCTTATTTCTGTAGGATGGAAGGTGAACGATGGAAAAATTTAATCAAGATTTTTATAGGACTTCCTTGGTCAGCACAGATGAAGGATTAGTTTCCGAGCGATTTGATTACTCAACAGCAGACATTGAGGCCAGTGTGTTTTTTGGACTTGTTTCTCCTGAAATTTATCAAGGATCGGGAGAAGCTCCGAATATTTCTGGTGTTTATAAATTGATCGATGAGCAATTGCATGCTGTTGTAGATACAGCGCCTCCAAACGCTGTTCCGCTTTCAAAATCCTCTGGATTATTTAAACTTGCAGGCGAATAAATTGAATATTTATGATCTATGCAAAAGGTATTTTATTAGATACGGCGGCTCTTTATGCAATTGCAGACTCACGAGACAAATACCACTCTAAAGCGGTAAGTTTCTTAAATCAGATTCAAAAGAGTTCCCAACCGCTTTTTATTTCAAATGTCACAATTTACGAAGCGTATAGGTTAATTTTGCATAGGCTTGATATTAAAAAGGCTCTATTTTTTTTAGAAGAGATTTTTGATGGGTCTATTCGAATTGAATACATCACTACGGCAGATGAAAGAATTGCCAGAGATTGTTTAAAGAAATACGATGATCAACCGTTTTCTTTTGTTGATGCCTTAAATTTTGCTGTTATGGGTAGGATTAAGATTGCAAAAGTGTTTACTTTTGATAGCCACTTTAATATTATTGGGTTTGAACAGATGCCATCGTAGTATCAAGCAATAGGAAGCCAAGAGTTTTGAGTTAGAAGAGGAAGGCAAAATAACGATTGGCTTTAAGACATTGATGGGGCCATTAAACAGGTTCTAACTTGGTCTAGCCAGCCCCGCCATCAAGATTTGAACTGGGGTTCTAGTTCAGATCAAATTCAGATCAAAAAATCCTCGACGGATAAATCCGTCGGGGATTTTTTATGTCCTAAGGTGTCAAAGGCTTAGGGCAGACAAATTCTGACATTGAAGGAATTCCAAAAAGCCGCTCGTCACCCGAGCAAACAATCTCCTCCTCCCAACAGCGAGCCTTATTTCCAGTTTGAAATAAAAGTTGACAAGGATACAGTTGTTTTATATTATAGTTTCGAAACTTATTAACTACTAAACAGACGATAACAAGGGAGATGGAAATGGATAAACATATGGAAGAAAAGATTTTTCAGATGCACGCTGAGGTCTGTAAATCGATGGCCAATCCTACGCGGCTTAGAATTATGACTCTATTACGTAAAGGAGAAAAGTCTGTAGAGGAGTTAAGAGAACGATTGGGATTGCCCAAAGCCAACCTTTCCCAGCACCTGGGTGTTTTGCGCCATCGTAGAATCGTATCGACCCGCAGAGACGGTTTGAATATCTACTACAAAGTGGCCAACCCCAAAATGATCCGGGCCTGTGACATCTTGCGCGAAGTCCTTCTTGAGCAGCTTCAAGAGGGAGGCCAATTAATGAAAGTTGCCATCAAGAAGAAATAGAAGGAGTAAAAATGAAGAAATTTTCTCTTGTTGAATTTTCCGTTGATCATCCCAAGCTGATTGTGGTTCTTTCCATCATTGTGACTTTTCTTTTTCTGACTCAGTTTCCCAAAATCAAGACCGATACGAATCCCAAGAACATGCTTCCGGCGACATCCGATGTGCGGGTATGGAATAACGAGGTGGACAGGACCTTTGGCCTTTATGAAGATATGATTGTCTTAGGAATCACGAACGAGCTGGGGATCCTCAACAAGGATATATTAGGGAAGATCAGCCGTGTCACGGATGAAATATTAAAAATAAAGGGCGTTGCGTTAAGAGATGTGAATGGTTTTTCCACGATTACCAACGTAACAGACGAAGAGGGAATATTGCGGGTGGCGCCCCTGATGCCTGAGGCGCCCAAGACCGAGGAAGAGATCACAGCCCTCAGAAAACAACTCTTCGGAGATTCTCTTTTTATCAATCGCATCATCTCAGAGGACGGCAAGACCACAGCGATTTATATCCCTCTTGAAAAAGGGGCCAACGGGAAAGAAGTTGCCGATCAAATTAGAAATATCCTTGCGAAAGAGAAAGGCAGCGAAGAATATTATATCGCCGGAGACCCGGTAGCACGGGATACCTTCGGCTCCGAGATGTTTAAGCTGATGGCTATTTTTGCTCCCATCGCAGGCGGGGTGATGCTTTTTGTCCGGTACCTTATGTTCCGCGACTTTTTCCTTTCCATCACCCTCATGATGGATGCGATGATGAGCATTGTCTGGAGCATGGGACTCCTTATCGGCTTGGGATTTCCTGTTCATATCATGAGTTCAATGGCCCCGGTATTCTTGATGGCGATTGCCACCGACAGCATTCACATCTTTAACGAGTTTTATTTCCGATATAAAGAAAAGAAAGACAAAAAAGCCGCCATCCTTGCAACCATGGATGCCGTCGGAAGGCCTGTCCGTTACACGGCATTGGCGACGACCGCGGCTTTTGCGGTTTTATTATTTATGAATATCGTCCCTGTCAAAGTCTTCGGCGGGTTGGTTGCCTTTGGCACCGTGGCTTTAAGGATTTTAAGTTTCAGTTTCATCCCGGCCATGTTCACCTTTGTCAATGAGAAAAATATCGCGAATATCGCAGAAGGGGAAGACGCGGCCTTAAGCAAAACATCCCTCTTCTTAAGGAAACTGGCGGGTTACGGCACCCATAGACCCAAGACCACGATTGTTATCGGACTCATTGTGTTTGTTGTATCCGTCATTGGAATCACCAAGATTAAGGTCAACAATAACATGGTGGAATGGTTTAAGCCAAACAGCGAAATCCGGGTGGCGGACAGGGAAGTCAACCGTGCGCTCGGCGGGACATCGCTAGGGTATATCGTGGCTGTTTCTAATGAGGATGACTTTATTAAAAACCCCGAGGCGATGAGATACCTTGAAGGACTTCAGCGGCACATTGAAGAACTTCCTGCTGTGGGCAAGACCTTTTCGGTTGTTGACTATCTTAAACGGATTAATCGTGTCCTACATAATGACGATCCGAAATACGACACAGTCCCTGCCGAAAAAAATACTATCGGCCAATATCTTTTTTTGTTCAGCATGTCGGCCAAACCTTCAGATTTGGATAATGTAGTTGACCCATCATTCAGGCAAGCCAACATCTGGGTGCAGATGAAAACCTGGGATGCCCGGGCCATGCAATCGGTTATTGCTTTGGCCAATGAATATAAACGATTACATCCGATCGCGTTAGAGTTAAAGCCTGCTGGGACCGCTTATTTTAATCTAGTTTGGAACCACGAGGTGCTTTGGGATATGGTTAGGGGTTTTATCCTGGCCTTGATTGTTGTATTTCTTATTCTTGCCTTCGATTTTCGTTCAGCGAAATGGGCGATTGTCGGATATGCGCCGCTGCTTTTTACGATTGTCGTCATTTACGGTGTCGTCGGGTTTATAGGCAAGGACTTTGACATGCCGATCTCAGTCCTTTCCTGTCTTTCGTTGGGCATGGCCGTTGACTTCGCCATCCATTTCATCAGCCGATTTAGGCAGAGACTGGCGTCGATGAAGGAGCGGGATGTGGCTGAGGCGCTGTTGTGGACCGCTGCCCGGCCGGGCAAAGGGATTCTGCGCAATGCCATTTTGTTTGCGGCGTCTTTTGCGGTCATGCTGTTTGCCCCTTTGACGCCTTATATCACCGTGGGGGCTTTTATCGTGAGCATGATGCTTTTAAGCGCGGCCATGACGATCATCTATATCCCGGCGCTCGTTACACTCATGCAAATTAGGTTCTTTAAAAAAGATACACATGGATTCTCTGTAAAGCCCCGCCTGTGGCGGGGCAGGGAGGGTTGAAAAAATGAAAATGGTCAAATTATTGGGGATAGTGTTCATGGGATTATTTGTCATCCAACCGATGTCCTTTGCCCAGGATTCGCTGAAGCCGGAGGAGATCATCGCAAAATCAAGGCTCGCCTTTTATTATGCCGCTGACGATATGAAGGCCAAAATTTCCATGGAACTCATCGATAAAGATGGCAGAAAAAGGCTGCGGGAGCTTACGATGTTAAGGAAAGATGATCAGGATGGCGGGGAGCAGAAATATTTCATCTATTTTCATCAACCGGCGGACGTCAAAGATATGACGTTTATGGTCTATAAATATCCCGATAAAGACGCCGACCGTTGGCTTTTTATTCCCGCCATTGATCTGGTCAAAAGAATTGCGGCGAATGATAAATTCTCAAGCTTTGTCGGAAGCGATTTTACTTATGAGGATGTCTCGGGAAGAAATCCCAATGAGGATACGCATACGTTTTTAAGAAAAGATACGCTCGATGGGAAAGATTGTTTTGTTGTAGAAAGTACACCTAAGCAGGTGTCTGAGTACACCAAGAGGGTTTCCTGGATTGACACAACGATTTTTTTACCATTAAAAGAAGAGTTTTATGATAAACAGAGCGAACTCTACCGGCAGTTTGAGGCCGAGGAAATTAAAGAGGTTGACGGTATTCCTACCATCACCAAAAGAGTCGTCAAAAATCTCAAAAACGGACATCGGACGAAAGTTTCCTTTGAGGAAATCAAATACAATCTGGGAATAGAAAGCGACATCTTTTCCGAGCGATACCTAAGGAGGCCGCCGCTTCAATGGATAAAATAAATGGCAGAGCGATCTTTATCATTCTTGTCGCTGGGACAGCTTTTTTTGCGACGTCTCGCGTTTGGGCCGCCTCCGGCGAGCCTCGCCCAAAGTGGCGGGCCGCCATGCCGGAATTACATGGCTTTGCGGAATTCGCCTATGGACCTAAAATGAGCGATGATAATACCAAGAGGGATGATTTTAATCTGTTCGAACAGCGCCTGCAGCTTAAGACAAAATATCTATTTGAAGGCAATGGTTTTCTCGCGCAAAAGAATTCTTCCATTAATTTCAAAGGCGATTTTACAGTGGATGAATATTTTTCCGGTAAAACGGATTTTGAATTGCGGGAGTTTAATCTTTCCACCACGCCGTACGATTGGCTTGATCTTAAGGCGGGGCGGCAGATTTTGACTTGGGGAACCGGCGATTATCTTTTTGTTAATGATCTTTTCCCGAAGGATTACATGTCTTTTTTTATCGGCCGGGATGATGAATATTTGAAAAAACCTTCCGACGCGCTCAAATTGTCCTTTTACCCGGCCTTGGCGAACGTTGATTTTGTTGTCTCAAAGTTTGAGCCAAATACCATACCCGAAGGGGGTCGGTTGTCTTTTTTTGACAGTTTTCAGGGAGGGATTGCCGGGCGGAACTCCGACCGTGACCTCTTAGAGCCGCCGCTGCAACCGTCTAATCTCGAATACGCGCTACGAACTTACCGGAATTTAGGAAGCCATGAATTAGCTTTTTATTATTTCCGCGGCTTTGATAAAAATCCGACCAGCTATAAAGATGAGGCCGCCCGCCAGCTTTTTTATCCGCGTTTGGATGTTTACGGAACCAGTTTGCGGGGGCCCACGTTAGGCGGTATTGGAAATATCGAGTTTGGCTACTACAATTCGAGGGAAGATTCCGACGGCAACAACCGCCTTATCGCCAATTCCCTCTTTAAAGTTTTGGTCGGCTATGAAAAGGATTTGGGGAACGATTTTAAAGTCGGGTTCCAATATCTCTATGAACAAACATTGAATTATGATAACTACAGCGTAAATCTTTTACCGGCGGATTTTGTTTTTGATGAATCCAAACATCTATTGACACAGCGAATAACAAAACTTTATAAAAATCAAACCGTAACTGTTTCGTTGTTTAATTTTTATTCTCCTTCCAACAAGGACGGTTATGTTCGTCCGATGGTCAGTTATAATATCTCGGATCAATGGAAGGCGACTTTCGGCGCCAATTTACCTTGGGGAGAAGATGATTTAACGGAATTTGGACAAATGAAAAGGAATAAAAATGTATTTGTACGATTGCGGTATAGTTTTTAACGGCCAAGCGGGAACTATAGATGAAAGGTAGAGAGAGTGGGATGCCAGACAGGGATGTATGGGATAAATTATTTTAAAAATTCTATGACGATTTGTTTGAGGATTTAGATTTATGAGTAGTGTTTTTGACCCCACCCCGCCAACATTAAGCATCCCGCTTGGGATGCTTTTTTATTGGGCGGCCCGTTTTAAAATCCGGATCCCATAATTCGTGTTCCAGCCGGGCACGCGGTCCCAGCGGCCCAACTCCCACATCAATTTGAAGTTCTTTTCGAGGTATCGCGCCAATTGAGGAGAATTTGTTTTACCGAATGTGCCATGGCTTTCTTCGCTGGAGATGATGCGGTTGGAGGAGACAGCCCATCGGATCTTCTTGTTCTCCAGGTCTTGGACGGTTTGCGCATCCTGTTGGGGAGGGCTTTCCATGAAATCGAAGAACATAATTTGATGACTCGGACTGGTCCTGTCCAGTAAATAATAAAATAAAGGCTCAAAAGGAAAGGCGAAAAAGAGCTCATTTTCCTCCAACTCCCTATTCAGAATCCAGACAGTCTTTTGGACCGTATTGATCCATTCCGGTGAGTTGCCAAGAAGAACGCCTGCACGTTCGACGCCGAGGAAATGCGAGGGATGGGCGCTTGATTCCATGATCTTAAAATTGTAATCCACTTTTTTTAATATTACCGCAAGCAACACAACAGCGACAATGATGTTAAGAGTTTTGGGAAAGGTTTTCAGCGTTTGAGTCAGTAAGACAAAGAATGTTAAGACAAGAAACGGAAGCGCCCAAATTATTCGATAACGATAATCCGCGTTGGCGGAAAGCATAAATTCATGCAGGTGGGTGAAAAAGAAAAGCGTAAGACAGATGAGCGTAATGTTAACGCACTTGCGTTCTTGAGGGTTGATTTTTTTTTGGCGTATCAGGAATGCCAAGAGAGACAGAAGAAATAAAATGAGAAAAACTCCGTTGCGTGGAGTGCGGGTAGCAAGAAGCCATAATATTTTTAATGGTTTACTAATGCTTTGTGACAGCTCGATGGAGAATGGTCCGCCGGTTTTGGTGTGGGGGAAGCATTGTTTAATGACATAATCAGGCAAGCCGTTAATCAGGTAATAATAGATAAGGATTGTCAATAGTGGCAGAAGAATGAGAGAGACTCCATAAAAATTTTTTTTATTTTTAAAGGCGATGCCGTTATGTTTATTGATGATTAATACGCATAAAATGTAGCTGCCCCAGGCGCAAATGCTGAAATTTATTTTGACAAAGCTTAGCAGAAAAACGGTGAAAACGCCGATATATAGGAAATAGGTCTTGGAGGTGTAAATATACTTTATTAAGGTAAAGGCAGCCAAAAATAATAAAAGAATACCGCCGGTATGAGAGTAGGTATGAGAAAAATAGGGAAAAAAACCCCAAAAAGATATGGTTGAAAGAAATGACCAAAAGGGGTTGCTAAAGTGGCGTATGATGAAAAAGACGGTCAGGCCGCAAAAGAATTTTAATAAAGTTTCGGCAAAAAGGACCGAGAGAATGCTTACCCCAAGGCCTTTAAAGAAAAGAGCGTAATAGTAGGGCATAAGGGGCCCGTATTGCCAATGGTAATCGCGGTAAGGAATAGCGCCTTTGGCCGTCATCGAAAACGCATATAAATCGCGGCCGTGGTCGCCCTGGGCAAACATATCTTGATAAATCAGCGAAGGAAGAAGAAGTATTAACCCTGAGATTAGCGTTAAAATGAAAAAAATTCGTGATGATGACAAGGAAGAATATTTCATGATCGGTGAATGTTTGATTTACCAGGTCTTTTCGTTATTTCCAGGATGGTCTGAAAATAGCCCTTTTGGGGCATTAAGGAGGGGTCTTCTTTAATTAAGTTGTTGGTAGCTTTTTTCAGCACATAATAGGGAACGCCGGGGATCTTATGATGGGTATAGTGTTCGCCAAAGCCATAGGCGCCCATGATAAAACGAGTTAGGGGAGTGCATTTAAAATTCCTTAATGCCGCATAACCTTCATGAGCTTCCCTGGGGTCATATAACTGGTGCTCGGCAATGGCCCGCAAGTCGGCGATAAAGATCGTCAAGCTCATGACGCCATAGATATAAACGAAGAGATATGCTATAGAGGCGTTGAGAAAGGCGGGTATCCCCTCGCGTTGGCCGAATAGGTAAGAGCTCAGGATAAGAGATAAATAAAAGCCAAGCTGGATCAATAAGGTGCGCCGCTTCCAGCTTTTCTCGTGAGGATAAAGCTCATCGACAACAATCGAATCCAGTTGTTTAAAAAATTTTTTGAAAGCCTCTATCCCAAAAATACAGCGTAAGAAAAGAAAAAAAATGTGGCTGCCTTTGATATCAATAAGGTAAGTATCTTTAGTTTCACCTTCGACACCCAAATGTTTATGGTGCTCCCAGTGCCGCCGGCGATAGATATTAAAATTGGTAAATAAAAGGGGCGCAATGATATATTTCCCCAAGATTCTTGAACCCAGCTTTTCCTGAAAGACAAGGTAATGAGCGCATTCGTGCATCAGGTTGATGATGCCGTTCATGCCTAAGCCGAAAATCAGCCAAGCGGTGATCAGATGATAACCGGGGCCCCAAATGGCGCTGGCATAGACGGGCCCGAAGACGACCAAGAAATGGCCTGCCACGATAAGAAGGGAAATAAGATCGGGGCGTTTTTTAAGATATGCTTGTTCCATGCTATTTTTGTGCCTGAAAGTTTATAATTCCAGGCTGTCCTGACAGAAGGTCAATAGGATAAAGCAGGGCTGCCAGCAGGGCAACAAAAAGCCAGAGGAAACCCTGACGGGCGATGCGCCCGGGGCGGTTCCCCTGAGGCAACGAAGCCAAGCTTACCGCAATCCCGCCGGGATTAAAGCCGCCATAGACACGGGAGTTGATCAATTCAGACCTTTTCAATATTTTTTCCATGCCTTTTTGGGAGAATATTACCGTATGGCGCGGCGCGTGAAACCCACTCCACTTTGTTTGAAAGATCTTATATTCTAGCGAATCCGTGGCCGGTGTTTGGCCGATAAAGAATCCGCCAGGGCTCAATTTTTCATAGAGGGCCTTAATGACCGTATAGGGATCCGGCAGATGCTCGATGACATGGTGCATGGTAATCAGATCAACCTCTGGCAGCTCTTTAATAAGGTTTTCCAGGCGGCCTTTAATTATAACAGCACGTTTATCAACAAGATGAATAATTTCCTTTTCAGCTTGGACTTCATAGCCGATAAAGGTAGCCTTCGGATTTTGCCGTGCGGCAAATTGAAGGAAAGAGCCGCCGCCGCAACCGTAGTCGAGCATGGTGAAGGTATCTTTTTTAAGAAGCGAAACGATCGATTTAAGTCGTTGTGAATGTTTTAAATAGGTAAAAATATTGTTGGCATCAAAGCTGTGATAATCATGCGGGTAATAAGAGGCAAGGGTCGCTTCATCCGGCATCGGATGCTGGTAGAACGAATGGCATTCGGCGCATTGGTTGTAGGTTGCCCGGATATCGAGGGCATATTCATGGTCAACAACGGAAACGGATCGCAGCACAGATAAAGACAAACACGCCGGGCAGGCGGTTTTTGAAACGTTCATTGAGAGGAGTCCTTGCGTTTTAAAATGCGTGTTCCGTGATGCCACGCCCAACTGGGCCGAGGCGTCCATTCCCCGAACTGCGTTACCATCTCAAAATGCTCTTCGATGTATTGGGCCAATAGGGGGCAATAATCGGTACCGAAAATACCCAGGCCGATTTCATCGGTAATGGCACGGTTCGAGACGACGATCCAATTGACGTGATGCTGTTCGAGAGAGTCTATGATATCCATTTCCTGATCTTTAGTGATATTAAGAAAACCGAATAACGCCAATTGACGGTTCGGGCTTTTGCGGTCAACGAGATAATAATATAGCGGCTCATAAGGAAGCGCAAAAAAAAGTTCATCTTCTTTCAGGTGCTCTTGAAGGAAAAGGGTCGTTTTAATGACGGTCTGGGGCCAGGGGGTCATATTGTTGACAAAGATTTTTGCTTTTTCGAACGGGATGTAAAACCACGGCTGGCGGTTGGCGTGCATCCTGATCTGGAGCGTGTAGAATTGGAACAAGCAGGCAAGAAGGACAACGCCTGTTAATGTGTGTTGAACAAAGGTGGGGATGTGCCGGGCAAAAAGCCCGATGGCCAGAAACATAAAGACGATAATTAAAGGAAAGGAATGAAAGCTGCGGAAATAGATCCCGCTTATGAGGAATTCATGAAGATTGACGGCGTAAAAGACCATCGTGACCGCCAGAATTAAAAGGAAGGGTCTTACGCCGAATTCCTTCAAACGCCCTTTCTTGATTTGGTAAATATTAGCGATACCGGTAATGACGACGATGGTGCATACCAGTTCGCTGTACCAGCTTTTCACAATACTTTTATAGGCAATATCAATAAGATAAATGACGGCAGTAACGAGGTTTGGATAGTACGCCTTGACGGCATCGTCACCAAAATATTGGTAACATTGCCGGATAATATAAAAGGGAAGGCCGTAGACAAAAACGGCGTTTGAAAGAATAATGAAAAGCGGCGTTAAAACAAGCATCCAGATATAAAAAATGAGGGGAAGGGGTTTCCTCTGGCAGAGGCTGATAAGAAGAACGCACAGGAAGATTCCCAGTAAAAGCGAGAAACCGAAATTGAGTTTGATCAATCCGGCGAGAAGACAGCTAAGAAGGCCAAGGTAGAGGGCTCTTACTTTGCCGAAACGCAGGTAATGAAAGACGCAATAGAGGGCCAGCAAAGAGGCTGTAATGATCCCATCGTGATTATAAGTGTAAAAGTAAGGCTTACCGAAGACCCAAAACCAGGCGCTGCCGGTGAAAGAGAGAAAAGGGTTTAAGAAAAGGCTTAAGCAGGCGAAGACCAGCAAGCCGCTTAAGAGGGTAAGGAAATTTTGGCCGATGAGGACGCTGATGATGTTATTTCCGAAGATCTTAAGGAACGCCCCGTAATAATAGGGCATGGCGGGCCCGTAGAAATAGTGATAATCGTGAAAGGGGCGTTCGCCGCGTAAGGTGGCCTCCGCCGCATACAAAACAAGCCCGTGATCGCCGGTTGAGAGGGTGTGTTGATAATCGATAAAAGAGGATAAAAGAATGGCCCCGGTCACCAGGGCGATAAACAGGAAGGCTCCCCGTGATGTAATGGCGTTTTTTGTCATCATTTTCCTCGGTTGAGTACCATTGTATCAAAAGGGCCATGTGAATAAAGGCAAATCATTGATTTTGCACCGTCCAAAGAGCCAGCCGCCATCAATCGTTGCTCCCGTTGTTATTGCTTGTGTTGCCCAGGGCGGTGTGATAAGATTTTTTCCTTAACAGAGCAGTTTCTTATGTCATTCAAAAATCCCTCAGAAAAATCCTTTCCTTTTCAACCGTTCGCTTTTTTCCTTCTATTCAGCGTTATTTTTCATCTTGACAAGATTATTATGGGGCCGTTTGGCCTGGCCCATGTACAGGATTCCTTTGATATGTTATATACGCGTTTTATGGCCGTGGCGCGGCTTATTAAAGAACACGGGCTTATAACATGGTTTCCGAATTTATTTGCCGGAATGCCGGTTAGCGCCGATCACACAACGCCCTTTTATATTTTCACCTTGTTAAATACGCTGCTGCCGATGTGGCTCATTCACCATGGGGTAAGAATTGCTTTTTCCGTCCTATCAGGATGGGGCATGTATTTGCTTTTGAAGAGGTATTTTAACGTATCGCGTGAGATCGCTTTTTGTTTGGGTATTATTTTTTGTTTGATAGGTCAGTACGGCACTGTGGTTAAGGGGTTTAATTTCTTATTTCCGATATTTTGGGTGTGCTTGTTGAACTGTCTGGCCAAAGAAAGCACTCGTTCGGCCAGGGTCCTTTCTGCCGTTTTGCTTCTTTTGCTCTTTTGGACCTCTTTCCCCGTGCTGACGTTACCCTATTTTTCCGTGGTCAGCTGCATGATGCTTTTTTTCCATCCGGATTATAAAAAATATAACCTCAGCTATTTGAAAATCATTGTTATCTGGGGCTGTTATTTTTTAATGGCGCTTCCGCTTATTTATGAGCTATTGGACTTTGTTCAGTATAAGCAAAGGGAATATCAATTTACCGCCAGCTATATAGAATTTTTTATAGAACGTATTCAGATAGTCTATGCCTATTTTTTCGACTTAAAATTTAGCAGTCTCGTTATTTTATTCTTAGGTTTTTTTCGGGTGGACCGCCACTTAAGAAGATTTTCGGGCCTGGTCCTGTTCCCATTATTATTTTTAGTTCCATTTATCCCGCCGTACCCTCCTTTTTTTAAAAATACCTTTTTACCACAGTTGGATTTGTTTCATTTTAAAGAGATTTCGGCGCTCATGGCCTTTATTCTTGCAGGCCTTTTATTGCAGAAAGCCAGGTTTGAGGGAAAAGGGATAATGGCCTATTGGAAAACGTTCCCATTGGCTCTTTTGTGGTTGGCTTTACATATTAAAGCCGGACCTTTAACGGATCCGGAGCTTATCGTAGAGATTTTTGTTTTTCTGGGGGTGGTTTTATGGCTTTTTCTTATTCAGATAAATAAGGCCACAAGAAAAATGCTTGTTTGCTCCGGGTTAGCGGGACTTCTTATTTTGGGAATTTTTTATAAATTAAAAACCCTTAACTGGGAGCACCAGCCGTATCTGCGTTTGTATTACGAAAGTAAAACCCTTGATAAGCTTAGACAGGAACTCAAAGAATCTCCGTTTCGGGTGGCCTCGTTTGATTCGCTTGCCAATGTCGTAAGCGCGCAAGGCCTGGAATCCGTGAGCGGAAGGTCCCTTTTACAGCCGCAGGCCTATAAGGACCTATTTGAATGGCTGATTTCCCCACAGCTTGACACTTCAGAGAAGACGCAGCAATACAGGGAATATTGGTATCAGATTTATTTAAGAGATTATCGGTTTATTCCCAAAAGCGATGAGCGGATCTCTATCCCCAAGCAATTGAATTGGAATGCCTTACTTCTGCTTAATACAAAATACCTTGTAGCTCCTTATTACGATGAGTCGATGGCAGCGTATTCCAAGAACGTAGAGACTATTCGCCAAGCGCATTGTGAAGATAATTACAAAAAAGGGTTAACAGGGTGGTTGCTGGATCGAAAATTGGAACAAAAAAAGATCAAGGCCATAACGGATAAGTTGAAAATGAGCAGCTATGGCTACACGTATGACAGCATTTATGACCTTCTTTTTTGTCCCGAATATACCCTTTATGAGCTCAACGATTATTTTGAACGTGCCTACCTTGTCGACAATGTTAAGGTTCTGGCGACGTCCGAAGATATGCTTGCCGCCCTTAAAGAAGCGACTGTAGACGAATTAAGGTCAACGGTTTACTTTTCCGAAGACGCGAATATCATTCACCGAAAGGATGAGCCTGCCACTTCAACCAAGTTTACTGGAAATGTGAGATTCAGGAAATACTCGCCTGATGAGATTATTCTTGAAGGTCATACTTCCGAACCGACATACTTGATTGTTTCCAACAGTTATTATCACAAGTGGGTCGCGACTTTAAATGGAAAAGTTACTCCGATTTACCGGGCCAATCACGCGTTCCAGGGGATATGGATCAATCAAGCGGGCGAGTTTGCCTTGCGTTTGGAATATGTGAATCCGGCCTTTTACTGGCTTAATCTATTTGGGGTTGTGGGAACGATAATTTTAGTGGTATCATTGTGCCGGCAGCCCAATATTCCTCTTCCCATAAGCTAAAAGACGGGCAAATTATTTTTAACCGCAACGATTAAGAACAAAAGGATAAAAAGGGGTTATTCATGATTACCATCGATGATTTTAAAAAGCTCGATCTGATTATTGCCCAAATTAAGGAAGTCCAAGACCATCCTAACGCCGACAAACTATATGTGGTGAAGATCGATACTGGCAGCGAGATCAAGCAGTTGGTGGCCGGGATCAAAAAATCTTACTCCAAGGAAGAACTGATCGGTAAACGCGTTGTCGTCGTCAATAACCTTGAGCCGGCGACCATCCGTGGGGAGGTTTCCAACGGAATGCTTTTGGCGGCCACCGATGAAAAGGGAGTTGTCATCTTAATAACCGAAAAAGAAGTCGCTTTAGGAAGCAAGGTGAAATAACGTGAGCGTCGTATCAATCATCATCCCCGCCAAGAACGAAGCCAAGAATATCGGCTCCACCGTCAACGGCATTCGCGAGGCTTTTAAGAAAGAAAACATTGCCTACGATATCATTGTCATCAATGACGGCAGTACGGACGGGACCGGGAAAGTCATTAAGTATATGGCGGATGAGGACCCCAACGTGCGCATTATCCGTAACCGGGAGCCTTTCGGTTTTGGCAACGCTATAAGAAAGGGCCTGGAGGAATATCGCGGCGATATCGTGATCATCGCCATGGCGGATGCCTCCGACAACCCGGCCGACATGATCCGTTATGCCCGGGAGGTTTGGGTAGGAGCAGATTGCTGTTTCGGTACTCGCTGGTGCAAAGAGGCCAAGGTGGAAGGGTATCCCGTTTTAAAATATTTTTTGAATCGCATCGTCAACGGTTTTATCAACCTTTTATTCGGGCTTCATTATAACGATACGACCAATGCGTTTAAATGTTATTCCCGTCAGACGATCGAGGGAATTAAGCCGATCGTCGCCCGGCATTTTAATATCACGGTTGAAATGCCGCTTAAGGCCGTTGTGCGCGGGTACAGTTACAAAGTGATTCCCACCAGCTGGCAGGAACGTAAAAAAGGCATTTCCAAATTGAAAATACAGGAGATGGGCAGCCGTTATCTTTTTATCATTCTTTATGTTTTTCTTGAACGGCTGTTGTGTGGCAGTGATTACAAAAAGGGTGAGAAAAAATGATCAGGAAAGTATACGATCTTCCTTGCTCCAGCGCTGGGCTTCTCACGCTTTTTTACAGTGAGCCCCATGTGTTTTTACTGGACAGCAGCATGTTCGAGAAAGAGCGCGGCCGTTATTCGATGCTCGGGTTTGATCCGTTCTATGTTTATCAACATAAAGGTAAAGGCAGCCTTGATAAACTCAAGGAGAAATTTTATCAATATGGCACGCCCCAACAAAAAAGCGACGTCCCCTTCAGTTGCGGCATGGTGGGATTCTTGGGCTATGATTACGGGCTTTATCAGGAAAATATTCCCCTTAAGGCCACCGACGACCTTCAGCTACCCGATTGTTTTTTCGGTTTTTATGACTGTGTTCTGGTCATCGACCATTTGAAAAATCAATTGATGGTGGCCGCAACCGGTTATCCCGAAAAGAATTCTTATTATCAGGAAGCCAAGATCAAGGACCGGCTGGATTTCATTGAGAAACGATTGTCCGTTCTTGGGGAAAGGACTTATGGTTCCGAGGATTGTTTTGGTGGGGCGCCTGCGGATCATGAGTTAAAGAGCAATTTTACCAGAGACCAATATATCCAGGCCGTTACGAAAGCGCTGCGCTATATCGAGGCAGGTGATATTTATCAGGTCAATCTTTCGCAACGGTTTTCTTTCGAAGCGCCTTTTAAGCTTGATCCCGTGAATGTTTATCAGGCGTTGCGGCGGCTTTCGCCGTCTTCTTTCGGCGGGTATTTTCAGGCCGGGAAATTTCAGATCATCAGCAGCTCTCCCGAGCGGTTTTTGTGTTTGCGCGACGACCAGGTGCATACCCGCCCCATGAAAGGCACCCGGCCCCGGGGGAATACAAAACAGGAAGACGAAAAGTTTAGACGCGAGATCATGGAAAGCCCTAAAGACAAAGCGGAGTTATTGATGATAACCGATCTGGAGCGTAACGATCTGGGGCGCGTGTGCGAATACGGCTCGATCCGCGTCAAGGACATGAGGTCCATCGAGGCCTATAAAACTGTTTATCAGGCCACCTCGACCGTTGAGGGAAAGTTAAAGAAAGATAAAGATGGATTTGATCTTTTACAGGCTTGTTTTCCCGGCGGTTCGGTTACGGGTTGCCCGAAGATCAGGGCCATGGAAATTATCGAAGAACTGGAGCCGACGCGACGCGGGATTTATACAGGGTCTTTGGGATATATGGACTTTAACGGCAATATGGATTTCAATATTTTAATCAGAACGCTTCTGACAAAAGGCCATAAAGCCCACTTTCAGGTCGGCGGCGGCATTGTGGCCGATTCGACCGCCATCGGAGAATACGAAGAAACGTTGATCAAAGCCAAAGCGATGAAAGCGGCCCTCTTTCATGGCCCCTTGCGGCCTTCTCTGAAAGAGCCTTCACTATATTCGCCAGCCTTATAAACAAACGATGCCTCTCACCATTTATTTAAACAAAAATTATATTAAGGTCGATGGCGCCACTTTTGAGGCGCTTCTTCCGGGAAATCTTGAGGGGGAGGGGGCCTTTGAGACGATGCGCTCCTACGATGGAAAGATTTTCGCTTTTGACGACCACATGAAGCGGCTTAAGCGCGGATTAAAACATTTTCATATGATAATCCCTTTATCCGGGAAACAGATCCTGTGGGTGATCAATGAATTAAGCCGTCGGAACAAATTAAAAAACGCCCGCGTGAGGGTTATCGTCTGGCGCCACAATAATCAAAAGTTTATATCCATCAGTTGCCAACCTCTTAAGCTTCCGTCATCGAAGAAATACAAGACAGGTTTTAATGTGATGACGGCGCGTTATGGGCGCAGCCGGCAGGGGAAATCCGATGTCAAATCCATCGATTATCGGATGTTACGGAAGATTTTTAGGGAAGCCCAATCAAAGGGGTTTGATGAAGCCGTCTTATTGAACGGCAAAGGCGAGATCGTGGAAGGTACGCGCACCAACGTGTTCTTTGTTCATAATGGGCGCCTGTACACACCGGCCCTTGGTTGCGGTTGTTTGAACGGCATCACACGGCAGAAAGTCATCCAATGCGCCCGTTCACGTAAGATCCCGGTCAAAGCGGCCAGAGCGCCGCTCAAGCAGCTTATGTCTTGCGACGAAGCGTTCTTGACCGGCTCAACGCTGGAAGTGATGCCGGTTCGAAGCGTTGACGGAAGGCCGATCGGGAAAGGCAAGACCAAAAAATTCACCCAAGCCATTCAATCGGCCTATCGTTCGCTGGTCCGCCGCGAGTTGGCGCGGCGGTGATAAATTACCAGTTTCTATTTGCCCCTTGAAGGAGCGGTAGGTATAATAAGCTTGATGATTCGTACTATATTAATATTAGTAATAATTTTATCTTTTTTTTCGATCTCTTCGGCTCAGGAAGATGCTTTAGAAGGCTCCACAGGCGCAGAACCCTTCGGTGAGTTCAGCCAGTCTTTAGAAGATCAAAAAAATGAATTCGATACTATTAAGCAGGAAATCGGTCGCCTTCTTGTTGATAACAAGAAATTTGAGGCCGAATATCAGGCGCTTAAGCAACAATTGGATGAGCTTAAGGGCACTTTCGAGACCAAAGAAAAGCGGTTTGAGAAATTTGTGCCCAAAAATATGGAAGAGGAAAGGGACCAGCAGAGGCGCATAAATTCTCTTAAAGCGTTGTATCAGGATGTGGAGAAATTAAAGAACGAGATCATGATGAAAAAAAGCAGGACGACGTATTTGACGACGCAGCTGATCGACTTGGAGGAGAAACAAAGGCTTTGGAAGATGAAGCTCACGGAGCTGGAGATCACCAAACGCGAAATAGAGCTGGATATCCGCATGAAAGAATACGAAGTAAATGAGCACCAGCGCGGGAAAGACGCAACGCTTAATGAGCTGCAGGATAAAATCCAGAAAGCCTTGGATGAAGAGCGTGAATTGTTAAGCCGCATTTCCGCCATTGAAGACGGCGTTTATTATTCCCCGGCCAAGGCCGTGGAATTGGAAACGCAGAATGATGAGCTTACGTTGAGGGTCCAGTCGCTGGAAAAAGACCTTGAGTTCGCGCATCGGGAAACTGAAATCCTGGAAAAAAAGCGGTTATTGGCCAGTAAATCCCGGGGGAGTTCGATCCTTAAGAAACAAGTGGAGAAAAGGGAGTTGGAAGGCCAGGTGGAAGAACTTCGCAGGCGCATGGAACAGCTTAATGCCTTAATGGATGAATCTATTGCGCGCAAAGCCGAAAAAGAAGGCCTTCTCCAGAGCTTTGTTCAGATGGAGCAGGATAACCAGAAACTGCGTACCCAAATTGAAGAAATGGAAAGCAAAATAAACTCCTTCAATAATTAGTATTAATATTATAAGTCCCGCCTGTTCCGCCCCTCTTCAAGCTTCTATAATAATTGGCATTTTCCAAGAAAATGATATAGAATATGGAACGAAATTTAGCCCCGCACCTTTGTTGCCGAATATATAAATTCCCGAAGGTGCGGGACTTAATTGAGTTCACCCCGCCCTTTGGGAACGAATTGTTTCAATTATAGTTTTACCCAAAAGGGCGGGGTTTAATTCGCGCTAATCACTTGCGTCGCAATAATGCTCCGCAAGTGATGCGCTCATTAAAGGAGCGGACTATGGACGAAATATTGGAAATTTTATCCAACGATGCGCGCATTTCTGTTGAGGAGATAGCGAAAATGACCGGAATCAGCAAGGAAACGGTGCGCAAAGCCATCAAGAAGTATGAGAAAGACGGCACTATTGTTAAATATAAGACGGTGATCAACACGGATCTTTTGGAAGGGACCAAGCCGCCGGTGCGGGCGCTGATAGAGGTCAGCGTTTCACCTCAAAAAAATGTCGGTTTCGATCATATTGCGGAACGGATGTATAGCTTTCCCGAGGTCACCAGCTGTTATCTCGTTTCGGGGGCGTATGACCTTCTGCTGGTCGTTCAGGGAGAGGATTTGCAGACTGTTTCCAACTTTATAGCTTCCAAACTTTCTCCCATGGAACATGTGCGCAGCACGTCCACTCATTTTCTTTTGAAGAAATACAAAGAAGACGGGCAGGTTTTAAAGAAATCGGTAAATAAAAGAAGGTTGAATATTTCGTATTAATCCCATGAATATCGATATTTCCAAAAAAGTTGAAAAAATGGCCCCTTCGGGGATCCGCGCGTTTTTTGACCTCGTCCTGGGGATGAAAGACGTCATCTCCCTGGGTGTCGGCGAACCGGATTTTGTCACGCCTTGGCATATCCGGGAGGCGGCCATTTATTCGCTGGAGCAAGGATACACTTCCTATACCTCCAATAAGGGCATGCCCGAGCTGCGCAAACAGATCGGCCATTTTTTGAAAAACCGCTATGGCATGAGTTATGATTGGGACGAGGAAGTCCTGATCACGGTCGGCGTCAGCGAAGGCCTGGATTTGGTGATGCGCGCCATCCTTAATCCGGGCGATAAGGTGCTGGTGCCCGAGCCGGCGTATGTTTCCTATGTCCCCACGGTGGAATTGGCCGGCGGAAGACTGGTGATCCTTAAAACGGATATCAGAAATGGATTTAAGCTCACCCCCGAGCAGATCCAAAGGGTCGTTTCCAAGGGCGTCAAAGCGCTCATGATCAATTATCCCTGCAACCCGACAGGGGCTTCTTATACAAAAGAAGAGCTTTTGAAAATCGCCGCCGTTGTTAAAAAGCACAATTTGTTGGTCATCAGCGATGAGGTTTATGATGAGCTGACATATGATTTTGACCACACGCCGCTTTCTTCCCTTAAGGGCATGAAAGATCATGTGGTTTATTTTAACGGCTTTTCCAAAGCGTACGCGATGACCGGATTCCGTTTAGGCTATGCGTGCGGCCCCCGCAAAGTCATTGCCGCCATGACAAAGATCCATCAATACACCATGCTATGTGCTTCTATCACCGCTCAAATGGCAGCGATGGAGGCCCTGCGCCACGGCTCCAACAGCGTGCAGATGATGAAGCGCGAATACAAAAGGCGCCGGCAGTTCATTGTCGATGCGTTAAATGATATCGGGCTGGATTGTCATCTGCCGGAAGGGGCATTCTACGTGTTTCCTTCCATCAAAAAGACGGGGCAGAAGTCCATGGATTTTGCCAAGGACCTTTTAAAAAAGAAGAAAGTCGCGCTCGTGCCGGGCATCGCGTTCGGGCCCAGCTGTGAAGGGCACGTGCGTATTTCGTACGCTTCCAGCTATGACAGCCTCAAAGAAGCCGTCATTCGTATCAGGAGTTATTTAAGCTAACATGTATGATGACGAACCCATCGAAGAAACTGATCTGGATTTCGAGATAGCCTTTTACGAGGGGCTCATCCGCAAGAAGCCCGACTTTGCGGAAGCTTTAAAGGCCTTGGGGGATCTGTATACCAAGAAAGGCTTTACCGAAAAAGGGCTCCAGGTGGATGAGCATCTTTCCCAATTGGAGCCCGCCAATCCGGTCGTGCTGTATAATTTGGCGTGCAGTTATTCTTTATTGAATCAGACCGATAAGGCGCTTCGCAGCATCAAACGCGCTATCAAATGCGGTTATCATGATTTTGAGCACATCAAGGAAGACAAGGATTTGGATAATTTGCGTAAAGACGGCCGGTTCACCCGCTATCTTTTAAGGGTTGAGAAGAAAATCAAAGAAGAAATCGTCTAATTCGTATGGGAGACAGCCCACAGTCCAAACAATACCATAAAATCAAGAACCTCACCTTTTTTTTAAGCCTTACCTTGGATGCGTTGATCTTACTTATCTTTTTCTTTAGCGGCCTGAGCCTGCAGCTAAAAAATTTTGTAACGCAATATTCATCGCACGCCTTATGGGCCAATGGGCTCTACGTATTTATTTTTTCTTTGGGCATGTACCTTTTTCACTTTCCGCTCAATGTATTCTCCGAATTCAAGTTGGAGCATAAATATCAGCTGTCCAACCAAACCTTCGGCGCCTGGCTGAAAGACGACCTTAAAAAAGTTTTCTTAAGCTTTCTCATCTTTTTGTTATTTGTCGAGGTGATCTATGTTCTCCTCGGGCGTTACCCAAACCGCTGGTGGGTGGGGGCCGGAGTGTTTTGGCTTCTCGTCAGCTTCGTCCTGGCCAAGCTGACGCCCCATGTCATCGTGCCGTTATTTTTCAAATACCAGCCGATCCAGAACGAATTGCTCAAGAAGAAAATATTTGATCTGTTTAAGATGTGCGGCGTGGCCTTGAAAGACATTTACGCCATTGACCTTTCTGCCAAGACAAAGAAGGCCAACGCTTTTTTATGCGGGTTGGGGCGCAACCGCCGCGTTGTCTTAAGCGATACGCTTTTATCCAATTTTAACGAGGAAGAAATTGAGGCGGTTGTCGCTCATGAGCTGGCGCATTATAAGCATCACGACATTCTTAAACTTTTATCGATTAATAGTGCCGTGATCTTTTTCGGGTTTTACCTCATTCATCTATTTTTTCAATACGCGAAGGAAGCGTATTCGTTGAGCGGGCTGGACGACATTTCATTCTTGCCGATGGTGTTGGTGAGTTTTCTTTTGTTCGGCTTTATGGCCTCGCCCGCGTTGAACGGTTTCAGCCGCATGATCGAGCGCGAGGCGGACCGTTTTAGCATTGAGAAAACAAAGAAACCCGCCGTTTTTGTTTCGATGATAAAAAAGCTGGGGGAGATGAATTTGGCCGAGTTTGAACCCGACCGATGGATCGAGTGGCTTCTCTACGACCATCCGCCTATCGGCAAACGTATCGCTTTTGCCGAAGGTTTCATTAGTCATTAATCTATGCATAAGAAAAACATTATCGCTTTAGCTATAATTGCCCTTTTGGTTTTCCTTAATTGTGTAGGAAACGGCTTTGTCGGTGACGATGAGATCTTGTTTGTCAAAAATCCGTTTTTTCGTTCCTGGGCCAACTTTCCAAAGATTTTCACTTCAGAGTATACCGCCGATCAGGAAGCCATTTTTAATGAACAAAAGGAGGGGATGAATTCCGGATCGGTTGCTTACCGGCCGGTTTTATCGGCAAGTTTTTTTCTAGATTACTGGCTGTGGAAGGATAAACCTTTTGGCTATCATGCCCAAAATGTTTTGATCCACATTATCAATACGGCGTTGGTCTATTTTTTCATATTTTTTATCATGAAGGATAAGGCCGTTGCTTTTATTTCGGCTTTATTGTTTTGTGTTCATCCGTTAAGGTCGGAGGCGGTGGCGAGCATCGGTTATCGCGCGGATAGTTTGGCCGCGCTTTTTGTGCTGGCGGCACTTTTGTGTTATGG
The DNA here is from genome assembly GCA_035292445.1 of Candidatus Omnitrophota bacterium. Taxonomy (GTDB): domain Bacteria; phylum Omnitrophota; class Gorgyraeia; order Zapsychrales; family Zapsychraceae; genus DATDQB01. The sequence goes on from DATDQB010000023.1 coordinate 153,302, forward strand.
GCATTATCGGGAATCCTCGAGAAGGAGTTCATATTTTTTGTCGCACGTTCTTTTCTTTTTGTCTGTTTTTACCAAGGAATCCGCCGTTGTTTATCCCGGGCTGATCATCTCTTTTGACTGGCTCATAAGAAAGGAGGAGCCGCGGGATATTTTAAAGCATGCTCTTTCCAGATATACAGGATTTGTTTTGATCTTGGCGTTTTATCTTTATGTTTATATCAACATTTTTCCCAACCCTTCTTTCGAAGGCGGCATCAGCTCATTGGCAAATTCCATCAAGCTTCAGGCCGTTACTATTTTCCACATTTTCAGCCACTACCTGGAGGTGTTTCTTTTTCCTTTTCTGGTCAAGCAATTGCCGCCTTTGTATGAGCCCCCCATTGAGGCGCTCTGGGGCGTTAAAACGTGGCTATCACTGGGGGTTTTCTTTGGGTTCATCTTTTGCGTTTTCCAAGCGTATAAACGCGACAGGAAGTTATCATTTTTTCTTTTATGGTTTCTGATCTGTTTTATTCCTGTTTCCAACATTATTGTGATTGCTAACCCGATGGCGTACCGGTTCATGTATTTGCCTTCTATCGGTTTGTCAGCGGCGTTGGTTATTTTATGCGTTAAGCTCAAGGACAGGGTCGCTTTCTTTAAGATATATCATCGGGTTCCCAAGATGATCGCCACAGGCTATATTGTTTTATGCGTGATCCTGACGGTCTTGCTTAATTTCAACTGGCGGGACAATACCATGATGGCCTTCGCGATGGTCAAGGATTTTCCCGATTATCCCATCACCAATTTACATGCCGGCATGGAGTATCTTAATGCGGGCATGACGGAAGAAGCCAAAAAGCTGGTTCACAAAAGCGTCAAATTGGGAGTACAAGATCCCAGGGGTTATTATCTGATGGGCTTGTTAAGCAATGATTTGAATACGGCCCAGGCATATCTTGAAGAGAGCGTCCGGGCTTTCCCGACGTATTCGGATTCCTACCTTGTTTTGGGCAGGATCCATTTGATCAAGAAGGAATTCCCGCAGGCCAGGCATTATTTAGACAAAAGCATCCAATTGGCGCCTCGATGGATCGCCTTTGCGTATTTGATTCATATGCATTTGCTTGAGAAAGAGCACATTCAGGCACAAGAGCTGATGGAGAGGGCCGAAGAGCTGCTGGCACCGGCAGAGTACGAGCAACTAAGGCGTGCTTATTCTTTGTTGCAGAAAGATCCGAACGATCTTCCTGTTGAATTTCCCGATATATCAAGTTTTGTATCGCATTAAACGGAGTTTATTTTGTTGATGGGGTATAAAAGGAGTGAGTTATGAGAACATATCGCGAAGAATTATGGTTTAATACAAAAAATCGCAGGGATTATATTAATATCACGCCGCAAGTCCAAAAGGCGATCGATAAAAGCGGCATTAAAGAGGGCTTATGCCTGGTCAATGCCATGCATATCTCCGCTAGCGTGTATATTAACGATGATGAACCGGGTTTGTTGCATGATTATGATCAGTGGCTGGAGAAACTGGCCCCGCATGAGCCCGTTTCCCAATATCAACATAATGATACCGGTGAGGATAATGCGGACGCGCATTTAAAAAGGCAGGTCATGGGCCGGGAAGTGGTCGTCGCCGTCACCAGCGGTAAATTGGATTTCGGGCCGTGGGAACAAATTTTTTACGGCGAATTTGATGGGCGGCGTAAAAAACGCGTCCTTATTAAAATCATAGGAGAATAACCATGAGCTTAATGGTCCTGGGAACGGTGGCACTCGATAATATCAAGACCCATTTGGGCCTTCGGAGGGATTTGTTGGGCGGCTCGGCCTGCCATTTTGCCATGAGCGCGCATTTATTTACCAAAGTGCATATGGTGGGCATCATCGGGCACGATTTTCCCAAGCGGCATATTGATTTTCTGGAAAAGAAGGGGATCGACCTCACTTCCGTGATCGCGCAGGAGGGGCCTTCGTTTCGTTGGCACGGGGAATACCGCAAGGGCGACTATAATAACGCCATCACATTGGCGACGGAATTGGGAGTCCTTCTTAATTATGTGCCCCAGGTCGCGGCCCATCAGCGCAACATTCCTAACGTCTTTCTGGCCAATATCGATCCCGATGTGCAGATGCAGCTTTTGAAATTCATGGTCAAGCCCCAGATCATCGGTCTGGACAGCATGAACCTATGGATCCATAATAAGAGAAATTCTTTAAAAAAATTAATGAAGAAAGTAAATTTGTTCGTAGCCAATGATAAAGAGGCGTGCGATCTGTCGGAAGAGCACAACCTGATCAAAGCCGCCAAATCATTGCGCCGCATGGGGCCTGAGTTTATCGTTGTTAAAAAAGGAGAACACGGCGTGTTTTTTTACTGCGACAAGTTCATGTTCTCTTTTCCGGCATATCCGGTCGAGCATGTGGTCGATCCCACGGGGGCCGGGGACACTTTTGCCGGGGGCCTTATGGGCTATTTGACCAAAGCCGGAAAGGTCAATGAGAAGAATTTGAAAAAGGCCCTTTTGTACGCAACAACGATGGCTTCCTTTAATGTCGAGGGTTTTGGCATGGAAGTCACCTCCCGCTTAACGATGGATAAAGTCAATCGGCGGATGAAAGAACTGGTTAAATTCGTGACGATATGAGCGAAAATAAAAAAGATAACGACAATTTTAAAAGTGGCATCGTAACGATCATCGGCCGGCCCAATGTCGGCAAGTCCACCTTGTTAAACCGCATCTTAAACACCAAGGTGGCGATCGTTTCTCAGGTGCCGCAGACGACACGCAATCAGATCCGCGGTATCTACAATGACGCGCGGGGCCAAATTGTTTTTATCGACACCCCCGGCATCCATTTCGGCCGGGACAATTTGGATAAGCTGATGAACGAATCCTCCCGGATGACGATCGATGATGCCGATTGCATAATTTATTTGGCGGACGTTTCCCGTCGCACGGGAGAGGAGGAGAAGGCAGTGGTGGAGCGGTTGAAAAATGTCAAGGGGCACATCATCATGGGGCTCAATAAAGTTGATCTGGGAGCCAGCCGCATCCCGGAGTACATTTCTTTATGGGAGAATACCAAAGGCTGCAGCGTCAATGAATTGAAAAATTTTACGCTTCTTCCCTTGGCCGGGGAGCGTGGAACGAACGTGGATAAACTGATCGACATCATTTTTGATCTGTTGCCGATGGGGCCGGCGCTTTATCCGCCGGATATGGTGACGGATCTGCCGCAGCGGATCGCGATTGCCGAGATCATCCGCGAGAAATTATTCATGCTCATGCGGGAGGAAGTGCCGCATTCCATAGGGGTCGTGGTCGAGGCCATGCAAGCGAAGAAAAACATCATCCATATTAAAGCGCTCATTTACGTTGAGCGTGAAGCTCATAAGGAAATCGTGATCGGAAAAGGCGGGCAGGTCTTGAAGACGGTCGGCACGCAGGCCCGGGAAGAGTTGGAACGCCTTTTGCAATCAAAGATTTTTCTCGAGTTGACGGTAAAAACCAAAGAGAGCTGGCGGGATGATCTGTCCATATTGGCGGAGTTAGGGTATACCCATTCCTGAGTTTAATGAAGACAACACGTTATTTTTTGATCATCGCAGTTTTTTTCATCCTATCCCTAAGCCTTCAAGCTCAGGAAAGCCCGCATGTCGTCGTCTTTCACAAAAACCAAGAACAGGTTGTTTATTACGATCTTTACATTCCTCCCTCAAGCGAAAAGGAGAAGATGCCCGTTCTGGTTTGCACGGGCGGGCTTCCTATTATTGACGGCCGATATGTTCACTCGGACACAAAAGAATGCAGCGGCAAAGAGTGGACGGATTTTGCCGATCGAAACAAGATCGCTATTTTGGGGCTGGGATTTCTCTTTAAAGAAGAAGACTGGAAGGACCAAACCAGCTACCAATTCCCCAAAGCCTGGTCGGGCAGGGCATTAAATCAAGTTTTGAATAAACTCGTAAAGGATCATCCCATAGATAATGACCAATTATATATGTTTGGGATTTCCGCCGGAGCGCAATATTCTACGCGATTCGGCTTGTTAAACCCTAAGCGTGTCAAGGCGGTTGCTTCCCATGCGGCGGGCGGTTATGATGCGCCGCAACGCCATGTCCCTGTCAAATTCCTTCTAACGGTTGGCGAGCTGGATAACGATGAGATCTCGCGGGTCGAATGGGCCAAATATTTTATGGAAAAAGCCGGGGAAAAAGGCATTGATGTGCGCTTGGAAATTATCTCCGGTATCGCGCACCGGCAGACGCAAGGGCAGAACGAAATGTCGCGGCAGTTTTTTGAAGGCGTTCTTAAAGAGAATCGCTAGAGGCGTTCTTTTTTTCTTCCAATTCAAGAAGGATATCGGTGCAGGGGCTGTCGCCTTTTTCTTTGGCGCCGAATTCCTCCGATGCTTTGGCGTATGCGCGTTCAAACCCCAGTTCTTTCAGTTTTTGATTCGCTTCTTTTTCAAGCTCGCAGGGATGTGCTTGGCCTTCGTTCTTCAAATGTTCCAGCAGCCGGTGCATGATCTCATGCAGGACGATGCCTTCGATGGCTTCTGAAGAGGTAGCATCATTTAAGCCGTCGCCCAAACGGATAATATAGAAGCCGTTCTCAAAAGTCGTCGGCGGGTCGGTCTCGCGCATGGTAAATTCCAGCGAGCCGGCGTATCGGGCAATGCCTCCGGTGTAGTAATCGATGAAAAGGATGGGCCGCCGGCGGTCGGTAACGGTCAAATATATGTCCAGGGGGAGTTTTTGTAAGGCATTGAGCAGCGCTTCCCGCACTTTGGGATAACTAAAAAGAAGGTTGCCGCTGGCGAACTCGCTTAAATATTGTTTGGCCATTTCCTCGCGGTCGTTGGTCTGCCAGCGGACGACATTATTATTCTCTAGATAAAAAGTAATGGCGGCAGTTTTTTTATCTGTCTTATCCTGATATTCGAAGGTGATCGATTCGCTGTTATCAAGCGATTGGTAGGAGCGCAGGTTTTCTTCGCCGAATTTTCTTATGAGTTCTTCGCGGGAATCTTTTTCGAACCCCTTGCTTACACCGAGCGTTTTAGCGTTCGCGGGAATGGCGAGGATGCAAAGAAACAGGATAAAGATTGTATATTTGATCAAATTTGCGTTCATGGTATGTTGGGTTTATTATACAAGAAGAGCGGTTATTTAAGAGAAGAAAATGAAACAAAACTCCGTTACCGTAAAACAGATCCAAAGACTGGATCGGTTGGCTATTGAAAGCTACGGCGTGCCTTCCTTAATATTAATGGAAAATGCGGGAAGGGCGCTGGCACAAGAAGTTTCAAAAACATTAAAGAACAAAAGAAGAGTCTGTGTTATTTGTGGGATCGGCAATAATGCGGGTGATGGATTTGTTGGCGCGCGGCATCTTATTAATGCCGGCAAAAAGGTAGATATTATTTTGATTGGCAAGGGAAGTAAGCTTAAAGAAGATGCGTTTGTTAATTATTCGATCTTAAAGAAGCTTAAATATCCCATCCAAGAAGTTTCTCAAGCGCGAAGCTTCGTTGTCAGGAAAATCAAAGCGGCCGATATTATTGTGGATGCTATTTTTGGCGTGGGGTTAAACAGGGAAGTGGCGGAGCCTTTTAAGAGTTTTATCGAAGCGATCAACACCCATGCCAGAAAAATCATTGCCGTGGATATTCCTTCGGGATTGGATGGAACGAGCGGGAAAAAATACGGCGTTTGCATCCGCGCCAACAAAACCGTCACGTTTACGTTCATGAAGAAAGGCTTCTTGGTCAACGAAGGGCCGAAGCATGCGGGGAAAATTATCGTCGTTGACATCGGCATTCCCAAAAGGCTTCGGGACAGGCTCAAATGAGCGTTAATAATAAAAATATCGATAAAGTCATAACAGTTTTGAAAAAAGAACTGAAAGGTTTGCCGGACCCGGCGGTCACGTTGGTCGGTAAAAAGTGGAAGAATCCGTTTCTTGTGCTGATATCGTGCCTTTTAAGTTTAAGGACGAAAGATGAAACGACCCTTCCGGCTTCGATGCGGCTGTTTGCTTTGGCCGACACGCCCCTTCGCATGGTCCAATTGGCCCCCAAAGAGATCGAAAAGGCCATTTATCCCGTCGGATTTTATCGCACCAAGGCACGCACCATTCTCAATATTTGTCGCGAGTTGCTGGATCATTATGACGGCAAAGTGCCGGATGATCTGGACACATTATTGACGTTTAAAGGGGTGGGGCGAAAGACGGCTAACTTGGTTTTAACCGAAGGTTTCGGTAAGCTTGGCGTTTGCGTCGATACGCACGTGCATCGCATTTCCAACCGTTTTGGTTATGTGCGCACCAAGGCGCCGGAGGAAACGGAAAGGGCTTTAAGAGCAAAGCTTCCCAAGAAATATTGGATCGAATATAACGCTTTGCTGGTCAGCTGGGGGCAGAATGTTTGCAAGCCCGTTTCGCCACTATGCTCTGGGTGTGCGCTCATTAAATTTTGTCAACGACGAGGGGTAAGCGTTAGTCGATAAATATCTTAAAGAGGACGGCAAATTTCTTGACAAGATGAAATTGCTATGTTAAAAGATTTACGAAAATAGAAAAATAAATCCATGAAAAATAATTAGAGAAGTCGGGGGCCTTGCAAGGATCTTTTTGAAGGGTTCCCTTTTTTGTGAACATTAAGTGAATATGAAAAAAGTCATTGGATTAACGTACAATTTAAAAACGGATTGGAAAGTCGGCGAGGGGGATCCTAAAGACGCCAGTGCCGAATTCGACAAACCTGAAACCATTGATCGTGTGGTTAGAGTATTAGAGAAGGCAGGATTTGTGGTTAAGCGAATAGGGGATGTCGATGCTCTTTTGAAACAGCTGGATAAACTGGATGTGGATCTCGTTTTTAATCTCTGCGAGGGCAAAAAGGGCCGCAATCGCGAAGCAGAGGTGCCGGTACTATTGGAGATGAAAGGCGTTCCTTTCGTGGGCTCCGATGGGTTGACGATGGGGATCACCCTCGATAAAGTCGTTGCCAAACAGGTTTTTATCGCCGAAGGCATCCCAACGCCAAAATATTTCGTGGTAAATGATGGCGATGACGCGCAGAAGCTTAATAAGATCGGTTTTCCTCTGATTGTTAAAACGAGCCGCGAAGGTTCTTCCAAAGGGATTTCCAAAGACTCGAAAGTCACTGACCTTGAATCGCTCAAGAAACGCGCCCAGTTTATAAATGAAACATACGATCAGCCGGCCTTGGTTGAGGAATTTATCCGCGGCATGGAATGTACGGTCGCGGTGATCGGGAACAATCCGCCCCAAGTGATGCCGATCGTGCAGACCACCATCGATGGTAAGTTTCAATTGGGTGAGGAGTTTTATACCAATGCAAGAATTTATTCCGACGCGATTAAATATGTTTGCCCCGCCAGGTTTTCCGATCGATTAATAAAAAGAATAGAAGATATCGCGGCTCGCGCCTACAAAGCAGTGGGTTGCCGCGATTTTGCGCGCATCGATTTTCGTATCGACGAGAAAGAGAACCCTTATGTGTTGGAGATCAACCCGCTTCCCAGCCTGGATTACGAAGATGCGTTTAATATTTTCCCTCAAGTGATCGGCTCAAGTTACGATGAAATGATCGTAAAAATAATTAATTTTGCATTGGAACGATACGGCTTGTTGGGGTATGATAAATCACATAAGGAAAAGTTGTTGGGTTCTGCCGTTAACCTTTAACCTTTGTAAGGAGGATGTGATTGAATAACCCTGTTGATGTAGATGCGCAACATAAACAAGCCATTAAGCCCGCCATTAAGTTAACTCCCAAAGAAAACAAAGTAATGAATTTTTTTGATGACGCTACCCCTATCGATTGGGAAGATTGGCGCTGGCAGTTGCGCAATCGCATGCGTACCAAAGAAGCGTTGGAGAAATTTGTCGATTTGACACCTGAAGAGATTAAAGGTATTGAGGGCTGCGGCGATAAGCTTACCATGTCCATTCCGCCATATTTTGCGAGCTTGATCGACCCCAATAATCCTAAATGCCCGATCCGTTTACAATCTATTCCTCAACAATATGAGCTTGAAGACGCCCCCGAGGAAATGCTTGATCCCTGCGGGGAAGACGCCAATTCCCCGGTCCACGGGCTGGTGCACCGTTATCCGGACAGGGTTTTATTTCTGGTTAATGAAATGTGCGCCATGTATTGCCGTTATTGCACGCGCTCAAGAATGGTCGGTGATGGGGAGCGCACGTTAAGTTTAAAAACATACGAGGCCGCTTTTGAGTATATCCGTAAGACCAAACAGATTCGTGACGTATTAATTTCCGGTGGCGATCCACTGACGTTAAGCGACCGGGTGCTGGAACATATCATCTCTACTCTTAAAGCTATTCCCCATGTTGAATTTGTCCGTATCGGAACGCGCGTTCCGGTCACCTTACCGCAACGTATCACGACAGACTTGGTGACCATGCTCAAGAAATACAGTCCCATTTGGATGAGCATTCATTTTAATCACCCTAAGGAAGTTACCAAACGCGTTAAATTCGCCTGTGATCTTCTGGCGGACAGCGGTATCCCGATGGGAAGCCAAACTGTTTTACTGCGAGGCGTCAATGATAATGCCGAAACGATGAAAAAATTGATGCATGAACTTCTGAAAATCCGCGTGCGCCCTTACTATATTTATCAATGCGACCCCATCAAAGGCTCCAAACACTTCCGCACGCCTGTCTCCGTAGGTATTGAGATTATGGAGAAGCTGCGCGGGCACACAACCGGCTATGCCGTGCCGACCTTTGTCATTGACGCCCCGGGCGGCGGCGGCAAAGTCCCCATCGGCCCCAACTATATTCTTTCCTATAAGGATGGTAAATGCGTGATCCGCAATTTTGCCGGGAAAGAATATACCTATTACGATCCTAAGTAAGTTGTTTTCAGCAACCTCGCCAGGATTATCCTAACCCTTCTTTTATCAACTATTTGACGATATCTTTCACCCATGTTAAGATAGCCTTGCGTTTTAAGAATGGGGAGGCTGTTGTGAAAAAAATCGAAGCGATTGTCAGGAAAGAAAAGTTTGAAGAAGTTATTAAAGTATTGGAAAAATCCGGCATTGGTGGTGTAACTGTAACGCCGGTAATGGGTTTTGGACGCCACCGTAACGGCCTTAAAGAAAAGATGAAAATTGATATCTATGCAGATGAATTTCAGGTGGATAAAATCATCGATCTCATCCGGCGCACGGCCAAAACAGGCTCAACCGGCGACGGCAAAATTGCCATTCTTGAATTAAGTAAACTTTACAGAATCCGAACCGGGGAACAAGGGGCCAGCGCCGTTTAAGGGGTGTTTTTAGGAAGAAATTTTCGTTTGTAAAAATTAATTTTACTTTCTTCAAATATATACTATAATAGCATCCTCGTTGGAATTATTATTTAAACTAAGTTTAATTGTTAAGGTGGTGAGTGTTTCATGATCGAAGTCAAGGTGCAAGACCCGCAAAATTTTGAGAAGGCAATGAGAATCTTCAAGAAGGCCTGTCAAAAAGACGGCTTTATGATGGAATTAAAGGAAAGACGTTTTTACAGCAAGCCATCAGAGAAAAAGCGAACTAAGGGCAAGAGCAAGTAAGACATTTTCATGTCGGATCTCAACTAAGGAGAAGGCAAGCATAATTAAAACGTATGCTTGCCTTTTTTATCTTTTTCAGAAGAGCTGGAGGAAGGAATGGCTGGGCAGAAACGTATTGCTATTTTAGTGGAAGACCAATATCAGGTGCTGGAGGTATGGTATCCTTGGCTAAGGCTTAGAGAAGAAGGGATGGCTGTACATTTTGTTGGTAGCGGAACAAAAGAGACCTACGCTAGTAAAGAAGGTTACCCCGCCAAGGCCGATAAGGCCATTAATGATGTCAAAACAAAAGATTACGACGGTGTTGTTATTCCCGGTGGGTTCGCTCCGGATTTTATGCGCCGCAACCCTAAGATGGCTGAATTTGTCCGAGAAATTCACGATGAAGGAAAAGTCGTTGCCGCGATCTGCCACGGCGGCTGGATGCTTGTCTCCGCGGGTATTCTCAAGAACCGAACCGCAACCTGTTTTTTCGCCATTAAAGACGATTTGATCGCCGCCGGCGCCAAATACGTGGATCAGGAAGTGGTGGTCGATAAAAATTTGATTACCTCCCGCAAGCCGGAGGATTTAACGACGTTTGTGGTGGAGATCATCAAGCAATTAAAGAAATCCTAGCATGCTCAAAGTCAAACGCGTTCTAATCAGTGTTTCTGACAAAAAAGGGATTGTCCCGTTTGCCAAAGGGTTGCAGGCATTAGGCGTTGATGTCCTATCGACCGGCGGCACCGCCAAACAGCTCAAAGAATCAGGCCTTTCCGTGACGGAAGTCTCCGATTACACTGGTTTTCCCGAAATGCTGGATGGGCGGGTCAAGACACTTCATCCTAAGATCCACGGCGGTATTTTGGCGCTACGGCAAAACCCTTCTCATATGGAACAAGTGAAGAAATTCAACATCGGCCTCATTGACATGGTCGTTGTTAACCTTTATCCTTTCGAAGCCGTCACTAAAAGAAAAAATGTCAGTTTAGAAGAAGCCATTGAGAACATTGATATCGGCGGGCCGTCGATGCTTCGCTCCGCGGCCAAGAATTTTAAAAATGTTGCCGTTATTTGTAACCCCAAACGCTATGGCGACATTTTAAAAGAATTGGAAAATAATAATGGGCTTCTTTCCGATGCGGTCTTATATAAATTGGCCATTGAGGCCTTTGAGCACACGGCCCATTACGATGAGATCATTTCCGGCTTTTTAAATCAACGGTTGAAAGGCGACAGCTTCTCTTCTTTGCCCAAAGATTTGTTTTTGCATTTTGTCAAACAACAGGATTTGCGCTATGGCGAGAATCCACATCAAGAGGCCGCCTTTTATAGAGATGCCAATACGGGGTTTGGTCTGGCGGATCTCAAGCAGCTCCATGGCAAAGAGCTTTCCTTTAATAATATTCTGGATTTAAATGCGGCGGTAAGCTTTATCAAGGATTTTAAAGACCCGGTGGCGGTCATCGTCAAACACGGGAATCCCACCGGCTTGGCCCTTGAGGCAACGCTGTCCAAAGCGTATAAGGCGGCCTGGCAATGTGATCCGGTTTCGGCGTACGGCGGAATAATCGGGCTTAACCGCAAAGTTGATAAACAAACGGCAGGCGCTATCCAAAAAAGTGGATTTATGGAATGCATTATCGCGCCTGGTTTTGATAAAGATGCTTTTACGCTTTTATCCCAAAAGAAAAATGTGCGATTGGTTGAAATTAATCTGGGTCAACTAAAAGAAGACGCCTATGATTTTAAAAAAGTGTATGGCGGCGTTTTGTTGCAGGGCGTTGATGCGAAAACCGTCCAGTCGAAAGATCTAAAGGTCGTGACCAAGAAAAAACCGGCCAAAGAAGAGCTGCAAGCGATGTTGTTCGGCTGGCAAGCGATCAAGAATGTCCGCTCGAATGCGATCATTCTTGTTAAGCAAAGAAAAGTGGTTGGTATCGGCTGCGGCCAGACCTCTCGTGTTGAAAGCGTCAACATTGCCATTCAAAAGGCCGGCCGAGAAGCCAAAGGTTCAGTTCTTGTCTCCGATGCTTTTCTTCCCCATATCGATAACGTGCAACTAGCTGCCAAGGCCGGGATCAAGGCGATCATTCAACCCGGCGGCTCGGTCGTTGATAACGACGTCATTAAAGAAGCCGACAAGGCCAAAATGACAATGGTCTTTACCGGTATCCGTCATTTCAAACATTAATCAAAAACCTCCTCCCATGTCCTATCAAGAAGCCCTAAGCTATATCAATTCATTTATCAATTATGAAAAAAATTTACATGAAGTATCTCCGTTTGAGTTCCGGTTGGAGCGCGTACAAACACTTTTGGAAAAATTAGGTAATCCGCAGAAAGACCTAAAGATCATCCACGTCGCCGGCTCTAAAGGAAAGGGCTCCACGTGCGCGATCACTGCCCAGATCCTTAAATGCGCCGGGTATAAAGTCGGGCTGTATACATCCCCTCATATCTCTGATATCCGCGAACGTATCCGGGTTCTGGGCGCTCAACACTCGCAGAACGGCTCCAAAGACATTTTTTGCGACATGATCAAGAAAGATGAGTTTGCCCAAACGGTTACGGAAACCAAAGATGCGCTGGAGGCCTCACGGCACGGTCAGGATCAGGGCGCATTAACGTTTTTTGAGGCCTTGACCGCGATGGCGCTTTATTATTTTCGGAAAAGACAAGTGGATTTTGTCGTCTTGGAAACGGGGTTGGGAGGAAGGCTTGATGCGACCAACGCCGTTCACACGCATGTTTGCGCGATCACTCCGATCAGTTTGGAGCACACGCATATTTTGGGGGATACACTGGAGAAAATCGCCCATGAAAAAGCGGCCATCATTAAAGATAACCGTCAGCGCGTTGTCTTGGCGCCTCAAGAGGAAGAAGTGATGGATGTGTTAATGAAGCGTTGCCATCAATTTCAAATCAGCCCGACCGTTATCGGTCAGGATGTTATTTATGATCTGATCAAACAAAATGATAAGGGCATGGTTTTTGATCTTAAGACGCTTAAAGCGCGTTATGAAGGATTGGAGTTGAATTTATTGGGGCGGCACCAGCTGGTCAACGCCGCCGTTTCCATCGGCATCATCGAATATTTACAGGATTTAGGCCACAGGATCTCTTCTGAAGCGATCCGTCAGGGCTTGGAAGAAGCGCGCTGGCCGGGGCGTTTTGAGATCATTCGGACCGATCCCATGATCATTTTGGATGGGGCGCATAATCTCGCCTCTTCCAAAGCTTTGATCGACACTTTAAAGGAGCTTTTTCCCAAAAAAACGGTGACGGTGATTGTCGGGTTTTCCCAGGAAAAAGATATCCGCGGCATATGCGAAGAGTTTAACCGCATTGCGCGCAACATCATTACGACCAAATCTCATCATCCGCGGGCGTTGGATATTCGGGAAGATAAGATCAAACAATTTTTTCCCGGAAAAAGATGTTCCAGCGCCAAGGACATTAATGAGGCGATGCGGTTGGCCAAGAATAACCTGACTAAAGACGATATTCTTCTTGTTTCCGGTTCGCTTTATCTGATCAGCGAGGCAAGGGCATTATGTACCAATTAAAGGGCTTGGACGATACGATCGCCGCCATATCAACGGCCGCTGGAGCGGGCGGGATAGGCATTGTGCGCCTAAGCGGCAAAAAGGCTGTTGAAACGGCCGATAAAATGTTTCAGAGCCCCGGCGGAAAGAAATTGGCCAAACAAAAGACCTATACCGTTCATTACGGCTGGATTGTTCGCCGTAAGGGGAAAGAAGAGGAGTTGCTCGATGAAGTTCTTGTTACGCTCATGCGCTCGCCCCATAGCTACACCAAAGAAGATGTGGTTGAAATCAGCTGCCACGGCGGCGCGGTTTCCCAGCGAAACATTTTAACGCTGGCCACCGAATTGGGGGCCCGCTTGGCGCAGCCGGGGGAGTTTACCAAGCGCGCCTTTCTTAATGGGCGAATTGATCTGACCCAGGCGGAAGCGGTCTTGGACATCGTTCAATCAAAAACAGACGCATTTTTAAAGGTAAGCACCCATCAGCTTAAGGGCGAGCTGGCAACGCAGTTGGAGGCGATCCGCGAAGAGCTGATGCAAGCCTATGTTGAGCTGGAGGCGATCGTCAATTTTCCTGAAGATGACGTTGATACAAAAAGCAGAAAGCGGATCGATGAAGCGGTCACATCAGCCCAAAGGCGGGTTGAGCAATTGCTGGCCACGAGCGAGCAGGGGCGTGTTTTAAAAGAAGGCATTAAGATCGTCATCTGCGGCAAGCCCAATGTCGGGAAATCTTCGCTTCTTAATGTGTTATTGAAACAGCCGCGGGCGATTGTTTCCGACATCTCCGGCACGACCAGGGACACCATTGAGGAAACCGCCACCATAAAAGGCATCGCGTTTCAACTGATCGACACCGCCGGCATTCTGGAGCCGCGCGATCTGATCGAAGAAGAGGCGGTCAAGCGCAGCCGTTTGTACATTGAAGGGGCAGACCTGGTCCTTTTGGTATTGGATCACGGCCGCGCGCTGACCAAAGAAGATGATGATGTCATGAAGCATATCAATGGGGGGAACGTAGTTTTGATCGTCAACAAATGTGATTTGCCGGGGAAATTTGATGTCAAAACGGTTCAACAAAGATTAAATAAACCCAGAACAGTTGAAATATCTGTCTTGAAGAAGCAAGGGATCGAGCGACTGGAGGAGGCGATTGTCGAATCTGTCTGGCAGGCCAAAGCCATTGATACGCACGGGCTTTTTATCAGCAATTTGCGCCATATCCACGCTTTGAAAGAGTGTCAATCCAGCCTCAAGGAAGTCTTCGGGCTCATGAAAGGAAAAGTTTCTTTGGAATTTGTTTCCGAGGAAATCAAGATCGCCGTCAATTATTTGGACGCAATTACCGGCCGTAATATCGATAGCGACCTGTTGGATCAAATCTTTTCCCGATTCTGCATCGGAAAATAATCAATCCGTTTCTTTCATTTCCGTGTCAGCGATTTTTTCATTAAGGGCGAGGATCTTTTTAATGAGATCCTTGTTCTGAAGGAGGGCCTGGAATTTTGGGTTGGATAATAGGCCGGGAAAATCCCGGTTTTTCATTTGTTCTGTGGATGTCGTATCGGATAAAAGCTCGTTAAGTGCCGGGTCGTTGATCAAGTCCTGATATTCTTTCAGGTCTTTGAGGGCGGCGTATTTGTCGGGGTTTTCAAGGATTTCGGTCAGCTTTGTAATGTTCGTCGATGACTCCGGGATCTTATGGCCGATCAATCGACGGGCAACCCCGCATGCTTTTGATGCTGAAATTTGTTCCTGCAGGCTGTTGAACCAAGGCGTCTGGGCAGGGATGAGCGCCAGAAAGATCAGAAGGCAAAGCACCCAAGCTCCTGACCAAAGGATCGCCATCAAACCGCCCAGCAGGCGGCTTAGGGGGCTGATCGTCTCGCCTTTTTGAATTGTTTTATTCCAGAATTTCAGGATAAGAAAAAAAAGAATGTTTAAGGCAAAGGGCGACAGGATACTAATGAGCAGAGTATTAATTAGAAGGTGGGTGTTAAGATAGTAGACAACCGCAATTAATGTGCCGATGATAAATGCGATCGGACCCAGCAGCGTCTTAAGCAGGCCCTTTCTGGCCCCGTTAATAAAATAAAGGCCCAGAATCAGGCACACGCCAAGATCAATGGGGTTGATGAGTTTTTCCATAGGGAGGATGTAGTATAACATTCCAGGGTTTGTTCTTCAACATAACGGAGATTTGTTTAACAAACTATTTTTATTTTATATATTGCTTTTTTCTGAAGTTTGTATTATATTTTAGTCAAAGTTCCCACAGCATCTTTTTTGCCCCACACAAGTTTTCTTTAATTTTTTTGTTGAACAATCATGCCCAGGTATTAGAATAATATCTGGACACGGCAACAGCGTAAGCTGTTGCACAGAAAAGAGTTCTAGCAATGAAGGACAAAAGAAAAGCACAACGTGTGGCCTGCCTCGTTCCTGTTGAGGGCAAAGAAGGTGGTCCCTTCGATCTGACCAAAACGACCGACATCAGCAAAAGCGGCATCGGTTTTGTTTCAGATAAGAAGATTCCTCTCAATAAAGAGATCACCATTGAGCTCGACCTGGACCAGAAACAAGAGCCTGTTTTTGTGGTCGGCAAAGTTCAATGGGTCCATCCTATTGCCCAATCCCAGCGTTATAGAATCGGCTTGTCTTTTTTTGATATCCTTCATGGGGCCAAGTCCCGGCTAGAGAAATATTTTAATAAATAACGAATTAGGTATCTACATATGGAGCAGTTAACCGATAACAGGTTATTTGAGCGGTTTCAGGCCCGTTTTCCTGCCAAATTCAAGGATGCCCGCGATAACTTTGGCAGCGTCCTTCAGCTGCGCGATGCTTGTGCCTTCGGCACCCGGCTGACATCCAAGGAGCGGTTGTTCACCAATGATAAAATCACCATTGAAGTGGACTTACCTGATGGCCTTGCCCCCATGGTTCTTAAGGGGGAGGTTGTTTGGTCCAAGCCTACCGGGTCCGGCAACTGGGAAGTTGGGATGAAGCTGCACAGAGTCGATTTATTGCGCATGTCCCGCCTTTATAAATTTGCGGCTTCTTAAGGGCCCTTCCGCGCAATCCTACGCTCATCAAGTCTCTCAAACATCTTGACCAACGAAATGCGCTGTGTTAAACTCCGAAATAATTTAGGCTGTCATAACATCAAATCTTTGAACCATTTTTAGCCCGTTCTCATGTCATCCAGAAGCCAGTTTTATCAATTTCAAAAAGACGGCGTAACATTCATTTCCCGCCAGGCGCTCGATATCCGCATGGTTTACGCGCCGTTATGCGGCCCGACGGCCGCAAGCCTCAAATCTTCTATCACGCCTTTCTTAAGCGGCGATATCAAATTAGACAAAGACCATTATCTGACCAAACCGGCCTCCCGTGAGGATCTGCGCCAGGATGTCCGCAATTTTTTTGTTCAAATCAACGGTAGAATTTCTTCTTTAGTCCAGCCGATGAAGCCTTCGAGCGGCTGCGTGGAAATCGGTATGCTTTGGCATAAGCTGATAAAAAAAATGGACGGTCTTGAGGTGGAGGCGCTTAATTTTATTCCCTCCAGCGGCGAGAACGTGGAGTTGATGCGAGTGCGTATTAAAAATACGACCGGCAAGGCCATGACGATAAAACCAACGGCCGTAGTTCCCATTTTTGGCCGGAGCCTCGCCAATAAACACGACCATGAGCACGTGACATCATTATTGCATCGCATTCAGCAAACGAAGGAAGGGGTATTGGTTGAGCATGTAATGAGTTTTAATGAAGAAGGGCATAGGGAAAATGATGCGGTTTATTTTGTGTTCGCTTCAACCTCTGACGGCAAACTTCCCGCGGGTTCGTTTCCCACCGCTGAGAATTTCTACGGGGACGGCGGAACGGCCCAATGGCCGCAGGCTTTAATGAAAGATGAAGCGCCTCAGCAACTGAGTGAAGTTGATTTAAACGGTAAAGAAGCAGTGGGGGCGATACAATTTTTGCCTGTTTCCATAGCCTCACAAAAAATAAAAGAATATATTATCGTTATGGGGGTGGCCAGCAACGTTAAGACGCCGGCGCAATGGTTCAAGAGGTTTAATTCCAATGCCAAATTCGAAAAAGCCTTTAAAGACACAAAGGCATTTTGGGAGAACAAATGCCGTACAATCGAATTCTCTACCGGCGATGCGGTTTATAATTCTTGGCTTAAGTGGGTCGTGCTTCAGCCGGTATTGCGCCGGATTTTCGGTTGTTCATTCTTGCCGGATCATGATTACGGCAAAGGCGGCAAAGGCTGGCGTGATATCTGGCAGGATCTGTTGTCGCTGATCCTGATCGAACCGCAGCTCATCCGGAAGGATTTGATTAATAATTTCGCCGGGGTGCGCATCGACGGCTCCAACGCCACCATTATCGGGACCAAGCCGGGCGAGTTTGTCGCTGACCGCAACAAGATCACGCGCGTGTGGATGGACCATGGGGCGTGGCCGCTTTTGACGCTCGCTTTTTATATCGATCAGACAGGTGATTTCGATATTCTTTTAGAGGGACAAGCCTATTTTCGCGACGTTCAGCTGTCGCGCACTTCCCAAAAAGACACCCATTGGCATTCCAGTTACGGGCAGGAACTCAAGGATAAAAGCGGTTGTGTTTATAAAGGGAGTATCCTGGAGCATGTCCTCATTCAGCAGCTCATACAGTTTTTTAACGTTGGCGAACACAATCATACGCGGTTAGAAAGCGCCGATTGGAATGACGGGTTGGATATGGCCTTCGAGCGCGGGGAAAGTGTAGCGTTTACAGCCCTTTATGCGGGCAACATGTTCTTGCTGGCCGGACTTCTGGAAAATTTAAAAATGAAAAAAGGCCTTAAGGAAGTATCGTTCGCAAAAGAAGTATCATTTTTGCTGGACAGTCTATCCAAGGAAAAAGTCAACTACCAGAGTCCGGTTGAGAAGAGGGGCCGCTTGTACAAGAAATATTTCCCGTCCGTTCAGCCGGAAATCAGCGGCAAGCAGATTACATTATCCATCGATAATATCATCGCCGATCTGAGACTCAAAGGCCAATGGATGTTTGATCATATAAGGCGCACGGAAAAAGTTACTGTCAATGGCCATCACTGGTTTAACGGTTACTACGATAACAAATCCGGCTGCGTTGAAGGCAAGCAAAACGTTCATGTGCGCATGACGTTAACGGGGCAGGTGTTCGCTCTCATGAGCGGGCTGGCCGGCGTAGATGAGATCAAAGATGTCATCAAAGCGGTTAACGCGCACCTTAAAGATAAAACGCTCGGTGGCATCCGCCTTAACACGGATTTCGGCATGCGCCATTATCTGGATTTGGGCCGCGCCTTCGGGTTTGCCTACGGGACAAAAGAAAACGGTGCTTTTTTCAGCCATATGACGGTCATGTACGCGTATGCTTTGTACAAACGCGGTTTTGCTAAAGAAGGATACGAGGCCTTACGTTCTATTTATCGTATGTGCCAGCATACGGATAAAAGCAAGATTTATCCGGGCATTCCCGAATATTTCGATTCATCGGGCAAAGGGATGTATCATTATCTGACCGGTTCAGCCAGCTGGCTTGTTTTGACGCAGTTGACCCAGGTGTTCGGCGTTCGCGGTGTTTGCGGAGATCTTTTGCTCGCCCCGAAGCTCATGAAAGAGGAATTCGGCACGGATAAAAAGGCCAGTGTCCATTGTATTTTTGCCGGTAAGCGCCTAATTGTGACCTACCTCAACCCCCAACAATTGGATTATGGTCAATACCAAATTAAAGAAGTCAAAATAAACGGTAAGGGCATCTCATTTAAGAAAGAAGAAGGCGGCGTGCGCCTCGAGAGGCCGATTTTCCAAAAAATCTCCCCACCCTGTAAACTTTCGGTTTTATTAGCCCGTTAAACACAACACAAGCTTTGACAAACATTTTGAGCCGTGATATACTTTTTGCTCAAATATATATAACCTTAATAATATCAATAATATTGGAGCCTGTATGAAACGAGTTTTAATTATTATCATTGGCCTCGCCGTTTTGATCGGACTTATCAGATTTACCCTTACCACCGGAAGCACCAAGCACCAACAAGAATCGAATACCATTACCCTTTGGCATTGGATGACCGACCGCCAAGAGGTATTTGAAGAATTGGCTCTCAAATACGAAGAGCAAACAGGCATTAAAGTCAAAGTCGATCTTTATGCGCCCTCCGATGCTTATACGCAGCGCATCGTCGCCTCTGCCCAAGCCCGCGTCCTTCCCGATATCTACGGTATTCTCGATAAAAAAGAAATTTTCGCATCCTTCATTGAAAACGGTTTTGTGGCCGATCTGACGGCCGAATTCCAGGCCAATAACGCCGAGTGGGAATTGTCGTTATATGAAAAAGCGGTGGACGTGAACCGTTTTAAAGATGGGAACATCCACGGGATTAAACCTGGCATTTACGGCGTGCCTATCGACGTCACCAATATCCAGATGGTTTATAATAAAAAACTGCTTGAGAAAGCCGGCATCTCAAAGGCGCCTAAAACCTTTGACGAATTTCTGCAGGCCATCGTGGCTTTAAAACGCGTCGGCATTGCGGGTCTGGTTTCAGGCTGGGGGGAGCTATGGATGGCGGATTGCTTCGCGTCCAATTATGCCTTCAATATTATGGGAGAAGAGAAGATCATGGCGACCTATCGGGGGGAGGTTCCTTATACGGACCCGGATTGGATCGCTGTTTTTGGTGTATTTGAAACCTTAAGAAAATCCGGAGCGTTCTTTGAGGGGATCGTCACCAAACCCAACAAGGATGCCGAGCAGGATTTCGCGCTTGAGCGCGCGGCGTTTTCCTTTAACGGTTCTTGGTGCGTCAACGTTTATCATGGCATGAACCCGAATTTAGACTACGGCGTCATGTTGCCGCCGGCGGTGAGCATTGAGCGCCCGATGAGGATCTGGGGAGGGGCCGGATCATCGTTTGTCGTTAATAACAGCACCCCCAAAAAGGACAAGGCCATCGCTTTTCTCAAGTGGCTGACGGCGCCGGAACAGCAAGCCTTTTTAGCCGAGAGGACAAAGAATCTTCCGGCCAATCGTAAGGCCTTGTCTTCGATCCCGGAAATTTTGGCGGATTTTGCCAAGGGAAGCGAATTTACGACCCATCCGACCATCTGGCCGTATAACGAACATCCGCTGGTCACGGAAGCTTTTACCAAAGGCCTTCAGTCCATCATTATCGGTGAGAAGACTCCCCAGGAGGTAGCCAAGGAAGTTCAGGCCATGAAAGAGCGGGAGATGAAAAAGGCGGCACAACGCTAACACCTATCATGGCACAAACCAAAACGATCAGTTTAAGTTCGGTCAAAGATAACCTCGAGAATTTCTCTTTTGTTATCCCTGCCGTATTGATTTTTACCATCTTTTATATCATTCCTTTTATCGAAATTTTTAACCTATCCTTGAAT
Source organism: Candidatus Omnitrophota bacterium (assembly GCA_035292445.1). GTDB lineage: Bacteria > Omnitrophota > Gorgyraeia > Zapsychrales > Zapsychraceae > DATDQB01. The sequence continues at coordinate 173,894 of DATDQB010000023.1, forward strand.
GAATGGAACGGCATCAGCTTAAATCGTGAATTTGTCGGTTTACGCAATTTTGAAGAATTGATGCAAGATAAGATCTGGTGGAAGTCCATGTGGAATGCGTGCTATATCACGCTGATCGCCCTTACGTTTCAAAATGCGCTCGCCTTTGCCTTGGCCCTGGCGTGTGACCGGGAGATCCGCATGCGCCGGTTCTATCGGGTGGTTTTTTTTATCCCGCCTGTTCTTTCGGAAATTGTCGTCGGGCTTATCTGGAGGTGGATCTTAAACGCCGGCGTGCAAAACGGCGAATATTATGGGTTGCTGAATCATTTTTTGGTCCAAAGCGGCTTGCCGCATTTGGTCAATAACTGGCTTTCTAACCCTGATACGGCGCTTTCTTGTATCGCGGTTGTGCATAGCTGGAAGGGCTTCGGCTGGGGGTTTATCATGCTTTTAGCCGGGCTTCAAACCATTGACCGCCAATTGTACGAGGCGGCGAAAGTGGACGGGGCCAACGGTTGGCAGAAATTTTGGAGCGTGACCATTCCGATGATGGTGCCGGTGATCCTGGTCGTGGTTATCTTGACGATCTTGGGTTCGATGCAGGTGTTTGTGCTGATCCTTTCCATGGTCGGCCAAGGATTGGTTTATCACACGGAGGTGCCTGTCACGCGAATTCTAGCCGCCATGACCGGGACAAACCGTTTCGGCTACGCTTGTGCGATGGGGGTTGTGTTCGGGGCCATTTTGATCGCAGTTTCTTTTATCATGAAGCGGATTTCTGACAAAGCAAAACAGGCATAATATGGAAGAAAGAATAAAAATAAACCGTTATCAGGTCCTCAATTTTTTTAAAGGTTTCTTTATTCACGTTTTTTTGTGCGTGGTGACGGTCACTTGTTTATTCCCGTTGTTTTGGATGGTCCGCTCCGCTTTGATGACCAACCAAACCATCTTCGTCGATAAATCGCTGATCCCTGCGGAAATCCATTGGGAAAATTTTGTGATCGCCTGGGTCGAAGGCAATTTCGGTGTTTATTTTCTGAACAGCGTGTTATATACCGTAAGCGTTGTGGCCGGCATCGTCATTATTTCGTCATTGGCCGCCTATGCGTTCTCCCGACTCCAGTTTCCCGGAAAAAATATTTTCTTTTACATGTTTGTGGCTGCGATGATGATTCCTTTGCCCGGCAGTTTCGTTCCTCTATATGTGCTTATGAATAAGCTCGGCCTTGTTAATACCCGTATAGGTTATATACTTTGTATGATCAATGTCGGGCTTTCCATGAGCATTCTTTTGTTAAAGACTTTTTTTGATAAGATGCCGCCGGATCTGGAGGACGCGGCCCGGATCGACGGTTGCGGTAAATTGGGGATATGGTGGCACGTGGCGCTTCCTTTGGCCCGCCCCGCCCTTGCGGTCATTGTGATCTTTAATTCCTTGAACGTTTGGAATGAGTATATCTTGGCGACACTTCTTTTAAATGACAAACAGTTGATGCCTTTGCAGCGCGGGCTGATGGTTTTTCAGGGCTCGTACAGCGTCGATTATCCTTTGTTGATGGCGGGCTTGACGATTGCGGCGCTTCCTATCATCTTTATCTATTTAGCCATGCAGAAACATATCATCAAGGGCCTTTCATCGGGGGCGATAGTGGGATGAAGGAACAAAAAATATATCAATTTATTTTAACGCTTTTGTTCGTTTTTGTTATAGGAATACCATTTTCCCGGGCGCAGGAACAAAAGGAGATGGTCGATTCCGCCGAATTGGTGCGTATGGCGTGGGAAGCGTCCGCCAAAGGGGATTTGCAGGGTGTTCATGCGCTGGCCCAACAAACCTTGGATCTTTACGGTGATGAAGCGAAGCTTTTACAAAAAGCGTTGAGCGGATTTCCCGCCCGCGGTGATGAAGAGCTTTATAAGCCGCTTAATGACGTCGGGACGGTTCTTTTTATCGAGGCCGAGGCGCTCATGAATAACGGCCGCACGCAGGAAGCTCTTCAAAAATTTCAGCATATCATTGAAAATTATAGCTGGGCGCAGGCGTGGGATCCGCGCGGCTGGTATTGGTCGGTGGCCGAGAAAAGCCAGGCCAGCATCAATGTGATGACCGGGCAATATCAGGAGGAAGAGCATGTCCCCAAAGAATCCCTTCGCACCAAGCCCGTCTTGGCCAAACCGGGCAGTGAAAAAATCGTTGACTACACCAAATATGGGGAGTTTACCAATGTGGGCACGGACAAATACCGCTATCAGATCAAAGATGTCGACGGGCTTAAAACGGCGGTGGGAGAGGGGATTTATCCCAACATCAACGACACGTTGGATAATCCGCGCTATAAGATCGTTGAGGCCGAAGGCCGATTAAACGGTTCCCATTGGGATTTTGTCAATACGGATGATTTGGAGGCGGCGTATTTCAAATGGTTTACGGCGACGGAACCGTGGGGCGTGCGGCTTTTCTTCCTGGGGATAATTTTCGAAAAAGCCGGGATGTATCATGAAGCGCTTAAGTTTTACCATGCGCTAGTCGTTCATTTTCCAAAAACGTTGGCCTGGACGTACTGGCAGACGCCTTGGTATCCGGGGCAGGCGGCCATCGCGAAGATCCGTCACATTTTAAGGACCCATCCGGAAATAAATTTTACGGACAAATGGATGAAGATCGAAGTTCAAAACGGTTTCGATAATGACGTCAAAAATGATGTATTCATCACCTATCCGGGAAGGATTGTGCCTAAGGGTGTCGTGGAGCAGGTCAAGGAAAAGCTTCTCTGGAAGGAAAAAGTGGAGTTGAAAAAGATCGTTAAGCGCGTCGGCAAAGGCAAGGTGCGTTTGGTGCAGTATGATAACGGCCATTGGCAGCTTTTGGTGGAGGGCAAGCCGTACGTTATCAAAGCCATCACTTATGCCCCGACTAAAGTCGGTCAAAGCCCTGATAAGGGCACGCTGGTCAATTGGATGGAGGAAGATACCAACGGTAACGGCAAAGTTGACGGCCCTTACGACACTTGGGTGGATAAAAATAAAAATAACCAGCAGGATGCGGATGAGCCTACCATCGGGGATTTTCAATTGATCAAGGAAATGGGGGCTAATACGCTTCGGATTTACCACCAGCCGCATAAGGTCAACAAAGCCCTTTTACGAGACTTGTACAACACTTATGGCATCCGGGTCATCATGGGCGATTTTCTCGGCAAATACGCTATCGGTTCCGGCGCGTCCTGGAGCGAAGGCACGGACTACGAAAATAAGCAACATAAAAAGAACATGATGGACTCCGTCAAGAAGATGGTGATGGAGTATAAGGATGAGCCGTATATCTTGTTATGGCTGTTAGGAAATGAGAATAACTATGGGGTCGCCTCCAACGCGGATAAAAAACCCGACGCCTTTTTCAAATTTGCCGATGAGGTGGCGAAATGGATCAAATCCGTCGACCCGAACCATCCGGTGGCTGTCAATAACGGCGATACGCTATATCTGGACATTTTTGCCAAACACGCGGCGCACATTGATATTTTCTCCGCCAATGTTTACCGCGGCGATTACGGTTTCGGCTCTTTCTGGGAGCAGGTTTTCGGCGCCAGCGGCAAACCCGCTTTTATCACGGAATACGGCGCGCCGGCATTTGCCCCGCATTTGACGCTGGAGGAGGCCGAGCAGGCCCAGGCTGACTATCATTACGGCAATTGGCTGGATATTGAGGAGAACCTGGCCGGTAACGGCCGCGGGGTGGGAAACGCGTTGGGTGGGGTGGCCTTCGAGTGGCTGGATGAATGGTGGAAAAATTACGAGCCGTATTTGCATGACCGCAAATCCGATGCGGTCGGCCCGTTTCCGGGCGGATATTATTTTGAGGAATGGTTCGGGATCGTCGGCCAAGGCAACGGAAAACACTCGCCGTTTTTAAGGCAGCCGCGCAAAGCATACTATCTGTACAAGGAAATGTGGAGCCGCTAAAGGAGGTTTTTAGCCCTAATTGCTTATCGAAGAAAAATTTTGCGCTTATAAGAAAATATTGTATACTTATTAAGTTAGCCAGCCTTAGAATCATTTAAAAAACAACAGTTAATTAAGTATGTTTAGGGAGGAAGAAGCAATGAAAAAATTAATGATTATCTTGGGATTCATCCTTGCAACCGCGGCCGTCGCTCAGCCCCAGCCCGTAGCGGCATATAATTTCGGGGATTTCCGTTCCGAAACACTGGCCACCAAAGCGTGGGGGGCGCTGGCCGAAGAAGACATCGAAGCCGTTTTGGCGTACACCAATAAATGTATTGAGTTGTATGCCGAGCAAGCAGCTAAAATGCAGGCCAGTTTAAAAGGTTACGCTGAAGGGCCTGATCAGGAAATTTTCTCTTATTGGGCGTTAAACGACGTGGCTACCAGTTTGTTCATTCAAGGCGAGGCTTACAGGAAAGTCGGTATGAAAGACGAAGCCTTGGTCGCCTATCAAAAAATTATCGATAATTATTCATACGGCCAAACATGGGATCCCAAAGGATGGTTTTGGAAGCCCACGGAGGCTGCCAAAGAAAAGATCGCCATGATCAAAAGCGGTTCCAATTTGGATTTCGGTGATTACACCTCGTCTTTTATGACGGTCCAGGCCTGGAAATCCCTCGATGTCAGCGATTATGAATCGGTGAAAGCTTATACGAATAAAGTCATCGAGATGTACGACGACCAAGCCAAAAAGATGCAGGCTTCCTTAACGGAATATGCTTGGGAAACGAAAGAAAAAATCTTTTCCTATTGGGCTTTAAATGACGTGGGCACATCCCTTTTTATTCAAGGGGAAGCGCTTAAACGCCAGGGCAAAAACGCGGAAGCCAAACAAATTTTTGAAAGACTGGTTAACGATTATTATTATGCGCAGTGTTGGGACCCGAAGGGGTGGTTCTGGAAGCCCGCCGAAGGCGCCCAGCAAGCGTTGGATGAATTAAGCGAGAGTTAATAGCAATCCTCCTCGAGCCAATCTTTATCCATTAAACCTAAGTTGATAGAAAGGTTTGTTCTCATGAAAATGCAAGCGTGGCTGTGTCTACTTTTTTTCGTTTTCTTAGTGGGCTGTGAAGCAAAACCACTCCAGCCACCGGTTGATTCGCAGGAAGCAACCCAACGATCTTCCCAAGACCTAGCGCGACAGCAAGGCTCCGAGACGCCCCCCGCATTAACTCAACCCAAGGAACAAGCGCAACAAGAAGCATTCAGTCCTTTCTATGTTTACAAGGACGTCGGTTCGCGCGAAAACCATTACATCCCTTCAGGTTTCATGCCTAATGGAGCGTGCATTAATTTCAACGACCGTTGGCAAGAAAGCTGCAATACCGGAAAAACCTGTATCCGTGTTGAATATGATTTGGAATGTTCCCGCGCCGGTCAGCGTTGGGCCGGGATTTATTGGCTGAATCCTCCCAATAATTGGGGCCAGCGAAAAGGCGGTTTTAACCTTAAAGGGGCGACAAAGCTGACTTTCTGGGCCCGCGGGGAAGAAGGTGGGGAGCAGATAGAAGAATTTACCGTAGGCGGCATTACCGGCGATTACCCTGACACGGATAAGATCGTCTTAGGCCCGGTCATTCTTTCCAACCAATGGAAGAAATACACCGTTGACCTGCGCGGCAGGGATTTATCCTATATCAGCGGCGGTTTTGCCTGGTCCACCAATGAAGAGGTCAACGGAGAGACCTGTATCTTTTATCTGGATGATATCAGGTATGAGTAATTAGCGAAAAGAAGGTGTGTTTTTCAAGCCACATGTTGCCTGACATGTGGCTTTTTTGTTTGGCCATCCGATTGCCATAAACATAAGCCTTTTCAGGGAAGTTATTGAAAACTAATTACTTATAAATATACTATATTTAATAAAAAATATAGATTACTGCTTGTATATATTTTAATAGTTTGTTATATTCATACTGATTCGTTATAACCTTTAACAGGATATGGCCATGTCGAAAGCAGCCAAGCTGAGTATCATTATACTCATTGCCCTTCTTGTCGTTAGCTTGGGGTATGCCGGATATGTCCTCACGCAGAAAAGTACGCTTGAGGAGGAAAAGGCAGCCCTTCAGGGGGACCTGGACCAGGCCGTTGACCGCGAGAAGAAAAACCTCATCAAAATGCGGGGCCTTGAGGATAGTGCTAAAACCCTGGATGAAGAGCTTCGTAAAGAAAAAGGCCTTTCTGAAACGTTGCGCAAACAAATCACGGAAGCCCAGGCTCAGGCCGATTCCATTAAAAAATCTCTTGATGAAAAGATCAGCCGTTTGTCTTCCGAAAGCGAAAGCTGGAAAAACCGCATCGATCGCATCACTAAAGAGCGTGATGAGTTATTGGTGAAACTGCAGAATATCCCGCCGCCGCAGCCCGTTGTCAAAGAAGAGCCGAAACCCGAGCCCAGATCGACTGTGACCGCTCCGTTGGATGCAGATGAAGAATATTGGGCGCAGCTGTTGAAGGAAAAAGCGGCGCTTGAGATCGAAGTGGAGAAGTTGAACGAAAAAATAAGCCAGGATTCCCTGAAGACGGTCGAGTTAAAGCAGAGGAACCAGGAATTGGAGATGAAAATCAGCGCGCTGGAAAGCGAGCAGGGCATCATTGAAGAGGATATCCGCGGCAAGGAAGAAATGGTCGATAGGCTTTCCATAGAGCTCGCCCGTACCAAGAACGACAAGAAATATGAAACCACTCAAACGGCGAAGTTAAAGGAAGAGAATACCGATTTGCGTCGGCAGTTAAGAGACGCGGTTTCCGCCAAGAACGCCTTGGAGAAATCGATCATCCGCCTGACTCAGGATAAAGTGACGATGGAAAAGAAAGTCAATCAAACGGAAACTCTTATTCAAAGCAAGATCGATGAAATTTGGGAAATCAAAGACAGCCTCGATGAAAGCATTCAGCAGAGTAAAGTGGAGCCTCAAACCGGCAATGAGGTGGAGCTGCCCCCGATTGTCGTCAAAACAAAGGGGCAGGCCGTCAATTATACCCCGGGTGCAACGCACGCCGGCTTTAACGGCACGGTGGTCAGCATCAACGATGAGAATAATTTTGTCATTGTCGATATCGGTGAGGTCCAAGGGCTTCGTTTGGGGGACGCCTTAAGCGTCTACCGTGATTCCAAATACATTGCCCGTCTGGAAGTCATTCAAGTCCGCAAAGATATCGCGGCTGCAGATATTAAAGATCAATGGTCTAAGGTACGAGTCGGCGATGTCATCCGCTAAGAAAACCCATGGTTCGAAGCAGGAAAAAAGAATCCGAACGTAAAATCAGCATTGAAGATGTCGCTAAACGGGCCAACGTTTCCATCACGACCGTTTCGCGGGTCATTAATAATATTTCAACCGTCTCCAAGAAGAACCGTACCAAGGTCGAAGAGGCGGTTGTTTTTTTAAAATACAAACCCAACGTGAGCGCGCAGCGCCTCGCCCGCGGCACCAATAACGCGGTCGGGCTGGTCATCCCCGGTTATCCGGGCATTTTCCATTCTTTTTACGCCGTTGAGCTTATCCGCGGGGTGGGGCATGCCTGTGAAACGACCCAGATGGATCTGGTGTTTCATATCAGTAACGGCATCAGGCCATTAAACACCAATAATGTCGACGGGCTTGTGTTTGCCGATATCATTGAAAACCGCAAACAGGTGGAGCAGGCGGTGGCACTCGGTGTTCCCTGCGTCATTATTAATAATGAAGCGAAAGATTTGGAGGTCAATTATATCGCCGTCGATAATCAAAAAGGAGGGGAGATCGCCGCCGATTATCTGACCAGCTTCGGTCATAAAAGGATCGCCACGATCACTGGAAACCTGGCCACTCAGGCCGGCTCCCATCGCTATGAAGGTTTTAAAAATTATCTGGATAAGAAGAAAATCTCTCTCCCCAAAGAATATGTGTATCAGGGGGACTATTCCCGCCGTTCAGCCCGCTTTGCCGCCGAACAATTTTTGGAATTGAAAGAGCCGCCGACAGCGATCTTTGCCGCCAGCGATGACATGGCATTGGAAGCGATTGCCGTTATCCTGGAGCGCGGGCTTAAGGTCCCCGGCGATATCTCGGTTATTGGTTTTGACGACAATCCTTCCTGCCTGTACGGGCCCGTTGCCCTCACCACCATTAAACAACCTCTTTTTCAAATGGCTTCCGATGCGGTCAAGGTCCTTCATGAGATCATTTCAGGCAAACATAAGAGAATGACTAGGAACGTATTGACGCCGGAGTTAATCGTCCGGGAATCCTGTGCGGCTCCGAAGAACTAGAGATTGACAGGGCCGCATTTTCACGCTATCTTACTTCACTATGAAAAATGGTTATCAAGTCGTTGTTATTGGAGCGGGCCATGCTGGTGTCGAGGCCTCTTTGGCCAGCGCGCGCATGGGCAACCGCACGCTCATAGCGACACTTTTTTTCGACACCATCGGCCAGATGAGCTGTAACCCGGCCATCGGCGGCGTGGGCAAGGGGCAGCTCGTTAAGGAAATCGATGCCTTGGGCGGTGAGATGGGTTTGGCCGCGGATCGTACCGGCATCCAATTTCGCCAACTGAATTCTTCCAAAGGCCAGGCCGTGCGTTCTTCCCGATGCCAGTCGGACCGCAAGCGATATAAGCTCTATATGCAGCACGTGGTGCGTCATCAAAAGAATTTGGATGTCCTTGAAGATAAAGTCGCCGAGATCCTTGTTCAAAACGGGAAAGTCATAGGTATTTTGACCGAAAGCAATCAGCGGATTTCCTGCCAGACGGTTGTGATCACGACCGGGACGTTTCTCAACGGGCGTATCCACGTCGGGCGCCAAATTACACCAGGCGGGCGCGTCGGTGAACCGAACTCAACGAGATTGGCCGATAATATCAAGGATCTGGGGTTTGAAGTGATGATGTTCAAGACCGGAACCCCACCCCGCTTGGACGGAAAGACAATAGATTTCTCTGAATTGGAACCGCAAGGCTCCGATAATCCGCCGGTTCCGTTCTCGTTTCGCACGCCCGAGATCCCTAAAATACAAAAATTATTGCCATGCCATATCACGCGCACCAACGAACGTACCCATGAGATTATCCGTAACAACTTCCATTTATCGCCGATGTATTCGGGGCAAATTCAGGCGACGGGAGTGCGGTATTGCCCATCGATTGAGGATAAATTAAAAAAATTTAGCGACCGTGACAGCCATCAGATATTTTTAGAGCCGGAAGGCTTGGACACGAACGAGTATTATCCCAACGGGATATCGACCGGCTTACCAACGGAAGTTCAATTTGAATTCGTGCGCACCATCAAGGGATTAGAGAATGTCAAAATGAACCGTCCCGGATATTCGATCGAGCACGGCGTTATCCCGGCAACAGAACTTAAACCGACGCTTGAGACGAAAAAGATCAGAGGTCTTTATATGGCCGGGCAGATCAACGGTACGACCGGTTATGAAGAAGCAGGTGCCCAAGGGATTATCGCCGGCATCAACGCTGGGCTTTATGTCCAAAACAAAGAGCCCTTTATCTTGGGCCGTCATGAAGCGTATATCGGTGTATTGATCGATGATCTGATCACCAAGGGAACCGATGAGCCATATCGGATGTTCACCTCCCGTGTTGAATACCGTTTGATCGTGCGTGAGGATAACGCGGATAAAAGATTGGCGCGTTATGGGCATGCCCTTGGTCTTTTAAATGATGAAGATTATCAAAAGGTTGAAGAGAAGTATAAAAGAATCGATGAAGAGATCAGGCATTTGCGCAAAACCGTTATTCATCCCGGAAGCGCCTTAGATGAACAATTAAGGAAGATGAATTTACCACCAGTGCGCAAATCAACGACATTGAGCACTGTTTTGAAGCGCCCGGAGATTTCTTATCATCATATCGCGGCATTTGACGGGGCTCTGAAAGATTTCCCACAAAATATTATCGACCAGGTCGAGTATGAGATCAAATATGAGGGTTTCATCAGCCGCCAGATGAAGGACATCGAAAAATTCCGCCACATCGAGAACATTAAGATCCCGGAAGATATCGATTACGAAAAGGTCCCGAGCCTTTCTATCGAAATCCGACAGAAGCTCAAGCGTCATGGGCCGACCACCTTAGGCCAAGTGAACCGCATCAGCGGGGTGACTCCGGCGGCCATCTCCATTTTGATGATCTATTTAAAGAAAAAAAGCGAAGAAAGAGCACAGTTGCAATAATCCGACGCTGGTGATATAATCCTGCCACTTATATTTCAATCGGTTTGATTCACCCAATCAATGGAGGTCATTATGGCTCAAGTGGCGACAGAAGGAAAAATGAGAATTGCCGAAGACATCACCCAACTTATCGGCAACACGCCTTTGTTAAGGCTTAATAAGATCAGCAAAGCCGAAGGTTGTGTGGCGGATATCGTTTTGAAACTGGAATTTTACAATCCCTTGGGCTCCGTCAAGGACCGTATCGGCTTGGCCATGATCGAAGCGGCCGAGCGCGACGGTAAGATCAAAAAAGACAAGACGGTCATTCTGGAACCTACCAGCGGCAATACCGGCATCGCCCTCGCCTTTGTCTGCGCGGTTAAAGGTTATAAGCTGACTCTTACCATGCCTGAGACGATGAGCTTGGAGCGCCGCTCGCTCTTGCGCGCCCTTGGAGCGAATCTGATCTTAACACCGGGTCCGGAAGGTATGAAAGGCGCTTTGGCTAAAGCTGCGTCCCTGGCTGCCTCTGATCCCAATTATTTCGTGCCGCAGCAATTTGAAAATCCCGCTAACCCTGAAATCCACCGTAAAACGACCGCCGAAGAAATATGGAACGACACGGCTGGAAAATGCGATATTTTGATCTCCGGCATCGGAACCGGCGGGACGATCACAGGGGTAGGGGAGGTCATTAAGAAACGAAAGCCTTCCTTTAAATGCGTCGCCATCGAGCCGGCTGATTCGCCCATTATCTCAAAAGGCTACGCAGGCCCGCACAAGATCCAGGGCATCGGCGCCGGTTTTATCCCGAAGATCCTCAACACCAAGATAATCGATGAGGTCATCACCGTGACCAATGATGATGCCATGAAATACGCCCGCTGGGCGATGAAGGCAGAAGGCATCCTCTGCGGTATTTCATCGGGGGCGGCCATCAAAGCCGCTTGTGAGGTCGGCAAACGCGCCGAGAATAAGGGCAAACTGATCGTTGTTATTATTCCTTCCACCGGGGAACGTTATTTAAGTACGGACTTATTTGCGGAATTTGAATAAGTCATCAGTCGTCAGACGTCAGTCATCAGAAGCTGTCAGTCTGATGACTTCTGAAGACTGATGGCTGAAGACTGATGACTTCATGAGCAAAACCACTCGTTTCTTTCTTTTCCTCTTTATCCTCGCCATTTGCTGGTACCTGGGCCGGTTCATCGACGTCGATATCGAAAAATACCAGGAGCTTTTCAGCCGTTATCCGCTGTTTCTTTCCGGCGTCATTTTTGTCATCCTTTACGTGGGGGTGACGTTCTTTGTCTGGTTCGCCGCTAAAGATATCTTCCGCATTTCAAGCGCATTAATCTTCGGCCCATATGTCAGTGCGTTATTGGTCTATTTGGGGGAATTGGGCAATTGCCTTGTTCTGTTCCATCTGGCTCGTAAATTGGGGCAGGATTATGTGGTGCAGAAATTCGGTTTAAAAAAGGAAGATTTGGAAAAAAGTAAAGAAAGAAAAGGTTCGTTCGGCGCCTTTACGTTACGGATCAACCCGCTCATTCCCTACCGTTTTCAGGATCTGGGCGCTGGGCTTTCAACGATATCCTTCAAGCAGTATTTTCCCGCCATCGCCCTCGCTTCCGCCCCGCGGATCCTTTTCTTCCAATATGTGATCGCCGGGGTGGGTATGAGCATTTTCAAGGACTTCAACCACGCCACTGCCTACATGCAGGAGCACAGCGAGATCCTCATCTTCGGTAGCCTCTATTTGTTTTTTGTGATCGCTATGACGGCCGCTTATTTTATCAATAAGCGCCTTCAAAAAAGGCGGGCAACGAACATTTAAGCGGGGACGGCCTCAAGAGGCTTGACTCTTCGACTTCGCTCAGAGTCAACCCTGAGCAAACCCCGTTGTTTTTAGCGGGGTGCGTCGAATGGGTTGACGTCTTTGACCACGTATTGGTTGATATCCCAGACGATGGTGCTTTCAAAGTGCTCTTCTTCCAGATTTTTATAATGTAAGCGCATCTTAAAGGGATTGTCATGGAATTGAAGGACGAGCGAGCCCGGTGAGCCGGCGGTGACATCGAAATTATTGTCGAAGACCTTATATTCCAGCTCCATACGCCCGTTGGGGCGTAGCAAAACCAGCGGCTCGAATTTTAGAATCAGCTCTTTTTTAAAGCCGTAATCGACCGTGATAGGCAGATCATCGATCTTGACGTCTTTGGCGTAGCAATAACTTTCGTTTTTAAGATAGGCCTTAAGGTTTTCCCGGTCTACTTCAAAGGTAAGAAGGGGGAAGGTGCGTTTGCGCTTTTCTTCGGCAAGAAGTTTCTTGAGAGTGCGGATCTTAGCCAGCAGAACAAAGACTACCGCAACCAACATCCCGGCCGCGCCTAATATCAGATAAAAAAGCAGTTCAGTGTCCATATCGCTCCAATCGTACGCTCTGATTAAAGTGTACCCTATCATTATAGCCCGTGGCAAGTTTTTTTGGCAGCGGAAAGCGTAAAATTTCCTTGGCTGCTAGAAAATTCATTTCTCCGCAGCAAAGAAGATATTCCGAGCGGAGCGAGGAATTTTCTTGTAGCAAATTTTTGGGAATTGTTCTATACTTCTGCTACGCTCAAATGCTTTCGCGTTGAGCTTCGCAGAAACAGGTTCAGGCTTGTTCCTGCGTAGCCAAAGGCGTAAGCACTTTGGCGAAGCAGAAGAAACGGTGCAGCTATGAATAAACAAAATATACTTATCATAACTCTTATCTTATTGCTTTCCTTAGGGATCAGCGCCTATTCGAAAGAAGCCTCTATCGCTAAAGACACGCTTTTGTACGTCAAAGACCATGCGGGCGAGAATTTTCTTGTCCTGAAGGTTGAGGAGTGTGTGTTAGGCGATGGTGGGCAAGTCTCCTGCGCGATGAAACCCGAAGAAGGCGCCAAAGTTACCCAAGCTGGCCCGGTGAAAAGTTTCTGGGCAAAGCTGGCCTATCCGCAAAGTTAGGTTGGCCAAAGACACAGGACACAAGACACATTTAACCTGTGTCATGTGTCGTGTGTCCGGTGCCTTGAATTCTTCTCCACTCCGTAAATACTGGATCGAGGTTTCTTTGTTTTAATAATTTCACGACATCCCGCACGCTGCGGTGGTCTTCGATGTCGAATTGCGGGTGCTGTTCATCGAGCGGTTCGATAGTATAGCCGCCAACGGAGGTATTTGAGCCGGCCGAGATTTTGGTGACGCCCAATTCCAGCGCGTGGTCGCGTAAAGATGGTTTTTCGCGGGTTGATAAGTTGATGCCGACACGCGGGAACAAGATGCGCGTCAGGCAGATGATCTTGATAAAAGTTTTATCATCTACGTTACAACGCGCGAAGTTTTCGCCTTTAATGGGCTGGATACGTGGGAATGAAATTGAATATTCAACGCCAGGAAAATTTTTCTCCATGTAACGGATGTGATTGTTGAGCGCGTATAAATCTTCTGCTAAATTCTCCGATAGTCCCAACAAAATACCCATCGAAACCTGCCTGATCCCGCCTTCGGCCGCGCGTGCCGGCGCGTGCAAGCGGAAATCATAGTTAGATTTGACGCCGGAGATGTGGACTTGCTTGTAGCGCTCTTTACCGTACGTCTCCTGGTAAACGGTGATCCCATCCACGCCTGCTTCAAAAAGTTCTTTGTATTCGTACGCCTCCATCGGATGCACTTCAAGCGCGATGCTGGGAAAATATTTTTTTGCCACCGTAACGGCTTCTTTTAAATAGGAAAGGGGCGTGATCTTGTACGACTCACCGGTTAACAGCAGAACGTTTTCGATCCCTTGATCAGCGAGGAATTTCATCTCGCTGTGCATTTGTTCGTCCGTCAGTTTAAAACGTTTGATGCGGTTATGCGAATGGAAACCGCAGTAGGTGCAGTAACTGGAGCAGAAGTTCGACAGATACAAAGGCGCGTACAGAGAAATCGTGCGCCCGAAATATTGTTCTTTGATCTGTTTGGCCTGTTGCGCTAGCTCTTCGAGGAATGTCGGGTGGTTATTGGAGATAATTTCTTTAATTTTTGGCAGCGGCAAAGTTGGCATATAAAATTCCGTTAGGGGGAAGAAAGAGATCACTTTTTCTTGAATTCTTCCATTGTCTTTTCGTGGTCATATATTTCATAATCATCGGGGACTCGGAACTTACTTTCATCGATCGTAACATTTTCGTCAATAGATACAGCGATAATGCTGAAATTAAAAGAGCTGTCTTCCCAAACGGTCTTTATTACAATGTTATTCCATACGCAGATTTGTTCTTTAAAGGATTCATCTTTGTTTTGTAAAAGCTCACAAGTTTTACCGCCAAGAATTTCTGTACCGATTTTCTCAAATCGGTTTTTATCTCCTTCGATTTTTAATAAAAGTGGGTTGGAGTTGTAATAATAGGATTTTCTAAGATCTTGTTTACTTGCCGTTTTGTCGGATAGGCCGTAAACATATTGTATTGTATGATCTCTTACAATTACATTACGAATATAGTCTTCTCCATCGCGAATGACGATAAACTCCGTGGCTTCACGCATACCAAATTGATCAAAATAAGTCGTCGATTTGGATTTTAAAACGTTATTTTCAAAATTATGAAAGTGAATGATGCCCGATTTAATTGTATAGAGACTATCGGATGTTTGGGGAAAAGCGATTGAAGTATTTAAGAATAGTATAAGAAAGATTGTGAGAGTAAAAGGAGGAGTTTTCATCTATTTTTCATAGTATAGAAAGCCTGTTAAAGGTGATGAGGGAGAGGCCTTTTCCTGAACAGTTGGCAATTTGCTAAGGTAAGCGAGCCGTCCGGCTTCAATGGCCTGCGCGAAGGCTTTGGCCAGTAACGCGGGGTTGCCTGCAGTGGCTATCGCGGTATTTACCAAAACCGCATCGCAGCCCATTTCCATGGTCTCAGCCGCTTGTGATGGCGTGCCGATTCCGGCATCCACTATGATCGGCACTTCATTAATTTCATCAACAATTATCTGGATGAATTCTTTGGCCTTTAGCCCCTTGTTGGTGCCGATGCAGCTACCCAGCGGCATGACCGCTGCTGCTCCGGCTTTGACCAACGCCCTGGCCGCATAAAGGTCCGGGAACATGTAGGGCAGCACGATGAACCCTTCTTTTGCCAGGATTTCAGTAGCCTTGATGGTTTCGTTGTTATCCGGCAGTAAATACTTGCTGTCGTTGATAACCTCGATCTTGACCCAATTCCCGCAGCCGGATTCTTTCGCCAGCCGGGCTATGCGGACCGCCTCGGAGGCGTTTCTGGCCCCTGAGGTATTGGTCAAAAGGGTGATGCCTTGCGGAATATACTCTAATATATTGTCTTCGTGGCGTTCCAGGTCGATGCGACGCAGCGCCACCGTCACCAATTGCGTGCCGCTCGTTTTGATCGCCGCGGCCAGGTCGGTCTTATTCTTGAATTTGCCCGTTCCCAGCAAAAAGCGGCTGGTAAAGGCCTTGTTGGCTATGATCAGTGGAGTATCTTCGATTGTATCTGTAGTCTGCGTATTCATTCGTGTGGTTACCAGTTACCTGTTTCCTGTTACCAGTTTGTTTTACGGGTAACCGGTAACGGGCAACAGGTTGCTTTACAATTATCCCCCTGCCACAAGCGCGACCAGTTCGATGGAATCGCCGTTTTGGACCGTTATATCGGCCCAGCGGTGGCGTTTGATGATCTCCCCGTTGACTTCGGCCACGATGTGGGAGGAGTTTTTCAGGCTCGTATCGATAACGTCTTTAAGGGTTTGGGTTTTTTCGCAAATTTTCTCTTTGCCATTGATGCGGATTTTCATAGTGAACCATCTTAGAACAAACAGGGCCAAAAATCAACACATAAAATTCAGTAAAGTTGTGGAAATCAGGAAAAATTTATGAAATAATGAAATCGTCCTGATTGAGAAGGCTTACCAGCAGCCATATATTTTATCAAAGCATCTAACTTGTTGGATGCTTTGTTTTTTTAAGCCTCAAGATAAACGAGATTTTTGAAAGAATAGTAGATTTTTATATATATTTGTAGTATAAAGAATTCGTTTAAACATACCCCTAAAAAGAGAGAGGAAAATGAAACATAACCAGGTCTTCGGGTATCAATTATTGTTGGATCTGTATGATTGCAAAGAAGGCGTTTGTGATGATCTAACGCTTAATTATCAGTTTTTGGATGAAATCGTCGGAGAATTGGGCATGGAGAAGCAAGCGCCGCCAAATATTTTCCGAAGCGATGGGATCCGGTTTCCCGACAAGGCTGGTTTATCGGGGTGGGTTCCCTTGATCGAAAGCTCCGTCGTTATCCATACGTTGACCCCCAAGAATTTTATCTCCATCGACGTTTACTGCTGCCGATGGTTCGATACAAATAAGGCCAAAGCGTTTTGTAAGAAATTTTTTAATCCCAAACGTATCGATGAACAATATATCGAGCGCGGGATGGATTATTACAAAGCAGAGTCCAATTACGCGACGTTGACGGTTAAAAATACCGCTCACGAACCGCAAGTTCTCGTTACAAAAAAGTAATTGATTTATATTCGAAAAGGGAATAATCTCTCTAAAAAGGATTATTCCCTTTTGATTTGATGCAGGGTTTCATGTCGGCAAATCACATTATGGAATACTCAATCAACACAATTAAATCGCTCGAAGCCAAGTGGCAGAAGTACTGGGATGAATCGAAGATATTTCACGCCCACGAAGACCCTTCCAAGAAAAAATACTATGTCCTGGAGATGTATCCGTATCCTTCCGGCAAGCTGCACATGGGGCATGTGCGCAATTACACGATCGGCGATGTTCTCGCGCGTTTCTGGCGCATGCAGGGGCGTAACGTTCTTTATCCTATTGGGTTCGATTCCTTCGGCCTTCCTGCCGAGAATGCGGCCATTAAAAATAACGAAGACCCGAAAGCCTGGACCGAAAAACGCATGGAGGAGATGGTCCGGCAAATGAAGAAGATCGGGTTAAGTTATGACTGGTCGCGGTACCTTTACAGCCACAGCCCCGAATATTACAAATGGAACCAGTGGATTTTTATCCAGATGTTCAAGAATGGGCTGGTTTATAAAAAGAAATCGCTGGTGAATTGGGATCCGGTCGATAAAACGGTTTTGGCGAACGAACAGGTCATTGACGGCAAAGGCTGGCGCTCGGGCGCGGAAGTTGAGAAAAAAGAAATCGAGCAGTGGTTTATTAAAATTACGGCGTTTGCCGAGGAATTGTTGAATGATCTGGAAAAGTTGGAGGATTGGCCCGAGCGGGTCAAGACCATGCAGCGCAATTGGATCGGCAAAAGTTACGGCACGTTGATTAAATTCGATGTCGTTGATGAGAAGGGCAAAAGAATTGACATGATCGAAACTTTCACGACGCGCCCTGATACGGTTTTCGGGATCGAATACGTAGTCGCCGCCGCGGAGCATCCCAAGGTGAAAGAATGGACCAAGGGCACCAAGAAAGAAAAAGAGGTGAATACTTTTATAGAGAAGGTTTCCAAGGAATCGCTGATTGAGCGGATGGAGGAGGGAAAAGAGAAAAACGGAGTCGCCTTGGGCGTCCACGCGATTAATCCGGTGAATAAAAAGAAAATCCCTTTGTGGGCGGCCGATTATGTATTGATGGATTACGGCACCGGCATTGTCATGGCGGTCCCGGCGCATGATCAGCGCGACTTTTTATTTGCGAAAAAATATAAATTACCAATCACGGTTGTCATTCATCCGGATGATGTAGGGGCGGGGTCTCCCCGCCCTAACACGGAGGGCGCGGAAACCGCGCCCGTACAGGCAGCGTTCGTCGATGTCGGGATAATGGTCAACAGCGACCTATTTAACGGCATCAGATCCGATGAAGCCATCGACAAGATGAGTGTATGGATAGAAAAACAAGGGTTTGGCAAGCGCACGGTTACGTATCGACTGAAAGATTGGCTCATTTCCCGCCAGCGTTATTGGGGAACGCCGATCCCGATCTATTACGATGATAAAGGTGTGCCGCAGCCGATTCCGGAAGAAGAACTGCCGGTGGAGTTACCCAACGATATCGAGTTCGGCAAAGGCAATCCTTTGGAGACTTCCAAAAGTTTTAAATATTACGTTGATAAAAAGACCGGCAAGAAATATCGGCGCGAAACAGACACGATGGATACGTTTTTTGATTCTTCATGGTATTACATCCGTTATACGGATTTGAATATAAAAGCGCCTTTCGACAAGAACAAGGCCAATTACTGGATGCCGGTGGACCAGTATATTGGCGGCATTGAGCACGCGATCTTGCATTTACTTTATGCGCGGTTTTTTAACAAATTTTTTAAAAAAATCGGGCTTATTCAATATGATGAGCCATTCAAACGTTTATTAACGCAAGGGATGGTTTTGCTGCACGGGGAGGTCATGTCCAAGTCCAAAGGCAACATTGTTGACCCGGATGAGATGGTCGAGAAGTTCGGCACTGATAGCTTGCGTTTGTTCATGCTTTTTGCCGCGCCTCCCGAAGATCAGCTGGAGTGGAACGATAAAGCGATCGAAGGCGCGTGGCGTTTCTTAAACCGCATCTGGCAATTGGCCGAGGAGCGTTATAAGGCTGCGGTGGATAAAATCGATTCGGCGGATTTAGACGAAGCCGACAAGGACATGGAGCGGCTGCGCAATGCGACCATCAAAAAGATCACGGATGATATCAAAAATTATAAATTCAACACGGCGATCAGCAGCATGATGATCTTGATGAACCATGTTGATAAATACAGGACCGACAGCGTAACGAAGCAAGTGGTCCTGAACCGTACGATCAAAGATGTTGTTGTTCTTCTGTCTCCGATCGCGCCGCATATGTGTGAAGAGCTTTGGCAGAGCATGGGTAACAAAGAAGAGTCCATTATCCGTGCCGGCTGGCCCCGCTACGACGAAGCGGCACTCAAGGCCGATACGTTCGAGCTGGTCGTCCAAGTGAACGGCAAGTTACGCTCCAGGATCAAGGTCGCCTCCGACATTTCCCCCAAAGCCCTTGAGCCCATCGTGCTGTCGGATGAATCCGTCCAGAAATTCATTGACGGCAAACCGGTCAAGAAATTCATCTACGTCCCCGGCAAACTGGCCAATATTGTTGTTTAACTTTCGATAATTAAAATACTTGTATTATGTGTTAACACATATTATACTTAGCATAGAAAGGAGATCGTTCTATGCCAAACATGACACTCGCCATTCCGGATGATTTGAAGGAAAAAATGGACCGTTTCAAGGAGATCAACTGGTCGGAGGTCGCGCGTCAGGCCATCCGCGAAAAGACGCTGCTTTTGGAGCGCGTTAATCAGATACTTTCCGGCAGCACGCTGGATGAGGCTTTCCTTGAAACCCACGCAGCCAAGATCAAAAAAAGCGTATCCAAAAAGCACAAGACGGGCTAAAGCATGCAACTTGTTGTTGATGCCAATATCCTACTGGCCGCCTTTTTAAAGAAGGCTGTTACCAGGGAGTTTCTTTTGGACTCACGGCTTAACCTGGCGGCTCCGGAGCATCTTCTTTCGGAAACCCTCCGTCATCTGCGCCGGGACGCCTCGATTAGAAAGCGCATCGGGTTGCCGATTGAGGAAATAGAAGCGCTGTTTTTGCAGCTGACCCACCGGATCCAGGTTTTCCCCCAAGTAGCGTATCGATCTTTCATGAAAGAAGCACTGGCGCTGGCCGCGCATCATGAGGACGCGCCTTATCTCGCGCTGGCGTTAATGTTAAAGGCTGTCGTGTGGTCAAATGACAAGGGGATGAAACAACAGGCGACGGTGACCGTTTATTCGACCAGTGAATTGCTGGCCATATTGCAGCAAATGAGCGGTTGAGGCGGGGGAATTCGGTACGCGTTCCCGGAAATTGCATCCGAATATCCAAAAATTCCTTGAAGGAAAGCCCCCTAAGAAGTTTATTTACGTTGCTGGCAAATTGGCGAACGTCGTAGTATAATCCTGATTATTCCCCACCGCTCGGTTTCCCCACCATAGCGTATCTTCATGTTCAATCAACAAGAGAAAATATTTCTTTTAGGCATTTGCGCCGTTTTGTTTTTCGGCGCCTGCCTGGACTTGGCGTTCAAACAGTTTCCCTTTCTTTCTTCCATTGTTAACGTGATGGAAAGCCCGTCCGTTTATCCCAAGGTCGACGTCAATCAGGCCAACCGCGAGGAGCTCGTGCGCATTCCCTATATTGGTGATTATACGGCCGGAAGAATCATCGCGTACCGCCAAACGCACGGGGGCTTTCGTTCCCTGGAAGAATTAAAAAAGGTCACCGGCATCAAAGAGAAAAATTATGAGCGTTTTAAATCTTATTTGAAAGTTCGCCCATGAAAAAGCCTGTTTATCCTTGTTGTTTGGCGGTTTTTTGTTTTTCTACAGGCATTATTGTTGGGCGTTTTTGGGGCGTCCCTTTCGTGTATTTGGGTTATGGCCTATTATTGCTGTTTTTTCTTAATGCGTTTTTATTGCGCAGGAAATATGTTTCGCAATTTTTCCTTCTTCTTTTGATTTTCCTGTTCGGGATATTCTGGACGCAGGTGCGGCTTCAAGCCTCCGCCGATGACATCAGCCGGCTTTCGTATGAAATACGCCGTCAGATGATGATGGTTGAAGGCAAAGTCGCGTCAGAGGTGGAATACCGACAATTTTTCAAGCGCCAAAAGACCATGTTCGTTGTTGAGGTTCTGCGCGTTAAAATAGGCGATAAATGGCAAAAAAGAAGGGGACAGCTCGTCGTTCAAATTTTCCGCCCCGTAGCGCTTGAATATGGAGACGTCGTATGGATAGAAGGCAGGTTCCTTCCGCCTTTCGTCAAAGAAGATGACGGGCCGGTTTCCTATGCGGATTATTTAGAGATCAGGAACATCCGATATATCTTAAGCGTTAAAAAAGAAGGCAAGGTCGAAGTTGTTGAGAAAGGAAAGGGGTTCTGGCTTAAGGCATTTTCTTTCCGGTTGCGGCAAAAATTATTCGGCATCTTTGACCGGCATCTCACCGTTAATGAGGCAGGGCTGATGAAAGCGGTTATTTTGGGGGAGCGTTCCCATGTCCCCAAGCACGTCAACGAGCTTTTTCTTCGCACTGGCACGGTCCATGTATTGGCGATCAGCGGCTTTAACGTCGGGATTGTTGCCGCTTTATTTTTGATGGCATTCAGATTTTTCCCTGTCTCAAGGCGGATGATGCTGGGCACTGTCATCGTTCTTTTGGCCGGCTATTGTTTCTTGGTAGGTTCCGCCCCCAGCGTCCTTCGCTCCACGATCATGATCATCATTCTGCTGACCGGGTTTATGCTGGAAAAAGAGCCGCAACCCATAAACACATTGGCGGTGGCGGCTTTCGGCATCCTTATTTTCAATCCGCTGTATCTATTTGACATCGGGTTTCAGCTGTCGTTCATTTGCGTTTGGGCCATTTTCATCGTGAGCCCTTTTTTGAGCAAGGAAACCAACATTCTTGAGGAGGTGCCCGGCTACAACAGGAATTTCTTCAGGTGGCTGTGGCATTCTTTGGCCCTTTCGCTGGCGATCTGGTTGGCCGTTGCCGGGCTGATCGCGTATTATTTTCGCATCGTGACACCCGTTACCATCCTTGCGAATTTGCCCATCGTGCCCATTATTGGCGCCGTCATCGCTTTTGGCTTTTTGCTCATCCTTGTTGAGCTGTGCTTTCCTTTCGCCGGCGTTTGGGTTGCATTGGCACTTAAGTTCGTTCTTAATGCCATGATCGCCATCGTTTTTTTATTCGATCAGCTGCCGTGGTCAAGTTTCTTCTTCAATAGCGTAACTCATTGGCATTTAATTATTTACTATGCGCTCCTTCTAACTGCTTTAATTATTGTCTTAAGGATTAATGTATCTGACAACAAGCAAAAAGTAACCCATACTAAATAATGTAGGATAAATAACACTTGACATACATTTATTGTGTAGTATACTTTAAACAGAAAGGGGGATATAATTATGGTCACGACAACCGTAACTACCAAAGGGCAAATCGTTATTCCTTCCCGAATCCGTCGGAAACTAAAGATCAAAAGAGGCACGAGGCTTTCCATTGAAGAGAAGGGGGATCAGATTATCCTGCAACCATTGACAGAAGACTATTTTGAGAAAATGGCCGGGATTTTGAATACGAAAGGAAAAGGAGTCAAGGCGCTTCTTGAAGAGAGGGCTAAAGAAAAAGAACGGGAGGACAAGAAATGGTCAAGGTCCTAGACGCAAGTGCCTTGATGGCTTATTTGGAAAGAGAGCCCGGCTATGAAAAAATCAGAGAGTTGTTCGTCAAGACAGCGGACAACGGCAGAAAGTTGCTCATGTCAACCGTTAATTGGGGCGAAGTTTTTTACATATTAATACGGGATTATGGTATTGAAGAAGCGGAGAGGGTCCAAAAGATTATTGAAACCTTTCCGATTGAATTTGTGCCGCCAGATTTAGTCATTACTAAACAAGCTGCTTTTTACAAAGCCACCAAGAAACTTCCTTATGCTGATTGTTTCGCCGCTGCCTTGGCCAAGCTTCAGAAAGGCGAGGTTGTAACGGGAGACAAAGAGTTCAAGGCAATAGAAAATGATGTTAGGGTCGTTTGGATTACGTAATGGTCAGAAAGAAGTCTCCGCCAAAGTTTCCGTTTTAATCTGTTTTTCTTAAGCCTTGGGTAACATTGTTTATGAGGCAATTGATTCGGTTGAACGGATTGACAAAGCCCGTCAAGTGTAGTAAATTAGCGCATATGCTTCCTCGAAGAATTTTATTAATAATATTATTAATCTTATTTTCTATTCCCTCCGTGAGCCACGCTTTCTGGGTCTGGACACCGGAAACCAACAAGTGGATCAACCCCAAATACTCGGTCAAAGACACGCCCTCCGAACAGCTCGAATTCGCCATCGGCTTCTACAAAAACAAAGAATACGAAGAAGCGCTGCGGGAATTCAGGAAGTTGATCAGGCATTACCCGCGCGCCCGCGAAGCCCCTGATGCCCAGTATTACATCGGCAAGGTCTTTGAGGACCAGGGGGAGGTGTTCACCGCTTTCAAAGAATACCAGATCGTGGTGGAGAAGTATCCTTTCAGTGACCGTTCGGTAGAGATCGTCAAATTGCAGTATGAGATCGGGAATAAACTGCTTGAAGGCGAAGGCACGAGAAATAAATTCATGAGCACGCTCAAAGGCACCAATTATAATGTGATCGATATTTTTCAGACGATCATCAAAAATGCCCCGTACGGGGATCTAGCGGCGCCTTCGCAGTATAAGATCGGGCTGTACTTGATGGAACAGGGCCTTTACCAGGAATCGCGCGATGAGTTCGAGAAAGTGGTTAACGATTACCCCCAAAGCGAGTGGGCCAAGGCCGCCCAATTCCAGATCGCCCAGGCCGATGCCAAGCGCAGCGCCGGTGCCCAATACGACCAAAAGACCACCCAGGCCGCTGTTGAAGAATTTAAAGAATTTTTGGAGGCCAATCCGGATGCGGAGCTCTCCGATAAGGCTAAAGAACAGATCCGCGTTTTGAGGGAAAAGGAAGCCGAAAACAATTTCATGATCGCGCAGTACTATGAGAAAACTAAGAATTACCCTGCGGCCAAGATCTATTATCAATCGATCGTGGACAACTACCGCGATTCCACGTGGGCGCAAAAGGCGCTTTCGAAAGTCCAAGAAGTCAGTAAAAAGATCAAATGAAAAAAAATATTTTAACCGTTCTTACCCTCACCGCCGTTTTGATAGCAGGCTGCGGGTACACGACCCGCTCTTCGTTGCCCGGCCATTTAAGGACGATCCACATCGCGCCTATCGACAATAAGATCGTCTATACTTCCTCCACCAGCCGCGAGGTGTATTTTCCGCTACTGGAGGTGGACGCCCGTAATGCCATCATCGACCGGTTCCAGTTTGACGGGAATCTGCGCTTCGTCAACGAGGATGACGCTGATCTTGTATTGAAGGGCTCGCTCTTGAATTATCAGCGCCACGGGCTTCGTTTCAGCGACGATGATGTGGCGGAGGAATACCGCGTGCAGGTGGTTGTCTCCCTTGAGATGTTCGATACCCAGAAAAACGAAATGATGTGGCAAGAGCCGCGGTTCGTGGGCGAAGCGACTTTCTTCTTAAGCGGGCCGGAGGCGACTTCGGAGGAATCCGCGGTCCAGGAAGCCATCGAAGATCTGGCACGCCGTGTGGTGGAACGGACCGTAGAAAACTGGTGATCACGCCCTTAATCCCATGATTTTTCTCTTTCTCGGAAACGATATTCCCGCAAAAACAAAAGACATCAACGATATCAAGGCCAAATATTTGACCCCTCGAGATCGCTCGGGGTCAACCCTGAGCGGAGCCGAAGGGTTGACGGCCAAGGATTCGGCGCATTTCGATTTTGAGCTCCTTTACGCGGACAAACTAGACGCGGATGATCTTAAAAAAGCGCTTGTCAGCCTCCCGGCCGTTTCCAAAAAACGCGTGGTGATGGTGAAAACGATCGAAAAACTTAAAGAGCCGCATCAGAAGATCATCGCCAATTTTTTAGCACAGAAGGACGCGCCGGTCGCGCTGATCCTGGAAAGCGATCAAACCCAGATCAAAGGTACGTTCATCAATGACGTGCGCCGCATCGCTAAGACGGTTGTGTATCAGGATAAGGTGCGTCAAAACGTTTTTGATATGACCAAAGCCATGGAGAGTCGCCGGCCGGTTGAGGCCTTGAAAATACTTTCTGACATTTTGGATGAGGGGGATCAGCCGGTGCAGATCATGGGGGCGTTGGTATGGTTTTGGGGGAAGAAACGAAATGCCGTTACCCCCAAAAGGTTCCAACGGGGCCTCGAATGCTTGCAGGAAGCCGATTTGAATATTAAGCGTTCGCGGTTACAGCCCGGCTATGCGCTTGAAAAGCTCGTGATTAGTTTAGTTGGGCTATTAGCCTAGCGAAACGGGATTTGCGGCGGGAAGCGGTGTTTTTGCTGATGATGTGGCGTTTGGTGGCTTTATCCAACTTTTTATAGACGCTATTCAGGCTGGAGAGAGCTTCATCTTTTTTCTTGGAATTGACGCTCGCCAAGAAGTTTTTGATGGTCTTCTTCAGGTCCGTTTTAATGTCGAGATTGTGCAGATGTCTCTTACGGTTTTTTCTTAGTTCGTCAACGCCGGATTTTCTTTGTGGCACTTAAATTCTCCTGTTCATTTTTCTGATAAGATGGCGAACAATATAGCAAAGAAGCTTATTTATGTCAACGGATAATTCACGCCGGGCGGATTCTCACCGCAGCCTTATCAAGTCCACGTCCATTTTATCGATCGGGACGCTGACCTCGCGTATTTTCGGCTTTTTAAGGGACGTGGTCCTGGCCAAGATGCTGGGCACGGGATTTAGTGCGGACGCGTTTTTCGTGGCGCTACGCATACCGAACCTTTTCCGCGATTTGGTCGGGGAAGGAGCGACCAATTCCGCGGTCGTGCCGATTTTCTCCGAATACAAACATTCCAAAAGCGCGGAGGAATTCTGGCGTTTCGCCAGCATAGTTTTAAGTTTGGCGATGATCGCCTTAAGCGTGATCGTCATTTTGGGGGTTTTGTTCGCGCCGGTCATCGTTCGCCTCATTGTCCCCGGCTTTATGGCGGATGCGGCAAAGCTTGAGCTGACCATTAAACTGACGAGGATCCTTTTCCCTTATTTGGTTTTTATCGGGTTGACCGCTTACAGCATGGGGATCCTTTACACGTTCCGCTCCTTTGCCATCCCGGCGTTTACCCACAGTCTGCTTAATATTTCCATTGTCATCAGCGCGCTGGTGGCGTCCCGCACGATGGAAGAGCCGGTTTTCGGGATTGCGGCCGGGGTTCTTGTCGGCGGAGTCTTGCAGTTGGCTTTTCAAATCTGGCCGATGATAAGAATCGGGATGCGTTTGAGCTGGCCTAAGTCGCTTAAGCACGAAGGGGCGAAACGTATCGGGATGCTTTTGATCCCGCGGATGCTGGGAAGCGGGGTATATCAATTGACGGTGTTGATCGATACGTTCTGCGCTTCCATAGCTTCCGTTGTCGGCCCGGGAGGGATTTCCGCCATTTACTATTCCAACCGCATCATTAACCTTCCGATGGGGCTTTTTTCGGTCGCCCTGGCCTCCGCCGCCTTACCGACCTTGTCAAGCATGGCGAGCAAAAAAGACCATGAGTCGATGAAAAAAACGATCGTCTTTGCCTTGGAGAACATCTTTTTCGTCATGTGCCCGACAACGGTGATCTTGATGATCCTTTCAACGCCGATCATCCGTGTATTATTCGAACGGGGCGCTTTCGACGTTTATTCAACGCACATCACCTCATCCGCGCTTTCTTTTTTTGCGTTGGGATTGTTCAGCTTCGGCAGCATCAAGATCATGGTCACGGCTTTTCACGCGCTGCAGGATACCAAAACGCCGGTCAAAGTGGCCGCGTTATGTTTAGGCATCAATACGGTGCTGAATTTCATCCTGATGTTCCCTTTTAAAGTGGCGGGGATCGCTTTGGCGAGCGCGATCGCCGGTACGGTCGACTTTTTGGTCTTGTTCTACATTTTGGATAAACGCTTGGACGGGCTTAACGGCGGACTGTGGCGGTTTTTTGTGAAGGTCGCGTTTGCCTCGCTTTTAATGGGATTGTTCGAGCTGATCAGCTGGAAGCTGGTCACGTTTATACCCGAGGCGGCCAAACTTTTTATCATCGGCGGTTTGGGATTCGTGTTTTATTGGGGCGTGTGTTTGGCCGTGAAGATCACGCAAGCGCATAAGATCCTTGATTGGATCAAGGGTCAGTTGCCGGACGATGAGTATGATTAAAGAAAGAATCAAAAATCTTCCCTTAACGAGCGGCGTTTATTTGATGAAAGACGCCTCTGGCAAGGTCATTTACGTCGGCAAAGCGGTGTCGTTGCGGGCGCGCGTCCAGTCCTATTTTCGGCAAAAGCCTCATGGGAGCAAGACAGACCGTTTGGTCGAGGAAATTGCCGGTATCGATGTGATGGAAACGGCCTCGGAAGCCGAAGCCCTTATCTTAGAAGCGCATCTGATCAAGCTTCATAAACCGAAGTTCAATATAGAGCTGCGCGACGATAAAAGTTATCCCTATATTGAAATTAACGCGGAGGAATTCCCCCGCATCTCGGTTGAGAGGCCGCGGCAGAAAAAGAAGGCTTCTGTTTATTACGGGCCGTATGTCGAGCCGCGGCTTATCCGCGAGGCGCTGGGCATCATCCGCAAAATTTTCCATTTTCGCACCTGCGAACCCTTTCCCCATAAAGAATGTTTGGATTTTCATATCGGTTTGTGCGACGCGCCGTGCATCGGTCATATCAGTAAGCCGGAGTATGCAAAAAATATCCGCCGCGTGCGTTTCATTCTCGAAGGGAAAAAAGACGAGCTTTTGCGCCACTTAAATCAGGAAATGGAAAGTCATGTCAAGGCCCAGGAGTTTGAAAAGGCGGCCAAAGCGCGCGATCAGATTCGGGCGATCGGTGCGTTATATTCCAGCACCAAGGATATCAATTATTTCAAGGAAGCCGAGCAGCTCAAGCGAACGCTTGATCTGCCCAGGGTCCCCAGCCGCATCGAGACCTTTGACATTTCCAATATCATGGGCAACCAGGCCGTCGGCTCGATGGTGTCTTTTTTTAACGGCAGGCCGGATAAGAATAATTACCGGAAGTTCCGTATCAAAGAGGTCGATGGCATCGATGATTTCCGGATGATCGCCGAGGTCGTGCGTCGGCGCTACCGGCGGCTTAAGAACGAAGGGCGGATCTTCCCGGATCTGATCGTCATTGACGGCGGTAAGGGGCAATTGTCAGCGGCGTGCCAGGAACTCGAAAACCTTGAAGTGGAGATCCCTATCATTTCTCTGGCTAAACGCGAGGAAGAAATATTCATGCCTCATAAGAGGAATGCCGTTAAGATGAATAAAGATTCGCTGGGGTTGAAACTGCTGCAGCGCATGCGCGATGAGGCGCACCGCTTTGCCATTAATTATCATCGAATATTAAGGAGTAAACATGCGTTTATCCGTGAAGAAAGAACCTAAATTAACCGCGTTTCAATGGAAAGTGCTTAAAGCCACGATGGAAATCCCGCTGGGGCAGACCCGCTCCTACAAGTGGGTGGCCCAAAGAATCGGAAAACCTACGGCACTCCGGGCTGTTGGCCAGGCCCTACGCAGGAATCCGTACCCTGTTATCATTCCCTGCCACCGGGTCATCCGGGAGGACGGCTCGCTGGCCGGTTACGCGGGAGGCTCTTCCAAAAGAAAAGCCGAGCTTTTGGAACGCGAGCAGAAGATCCTCAATCAGCTAAAGTAACTGTTGAGCTGGGTCGGTTTCTTAGGTACAATGCTAAAAAACTTATAAATCTAAAAATATTAATAATATAAGGGGTCGGCCATGAAACTCAAAGATTTGTTCAATCTCATGGTGGAAAAAGAAGCGTCGGATCTTTATTTGAGGACCAACGCCATGCCGCGGGCGCGGATCAACGGTCAGGTGGAGGTTATCCATAATGACGCTATGCCCAAAGCTGAAATGCTGGCGTTGACTAACCTTCTTTTGGCCAGTGAGCAGCGCAAGCAAGTCTTCAAGGAGAAGCAGGATATTGATTTCATTCATGAAGAAGAGGGCGTGGGGCGGTTTCGCGTCAATGTCTTTACCCAGCGCGGCTCACCGGCGGTGGTGGCCCGGCACATTCATACCAGCGTGCGCAGTTTTGAAGAGCTGAACTTGCCGGCGCAGTTATTTAAAAAATTTGCGGAAGAATCCAAAGGCTTGTTTCTGGTCTGCGGCCCGGCCGGTAACGGGAAATCGACGGCCATTGCGAGCCTCATAGATCACATCAACAGCATTTCCGCCAAGCATATCATCACCATCGAGGACCCGATCGAATTCCTTTTTAAGGACAAGAAAAGCATTATCAATCAGCGCGAACTGGGGATCGATGTGCGCACCTATTCTCACGCGCTTCGCTTTGTCACCCAGCAAAGCCCGGACATCATTTATATCGGCAACATCCGTGATGAGGAGACCATGCGGGCCGCCATCACCGCAACCGAGTTGGGGACGTTTGTCATCACGACGTTCCATACGATCAACGCGGTCCAGACGATCGTGCGCATGGTCAATTTTTTCCCGCCGCATTTGCATGATGAAATAAGGATACAATTGTCGCTGATCCTAAAGGGAACCATTTCTCTAAGGCTCTTGGCACGTAAAGACGGTCAAGGTCGCATCCCGGCTTTTGAGACGATGGTCGTGACCCCCACCATCGCCCGGTTGATCCGCGAGGGAAAGATCCAGGAGATCCAGAATTTTATAGACGAGGGCACCCTCTTCGGGATGCAGTCTTTCAAAAAGTCATTGGTCAATTTGGTCAAAGCGGGCCTTGTTGATTCGGAAGAAGCCAGAAAGCTTTCCGACAGCAAGGACGAATTCGACCAGGCGATGATGGGTATAAGAAGCAAATTTGATTCAGAGTAAGATTATGGCCGAAGGATTACAAGAACGGATTGACACGATCATCCAGAAACTCCATGAGCTAAGGGGGTTTCTTTGACCTTCCCCGCAAAGAAGAGCGCATCAAGACCATTCAGGAGCAGATGAACCAGCCCAATTTCTGGGAATCTTCCCAATCCAATACGTTGATGGGGGAATTGAAATTTCTTAGATCCTGCGTGGAGCCTTTTGAGGAAATGTCGCTTAAGCTCAAGGAACTTAAAGAGTTTCTCTCGATCTGCGAAGAAGACATGGAAATGGTCAGCCAAATCGATAGGGATCTTGCCAAGATCGAGAAGGACGCCGGGGATTTGGAGCTTAAGAGCTTGCTTTCGGGGCCGTATGACCGTAACGATGCCATTTTAAGCATTAATGCCGGCGCCGGGGGGACGGAAAGCTGCGATTGGGCGAGCATGCTTCTTCGGATGTATATGCGATGGGCCGAAAATCATGATTATACGGTCAAGACGCTTGATATCCTCCCCGGCGAGGAGGCGGGGGTTAAAAACGTGACCCTTTCCATCGAAGGGCCGATGGCTTACGGTTATTTAAAGTGCGAGAAGGGCGTCCATCGGCTGGTAAGGATTTCCCCTTTTGATGCCAACAAACGCCGGCACACCTCTTTTGCCTCGGTCGATGTCATCCCGCAGATCACGGAAGATATTGACATCGAGATCAAACCGGATGAGCTGCGCATTGATATTTACCGTTCTTCAGGCCCCGGCGGGCAAAGCGTCAACACAACCGACTCGGCGGTGCGCATGACCCATCTGCCGACGGGTATTGTGGCCCAGTGCCAGAACGAGCGTTCCCAGCTGCAAAACCGGCAGATGGCCATGAAAATATTGCGGGCAAGATTATACGAAAAAAAACGCAAAGAGCAGGAAGAGGTTATGTCCAAAGAGCACGGCCAAAAACAAAAGATCGAATGGGGAAGCCAGATCCGTTCTTATGTCATGCATCCTTATTCGATGGTCAAAGACCACCGCAGCGATGTTGAAACAGGGAATGTGCAGAAAGTGATGGATGGGTGGCTCGATCCGTTCATTGAAGCGTTTTTGAGGATGAGACCGGAAAATAAAAGTTAGCTATCAGTCATCAGACATCAGCTATCAGAAGCTGACGACTGACG
This sequence comes from Candidatus Omnitrophota bacterium, assembly GCA_035292445.1. Taxonomy (GTDB): domain Bacteria; phylum Omnitrophota; class Gorgyraeia; order Zapsychrales; family Zapsychraceae; genus DATDQB01. The sequence continues at coordinate 204,737 of DATDQB010000023.1, forward strand.
ACTGACGACTGAAAGCTTAAAATGTTAGATTTTTTATTACAAAAAGGCGCCATCAAGGGCGCGCAAAAATTCATCGACCGCTTGGAGCCCAAGGTGAGCGTGCATGTGCACCCTGAAATCCCTTTTTCGTCTCTCGGGCAGCTGAAGAAGATGTGCATCGTTGTTTCCCAGGTTAACGGCATGGAAGAGGCGATCAGCAAATTAAGCGATGAACAATTAAAGGCCAAAACGCAGGAATTAAAAGGCCGCTATGCCCAAGCGGTGGCCAAAGACAGGGAAGAATTTCAAGATTTGGAAAAAAGTTTTCGGGAAGCGAAAGATTTTGAGGAAAAAGAGAGTTTAAATCTTCAGATCGAGAAAAAAGAAGAGGAGTTCCGGCAACTGAAACAGGAAGTCTTAAGAGCCCTTATCCCAGAGGCCTTTGCGGTCGTGCGGGAGGTCGGCAAAAGGACGCTGAACATGCGCCATTTTGACGTGCAGCTCATCGGCGGCATGGTCCTTAATGACGGCAACATCGCTGAAATGACGACCGGTGAAGGTAAAACGCTGGTGGCGACCCTTCCGGCGTACTTGAACGCCTTAACGGGAGAAGGCGTCCATATTGTCACGGTCAACGACTATTTGGCCAAACGCGACCGTGAATGGATGGGGCCGATCTTTGAATTCTTGGGGCTAACGGTCGGCGTTATTGTGCACGATTTGATGCCCAAAGAGCGCCAGCAGGAGTATGGATGTGACATCACTTACGGAACCAACAATGAATTCGGTTTCGATTATCTGCGCGATAACATGGTCAGTTTCAAGGAAGAAATGGTCCAGCGCCCGCATCATTACGCCATCGTCGATGAGGTGGACAGCATTTTGGTCGATGAGGCCCGCACGCCTTTGATCATTTCCGGCCCGGCCGAGGAATCGACAGATAAATATTATCGGGCGAATGAAATTGTCAAGAAATTAAAAGGGCGGCGCATTACGGACAAAGACGAGAGTGAGGCCAAGTATAAACAGGTGGACCTAATGACCGGTTACGATTATTTGGCTAACGAGAAAGATCGTTCTATTAATTTGACGGAAGAGGGAGAAATCAAGGCGGCTAAAATGTTCGGCGTTGACAATCTTCATGATATGCAAACCATGGAAGACCGCCATCATATATTGCAGGCGCTCAAAGCCAAGGAATTTTTTAAGATCGATGTCGATTATGTCGCTAAAGACGGCGAGGTCATTATTGTCGATGAATTCACGGGCCGGCTCATGCCGGGGCGAAGATGGTCGGACGGGCTTCACCAGGCGGTCGAGGCCAAAGAAGGCATCAAGATCGAACGGGAGAACCAGACGCTGGCCACCATTACGTTCCAGAATTATTTCCGCCTTTATGAAAAGCTCGCTGGCATGACCGGGACCGCTAACACGGAAGCCAGTGAATTCAAGGAAATATATGAATTGGATGTCGTTGTTATCCCGACTAACAAGCCGATGAAGCGAAATAATTATGCCGATTCGGTCTATCGCAGTTTGCGCGAGAAATATAACGCGATCGTTGCCGAGATCGAGGAATGCCATAAGCGTGGCCAGCCGAGTTTGGTCGGTACGATATCGATAGAGAAGTCCGAACATTTATCGCGCATGCTCGCCCAGCAAGGCATAGCGCACCAGGTTTTAAACGCCAAATACCATGAGCAGGAAGCCAATATCATCGCCCAGGCCGGGCGGTTTAAGGCTGTTACGATCGCCACCAACATGGCCGGGCGCGGAACGGACATCGTCCTTGGCGGGAACGCGGAGTTTTTAGCCAAAAATTTGGCTGCCCAGAAAGCCTCCGAAGCTAAGGACGAATTGGAAAAAGAAAATCTGGTAAAGAAATTCCTGGAACAGTTCCGCCAGCAATGCAAAGAGGAGCAGCGCAAAGTCATCGAGCAAGGGGGATTGCATGTCATCGGCTCCGAACGCCATGAATCCCGCCGGATCGACAACCAGCTGCGCGGCCGCCAAGGCCGTCAGGGCGATCCAGGCTCATCGCGTTTTTATGTTTCGCTGGAAGATGATTTGATGCGGCTTTTTGCCTCGGACCGCATTATCGGGCTCATGGACAAACTCGGCATGGAGGAGGGCCAGGTCCTGGAGCATCCGTGGCTGACGGGTGCCATAGAAAACGCGCAGCGGCGGGTGGAGGCCCATAACTTTGAGATCCGAAAGCATTTGCTGGAATACGATAATGTCATGAACCGCCAGCGGGAAGTCATTTATGATCTCAGGCGTACCATTCTTGAATCCAGCGATATCAGGGACCAGATCCTGGGCTATATCGAGGAAACGCTGCAGAACGCGATTCCCCAATATCTCAATACGCAGCAAGGGGAAGAGGTGGTTGCCGACGCGGAAGGGCTGGACGTTTATTTAAAATCCAATTTTGGCTATGACCTTGGCGATTTGAAGGGCCGGTTGCAGGAGACGGAGCAGGCCCAGGTTATTGAAACGGTCCTTAAAGGGGTCCTTGATTTATACGCAAAGAAAGAGCAGGCGATCGGAGCGCAGCCATTACGTTACATGGAACGCATGTTTTTGTTAAACACGATTGACACCAAATGGAAAGACCATCTTTACGCGATGGATCAATTGAAGTCGGGGATCGGGCTGCGCTCTTTTGCCCAGCGCGATCCTTTGATCGAGTATAAAAAGGAAGGCTTTGCGATGTTTGAGATGATGTACGCCACCATCGCCCAGGAAGTGGCGGAGATCATTTTCAAGATCCATCCCGTCGGGGAGGCCCCTGCGCGCCCGCGCGGGGTGTTCAGCTCCCTGCCGCAACGGCTGGTTCATGATGAAATAACGTCATTGTCGGCTTCCGCCAGAGCTCCGGTTGCTTCCCAGCCGCAACCTGCTGCACAAGCATCTCCTCCCAAACTCACTCCGATCCAAAGCAACGAACCCAAAGTCGGCCGCAACGACCCTTGCCCGTGCGGCAGCGGGAAAAAATATAAAAAATGCTGCGGTAAATAATGGAATCCATCCGTTCGAACATAAAAGATGTGCTTCTGGTTATTCTTTCCTCAACGCTTTTGATCCTCGCTTTTCCTAAAACCGATTGGTGGTTGTTATCTTGGGCAGCGCTTGTCCCGTTTTTTTATGCCTTGGAACGAAAAGGGCCGCGCGGCTGTTTCATTTTAAGTTTTATCGCCGGGGTGATCTTTTTCGCCGGCACGCTGTACTGGTTTATTTATGTGACGAAATTGGGCGCTGCGTTATTGGTTTTGTACTGTTCCGTTTATTTCGGGCTTTTCGGATGCGCCTACCATTTTGTCCGTGGGAAAGCGCTCGGGATAAAAATGATTTTTCTTCCCGGCTTTTGGGTGACGCTGGAATTTGCGCGGGCCCATTTGATGAGCGGCTTCGGCTGGGCGTCGTTGGGGCACAGCCAGTATAAAAATTTAATTTTTGTTCAATTGGCGGATGGTACGGGAGTATTCGGCATATCGTTTCTGGTTGTCTTGGTCAACGTGGTCGTTAAAGGGTGGGTTGATCAGCTCATGAAAAAGAAAAAAGACGATCAATTGGGTAAAGTTTCGTTGATCCTTGCGGCCTTTTTGTTACTCGTCGGCGGGTATGGTACTTATCGTTTGCAGGAAAAGACAGACGGGGAAACGGTATCTATCGCCGTCGTTCAGGGCAACATCCCACAGGAGCTGAAATGGCACGAGCCGTATTGGCCGGATATTATGGAAAAATACAAAATTTTAACCCGGCAGGCGGCGCTTGATGCGCCGGATCTAATCATCTGGCCGGAGACTTCTTTTCCCGGATATGTCGGGGAGCATGATGAGCTTTTTGATCAACTAAAAGAGTTTATTGCCGAATTGGGCATCCCGCTTCTTTTGGGCAGCGTGGTCAGGGAGGACGACCGTTATTACAATTCCGCGGTTTTGATCTCTAAGGAAGGGAAAATGGACCAGCGCTACGATAAGCTCCATTTAGTGCCTTTCGGGGAATACATTCCTTTTCGTAAATTCTTTCCGTTTTTGTCCCAGATCGTCCCGATCGCCGATTTCAGCAAAGGGACCCAATTCACATTGTTTGCCGTTCCGACAAAGCCACAGCGTCATCTGGCGGTCTTGATCTGTTTTGAAGACAGCATGGGCTATTTATCCAGGCTTTTTGTGCAGCAAGGGGCGCAGTTGCTGGTTAATATCACCAACGACGCCTGGTTTGGCGATACGAAGGCGGCGTTCATGCATTTACAAACGGCCGTGTTCCGTTCGGTGGAAAACCGGCGCGAACTGGTCCGCTCGACCAATACGGGCGTGAGTTGCTTTATCGATGCCAAGGGGCGGATCAAGCGCTTCGTGCAGGATAAAAACGGAAAACAAACCTATGTGTTGGGTCACGCAACGGAAAAGGCAAGGCTGCATCATTCAAAGACTTTTTATAGCCATTTCGGCGACATTTTCAGTTATTTTTGTTTTGGGGCCGTTTTGGGGGTATTTTTTCTGGAGCGATTGAGCCTAAAATCAGTATCAGCCAGAAACTCAATTTAATACTAGTAACAAAATTAAGTTTAAATATAATAGGGTATGGATAAGGGAGTTAACGAAGATGAAGAGCCGTTCGATTATTTTGAATGTTATTTTATGGGTTGAAATCATCGTTTCGGCCCGTGTCTTAATGTTTACCCTGCCGGTCTTAATTACCAAATATACCAAGGGGCAGTACTATAACGTCACGGTATCGGATTGGGCGATATTGATTGTTACGATCATCGCTGCTTTCTATTTTGTGACGGGAATCGCAGCGGTCTTAAAATATAAGGGATGGAAGTTGTTTCATTATTTGGGGTTTTTTCTGACCGCTCTGTTGACGGTCGGTTTGGTCAAAAAAGCGTTAAGCATGGAATTGGCTGTCTCTTGGGGATTTTTCCTGCCGCTTTTGATTTCCGCTTCTTTGGCCATGGTTGCCATTTCTTATGAGCGGCAAGCCAAGCCATTAATTTAGGCAGATGGGCCAATAAAATCGAGGAGGCGAACCATGTTAAAGAAATTATCTGATATTAAAGTTATCGGCGTCGGCTTAGCCCTGCTTTACGGGATTTCCTTTCTTATTTATTTGCAATATTTTCGTATCAAGTCCATGCAGCAGCATTCGGCCATACTGCTTTGTCTTTTCGGGTTACTTTTTATCGCTTCCATCGCGGTCGTGCTTTATAGGGAATGGGGAAGGATGTTGTTGGTCGCCTTTAACATTATTTTGGGTTTGTATCTGATTAAGCCGTATTTGACGTTCAGGGATTTTATCCCTCTTTCCTATGTCTTGATGAGCTTCATCATATTTATGTTCTTTAACCAGGATCGGATCAAGATACGGTTTCAGACGTCCCGGGTCAGCGGCGGAGATTGGAGAAGCATTCTGGTGATTGACGACGATGAAACGCTGATCAAGACGGTCCGGCCCATCCTTATTTCGCACGGATTCTCGGTCCTGACGGCTTTGACCGGCGAAGACGGCCTGGTCGTGGCCAGGACGCAGAAGCCGGATATCATTCTATTGGATGTGATCTTGCCCGGGATCAAAGGGCGCGATGTCTGCAAGAAACTTAAAAGCGATGCGGCCACCAAGGATATCCCGGTCGTTTTCTTTACGGCCAAAGATTCCGCCGATGATGTCCAGGCGGAAAAGGAAGTAGGGGCCAACGACCACATTACAAAACCCGTTGATCCCAGGGCGCTCATTCGTACCATCAAAAACGTTTTGAAATCTTAAGTTTGATTTAATCGATCCCGCCTTAAGTAAGGGACTTCACACTTTACCCATGAGTTCTAACAAACGGTTGAAGTTGTTTCAGCGGGCATTGGCCCGTCACGGCTTGTTTGCCAGTGCCTGGCTGTTTGACCGCCTGCCTTTGTGGGCGGTTAATGGCTTGACGAAGGTGTTCTTGTTTTTGGGGTTCACCTTCACCATTCGCCAGCGCAGGATCGCCAACGAGAGCTTGCGTATCGCTTTTGGCGAGGAAAAATCCCAGCAAGAGATCGACCGGATCATTAAAACGTGCTTTTATCATTTCGGCCGCGGCATGATCGAGATACTTTATTACATGGAGCACCCGGCGCTCATTGATGAAAAGGTTTCTTTCCAAGGCCTCCAGCACGTGGAGCGGGCTTTGGAAAAGGGAAACGGGGTCATCGCGGTGACGGCGCATTTCGGCAATTTTCCTTTGATGATGCTCGCCTTTGCCCATCGCCGGCACAAAGTCAGCTGTGTCATTCGCCCCACCCGCGATCAGGAAGTGGAAAAATTCCTGCAGCAAAAACGCAATCAAGTCGGGCTTAAAACGGTGTACGCGGTGCCTCAACGGCAAGCGGTCGTGGAGTCGCTCAAGATCCTGCGTAATAACGAAATTCTTTTTGTTCCTTTGGATCAGAATTTTGGCAGCAGCAGCGGGGTTTTTGTCGATTTTTTCGGGCAAAAGGCGGCCACGGCGACAGGTCCGGTCGTTTTTGCCATCCGTACCAAGGCGCCGATCATTCCGATGTTTATCATTCATGAAGACGGAGACAAGCACAAAGTGATCATCGAGCCGCCGATCGATATCAAGGTGGGGGAAGATGAAAAAGAAACCATTCTTCAGACCACCTCTGAGATTACCAATTTGATCGAGCGGTATATCCGTCGCTATCCTCATGAGTGGGCGTGGATGCACCGGCGTTGGAAAAGCAAGCCTTATCCCGTGAAATATTGCCCGAATGCCTAGTTCCTTTGCGTATTGGATGAGATTGATGCAGCTCGAAAATAAAAATACTTTTCTTGGCTTGGAAGGCGATTCAATTATAATGATAGTGGTTTAAGGACAATCTTATGTTTAAAAATTTAAGAAAATATTTCATTTCGGGGCTGATCGTCTTCGCCCCTTTGACCATCACGGTCTATCTTTTCTTTGTCCTTATTAATTCCGTTGAGAGGTTTTTTTCCCAGGTATTTCACCCTCTTTTTTATAAAAGTTTGGGTTTTTATTTTTACGGCCTGAGTATTGTGGTTGGCCTTTACATCATCATTTTGATAGGTTTTTTGGTCACCAATATTCTGGGCCGAAAAATTTACGAGTTTTTTGAACGGTTGTTGTTGCGCCTGCCGTTTTTTAAGCAGGTCTACCCGGCGTTAAAAGAGATGGTTTTGTTTTTGTTTACCGAGGACCGGACAAAGCAATTCAAAGGCGTTGTCCTCGTCGAATACCCTCGAAAGGGTATTTATTCCATGGGGTTTTTGATGAATGATTCATCTCCCCATATTTGTGAAAAGGCAAAAGAGGACCTTTGTAATGTGCTCATCCCCAGTGTTCCTAATCCTGTCACGGGCTTTGTTATTTTGATCCCTAAGAAAGATGTTATTTTTGTCGATATCACCATTGAAGAGGCGTTCAAGCTTTTTGTTTCCGGCGGCGTGGTCAACCCTTCGAAATAGCTCTTTGAGACATGCCTAGAAAAATAAAATTGGTGGTTTTCGATTTGGACGGCACGCTCGTTGATGCGTACAAGGCGGTTGCATCCAGTTTAAATCACGCGTTTTCCGTTTTTGGCTTCCCATCGGTTGATGATGTTACGATCCAGCGCAGTGTGGGTTGGGGGGACAAAATGCTGGTCGGTAAATTCGTGCCACCGGAAAAGATCGACCAAGTGCTATCCGTTTACCGTACACACCATACGCGCGCGCTTAGATCGGGAACCAAGTTTTTGCCCGGGACCAAGGCGGTTTTAGACGCGTTGAAAAAAGACGGTTACACCTTGGCGATTGCCAGCAACCGGCCAAGCCGTTTTACGCATATCATTCTTAAGCACCTGATCATTGAAGGGTATTTTACGGCCGTTGTTTGCGCTGATCAGGTCGAGAACCCCAAGCCGGCACCGGATATGTTGAAGGCGATTCTTAAGCGCTGCCGTTTGGGCCCCCAAGAGGCTCTTTACGTCGGAGATATGACCATTGATGCGCAAACGGGGCAAGAAGCGGGGGTGCGCACGGTCTGTGTTGTTAGTGGCTCAAGCACGCAAGAGGAGATCCAAAAGCTTAAACCTTTTAGAATTATTCATCAGATCAAGGATTTGCCGGGCATTTTAGAGGAGCTTAATGGAAAGGATTGTTAAAAATGGGTAAACGAAAAAGAAGAGGGAAATTATCCTGGCGCTCCAAAAGGGCCAATCACGGCCGAAAGCCGGGTAAGGGATAAATTTTTAGTTAAAGGAGTTGTTCATGTTCGATTATTTTCTCCTCGTGCCGGCGGCTTCTGTTGTTGCCCTTGTTTTTTCACTATTTCTTGTTTTGGAGATATTTAAGAGTGAAGAGGGTACGCCGAGGATGAAAGAGATTGCCGAAGCCGTTCGGGAAGGGGCAGGGGCTTATCTCAACCGGCAATATAAGATATCCAGCACTTTTTTTGTCATTATTTTTGCCTTCCTTTTATTACTCGCCTTTCGCGGTTATCTCGCCATGTTCGTCCCTTTCGCTTTCTTAACGGGCGGCTTATTTTCGGCTTTAGCCGGATTCTGCGGGATGAAAATCGCCACCCATTCAAGCGCCCGGACCGCTCATGCCTGCCGCACCAGTTTAAACGGAGGGTTGCGTTTGGCGTTCTCTTCAGGGGCGGTGATGGGGTTTGTGGTTGTCGGCTTGGGGCTGCTCGATCTGAGTTTATGGTATTACAGCCTGAATTGGTATTATTCTTATCACGAGATCCCTTGGGGCATGGATAAAATAACGATTATCTCCTCGACCATGTTGACCTTCGGCATGGGGGCGAGTTTCCAAGCGCTTTTTGCCCGTGTGGGCGGCGGGATCTTCACCAAAGCGGCGGATGTCGGGGCGGATCTGGTCGGGAAAGTGGAAGCGGGAATTCCGGAAGATGATCCCCGCAACCCGGCGGTCATCGCGGATAATGTCGGCGATAATGTCGGTGATGTGGCGGGCATGGGGGCGGATCTGTACGAATCCTATATAGGCTCGATCATCGCCACGGCCGCGTTAGGGACGGCCGCCGGCTTGGGCGTTTTGGGCGTGACCACTCCGATGATCATCGCCGCTATCGGTATTTTGTCTTCCATGGTCGGCATGGCCTTTGTTCATACCAAAGAGGAGGCCAGCCAACAGGCCCTCTTGATGGCGCTACGAAAAGGGATCTTCATCTCGGCTGTTTTGATCATCATAGCTTCTTATGCGGTTGTCTTGATCGTTTTGGGCCGGGACCATATCGGCATTGCCCATGCGATCGTCACAGGTTTGATGGCGGGGATATTCATTGGATTAAGCACGGAATATTTTACTTCTTCCCACTATTATCCGACCAAAAAAGTGGCCAAGGCGGCAATTACAGGGCCGGCAACGATCATCATTGAAGGGATAGGCAGCGGCATGCTTTCAACACTTCCTCCGGTGCTCATTATCGGCTTGGCGATTATGGGAAGTTTTGCCTTTTCCGGCGGGTTTTCTAATTTTAATCTGGGCCTTTACGGGGTGGGGATCGCGGCCGTCGGTATGTTAAGCACGCTGGGGCTCACATTAGCAACGGATGCCTATGGGCCGGTGGCAGATAATGCCGGCGGGAACGCCCAAATGGCCAATTTGGAACCGAAGGTGCGGGAACGCACCGATGCGTTGGATACATTGGGCAATACAACGGCGGCTACAGGCAAAGGGTTTGCGATCGGGTCCGCGGCCTTGACGGCGTTGGCCCTTATTGCCGCTTATAAAGAGCAGATCCTTATCCAAGGCGGTGCCGTTAATTTCGACCTGATGAATCCGGTCGTGTTGATCGGTATTTTTATAGGCACCATGATGCCGTTTTTGTTCTCGGCCTTGACCATGAATGCGGTCGGCCGGGCGGCCATGCAGATCGTTATGGAGGTCCGTCGGCAGTTTAAGGAGATCAGCGGGTTGATGGAAGGCCGTGCCAAGCCCGATTATGCCCGTTGCATCGATATTGTGACGGCGGCGTCCTTAAAAGAAATGCGGTTACCCGCTGTTGCGGCGATCATTGCACCTATTGTGATCGGCCTTCTTTTGGGCGTCAATAGTGTCGGCGGCTTTTTGATCGGCTCGACGGCTTCCGGTTTTGTTTTGGCCATCATGATGGCCAACTGCGGCGGGAGTTGGGACAACGCCAAGAAATACATCGAAGAAGGCCATTATGAAGGCAAGGGTTCATCGGCCCATAAAGCCAGCGTGGTCGGCGATACGGTGGGGGATCCTTTCAAAGACACCGCCGGCCCCAGCCTCAACATCCTCATTAAGCTCATGTCGATGGTTTCCATCGTATTTGCCGCTTTTGTGATGCGTCACGCCCTGCTCCAATAATCGCGTTTTTTTTCAGATTTTCCTCTTTTTGTTCGACAACATTTCCTCGTGTGTTAGAATGAATTTTACCAAAATTAAAAAGGATGAAAAGTGGTCCAGCGCGTTCGTCAGAAAATCCTAAAAGCATTGCTTCTTATACCCGTCCTTTTTAACTTATCGGGCTGTGTCTACCTTGTCGTTGGCGGCGTCGGGGCCTTGGGCGGCTATATCGTCAGCCCTGATACGGTCGAAGGGATCAGCGAAAATGACACCCAGACCGTCTGGGATGCCTCCGTCGATGTGATCGCGATCATGGGGGTTATCCAGGAGCAGCAGCAAGAAGCGGGCTTCATTAAAGCCCAAATCTCAAGAGCCCAGGTGACGATCACCATCATTTCCATTAACGACACGACGACTAAGATAAGCATCAAAGCCCGAAAGGCGTTCCTGCCTAAAATATCGCTTGCCCAGGATATTTACGTGAAGATCATGAGTTACTTGAATGGATAATTTCCTCGTCATTGTTCAATTTTCCGCAAATAGATATATTGACTTTTTTATAGGCGTTGGTTAAAATGCGCACTATGCCGAGGTAGCTCAGCCCCGACGCTCACTAACGTTCGGTCGGGGTCCCGACCGAGACCGCCTTTGGCGGATGAGCGTCGGGATTGGTAGAGCAGTACGACATTCTAAAAGTTTTTTTAATGCCGAGGTAGCTCAGTCGGTAGAGCAGAGGCCTGAAAAGCCTTGTGTCGCCAGTTCAATTCTGGCCCTCGGCACCACTTTTCCTCTTTTTTCTGTTAAGATGATATGGATGCCGACGTAGCTCAGCTGGTAGAGCAACGGTTTCGTAAATCGTGGGCCACCGGTTCGATCCCGGTCGTCGGCTTCTTAACTCATGTCCTCCTATGAAAAGAAAATCCCGATGAATCAAAACCCCGCATCTTCCCATGATTCCTGGGTCGCGCAACAGGCGGCCAAGATCGTTTCCGAGGATGAAAAGATCACGCTGATCCATACGCCCTCCTCCCAGAGATTATCCGATATTTTTAGGTTGGTCCGTATCCTTTCACGCGCTTTTTTGCGTTATCCGCGCGCCTGCGTCAAAGCGCTTCTTTATTCTTTGGATATCAAAGCCTTGGATGATCGATCCGCGGACTACGAACCCAAAGACGCTTCTTTAAAAAAGATCTTCGGCCTTTTCAAGGATGGGTCTCTCCCTTTGAAAGGGGATCTGGTCTTGGCCAACGAAGAGCGCTGGAATGATTATTTGATCATGGCCCATCTTTTTGCGTTGCGCCTCAAAGAGCAATTGGCCGATGAAGAAGATATTATCACCAAGGCGCGCTGGGGCCTGGCGCACGGCGTGTATAACGCGATCGTGCACGGGGACCCTTCTTGTCCCATACGGGTGCACTGGCAGATCCTGCCTGAAGAGTTTCGCCTGCAGATAGCCAATACCAAGAACGAAGAGAGGATGAAGCCCCATAACGTCAGCTTCAACGGCATCCCCATCAGCGGCGTGGGAGGGTCGCTGGTCATCATGCGCATTTTGTTCGATTATTTCAATTTATCCGAAGTGATCAATGCCAAACAGGAAGAGGAGATCAGGCTCACCCTCATCCACCGGCGCAGCAGAAAAAGGGCCTCGTTGCGCTACACGATGGCCGTGCGCATCGCCCACGCCCGCGACACTATCCAGTTGGAAAGAATATGGCGCAAGAAACGTTAAAACCTCTGATGCTTCGTTTGTCCCAAAACAAAGCCCAGTCGATGCTGGCATCACTGGTTATCATTGTTCTTCTGGGTTTTTTTGCTTACTCTTTCATGGTCACGGACTCTTTCAAGACCATGGATGACAAGGCCTCCATCGTCAATAACGACCTCATCAAAGATATAGCAAACCTAAAGGATGCCTTTAAGACGTCGTATTTCGGGGATAAGTCGTATTGGCGGCCGCTTGTTTTTGTCAGCTACATGATCGAATATCATTTGTTCGGGCTTAATCCTTTTTATTATTATTTGATAAACCTCGCGTTTCATCTGTGTTCCGGCATTCTTATTTTTTTCCTTATAAAATTGTTCTATGAGGAGCGATGGACGCCGTTTTTTGTTTCCCTTTTATTCACGACTCACCCCGTTCACTGGGAAGCGGTCTCCAATATTCCAGGGCGTGCCATTCTTTTGAGCGCGTTCTTTTATTTTTTTTCCTTTTACCTGTTTTGTTTGTCCCGCCGGAAGAAAGGACAAGCGTGGATCCTTATATTGTCGTTGATTGCTTTTATCGGGTCTTTGTTGAGCAAAGAATCCGGCATCATGCTTCCCGTCCTTATTTTGGCGTATCTTTGGTTCTTTGAACGAAGGCCGGGAAAATTGAGTTATTTTTCCCCCAGCGTTCCCTATTTTTTTATTTTAGCGGGTTATCTTCTGGTGCGGCGCATGTTGGGGATGGTCAGCCTCTTTTATACCATGACATGGGAGAATTCTTTTTTCGGATTTTTTACGTTTTTAAGGAGTATCCTGACGCATCTGAGGCTCTTTGTCCTGCCGTATGACCTTCACTTTGACCGATCCCGTCAGCTTTTTACTCAATTCGCGGACCCGCAGCTATTACTGACGGCTACGGTCTTTTTATGTTTTATTTTTCTTTTGTGGCGCTGGCAAAAGCGTTTTTCGCCCAAGATGCTTTTTTTCTTAAGCTGGTTTTTTATCGACCTTTTCCCCGTCTCGCAACTGATCGTCTCCATCGGCACCCAGGCCGGGCGGATCTCGACCGCCGAGCATTTTCTTTATTCGGCATCGGTCGGCATATTCGTCCTGATCGTTGTGGCCGGGCGTTGGTTGTATCAAAAGAACGATAAGCGGCGTATTTTGTCCGCTTCCGTTGTAAAATTTATTTATGCGGGAGTTTATATCTTTCTTTATATAACGACCATTCAACAGAACATTTACGCGAGCAGCGAACTGGCGATGCTGGCCCAGTCGCTTAAATACAATCCCGACAATATACGCATGGTTGAATCTTACGGTTACGCGCTTGTTTCGGCTAAAAAATTCGAGGAAGGGGAGAAGTTTTTCAGAAAAGTCCTTGAGCATAATCCCAATCATCTTCGTTCCCGCATCAGTTTGGGGAAGGTTCTTTGTGACCAGGGCCGCTGCGTCGAAGGGTTGTTGGAATACGAAAAGGTCACGGATGCCGGCGACCTTAAGGAGCTGCTTGAGCAAAACAAAAAGGCGACCTATGCGGTCGTGATCAGGCAGTATGAAGCCCTTTTGAAAAACGAGCCGCACAATCCCCAGCTTTTGTACAGCCTGGGCATCGTCTATGCCAAGACACAGCGCTTGCAGGAAGGCGTCGCCGTTTTCGAGGAAGCGGTCCGGTTAAAACCGGATTTCAAGGAGGCGTTATTCAATTTGGCTTCCACCTACGACGGGTTGGGGGAGAAGGAGAAGGCTAAGATATATTATCAGCGCATGTTGGGCGTTGCGGGTGATCAAACGCCGTTGAACGACTACGCCCAAAAGAGGCTGGCGGAGATTCCCTAATGATGCTGTCGCTGCTTTTTCATAAGAAGCACCGCAATTTTCTAAGGCTTTGGATGGCCCAGCTTATTTCGCAATTTGGCGACCGGATCAATCAGCTGGCTTTGGTCGGGCTTATTGCCGAGCGCAGCCCCGGGTCCGTCTTCGATTTGGCGAAACTTTTGGCATTTACCATTTTGCCCGTCTTTGTGGTCCAGCCCTTTGCCGGCGTGTTTGTCGACCGCTGGGACCGGCGCACGACGCTTTTTATCTGCGACATTGTCCGCGGGGCGCTGGTTTTGATGATTCCTTTTGCGTTTATGTATCGCGCCTCGATGGTTCCCATTTATATTATCGTATTTTTGACTTTTTGTTTCAGCCGATTCTATGTACCGGCGAAACTTTCCATCATTCCCGATATCGTGCCTAAGGGGCAGTTGTTGGTGGCCAATTCTCTTGTGACGGTCACGGGGATGATCGCTTTTGTGCTGGGTTGCGCGGCGGGAGGTTTTTTGATCGATTATTTCGGGGCGCGTAACGGGTTCATTGTTGACTCAGCGACTTTTTTTATCTCAGCTTTATTTTTGTTGTCCATGCACCTTCCGCAAAAACTCAAGGATTACCGCACGCACGTTCTCTCGACCGGCAGGCATATTGTCGGGACGATCAGGCAACCCGTGTGGCAGGAATTAAAAGAAGGGTTTCTCTACCTTAAACAGCACCGGGAGATCCGTTTTATCATCGACATGCTGTTTATCCTTTTTGCCGCTGCCGGCGCGCTTTATGTCGTCATCATCGTTTTTATCCAGAAATCCTTTCAAAGCGTGACCAAAGATCTGGGCATCCTGGCCGTTTTTCTGGGGGCGGGGCTTTTTTGCGGGGCGATCCTATACGGGCGTTTCGGCAAAAGGTTCATTTGGTACAAAACGATTTTTTTCTGCTTGATTGCCGCCGGTTTCATGCTTATATTATTTGCGGTCTTGGTGAGCCGCACTCCCAACCTGGTTGTCGCCTCAAGCCTGGCTTACCTTTTGGGAGCGATCATCGGCCCTATTTTTGTTGCGGCCAATACCATCGTCCATGTGGTCAGTGAAGATGCGATGCGCGGCAAAGTTTTTTCGGCCCTTGAGATCATCACCCATTTGGCGTTTTTGGCGACGATGCTTTTGACCTCCTGGCTGTCCCATTTTATCCAGGAATTATGGATCCTTGTCGGGGCGGGTTTGATCTTTATGCTGGTGGGCTTGATCGGCATGGGAAGGTCGCAGAAATTCAAAACGTTTGCGCTGCGTTGATTTGATGACATACTTAAGCACATGTATTATAAAGAAAGGCCCTTGAATGAAATTTGCCGTTTTTGTCTCCGGTCACGGATCCAACTTGCAAGCGATCATCGACAGCGTTAGCAAAGGCGAGATCAAAGCGCAACTGGCGCTCGTTTTTTCTAACAATCCGAAGGCCTACGCTTTAAAAAGGGCCGAGGCCGCCGGCATTAAAACGTTATTTCTTGATCCAAAATCGTACGCCGCACCGCAAAGCTTTGACCGCGAGATCCATATTCACCTGAAAGAAATCGGCATTGATTTTATCGTCATGGCCGGCTATATGAAGATCTTAACGCCTTGGTTGGTGGAGCAATACCCGGACAAGATCATCAATGTCCATCCCAGTTTATTGCCTTCTTTCAAAGGCGCCAACGGGATCAAGGACACGTTCACTTATGGTTGTAAAGTCGCCGGCGCGACGGTCCATATTGTCGATGAGAAAATGGACCACGGGCCCATTATTCTGCAGGAAGCCTTTAAGCTCACGGAACGGGAAACGTTGGAATCGCTGACAAAGCGGATCCATAAGGCTGAGCATAAGATCTTGCCCAAAGCGATCCAGTTGTTCGCGGAAGGTAAATTGAAGATCACCGGCAGGAAGGTCAAGATCCTCGAGCGCTCCCCGAAGAAAAAAAAGATCACAGCTGCGATCGGCTAAAGCTGTATTCCCCGCCTTTTCCCAAGTCTTTCAGCACAACATTTTCATAACCGTCAAAAGAGTAGGCATTCAGGGTTTCTTTGACCTGCTCAAGGATTTCGTTTTTGGTGTCTTCCGACGGAGGGAACATGCTGCGTTGGTATTTGAAATTGATGCGGTTGACCATTTGTTTGGCAAGGAATTCGCCCAACGTCACGGGCGCGACCTTTAAATGCGCGCCTGTTTTGTCGGCGATGATGTTCTGGTGGCCGCGCAGCTGGCTGATGTAGCGCTTGGCGTATTCTTCCTGGGTGAAGCTCGGCGGGGTGGACATCGCCCGTTTGAAATCGTCGAGATAAAGCAGGTTCTCTGTTTCGATGCCGTTTTTGGTGTCGGCAATGACGAAATAAATGAATTCCGGCGCTTCGGCCTTAGGCACGTCGAAATACGATTGCTTGATGATGGAAAGAAGGGCGTTTTGGATCTCCTGGAACTTTTCCGTGTAGGCCGATTCATATCCGAATTGCTTGGAGTATGAAAATGTTTTTTCTATGTCGTACTCGATCGTGAAGGTGCGCTCGCGGAACTCGCTTTCCAGATATTTAACGGTAAATGAAGCGTTGGATTCATTACTGGAAGAAGGGCCTTCCATAGACGCTTTAATGCCCACCAACTCCTGTTCGAGAGGAAGGTAGATCCATAACGTGTTTCCCGCCTCCCGAAGGACGCAATCATATTTATATTCCTGGCAATATTTCAGGAATGTTTGGTTGGCCTGGGAAAAGGAAACGTTTTGAGGGGACGGGGCGCAGGAAACAACAAAAAGTGCGCAAAGAATGACAGCGAAAAGGCGCATGTCATGCCTCCAGTTTTGGTTTGGAGGCGGCCTCAAGTCCGAATTTATCGAAAATGGAAACGATCTCGTCGTATTCGAGTTCTTCTTTTTCCAGAAGCTGCTGGGCGAAATATTCAAGAAGGTCTTTTTTGTTCTCGAGGATCTCTCTTACTTCCTTGACGCAACCTTGTAAAATGTCCTGAACGTCCTTGTCCAAGACGCGCCGCGTTTCCTCCGAGATGAGAGGGTCCCCCATGGAATTCGTCATCGCGTAGAAATCGCCGATCAAGCCTGATTTGCCCATCCCGTATCGATAAGCCATGATGTGCGCTAGCTGCATGGCGATGTGAAAATCGCTGCCCGGGCCGCCCCCCACACCGCTTGAGGTGGTTCCGAATTTTAATTGCTCGGCCACATAACTGGCGACATTGACTTTGATGTTAGCCAAAAGAAGTTCTTTATTGGAAGAATGAAGTTCTTCCACGGGCCGCTGCGATATAAATCCCAATGAACCTTTATGGGGGATAATCGTCGCTTTAATGACATCATTCGAAGGATGAGTCAAGTACGCGATGACCGCATGTCCCGCTTCGTGGTACGCTGTCCAGATTTTTTCTTTTTTGGTCAAGTTGATATTGCTTTTTAAGCCGAACATGACGCGGTCATAGGCCTCCGACAGGTCTTTCATCGTGATGGTTTCCCGTTTATCGCGCAGCGCGATCAAGACGGCCTCGCGCACAAGCGCGTCGATGTCCGAAGGCGAAAATCCCAGCGCTTTGCGCGCCAGAAGGTTCGCGTCAACAGACTTTTCGGACTTGACGCGGGATAGATAGAAATCGAAAAGGGCTTTGCGTTCTTCTAAATTGGGTTTGGAGAAATTGATCTTACGGTCGAAGCGGCCCGCGCGCATAATGGCCGGATCAAGCTCATCCTCGGGCACATTCGTTGCGGCGATGACGACAATATTGTTTTCCACCTGGCGCAGCCCATCGAGTTCGGTTAAAAATTGGTTGATCGTGGCGTTATGGTCCATCATCCCTCCGAAGCCCCGCTCGGCCTGGCGCGGGCGGGCGAAAGAATCGATCTCATCGATAAAGATGATGCAGCCGCCTTCGATGGCCGCCAGAGCGCGTGCCTGTTTGAATAACGATTTCATGCGGGCCGAACCTAACCCGATAAAAATTCCCACGAACTCGCTTCCGACCGATGAAAGCATGGGGAGCCCGCATTCGGTGGCGATGGCCTTGGCAAGATATGTTTTTCCGCAGCCGGGGGGCCCGATCATCATCGTGCCCTTGATGATCTTGCCGCCGATCGCTTTAACGAGCGAGCGGTCTTTCAAAAGTTTAACCAACTCCCAGGCCTCTTGTTTGGCCGCGTCCATACCGATGACTTCAGCCCATTTCACATTGGCTTTTTCCCCCAAAAGTTTTTCGGTGCCCATACCCCCCATGCCGCCGCCTTGAAGAAAGTAATAGTGCATGCCGAAGAATAAAGGAAGCTGGATAAAGGCGGTAAAAATACCGATGATCAGGAAGAAGCCCATGTAAGCGACGATCTGTTTGCGGGAGAACTGCTCCAGGCCGGAGAAGCTGACCAGGGCGTTATAGAGAAAGAAGATGATCATCCCCAGGATGGACAGGCAAATGAGGCCGATAACGAGCTTAACCCAGTGGACTTTCAAGAAAACGATGAGTTTTTTCATCGATTTGGCGCCTTTCTATTTCAGTATAGAAAATAAATTATCATATTTATATCAGTAAGTATACCATAATCTTACGGAAATGTTGAAATCGGCTTTCCGTCGCCTAATTGTGCTTGACTAATTAATTAAACTATGATAATTTGGCGGGTATTCTAAAGCAAAGGAACAGCAGGAATGTCTAAAATAGCACAAGTGAAAGCCCGCCAGATCATCGATTCCCGCGGCAACCCCACCGTAGAAGTGGATGTCATCTTAAAATCAGGCGTTATGGGCCGCGCGGCCGTTCCCTCGGGCGCTTCCACGGGCGAACATGAGGCCATTGAGCTGCGTGATGGGGATAAAACCAGATTTTTGGGCAAAGGTGTTACCAAAGCCGTCAAAAACGTTAATACCACCATCGCTCAGGCCGTTATCGGGCTGGAGCCGGATTATAAGGCCATCGATAAAAAACTTATTAAGCTTGATGGCAGCGAAAATAAGGGCAAACTCGGGGCTAATGCGATCTTAGGGGTTTCCTTGGCCGTCGCTCATGCCGCCGCCAAAGAAGAGCAGAAGCCGCTTTACAGGTATCTTGGCGGAGAAGACGCCAAGATCCTTCCCGTGCCGCTGATGAATATCATCAACGGCGGCGCCCATGCCGACAATAACCTTGATATCCAAGAATTCATGATAGCGCCTTTAGGTGTCCCCACCTTTTCGGAAGCGCTGCGCATGGCCTGCGAGGTATTTCATAATTTAAAGAAGATATTGCACGATAAGGGCCTGTCCACCTCCGTCGGTGATGAAGGGGGTTTTGCGCCGAATTTAAAAAGTAATGAAGAAGGCATCGCGGTCATCCTGGAGGCCATCGAAGGAGCCGGTTATAAGCCGGAAAAGGACGTTTTTATCGCGCTTGATGCCGCCTCTTCAGAGTTTTACAAAGACGACTGTTACGTATATAATGGGAATAAGCTGACACCCGAACAGATGATCGATGTATACGCCAAGATGCTCAACAGTTGCCCGCTCATTTCCATCGAGGACGGGCTTGATGAGAACGATTGGGACGGCTGGAAGAAGATGACGGGAAGTATTGGCAGGAGCGTGCAGCTGGTCGGCGATGATTTTTTTGTCACGAATGTCAAGCGCCTGAAAAAAGGCATTGATGAAAAATGCGCGAATTCGATCTTGATCAAAGTCAATCAGATCGGCTCTTTATCAGAAACACTGGATGCGATTAATTTAGCTAAATCCGCCAAATACACCTCCATTATCTCGCACCGATCGGGTGAGACGGAAGACACAACCATCGCCCATTTGGCAGTGGCAACGGGTGTCGGGCAGATCAAGACGGGCTCGCTTTCACGGACGGACCGTTTGGCGAAATATAACGAACTTCTTCGTATCGAAGAAGAACTCGGCAAAAAGGCCACGTACGCAGGGCCTTTGTGGGGAAAAATATATTAAGTCGTCAGTCATCAGACATCAGTCGTCAGAAGCTATCAGACTGATGACTTCTGAAGACTGAAGACTGATGACTGATAGCTGATGACTGACAATGATTAAAAACGGCATTTTCCTTTTTATTTTAGCGTTTTTCATACTGGCTTATTTCATCCCCTCCTTTTCCAGGATGCAAGACTTGAGAGAGCGTAACGTGGCGTTGGAGCAAGAGATAATTAGTTTGAAGCAAAAAAATAAGGATTTAGCCCAAGAAAAGAATCTATTGGATACGGATCCGGTTTATTTGGAAAAGGTTGCCCGTGAAAAGATGGGCATTGTGCGCGAAGGCGAAGTGGTGTATAAGTTAAGGCCGGAAGATAATAGTGATAAATAGTAAGCAGTAAGCAGTAAGCAGTAGGCAGTAAGCGGTAAGCAGTAAATTTGTTCTTTAAAAAATTGTGCGAAGTCCGACGGGGCGGTCGAGCAGAAGGACCGAAGGTCCTTGCGAGCAGCCCCGCGATTTCCACAATTTAAAATATGAGAGAAATCGCGGGGTGGAGCAGCCCGGTAGCTCGTCAGGCTCAATCATGGGTCCCTCGGTTGGAAACGATCGAGTGAAAATCCGTCAAATTCGGGGAAGCCTCTGGCCGAAAGGCCGTGGTGATCCCGAGCCAAATCTGCTAAGGAATTAGCAGGGAGGTGTAGAGACTAGGTGGCGGATACCCGAAAGGGTAAAGGGATAGTCCAGACTACAAACCTCGTAACTGAAGAAATTTGGTTGCGGGGGCGGCGAAAGCCGTAGTTAGTAAAGCATAACCTGAAGGTCGTCGGTTCAAATCCGGCCCCCGCAACCAAATTCCTCTTACTTGGGAGAGGAAAGCTAAAACCCGTTCATTCCCCAATGGGAGTGGACGGGTTTTTGTGTTAATGGAGGTAAAAATGGATACAAAATTAAAATCGGATATAGCTGAGTCAGCAGTTATAACTGAACTATTATCTAGAGGCTATAAGGTTTTAAGGCCTGTGGGAGATCGCTTGCCTTATGATATTGTTGTTAATGTTAATGGGAGGTTTATTAGACTTCAGGTAAAAACCGCATGGTATAACAAATTAAAATCGATGTATATCGTTGATAATCGAAGAACAAGGACCAATCGACGATTTATGAAACGATCATTCTATACTGCTGAGGATTTTGATTTAGCGGTGCTTTATGTTCATGAATCGAAATCTTTCTATATTATGCCGGTTGATGTTTTTATCAGTTATGGCAGTAGTGTTGCGATTGTTGAGGATGAAAAACGCCAGAGGCTTCCTCGTTCGGCAGAATATCGGGAAAGATGGGATTTATTGAGGACGCCAGTTGGCTCATAACCTGAAGGTCGTCAGTTCAAATCTGGCCCCCGCAATTTGTTTCCACACAAAAGCCCTTTGCCTTTATTTGGCAAAGGGCTTTTGCTTTATTAGGGAAACAAATTGCTGTGCTGATTACCACAATGTTTTTATT
>DATDQB010000024.1:0-69167 GCA_035292445.1 Candidatus Omnitrophota bacterium
CCGGCATCAACTGGAGCGATATCGGGGTGATGACGGACCAGGGCATCAACTGGTCGGATATTGGGGTTATGTCAACAGCGGATATCAATTGGACCAATATCGGTGATCTCTCATCCGCCGGCATCAATTGGGATGAGATCAATGCCATGACGGAAGCCGGCATCAACTGGAGCGATATCGGCGTCATGACCGATCAGGGTATCAACTGGAGCGATATCGGGGTCATGTCAACAGCGGATATCAATTGGACCAATATCGGTGATCTCTCATCCGCCGGCATCAACTGGGATGAGATCAATACCATGACAGAGGCCGGCATCAACTGGAGCGATATCGGTGTCATGACCGACCAAGGTATCAATTGGTCGGATATCGGCGTCATGAGCGATTCAGATATCAATTGGACGAACATTGGCGACCTCTCAACAGCCGGCATCAATTGGGATGAGATCAACGCCATGACAGAAGCGGGCATCAATTGGGATAACATCGGGGACCTTTCAACAGCCGGCATTAATTGGGATGATATCGAAGCATTGACCACAGCAGGCATTAATTGGACTGACATTAACGTTTTGACGCAAGCCGGCATCAATTGGGATGATATCAATGCCATGACGGATGCGGGCATCAACTGGAGTGATATCGGGGTGATGAGCGACGAGGGCATCAATTGGAGCGATATTGGCGTGATGAGCTCTTCCGATATTAACTGGACAAATATCAGTGACCTCTCCAGTACCGGGATCAACTGGAGCGATATCGGGGTCATGAGCGATTCCGATATCAATTGGACCAATATCGGTGATCTTTCAACTGCCGGCATCAACTGGGATGAGATCAATACCATGACCGAGGCCGGCATCAACTGGAGCGATATCGGCGTCATGACCGAGCAGGGCATCAACTGGAGCGATATCGGGGTGATGAGCGATTCAGATATCAATTGGTCGGATATCGCCGATATGTCTAGCGTTGGCATTAACTGGGAGGACATCAATGCCTTAACGGAAGCGGGTATTAATTGGGATAACATAGAAGAGCTCTCAACGGCCGGCGTCAACTGGGACGGCATCAACGACATGACGGAAGCCGGTATTAATTGGGATGATATCAGCGTATTAAGCGAGGCCGGCATTAATTGGAATGACATCGATGCGATGAGCGAAGTTGGCATTAATTGGACCAATATCGGCGATCTCTCAACGGCGGGCGTTAATTGGTCGGATATCGGCGTCATGAGCACCCGGGGCATCAACTGGGATGATATTGGTGTATTAACTGAAACGGGCATCAATTGGGATAATATCGGCGAAATGTCCGATGCCGGCATTAATTGGAATGAGATCGGCGTCATGGCGGAGGCCGATATCAACTGGGACAACATTTCTGATCTTTCAACCGCCGGCATCAACTGGGATGAGATCAATGCCATGACGGAAGCCGGCATCAACTGGAGCGATATCGGCGTCATGACCGATCAGGGTATCAACTGGAGCGATATTGGGGTCATGAGCGATTCAGATATCAACTGGTCCAATATCGGTGATCTTTCAACCGCCGGCATCAACTGGGATGAGATCAATGCCATGACGGAAGCCGGCATCAACTGGAGCGATATCGGCGTCATGACCGATCAGGGTATCAACTGGAGCGATATCGGGGTCATGAGCGATTCAGATATCAACTGGTCCAATATCGGTGATCTTTCAACCGCCGGCATCAATTGGGATGAGATCAATGCCATGACGGAAGCCGGCATCAACTGGGATGACTTGGCGTTCATGTCAACACAAGGCATCAATTGGTCGGATATTGGCGTTATGTCTGACCAAGGCATCAATTGGAGTGATATAGGGGATCTCTCCTCGGCAGGTATTAATTGGGATGATATCCAGGAGCTCTCAACCACCGGCATCAACTGGAATGACCTGGATGTGATGACAGAAGCCGGCATTAACTGGTCGGATATCGGTGCTATGACGGAGGCCGGCATCAACTGGAGCGATATCGGGGTGATGACCGATCAGGGTATCAACTGGAGCGATATCGGGGTGATGAGCGATTCTGACATCAACTGGATCAATATCGGTGATCTGTCATCCGCCGGCATCAATTGGGATGAGATCAATGCCATGACGGAAGCCGGCATCAACTGGAGCGATATCGGCGTCATGACCGATCAGGGTATCAACTGGAGCGATATTGGGGTCATGAGCGGATCAGATATTAACTGGACCAATATCAGCGACTTATCTTCTGCCGGAATTAACTGGGGTGATATTACCGATTTAAGTGAAGCCGGCATTAATTGGGATAATATCGGCGATCTCTCATCCGCCGGCATCAATTGGGATGAGATCAATGCCATGACAGAGGCCGGCATCAACTGGAGCGATATCGGCGTCATGACCGAGCAGGGCATCAACTGGAGCGATATCGGCGTCATGACCGAGCAGGGTATCAACTGGAGCGATATCGGGGTCATGAGCGATTCCGACATCAACTGGTCTGACATTGGTGTCATGTCAACATCGGAGATTAACTGGACCAATATCGGCGATCTTTCTTCCGCCGGCATTAACTGGGATGAGATCGCTGTCATGGCAGAAACCGGCATCAACTGGGATGATCTGGATGTGATGTCAGATGCGGGCATCAACTGGAGCGATATCGGCGTCATGACCGAGCAAGGCATCAACTGGAGCGATATCGGCGTCATGACCGAGCAAGGCATCAACTGGTCGGATATCGGAGTGATGTCAACATCAGATATCAATTGGACAAATATCGGCGACCTTTCAACCGCCGGCATCAACTGGGATGAGATCAATGCCATGACAGAAGCCGGCATCAATTGGAGCGATATCGGGGTGATGACGGACCAGGGCATCAACTGGAGCGATATCGGGGTGATGAGCGGATCAGATATTAACTGGATTAATATCAGCGACTTATCTTCTGCCGGAATTAACTGGGATGATATTCAAGAACTTTCAACTACCGGCATCAACTGGGATGAGATCAATGCCATGACAGAAGCCGGCATCAATTGGAGCGATATCGGGGTGATGACGGACCAGGGCATCAACTGGAGCGATATTGGGGTGATGTCCGATCAAGGCATCAACTGGTCTGACATAGGGGTGATGTCAACATCAGATATCAATTGGATCAATATCAGCGACTTATCTTCTGCCGGAATTAACTGGGATGATATTCAAGAACTTTCAACTACCGGAATTAATTGGTCGGATATTGGGGTGATGACAGATGCCGGCATCAATTGGTCCGATATCGGGGTCATGAGCGATTCCGATATTAATTGGACTGATCTCAGTGAAATGACTTCCCAAGGCATTAATTGGAGCGATATAGGCGTCATGAGCGATCAAGGGATCAATTGGAGCGACATTGAAGAAATGAGCACTCAAGGGATCAATTGGTCTGACATTGGGGCAATGTCCACAGCAGATATCAATTGGACGAACATCGGCGATCTTTCTTCAGCCGGCATCAATTGGGATGAGATCGGCGTTATGGCAGAGGCCGGCGTCAATTGGAATGACCTAACGGCTTTGACCGAAGCCGGCATCAACTGGTCGGATATCGGCGTGATGAGCGATCAAGGCATCAACTGGTCTGACATCGGCGTCATGAGCGATCAAGGCATCAATTGGTCTGACATTGGGGCAATGTCCACAGCAGATATCAATTGGACGAACATCGGCGATCTTTCTTCAGCCGGCATCAACTGGGATGAGATCGGCGTTATGGCAGAGGCCGGCGTCAATTGGAATGACCTAACGGCTTTGACCGAAGCCGGCATCAACTGGTCGGATATCGGTGTTATGAGTGAGTCCGACATCAATTGGTCTAATATCGGCGATCTCTCATCAGCCGGTATTAACTGGAATGATATTACGGCCATGACAGAGGCAGGTATCAACTGGTCGGATATCGGCGTCATGTCCGATCAAGGCATTAATTGGTCTGACATCGGCGTCATGAGCGATCAAGGCATCAATTGGTCTGACATTAACGTCATGTCCGATCAAGGCATCAACTGGTCGGACATTGGGGTCATGAGCGATTCGGATATCAATTGGAGCAGTATTGGTGATCTTTCTACAGCAGGCATTAATTGGGATGAAATTACTGCCATGACAGAGGCAGGTATCAACTGGTCGGATATCGGTGTCATGTCAGAGCAAGGCATCAACTGGTCGGATATCGGCGTCATGTCCGATCAAGGCATTAATTGGTCTGACATCGGCGTCATGAGTGATTCCGACATCAACTGGTCTGACATTGGGGCAATGTCCACAGCAGATATCAATTGGACGAACATCGGCGATCTTTCTTCAGCCGACATCAACTGGGATGAGATCAATGCCATGACCGAAGCCGGCATCAATTGGAGCGACATAGGCGTCATGACCGAGCAAGGCATCAACTGGAGCGATATAGGCGTCATGAGCGATTCCGACATCAACTGGTCGGATATCGGCGTCATGAGCGATTCCGACATCAACTGGTCTGACATTGGGGCAATGTCCACAGCAGATATCAATTGGTCTAATATCGGCGACCTCTCATCAGCCGGCATCAACTGGGATGAGATCAACACCATGACCGAAGCCGGCATCAATTGGAGCGACATAGGCGTCATGACCGAGCAAGGCATCAACTGGAGCGATATAGGCGTCATGAGCGATTCCGACATCAACTGGTCGGATATCGGTGTCATGTCCGAGCAAGGCATCAACTGGAGCGATATAGGCGTCATGAGCGATTCCGACATCAACTGGTCGGATATCGGTGTCATGTCCGATCAAGGCATCAACTGGTCTGACATTGACATTATGTCTGACCAAGGGATCAACTGGTCTGACATTGACATTATGTCCGACCAAGGGATTAATTGGTCGGATATCGGTGTCATGTCCGATCAAGGCATCAACTGGTCAGACATTGACATCATGTCCGATCAAGGCATCAACTGGTCGGATATCGGGGTGATGAGTTCTCAAGGCGTCAATTGGACTAGTATCGGTGATCTCTCAACGGCCGGTATCAATTGGAACGATATTGACATCATGTCCGATCAAGGCATCAACTGGTCGGATATCGGGGTGATGAGCGGCCAGGGCATCAACTGGTCGGATATTGGGGTGATGAGCTCGCAAGGCATCAATTGGAGCGATATCGATATTATGAGCGATGCCGGCATCAACTGGTCAGACATTGACATCATGTCCGATCAAGGCATCAACTGGTCGGATATCGGGGTGATGAGTTCTCAAGGCGTCAATTGGACTAGTATCGGGGACCTTTCAACGGCCGGTATCAATTGGAACGATATTGACATCATGTCCGAGCAAGGCATCAACTGGTCGGATATCGGGGTGATGAGCGGCCAGGGCATCAACTGGTCGGATATTGGGGTCATGAGCGATTCCGACATTAACTGGACCGATCTAAGTGAAATGACTTCCCAAGGCATCAACTGGTCGGATATGGCGGAGATGACCACCGCTGACATCAACTGGTCGGATATCGGGGTGATGAGCGATCAAGGCATCAACTGGAGCGACATAGGCGTGATGAGTGAAACCGGCATCAACTGGAGCGATATCGGGGAAATGACCACCTCCGGCATTAATTGGGATAATATTCAAGACATGACGACGACCGGCATCAACTGGGATGATATCGGCGCGATGGCTTCATCCGGCATCAACTGGACTGATATGGCGGAGATGACCACCGCTGACATCAACTGGAGCGATATCGGTGTCATGTCCGATCAAGGCATCAATTGGAGTGATATCGGCATAATGAGTGAAGCAGGCATCAACTGGAGTGATATTGGGGAAATGAGCGCCTCCGGCATCAACTGGGACAATATCGGAGATATGTCAACGGCGGGCATCAACTGGGAAGATATAACTGTAATGACAACCCGTGGAATAAATTGGGATGAGATCGGCGTCCTGTCTGATGCGGGTGTTAATTGGGATAATATTTCGGATCTTTCAACAGCGGGGGTGAACTGGGACGGCATCAACGACATGACAGAAGCGAACATTAATTGGGACAATGTTGCGGAAATGTCAACAACAGGCATCAATTGGAGCGATATCGGCGTGATGAGCGAATCCGGCATCAACTGGGGCGATATCAATATCATGAGCGATGCCGGCATTAATTGGGCTGATATAGGCGAGCTCAGTGCCTCAGGCATCAACTGGTCGGATATCGGGGTCATGAGTGAAACGAACATTAATTGGGATGATATTGGAGCGCTAACCACTTCTGGCATCAACTGGGGCGATATCAATATCATGAGCGATGCCGGCATTAATTGGGCCGATATAGGCGAGCTCAGTGCCTCAGGCATCAACTGGTCGGATATCGAGGTCATAACCGAACAGGGCATCAACTGGTCTGATATCGGGGTCATGAGCGATCAGGGCATCAACTGGAGCGATATCGGCGAGCTTTCAGCGGCCGGCATCAATTGGTCGGAGATCGGGGTTATGGCAGAGACTGGTATCAATTGGGATGACCTTCAGGCATTAAGTACATCAGGCATCAACTGGGATAACATCGGGGATCTCTCTACGGCTGGTATCAATTGGAGTGATATCAATATCATGAGCGATGCTGGCATTAACTGGTCGGATATCGGCGTTATGTCCGATCAAGGCATTAACTGGTCAGATATCGGGGTCATGAGCGATCAGGGCATTAATTGGAGTGATATCAATGTCATGAGTGAAGCCGGCATTAATTGGGCTGATATCGGAGAACTCAGTTCCTCGGGCATCAACTGGTCTGAAATCGGTGTTATGACCGAAGCCGGGGTCAATTGGGATGATATCAGCGCCTTAACCACCTCAGGCATCAATTGGGATGATCTGACGTTCATGACCGAAGCCGGTGTCAACTGGGATAACATCGGGGATCTCTCAACGGCTGGCGTTAACTGGGATAATATCACGGTGATGACGGAGGCCGGCATCAACTGGTCGGACATTGGCGTCATGACCGAGCAAGGCATCAACTGGAGCGATATCGGCGAGCTTTCTTCCGCTGGCATCAATTGGAGCGATATCGGGGTCATGAGCGAAACGAATATCAATTGGGATGACCTTCAGGCATTGAGTACGACCGGCATCAACTGGGATAATATCGGGGATCTCTCAACGGCCGGCGTTAACTGGGATAATATCACCGTGATGACGGAGGCCGGCATTAACTGGTCGGATATCGGGGTCATGTCTGACCAAGGCATCAACTGGAGCGATATCGGCGAGCTTTCAGCGGCCGGCATCAATTGGAGCGATATCGGGGTCATGAGCGAGACCAACATCAATTGGGATGATCTGACTTCCTTGACGGAAGCCGGCATCAATTGGTCGGATATCGGGGTCATGTCTGACCAAGGCATCAACTGGAGCGATATCGGCGAGCTTTCAGCGGCGGGTATTAACTGGTCTGATCTAAGGGTCATGGGTGATGCGAATATTAATTGGGACAATATCGGAGACCTATCAGCGGCCGGCATCAATTGGTCGGATATCGGGGTGATGAGCGAGACCAACATCAATTGGGATGACCTCCAGGCATTGAGTACGACCGGCATCAATTGGGATAATATCGGGGACTTATCAAGTGCCGGCATCAATTGGGATAATATTGGGGATCTCTCAACGGCCGGTATTAACTGGGGCGATATTACAGTCATGAGTGAACAGGGCATTAATTGGGCCGATATAGGAGAACTTAGTTCTTCAGGCATCAACTGGAGCGATATCGGGGTGATGACCGAGCAAGGCATCAACTGGAGCGATTTGACGGCCTTGACCGAGGCCGGCGTCAATTGGGATAATATCGGGGATCTTTCATCGGTCGGCATTAATTGGGATAATATTAGTGCTATGGCGACGGCCGGTATCAATTGGGAAGACATTAGCGCCATGAGCGCCTCGGGTGTCAATTGGGACAGCATTGGCGAACTCTCGGTTGCTGATGTCAACTGGGATAACTTGAGCGAGCTTTCGGCAGCCGGCGTTAATTGGGATAATCTTAATGTCATGACCGAAGCGGGCATCAACTGGAGCGATATCGGCGCATTAAGTGCTGCGGGCGTGAATTGGGATAGTATCGGCAATCTTTCGGCAGCAGGCATCAACTGGGATGATATCGGCGCCATGTCCGATCAAGGTATCAATTGGGCAGACATAGGTGTCCTGACCGAAGCCGGTATCAATTGGGATGATGTGGGAAGGATGAGCACGGTCGGCATCAATTGGGATGATATCCGGTCTTTAACGCAAGCCGGGATTGATTGGAGCAATATTCAGGAAATGACGGTAGCCGGTATCAATTGGGATGATATCAGCGATATGACGGCTGCGGGCATCAACTGGTCGGATATCGGGGTCATGGCGGCTCAGAATATCAATTGGGAGGGCATCGATGTTTTAAGCGATGCCGGCATCAATTGGGAGGATATCGGGAACCTTTCCGAAGCCGGCATCAATTGGGAAGATATCGGCACCATGGCCGCCTCCGGCATCAACTGGGATGACCTTGAGGCCATGACCACCACCGGCATCAACTGGGATGATGTGGCCTTCATGACGGGTGCCGGCATCAATTGGAGCGATATGGGTGTTTCCACGACACAAGGCGTCAATTGGAGCGATCTTGCCTTTATGTCCAATGCCGGCGTCAATTGGGACGGCATTGCGTACCTGGCCGATAACGCCTCGACGCTCATTAGTAACGTCAACACGATCCTTACGACGATACAAAGCCTTGAGAGCATTATCGGAACATCCGCTGACTCGCTGGTGGATGGGACGCTATTCGGGACGATCAATGAGATCTTGTCTGTTGTCAACGGGCTGAGCCCGGCAGATATCACGGCGATCTTAGCGGCCGTGACGAATATCGAGGACTTGTTAGGAGTCCCGGGTGATGCGGCCAGCGAAGACACGGTATTCGGCGATCTTTTGCAGACCCAGGAATTCGTCGATACGCTGGAAACGCTTTTAGGCACGGCTACCGATGCTCCGGAGCTGGAGTCTGTTTTTGGCAAGTTGAACTTTATCTCGGATGCCGCCAACGATGCGGATAACAGTGCCGGAGCCGTCCTATCCATCGTCACTGAGCTCAGGGATGACGTAGGCGTCAATGGCCAGACACCCAAGCTGTATGACCTTATCCAAAATTTAGCTGTCGAATTGGAAGATCTATCGGGGATCGTCGACAGCATTTCCGACAGTTCGCTCGATTCCAATGCCATTACAGAGGAGATCGTGTCTTTATTGACGGAATTGGTCAACAAGAGCGCCGAGGCGGCAGGCCTAGAGATGGAAGTCGAAGAATTGGGTCCGGGCGCGGACATGGAAGCAGTTAACGAACGGCTTTCAAAGATCGAGGCCATCCTGCAGGCCATCCAAGAATCCATTGTCGATGATAAGATATCGGTCAAGACTTACTTTGAAAGCGCTGGTTAGGGATGAGACGAAACGATCGTATTTTTAAATATGTGCCATGGGTTGTTGTTTTGCTTCTCATCGGCGTCTTGACGCCTTACGCGTGGGCCGATCTGTATCTGAACATATTGGCCGTTAACGGCTCCGATGTGGCCAGAGAGAAAGAGATCAGCCAAGTTCTGCCAAAGGAATTAACGGCCGAAGATATTTTGGATACGGATGGATTAAGGCTTGAATATGATGTGGAAACCGGGGCTTATATGGTCAGCGGCACGGTGGCCTTGGCCCCCAAAGAATCAAAGACGTATAAGATCTTGATCCGCGATCTTTGGAAATTTGACGAAGAGCAAGTTGGCAAAGTCCGTGAGCAGGTTGAGGTCAGTCTTAAACAGCTTGAGGGCACGGAATATTATGATGTAGGGAAGATCAAGAAGCAGGTGTTATTGCAGAGGCTTGATTTTCTTCTGCAGGAGCAGGCCAGGTTTGCAGATAACATTGAAAAGCGTATGGATACATTTCGCGTCTATGAGCAGGAAATGGCTACCCTTCGGGAACACGCCGGGTCGATCAAATACTGGCGGACAAAGCTCCCGGATACGGAGGATGCGGATGTTTTTTACTTTATTATTGAGCTGGAGAATCCGACGGACGAGCCGGTCATGAATAACCAGAAATATTATCTTCCTAAAGAGGTAACACCAGAGCATTTCGTTGATTTGCAGGACTTTGATATCCGTTATGATTCGATCAAGCAGAAATCCTATCTGATAAAAGAAGAGGAATTAAAGCCCAAGGAGGTCAAGCGCTATAATATCGCTCTCATTGATGTATGGAATATTAAGCAGAAAAATTTAGATAACTTGAAGGAGCGGGCCAAGTATGCGTATCAGTACATTGAGCCGACGAAATATGTAGAGAACGCAAAATATCTGATGGGGAATATCAAGAAGAATTTTGAGACGATCGAGGGGATTCAGGCCCGGGAAAAGAGCATCAATGAGCATATCAGCGTTTATCGCAGGAATGTCGAACGATTCGCCTCCACCCGCAAAGACGTGGAGGCCTTGGAAGAGCTGTTGGAGGTCATCCGCGAAGAACTGAAACGAAGCAAGGTCGAGAATGTCTTGAAGAAGATCCGCGGATTAAGGACGCTTGTCGACATTGCCAAAAGCATCATGAAGAAACCGGTCGATCAAGTGGCGTGGAATATCATCATGGCCATTCTTATTTTCGTGGGTGTCGTGACCATCATTAATTTTGCCATTTGGGGGAGCCGTTCCAAGAATATTGATGAAAAAGAAGAAACGAAAGAAGAGAAAAAAGGATCCTAACATATGGAAAATTTGCGTGAGTTGAAATACACCGAGATCGGCCAGGTCAAAAGCATCCGCGGTTGTATTATTGTCGTGACGGGTTTTAAATCCTGCATCAATGGCCAGTTGGTGCATTTTGGCTTCGGGACCATGGGCATGATCGTGGGTTTCACTCAAGAAGAAGCCCAGGTGCTTATTTTGAAGGAATCGACGCCAATCAAGACCGGTGATGAGGTGCGCGCCTCGATGGAGCCGTTTCTGGTCCCTGTGGGGAAAAATTTTATCGGCCGTGTGGTCAACGCCTTGTGTGAGCCGTTTGACAGCTTGGGGCCCATCCAACCGGAGGCGTTTAATCCGATCTGGCCGAAAGCCCCGGGCATTCTGGACCGCCAGGTCTTAAAGGAGCCGCTGGAAACGGGGACCAAGGTCCTTGATGCCATGATCCCTATCGGGTTGGGCCAGCGCCAATTGATATTGGGAAACAAATCGACCGGAAAAACAACGTTTATTACGGATACCATCTTAAACCAAAAACATACAGGTGTGGTTTGTATCTATTGCGCCATCGGGAAGGCCCGTTCGCAGCTCTTGCGGGCTGTCCATCTTTTTAACAAATACAACGCCTTTGACTACACGATCGTGGTGGCTGCCCCTTCATCTTCGCCGCCGGGGCAGCAGTACCTGGCGCCGTATGTGGCCTGTTCATTGGGAGAATATTTCCGCGATCGCGGCGGAAGCGTCTTTATCGGATTTGACGATTACACCAAGCATGCCTGGTGTTACCGTGAGATATCACTTTTGTTGGGGCGGGCCCCGGGGCGCGATTCTTATCCGGGCGATATTTTTTACCTGCATTCAAAGATGATCGAGCGGGCGTGCCGCTTAAGCGATAAAAACGGCGGCGGTTCCATGACGTTTCTGCCGATCGTTGAGATATTGGAAGGCGATCTGACAGGCTACATCCCGACCAATTTGATCTCCATGACCGACGGCCAGGTTTATTTGGATGCGTCGTTATTCGGCGAAGGGCAAAAACCGGCTTTGGACCTAGGTTTGTCGGTTTCCCGCACGGGGACCAAGGTCCAGTGGTCGATCGTCAAGGATTTAAGCGCGCCCCTTCGTTTGGAATACCTGCAGTATCGGGAATTGGTCCGTATCTCCCGTTTGCGCGCGGGCAAACAGCCGGAGGAAGTGGCGGCTAAATTGAAAAGCGGGGAGATTTTAACATATTTACTTCGACAAGATAAAAATTCACCGGTCCGCATGGAGCATTTAATTCTCATCCTTTGGGGATTTCACAAGAAACATTTGCATAAATTGACCATTGAGGAGGTCAAGACATTCGAGAAGGACATTTTCCCCTTTGCCCAGGAAAGAAATCCCGAGTTGATCAAGATTATCCGGCAACGCAAGAAGCTCGATGATGAGATCGAGAAGGGGCTGGAAGAAGTGCTACAGGCCTATATCAAGAAAGTAAAGCCCAAGGCCAAATTTAAGAAGGAAGATGGGGAGGAAGACGCGATTGTTGGTAAGATAGGCAAGAAAGTCCTGGAAGAAACATCCGGAAGGATGGGGAAAGCGTAAGCCATGATCAATTTTAAGGGGACATTTAAGTGCGTGATCTTAAGCCCGCATACCTTGATCTATCAAAACGATGTTCAAAGCGTGTTTTTAAGGGGCAATGCGGGAGAGTATGAAATATTGGCGTACCATTACCCTTTACTGGGGGTATTAAGGAAAGGCGATATCATTATCAATTGGAACGAGCGGGTTAAGATTAATGGCGGGGTCGTCAAATTTTTTGCGAACGAATGTATCATTATGGTGGAGGAGGAAATTCGCCCGTATAACGAGGCTGAATTCAAATAACGAATGGTAGCTGAAACTTTCATTATTATTGCGATCATGTTCGTAGCCGTTATGGGGCCGTCGCTGGTGATCGCCCTTGTCGGCCAGTCGGTCATTAAGGCCCTGGCCAGAAATCCGTCTGCGGCCTCCAAGATATTTATGGGAATGATTGTTCTATTGCTTTTTGTCGAGGCGATTGCCATTGTTGCGTTGTTGGTGATTTTTCAGCTGTTCTCGAATTAAAGGGACAAAATGGAACCGTTTAATTTAGTAAGCGAGGCCGTCATCTTTATCGCCGTGTTTTCGATCGTTGTCATGCTACCGTGCTATTTCGTGGTCATGATCGGGCGAGATATGATCGATCAGATCGGGCAGTTCCCGACGATGGCGGCAAGGATCCAATTGAAGGCGCTGTTTAAACTGGTGGCGGTCGAACTGGTGTCGTTTTTTCTTTTGATCGCCTTTTACCGCGTATTTGCCCATTAAAAATAAAAAGGAGTTGATCCTATGCAATATGAAAGCTTAATCATCGGATTCGTCGTTGTTCAGATATTTATCGTGGGGGTGATCGTTGTCTGGCTGCGGATGGCCTTGATTTCCAGCACGGAGGGGGCGGTCAACCGGCTCAATGAGGAGATCGCCAAGGCAAATGCCCGGCAGTCGGATTTAAGCAAGAAACTGCGGGAAGCTGATGAGGAGCTGAACCGAAGGCGCGCCGAGGCCAAATCACTGACCGACAAGATGCGTGCGGACGCCCAGGAACAATCCAAAGAAGAGCGGGAGAAGATAATTTCCGAAGCGAGGAAAGAAAGCGAAGACATCCTCAACAAGGCCCAGAACGCGAAGGTCAAGATCCGCCAAGATTTGGAAAAAGAGGTCGATGTCAAGGTCATCCAGGTCGGGATGAAGATCGTTAACGGCGTTTTGAGCGACAAGGCCAAAGGGATCTTGCATAACATTTTGGTCGATGAATTTATCGATAAATTAAAAGAAACCCGGATGGACCGCATTAATCAGGATATCGGTGCCATTGATGTCGTCACGGTCGAGCCGTTGGATGACACCCGCAAGAACCGGATCAACGAGATCGTAAAGGAAAAGATGGGGCGGGAAGTCAAATTCAATTATTCAACGGACACCGCCATCGGCGGGGGGGTTGTCATGAAATTCGGCAGCATGGCCTTGGATGGGAGCGTTAAGAACTTGATTCGCCAAAGCGCCACCAATTTGCAGGAAGAGATCGAATCCAGGTATACGTAAACTTATGGGACGATCCAATAAAGCCAAAGTAGAATTGAAAGACGCTATCGAAATGCTCTTTTTGATCCAGACCTTAAAAGACATTGCCGATAACAAGTATCACACCCTCATTAACCAGAAATATAAATACCGACGGTTCAGCGAAACGTTCGTTGAATTTTTTAGGATGCTCAGTTTGACCAAGGTCGAGCACCCGATGATCTCTAACAATAATCCTGTGGTGGGGGTTTTGGTGATCACGATCGAAGGGAGTTTTTTGGGGGAATTCAACAATAAGATCATCCGTCGGGGCATGGAGGAATATCAAAAATTCGAACAGGCCAAGTTCATCGGTGTCGGCGGCCGGGCGGTGGAAAAGCTGAAAGAATATACGCCGGATTTACAGGTTTTTTCCAACATGGAAGCTTACGGCATTTATGAAACGGCGGTCGTTATCAAGGATTATTTATATGATGAAGTCATGAGCGGGCGTTTGGGGAAGGTCATCGTCTGCTACGCCTGGCCGAAATCTTTTGAGATCGAAAAACCCCGGGCGGTGAAGCTTTTGCCTTGCGATGAGCTGTTATCCAAGCAGGCCCAGTTCGTCGATCAATTTGAAGATGTGTTGTTGGAATCCGATCCCAAGGACATCATAGGCTTTCTGGCGAATTTGTGGATTACGACCAGGATTTACGAGATATTGATGGATACGCTCATCGCCTCGGCCTCGTATCAGGCGCGCTTCCTGGAAGATGCCGTTGAAAAAATGAAGAAAGAAAAGAACAAAGCCCAGCTGAAATACCGTAAAGCGAAGAAAACGGATATTGATACAAGCCTTCGAGAAACCAACACCGCCCGTCAGATGGTGTTGGAGCAAAAAGGCTCCGCATATTAGAGAGGAAAGGTATGGAGGAGAAAAAACCCGATCATTCATCGCCCAAGGAAGACGAGCTCAACCCTTCCCAATTGGCCGCCAAGAGCGAAAAAGAGGGAACGCCGCACCCCAGCGTCCAAACGAAACGAAAAGGCCCAGGGAAGATCATTTCCGTCCAGGGCCCTGTCGTCGATTGCTATTTTGAGAATTTTGAAAACATGCCTTCCATGTACGATGTCATTGAAGTGGAAACGATCGACGGACAACTGTGCGTCCTTCAGACGATGGAGCACCTTTCCAGAAGTGTCGTGCGCACGGTCTCTCTGATGGACACGATCAATATTCAGAAAAATTCTGTTTGTTATAACACGTTTCAGCCCATTACGATCCCCATGGGGGACGGCTGTTACGGCCGGGTCATGGACGCGACGGGGCGGCCTTTGGATAACGGCGGTGAATTTAATGTGCCGGGCCGTGTCCCCATACGCTATCTGCAAAAACCCGTCGGCTTCAATTTGAACAATAAAAAAGGCGAGAATATCGAAATGCTGGAGACGGGCATCAAATATTTTGATTTATTGTTTCCGCTGGTCAAAGGAAGCAAAACAGGCGTACTGGGAGGCGCCGGCTGCGGCAAGACCGTTGTTATCATGGAGCTTATTAATAACATTGTCAAAGCGCACGGCGGGGCCTGCGTTTTCGCCGGAATCGGCGAGCGGGTCCGC
The DNA here is from genome assembly GCA_035292445.1 of Candidatus Omnitrophota bacterium. Lineage (GTDB taxonomy): Bacteria > Omnitrophota > Gorgyraeia > Zapsychrales > Zapsychraceae > DATDQB01. The sequence goes on from DATDQB010000024.1 coordinate 15,512, forward strand.
GAAGGCAATGAGCTTTATACGGAGCTTCATGAGGCCAATCTGCTTCCGAATGTCATGCTGGCCTTTGGGCAAATGGACCAGCCACCGGGAATGCGCGCCGAGGTCGTTAACGCAGGCTTGTGCCTGGCCGAATATTTACAAGCGAAAAATAAAGACGTCCTTTTGTTTATGGACAATGTTTATCGCTATATTCAGGGCGGCCAAGAAATTTCGACGCTTTTGGGCCGGGTGCCGGCGGAAACTGGTTATCAGCCGACGTTGGCGAGTGAAGTCAGCGCCGTTCAGGAGCGCATCCGTTCCGTCGAAGGTGGCGGCTCCATCACGGCGTTCCAGGCCGTCTATGTCCCGGCCGATGACATGACAGACCCGGCGGTCGTGGCCATCTTTAGTTATCTGGACGGGATGATCGTTCTCTCCCGTGATCTGGTCCAGCGCGGGATGTATCCGGCCATTGACCCCTTGGTCAGTAACTGTGCGAATTTGGATCCCGATATCGTCGGCAGGCGCCATTATGATTGCGCCCAGCGGGTGTTGGTCCACTTCAATAAACATAACGCGTTAAAAAGGATCGTCAATGTTATCGGCGTGGATGAGCTGAACAAGGAAGACCAGGGGCTTTATTTGCGCGCGGAAAAATTATATAATTTCATGACGCAGCCGTTCCATGTCAGCGAAATTTTTACCGGCCGCAAAGGGGAATATGTTACAATTGATGAGAACATCGAAGGCTGCGAAAAAATCATGGAAGGTATGTATGATAAGCTCAGTAAGGATGATTTTTATATGATCGGCCGTGCGCCGAAAGTTTAACGATGAAACAGCTTAATAAAATAATAGAAGAAGCCCTCATCAAGAACAATGTCCTCGCCAAAGGCAGTTTAAAAACCTACCAAGAGCAGGCCCAAAAAAAAGGCGAATCCTTAAGGGATTTTCTCATCGACCAGAACATCGTGACGGAGCAGCAGATCCTGGTGAGCCTTTGCCAGCAGCTTAATTTGGAGCGCGTGAGCTTTCAAACCCTTGCCATTGATTCAGCCGCCATCGAAAAAGTCCCGGTTAAGTTCGTTTGGTATTATAAGATCATGCCGATCCGCCTGGAAGGCGACACGTTGACCGTTGCCAGCGCAATTCCCTTAGACGTTAAAACGCAGGATGAACTGCGGGTGCATTTGGGATCGGGAATAAAGGTCGTGCTCGCCTCCGAACGGGAATTGACAGAGGCCTTAAAAAAATATTACGGGTTTGCATCCGATACCATCGACCGGATCATGACGAAAGAAGGCACGTCTACGGCTGGAATGATGTCATCAATGGAGGCGATCGAAGATATCGAGCAAAAATCCGAAGACCCGACGGTCTCAAACCTGGTCAATGAGATCATCATGGAAGCGTACCGAAAGAGGGCGACCGACATCCATATTGAGCCGTACCGCGATAAGGTGCGCTTTCGTTATCGTATTGACGGCGTTCTGGTGGACGCGTATTTGCCGGATAAAGTCAAACATTTCTTGCCAGCGATCCTTTCCCGTATCAAGATCATGGCGAATTTAAGCATCACCGAAAGGCGTCTGCCGCAGGACGGCAGCGCGGTCGTCAAGACCAGGGAACAGCCGCTTGACTTGCGCATTTCAACGATGCCCACGCCCCGCGGGGAGAGTTTGGTCGTGCGCATCCTGCCTTCCAAGGTCATGCTCTTTAGCCTGGAAAAACTCGGGTTTAACGAAGAAGGCGTCAAAAGTTTCAGGGAGCTTATTAAGAGACCGCACGGCATTATTTTCCTGACCGGACCGACGGGAAGCGGGAAAACGACGACTCTTTACGCCTGCCTGAATGAGATCAGCACGCCGGGTAAGAAGATCATCACCATCGAAGACCCGGTGGAGTATGAGATGGAAGGCATTACCCAGGTCCAGGTGAACCCGAAAGTACAATTCAGCTTTGCGACCGGGCTGCGCAGCATTCTTAGGCATGATCCGGATATCATCATGGTCGGGGAGGTCCGTGACCCGGAAACCGCGGAGATCGCGATCAAGACGGCCTTGACCGGGCATCTTGTTTTCTCGACGCTACACACCAATGACGCCTCTAGCGGCGTCACCCGCCTGATCGATATGGGCATTGAACCGTATCTGGTCGCCTCAAGCGTTGAGGCCTTTGTCGCCCAGCGGCTGGTGCGGGTGATCTGCCCGCGCTGTAAAGAAGAAGACGCTCATCCTTTGGCGGGCATTGTCGATGAGATCAGGCATTCGCTTAAATTCGATGCCAACAGGCCGGTAAGGATATATAAGGGGAAAGGCTGCGAATATTGCAATGGCACCGGCTATTACGGCCGTGTGGCCATTTATGAAAATTTGATGCTCAATGACCGCATCCGCGCGGCGATTCTGGAAAAACCGCGTTCCGATTATATAAAAAAGATCGCTATCGAAGAAGGCATGCAGACCTTGCGTCAAAACGGCTGGCAAGCGGTCCTGCAGGGCATCACCACTTATGAAGAAGTGATGAATGTCACGACGAAAGATGACGCTTTGGGTGCGGGCAATCTGACGGATAAGTTAAAAAAGGATGATGCGGAACAAACGCAGGCGTCGCTGCGGCAGGTTAAAATAAAGAAACAGGGAAACTGGTCGGAAAAAAATGATTATGACGGGCGGATGTACGAGCGCAGCTATGACCCCATTTCCGTCCGTTACCGGCTGGTGAAAAAAGATGAGCAAAACCACGACACGCTGGTGACCGACGGCATCGAACACTCGACCGTGACCGAAGATATCAGCGCCGGAGGCTTGCGCTTCACCTGCAAGCAGCTGATCGGCGTGGGCTCGATTTTGGAATTGAACATTCAGGCCGGGGAGGCAGGGAAAAGCATCGATTGTTTTTCCAAAGTTTGCCGCGTGGAGCAGGATAATTTCGATAATGCCTACACGATCGTGGCGTATTACCTTGATATTTCAAGCGCGGACCGTGTATTGATCGACCGGCTCGTCAAGAAAAAAGCCAATAAGGGCATCGAAGTCAAAGAAAACGTGTCTTAGGGTAAGCTCGGTTTCCCCTCATTTTTCTTTCCTTACCAATCATTGACATGGCCACCTATATTTACAGAGCCAAAAAAAGTACCGCCGAAACTGTCACGGGCACGGTCAAGGCCCAAAGCCAGGATGAGGCCATCGACCTCATTAACCAGCTGGGGCTGTTGCCGATTTCTGTGAAGCCGCAGGAGGAGAGGGAGGAGAGCGGCGCCATTTCCCGGACGAGGACCGTCTCTTCCAAAGAACGCTACATATTCACCAAACAATTGGCCAATCTGTTAAAATCCGGCGTGACGATCCTGCGGGCCTTGGCGATCATCGGTGAACAGACCCATAATCGTTTTCTAAGAAGGGTCATCGAGCATATCGGTCATCAGATCAAAAACGGCAAGTCGCTTTCGCAGGCGCTTTCGGTGTATCCCAATTTATTTTCCTCTTTGTATGTGACTATGGTCGCGGCCGGCGAGGAAAGCGGCAATTTGCAGTCGATGCTGGTATCGGTCGCCGAGTACCAGTTCCGCGAAGAGGAGATCCGCTCCAAGGTGCGCATGGCCGTCGCTTATCCTATTTTGATGCTCATTGTCGGGGGCGCGACGATCTATTTTATGCTGTCTTTTGTGCTGCCAAAGATGTCGGGGTTATTTGCCAACATGGGAGAGCAGCTTCCTTTGCCGACACAGATCTTATTGGGCGTCAGCAAGGCGATCAACCAATGGGGCTTATTCGGCATCCTGGCGGCGGTGGTCGGCGTATTTGTCGTTTTGCAATGGGCCAAATCGGCGTATGGGAAACGCGTCTTAAGCCAATTTATTTTAGGGATACCTCTCATCGGCGACATCTTGCTCAAGACGGAGCTGGCGCGGTTTTGCCGGACGCTGGTCCTTTTGAACCAGGGGGGGATCTCATTGGTGCATTCCCTTCATATCGCGATCCCTATTTTAGAGAATGAAGTGGTCAAGAACCATTTGATCCGATGCAAAGAGGCATTGCTGGCCGGCGGCTCTTTCGGGGAAACCCTTAAAAAATCCAGCCAGATCCCCACGATGATGGGTTATATGATCTCGGTGGGGGAAGAGTCCGGGAGCCTTGATGAGGTCCTTATTGAGCTGGCCGTTTCTTTTGAGGGGGAAACGAACGAACGCATCAAGGTCATGACGACCCTATTGGAGCCGGTCTTGATATTGGCCATCGGCGTTATCGTCGGTTTCATTGTTTTTGCCATGTTGCTGCCTATCTTTCAGTTGGATATCATGTCTCAAGGATGATGTTGATCAATTCCCTCATGGTCGCACGGCTCTTTCTCATCGGCGCGTTGGTATTTTTCCCGGATGTTTCCTGGGCCGTTTCCTGGCAGGAAGAAAAGGGAAAGCACTTTATCATTCGTACGGCCGGGGAAGATGCCGAGGTCTGGGCCAAAGAAGTTTTGCGTCACGCGGAGGATTATTACAGGACCATTGCCCAAGAGATCGATTATCCGCGTTACGATGATTTCTGGACATGGGACGAGCGCGTTTCTATCACGGTGTACCCGGATAAGCAAACGTTCCTTGAGGCAACAGGCCAACCCGAGTGGTCGATGGGAGGGGCGATCCACCGCCCGCGGCATGAACATAAGCGCACCATTGTTACTTATAAGCAGGAAGAAAATTTTTTAGACGGTTTGTTGCCGCATGAGATCAGTCATTTGATGCTCATTGATTATATTGGCGAGAAATACCCTATTCCGATTTGGTTGAACGAGGGGGTTGCCCAGCTGCAGGAGAAAGACAGGCGCCCTAAGGCGGATATATTGATGCGCCAGTTGGTAACGGCCAATCAGGCGATTCCCTTTGATGAACTTTTTGAGACGGATATCCGCCAGGAAACGGAAACACTGCGCGTGGCCGTTTTTTATTCGCAAAGCGTTTCGATCGTTGATTTTCTGATCACAGATTATGGCAGCAAGAAATTCGGCCTGCTGTTGCGGCAGCTGCGCGATGGGAAGGATTTTGAGGAGGCTTTGGGCACAACGTATGCGACCACGGTTCCTTCTATAGAGGAGCTTGAAAAAAAATGGGTAAGTTATATGAAAAAATAAAATTTCGTTGTATGATGGATTTATCTTCAGGCAAGGAGGATTAGTATGTTTCTTGGGTCGATCATAAAGAAAAAAGGCTTTACGTTGGTTGAAATCATGCTTGTTGTCATCATCATCGCGGCACTTTCAGCCATGGTGGTTCCGCGGCTGGTGGGGCGTTCCGAACAGGCCAAGGTATCCGTGGCCCGTTCCGACATTGAAGCCCATTTGTCAACGGCCCTTAAGCTGTATGAATTGGATAACGGCAGTTTCCCGACGACCGCTCAAGGCTTGCAGGCCTTGAAGGTCCAGCCTACGACCGCCCCCGCGCCCAAGAACTGGAACGGCCCGTATGTCGAAAAAGACCCCCTCGACCCCTGGGGCAATTCTTATGTTTACGCATCTCCCGGGAAGAACCGGCCCGATTACGACCTTTATTCCACGGGCAAGAATCCCGATTCCCCCGATGATGACATAAAAAACTGGGAATAACCTCTTCCCATGATCCGCCCAAACCAACACGATCGAAACGCACCCGCGAAGGGTTTCTTGGCTGCCAACGCGGGATTCACTTTTATTGAGATCATGGTGACGCTGGCCGTTTTATCCGGCAGTATCGTCATGATCTACCGGGCCCTTTTTTCTTCGCTGGATCATATGAGCCGCTTGAACAGCCGGTTATATGCGGACATTTTGTTGGAAGACCGTATCGCCACGATCGAACGCACCCTGCGGGCCTACAAAGCCCTTCCCTTTGAACTGAATCCGCCGCAGGCTGTTGACGTGGGTGCCAAAGAGATCCAGTTTACGCCGCAGATGAAAATCAGCGAAGTCAGCGGTTTTATGGATGTTTTTCAAATTGACCTGGCCTTGCAGTGGCAGGAAGGCCAGCGCCAAATCCAGTTGTCCCGCTCGGCGTATATCTCAGATTTTATTTATGAAAGCCCTTAAGAGAGCCTTGATATCTCAATCGGCCGGCATGACGTTCATGGAAATCATGCTGGTCGTTTCCCTGATCGGGATGGTGAGCATCGCTTTGTACCAAGCCTTTGCCAACGGCATGAAGGTCTGGGAAAAAAGCCGTGAGATGGTCGTTGAGGAGGACATCATCATCTTTTTTGATAAATTTGCGCAGGATTTAAGGAATACGTTTGTTTTCTCCACTTTGCCTTTTGAAGGGGATAGCCAGCGTTTTTCGTTCCCGTCGCTTGTTCGGGCGGCGGATATGAAAAAGTTTTCTGCCGTTAAACAATTTAAAGAACAAATGGGGCGCGTGGAATATTATTACGACCCTCAAGCGGATAGTTTGAACAGAAAAGTGGCCAACTACAGCCAGGCGCTGAACCGGAGTTTTGAGGAGCCGCAAATGCTCGTAGCGCCCATCGAGCGGATCCAGTTTCGTTATTATTATCTTACCGATGACGGTGAGCTCTTTAGCGAGCAGGTGCTGGAAGTGATACCCTCGGGCGTTGAGGTGGTGGTGATTTTCTCCGATCAAAAAGGGACAAGGCAGGTACAACGGTATTTTGCCATTCCGCTTAAGATCTAAAAATGTGCATGAGCATCGTTCATAGAAAATGCAGGGGTTCGGTTTTGATCTTCGCGCTTTGGATCGTTATGCTGCTGACGGTTTTTGCGACCGCCATAGGCTTACGGGTGCGCCAGCGGATGACGGTCCTATCGAGGATCGAAGACCGAAGCCGCCTGCACTATATTACCGAGGCGGGTGCCAAAAAAACCATCGCCGCCATACGTTTTGACAAGGAGCGCCATCCGCAACAGATGGACGCTGAGTCCAAGGCCTACCGGCACCATAACCAGGATGTGTTTGAAAAAATAACTCTGCCGGAAGGGAGCGCACGGGTCAGTTACGAGCTCCATCCTTTGGAAAAAAAGGAAAAAGACCTGCGCTTTGGGGTTGTGGATGAGGAAAGCAAGATCAATGTGAATACATCGGACCGCGCCAGCCTTACGCGCCTATTCGATCTGGTCACGCCGTTAGATGAGGAAGAAGCCAAGGGGCTGGTCGAAGCCATCATCAGTTGGCGTGAGATCGGCGAAACCCAACTGGTCGGGTTCGGCAGTGATGAGTATTATACGAACCTTCCTTATCCTTACCTGAATAAACATGCGCCTTTTGAAATCCTTGACGAACTTTTGCTGGTGAGGGGGATGAATGAGGAAATTTACGAGCGTATCAAGCCATTTATCACCATCTACGGTGATGGGTTGGTCAACATCAACACGGCCTCTGAAGAGGTCCTCTTCGCGTTAGGGCTGGAGGATCCGGTCATAGAGAAATTCCTTGCCGCCAGGGGCGGCTTAGACGGGGAGGAAGCGACGATGGATGACCATGTTTTCTTGGCCGCTTATGATGTCGCCAGCGAAGTGCAGAGCTTGGTTTCTTTGGATAAGGAAGAGGTCATTCAGCTCAGTTTTCTTAACGGTGCCGGAAAGATCAAGACAACCAGCGATTATTACCTGATCCAAAGCTTCGGCCAGCTGGATGAGGGGAAAGAGAAGCTTCGTATTGACTGTATCTACAACGCCAGGGACAATATTATTGAGTATTGGAATGAAAATAATTAATATTTCTATTAATAACCTCTAGAATTCATATATAATAAAATAAAAATAATAGTATAAGTAAATACCATTATGAATATCAAAGGCAGTCATTTTATCATCGCTTCTTTCAATGAGGAGACGCTGAAAGTCGCCGAGATCAAAGGCTTAGGCACCTCCACCCGCATCACCAACGTGACTGAACAGAACGTCAAAGGGGTCACGGCAGAGGAATTGCCGGGGCTTATCCAAAAGGCGTTTTTGCATTTTAAGGCCAAGCAGGCCAGCCTGCTCTACTCTATCGCGCCCACTATGCTCACGACGAAAAATATCGAGATCCCCTCGGTGAATCCCGAAGAGATCAAGTCGATCGTCAATCTCCAGGCTAGCCGCCACACGCCCTTTACCAGGGAAGAGATCCAGATCGGTTATATCAATATCGGCGTTTATAAGAAAAATTATTCCAAGGTCCTTTTGATCATCGCCAATAAGAATGTCCTGAAGGACCAACTCTTGACTTTCCAAAAGGCCGGGTTGAATTTTAAGAATGTTTTGTTCCCCGCGGAGGCCATCGCCGCCTTCTATGCCAGGATCCTCAAGCAAAAAGCGAAGGCAGCACCGGAGGCCGTCATTGACATTGGCAGAAACTCGACGGAATTTATCGTGATCCATAAGGGCCAGGCGATCACCACCCGCAGCATTCCCGTGGGCAAATCCCAGCTCAACAAAGAAGGCATGGGCGCCCAGACACGGCTCATCGGGGAGCTGAACCAAACCATCGAATCCTATCAGACCGAAGACATTGAGGTGCTGCCCGCCCGCTATGTTTTGACCAGCGATGATACGCAAACACAGAGTTTAAAATCCATGCTTAAGGAAAAACTGAACTGGAATGTCGACATCGTCCCCTACATCGATCACGTGAAAGTCGCTAAGCCGCTTCTTAAGCGCATGGCGACCGAATTCAGCGAAACATCCTTTCTTGATCTGGCCGCCTCCGCCGCCATGATCAAAGAGACCAAGGTCAGCTTGGTCCCGGAAGAACTCCAGTTTCAAAAATCGATCGAAGAACAAGGGAAGGAAGTCTTTAAAGCCGCGTTATTGAGCATCCTGCTTTTGATCCTGGTGGGAGCGGCCTTGGGGCTTAAAATTTATTACAAGAGCAGCTTCCTGCAAAAATTGAAAGATGACAATGCCGTCAACCGTCAGGCGGTCGAGAAACTGGAGACATTGTCCGAGAAGACAAAGATCGTCAAAAACTTTTTAGAAACACGGATGGACAGCTTGGACACCATCTATGAGCTTTACAGCCGTATTCCCGATGAGGTTTATTTGACCAGTATCGACATGGATGAATCCGGCAATGTGAGTATTCAGGGCGTCTCCGATGTGGCTTCCATCGTTTTTAATTTAGGGACATCGCTCAAGGAGTCGGCGTTCTTTAAAAGCGTCGATATTAAATCAACGACATCAAAGAAAGACCGCGGCAAGGATGTTTCGGCTTTTGAGATCACGTTGACGATCCACTCGAGTCCGTCGGCCAATGAGCCGGCAGAACCAAAGGAGTAATGCGTTGATCCAAAAGTTTGTATCAGGTTTATCGGAAAAAGAACGGAAAGTCTTCTACATCACCGTCTTGTTTGTTTCCTTGGCTTTGTTCGATCGGTTGTTTATCGGGCCTGTTCTCTCGCACCTGGAGCGGCTGGATCTGGAGATCGAGAAGCAGAAAGTGGATATTCTTCGGGACCGCCGGTTCCTTGCCTATCAGGACCGTATAAAAAAAGAAAGCGAGATTTTCAGCAAATATTTTTCCGCAGCCGTTCCGGATGACGACGTCGTTAACGCGCAGTTCTTGAGTTTGATCGAAAAATTGGCCACCCTCGGCAAGGTCAGCCTTATCAAAAGCAACCCTTCCCACACCAACAAACAGGAATTGTTCAACGAATATTTCGCCAGCGTTGACTGCAACGGAAATCTGGAAGACGTCATCTCCTTCATGCATACGATCAACACGACCGAAGAACTTCTGAAAGTCACCAAGTTTAACATGTCGCCCCGGCGCGGTGGAAGTGAGAACGAAGTGAAGGTGTCCATGTCCGTCGTCAAATTGATCTCTCATTAGTCTCGTTCTTATCAGGGCCTCGAATACAAATGATCAAGCGTTTATTTATTACGAGCACGCTTTTTTGTCTTATTTCCCTCGATGCAGCTTTGGCCAATCCTATCCAGGATAAATACGGCGAGGCCATGGCCGCCTTAAGGAACCAGGAATACCAAAAAGCGGTTGAGCTTTTCGAGGAAACGCTAAAGCTGAATTCCCGATTCGCCCAGCCTTATAATTTTATAGCCATGGCCAAAAAAGAGCTTAGGGCCGACCCGAAAGAGGTCATCGAGCTTTTGAAAAAATCCATCGACATTGACCCCAATTTTGCGCTGGCCCATGACAATCTGGGAAAGATGTATTACGGCGAAGGCGAGTTTCAGTTGGCCAAAGAACACGCCCAAAAGGCCGTTGACTTGGACCCCGCCTTGGTAACGGCGCGTTTGTCCCTGGCGTGGATATGTTTGTTGGGTATGGGGGAAACGGGGGAAGCGATCGAGCAATTTGAGGAAGCCATCGCCATTCAAAAGACCGATTACGGGCAGTTCGGGCTGGGCATGGCTTATTTTATGGACCACCAGCGCGGCAAAGTGTTGGAGATGATCACCGGTCTTCGCCTGGAGGGGAACGAAAAGTTGGCGACGGATCTGGAAAAGATGATCAGGGAAGGCCACTATTTGCCTCCCAAAGGCCTTCAATCGGTATTGGCCCCGCGAACGGCCGCAAAAGAAGAAGAGGCGCCTGCCGAGGAACCCGCTATAGAGAATATCAAGTATCCTGTCCGTTTAAGCGGCCGGCTGGATGAGAGCCAGTCATCGATGGCGGCAGAACCGGCCCCGAATGCGATGACGGCCGCCGAGCGCATCCGCCAGCTTCAGCGAAATTATATAGATCAAGGCCCTGGTTATTGAAGCCCCTGCCAATCCACTTCGAACACGTAAATGTCGGTCCGGCCCGTCAGGTCGCGCTCATGCACGAAAGGTTTGATGGATTTGAGCCCCTTTCCTTCAAAGAAATATAATTTGACCAGAAGCGATTGGGCAAGGGGCCTGTCCATGAGGACAACGCCTTTGGTGCCGTTCTTCTCAAACAAAACGGCACTGTAGGGCAAGCTCGCCATGGGAAGCTTTTGTTCAATGACCTCATCATTTTTAAGGTAGAAAATGCTTTGCGGGATGCCGGTCCCGAATTGGGGGGAACCGACGCGGCAGAGCATGGATGCCTCATCCACCGTCACATTTTCCTCGAAGAGAAACTGGTTGCCCACTTTGCCCAGCGAGGCGAGCACCCCGCTGTATTTATACGGCCCGCCCGCCAATTTCCACAAAAACTGAATAAACTCCGGTGAACGCGCCGGAGGGACGGCCTTCAGCCGCGCAGGGTCCTGGTTAATGGCTTCGATCCCCTTGAAGTTCCACCCGGCGATAAATTTTAACTGCAGGTTATTTTCCACGAACTCATTATAGACTAGGATATAGCTCGGCGGCGGCGTGGCGTGGGTCATGGCCAATAATCGGTTCGTTAGTTGGTAATTTTTGAACGTTTCAAGAAGGATGCCATGGGCCTCATCCCGCGGGCGAAGGGTGATATCTTTGACAGCCAGCACCGCGGTTGCCAAATCCAAGCCTATCGCCTGGAACTGCTCGACAGCCTCGTTGCCGCTGGTATTTAACATTCGTAATATCCCGAAGGCTTCTTTCTCGCTCGGGCTTAAAAAGAAGGTGGTTATCCAGTACCCCTGGGGAACGCCGATGGACGCACCGTCAAAAGTCACCCGGCGTTTGGCGATGGCCTTGATGAAATGCCCTGGCGGCCACCAGGTGTTGACGATCGCCTCCGCCGGCGTTTTATCGCGGATCGCCACCAGCGCCTTTTCCCACGTCTGGTTAAAAATAGGGTTTAACAGCGTTTGGACCGAACGGTTGAGCCAGCGCACGGGGATAAAAACCGTTGAAAGAAGGGCCAGTACCATGATTCCTTTGGCGATATTCAAAGGAAAATTTTTGTGAGGCATTCTGGTTAAAAGCCATGAGGCTCCTTGCCAGAGGGCCAGGACACCCAGCGCAAAGCCGAGAGAGAAGGGGATGTGGGATAACGTCACAAAACGCTGGGCCCGCAGGGAAACGATGAGCGAAATGAGGGCATAGAGCATCAACGATATCCCTATTTCCTTTTCTCGTCGATAGGCGGGGGAGATGGAAAATAGGAACCCAAGCAGGCAGACGCCCATGAAGAAAGGGCCGCCTAATTGCTCGGTAAGAAACGGCCAGCCGGATTCTTTTAACTCGCTCACACCGATATAAAGGTTCGGCCAGGCGGACAGCTGCGGATGGAGAAATAGGTTCAAAGCGTTCCAGCCCTCCCGGAATAAGACAAAGAATTCTTTTGTTCCAAAGAGCATAGCGATACCGACGATCGTTCCAAAGACCGGTATGAGAAAATAGGCCTGTTCTTTTGACCAGAAAGGTTTTTTAAGGGCAATATGTCGATAGGCCAAGATGAATCCCATACTGGCGGCCACCACGCAAAAGATAAAGATCCATCCTTGCCAAAAATAGGAATAAAGGAGGATGCTTAACAGGGTTAAAAGGGAGAATGTTGCGGCCTTGTTCTTGGCGATCAACGGTCCGACGCTGTTTAAGAAAAAATACATGATGAGCAAGGGGAACAGGAATGTGTAGGGGTCATTATCGTACCAGGCGAACATGCTGCGCTTGACGAAAATGGGGGATAAAAGAAAGAAAGTTGAGGCAACGAAGGTGCAAAGAGGGTTTAACCCCAGAAAAAAACAAAAAAGGATAAAGACGATAAGGGTCATGGCGACCAGGACCAGCGGGGTGTAGCTGATGGCGTGCATGAGATCGATGGAGGGGCTCACGATCTTTAAAATGCGGTAGACAAAGGCGCCGACATAGGGATGAAGCGTCAAGGGTTCCCATTGCCCCTGCGGCGCCTGCATCAGAGGATGGAAATATTTACTCCCCCTTATTTGATCGCTGATCTTTCCGGTGGATAGAATATGTTCGGTCAATCCGTAATAGTAGTAACCATCCGATGCCAGAAGGTAAGGGGTGGCCCGGCCTTCCTTAATATGAGAGCCGAGTTCATGGCTAAAGCGGTCGATTGCTTCGCGCACGCTAGATCCCCTCTCGTGAAGATGTTCATCAAAAAGTTTCCTCGCCAAGATCTTTTTCTGCAGTGCATCCAATTGCGGGAATTTCTGCTCAACCTGCTGGGTGATGTTTTGCTTGATCTGGGCGATGACGTAAACGCTGGCCAGGTCTTGGGCGCCGGAGCTTGTGTAAGTCAAAAGAGGATATAATCGAAAATACAACCCGAGCGCGAGGCTTATTAAATAAACAAGGACGTAGGGCAAAAGGCGGGAAATCTTATTCACGATGAAGATTATACTCTATTTCAAAAAATCCAAATAAAGTTTTTTGATTTTGTTGGGTGCAAAGACGTTGGCAGGGCATCAGCTCCTTGATTTATCTTGTCGCTGCGTTGGCTTTCAAGTAGAATAGGGGCATATGAGCAAATTGAAAAGGCTAAGAAGGCTAAGAGTACTTATCAGGTACGGCCCCAATTTAGGCATTTTTCTTCTGTTAATTCTTCTTTTGATCGGGTTTGTCATTAAGAAAGACCCCCTTCATTACGTGAACCGAAAATATCATTACGCTGTCCAATTCCCGCAGGGATGGGTCAAAGGTTATGAAAATAAACAGGCCGTCTCCTACCACAGTGAAGAGATCATGCCGATCGCGCAAGAGCCGCATGCCGCGACGGTATTCGTCGTCAATGACAGGATGGACGGCAAGGATTTGACGGGCCATTTTGACGTGATCGTTGCGGACTTATTGGGCCAGGGCGTGCAAATATTGAATGAAGGGACGGCCGCCGTTGATCTGGAAGAAGCGCGGTGGGTGGAATTTCGCGACGCCAACGGCTTGAATAACCACATTTGGTATATTTTCTTTATTGATGAGGAGCGGTTCATGATCATCCAGAACCGCATCTCTGTCTTGCATGTGGACAAATATAATGACGATATCGGCTATATCATCGATAACTTTTATTTCAGGCGCTAAAGGCAGACAATAGATGATAGGCGATAAACATCCGATCATTTTTTTTGACGGCATATGCGGGCTGTGTAACCGTTTTGTCGATTGGGTCATCAAAAGGGACCGTCAAAACATTTATTTTTTTGCGCCTATCCAAGGAGAGACCGCCAAAAGGTTTCTGACGCTCCTTCCGGAAGACATCAGCCAGTGGTCGATTATTTTTATTGACCATGAAGGCGTCCACCAGCGCTCAACGGCGGTGCTACGGATCTTGATCGGCCTGGGCGGATGTTGGAAAGCCATGAAAATTTTTATGCCGATGCCTATGGGTTGGCGGGATGCTGCGTATAATTTCATTGCGCGCCGGCGCTACCGTTGGTTCGGAAAACGGGATTCCTGCCGCCTTCCTTCCGTTGAGGAGAAAGAACGGTTCCTCCCCTGATATTTGTCCTAGTTTGTCCTATATTGTCCTAGTAGCTATAAAATGAGGCTTTTTTTTAACATGTTGAGAGAATTAAACACGTTTTTTAACGTATCAAAACACATTATTAAAAGAAAGTTCTCTCCGCACCAGTATGCTCAACACAACTTATTTCAAATGAATAGGTTATGTAGTTTTGTAATATAAGGGAATTTTTAAGGTGTTTTGGCATGGTTTTTGCTTATTATTGGCTTAGAAATAGGTACATTTAAGTTGTCATATTGTGTCCTATTATGTCCTATTATGTCATATTGACAGAAAATAAGTGTTGTCCTAATATTTGATTCAATTCGTTCTATTAAAACAGGGAGAAGAAAAAAATGAAAAAATTTATTTTATCAGTAATTGCTTTAACCGCTTGCCTTATTAGTTGGTCAACAAACGCACAAGCTGTGCAATATGATCTATCGCTTGTAACCGATTCGGACACTGATGGAACGGCTATTTTTACGCGTTTCGCTGAAGGCGGTCAAGGAACGGGCAATTTTGATTCATTTTTACGCGTCCAAGATACCCCACAGGAAGAAGGCTATAATACAGATGGAACGGTAGAATTCGATACTAAAGATGATCCGCATACACATTCGATTGAGATCAGCGACATTCCGATCATTGATATTCTCGGCACTGATTATTATGAATTTGTGTTGGACGCTGCTGAGCCAGCTGGCAATACATTAGAGGTAACGGTTCTTGAAATCTATCTTCTGGGAGCTCCGAATATTACTGATTATGCAACTTGGAGCTCATTAAATACTCCAAAATATGAGCTAGCTAGCGGCGATTCAATCTTAATTGATAACATCACAGGAAATGGCGTTGCCGATTTATTCGTGTACGTCCCGACCAGCTTATTTACTGGTACTAATACTTGGGTATATCTTTATACCGAAATGATTGTCACAGCAGGCTCGTTCGAAGAATGGGGCAGAAGGACTGGTATCGGTGATGTTCCGCCAGTCATTCCTGAACCGATGAGCATGATCCTTTTTGGAACCGGTTTAGTCGGGATTATAGTCAGAAAAAAGCTTTCATAACGATCGTTTAACCTACCGATCAGTTGAACCCCGCTGGGTATCGCGCCTAGCGGGGTTTTTTGGTTCGACGCGCTCTTCGCTTCGCTCAGAGCTTGTCCCTCGACTCTGCTCGGGATCCTTCGAGGGATCCTGAGCTAGCCGAAGGACTCACCATAAATTATAGCGGCGAACCACCCTGAGCGAGGCTGCCATTGGCGGCCGAGTCGAAGGGTTACTACCACTTTTTCTACATATCTTTTCAATAAAATCCTTTCAATGGTATACTAATGACAATTGAAAGGATTTTTTATGTCCCTTAAGTTGTCTGATCAAAGAGGGCGGATGGCCATCATGGCCCTGGTTGTGATCGCGCTGGTGGTGGTATTCATCAGTTTTATATCCAATAAGCTCCAGCAGGAAGTCACTCAAATAGAGTCGGATAGGAAGCAAGTCCCCATCAAGGCAGCCATTGTGCCCCAACCTTCCACCCAGCCGCCGAAAACAAACCTTACCGGTCAAGTGACCCGGAAAACCATGGTGGTGCGCGGCAATGATATGATGGAGCATTGGTTCTATCAGGACGGCCAGATCATTGCCAAACAACATGTATCCAATGCGGGCGTTATCGATACGGAAGGGACCATGCCGGAAGGCAAAGTCAAATTCGAGGATTCTTACAAACAAACCTTTGGCGAGGAATTCTATAAAGACGGCGTGCGTAACGGTTATTCAACGACCTATTATAAGACAGGGGAGCTTAAAGAGCGCGCGTTCTATTCCAAGGGGATGCTTGTAACCAAAACGGAATTTTATACCGATGGCCGTCCGCGTTTTGAGGTCGATTATTCCGATTCCAGGAATCTTGAAGATAAAACGGAAGTTGGCGTTGGCAAACTGTATTGGTCCAATGGTTTTTTAAAGTATGAGTGGAACCTGACGAACCGGGACCCGATCGGGTTCAAGAAGTCCTATAATCAGGACGGGGCCCTGCGGCATGCCGTATATTTTGATGAATATAATAATATTGTTGAGCGGTAAAATGGGCTTAAGGAAACGAAATTGGCTTTTTGGCACACGATATTCTATACTTAAAATGAGACGTAAAAAGCAATTTGACGATAAGGGCAAACCAGGAGTAATCCTGGGACGCAAAACTATCCCGACGTTTTCTCAGAACGAATTAAGAGGAAGTCGGGACCCCGACCGAAGCGTCGGGGCAGGGTCCTTAAACAAGGATAGCCAGGTGCCGAATCAAATGTTAAGAAAGATCACATATGAGATGGCCTATTCTGTTTAAGAATAGGCTTTTTTTATGGGTAATGATATGAAAAGGATCATGAAGAGAATCAGGCAAAGAAGTGGCGCTTCGATGGTCGAGGTCATGGTCGCGGTAGGCGTCATGGTCATCGTTTTTGCGGGGCTTCTGCAGGTATTCTTATACAGCTCGGTCCTTGGGGAGATGTCGGGCAATATTACAACCGCGGTCAGCGCGGCCCAAAGCCAGTTAGAGGAGATCCGCGGGCATGAATTTGATGACATCACGACCGATTATGGCGTAAGCGGCACGCCCGGAGATACCTTTAGTGTGGGAATGAACGGCGGCGCGGGTGCGATCACTATTACATCTGTTGAGACAAATTTGTTGCAGGTTCAAGTGACGGTCAGCTGGACCGAGAAAAACGGCCGCGCGATGTCGACCAGCATGACCAGCTTGTTGGCTAAACGAAATTAACGTATTGGACCAAAAGAGCCTATCATGAAAATGATGGTGAAAAATTCGAGAAGCGGTTTTACGCTGGTGGAAGCCATGGTGGCCGTGATCCTGTTTTCGTTGCTATTCGGGGCCAGTATGCTGATCTACTTATCCGGCAACGAATCTTGGCATACCAATAGCGTCCGGCTCGAGCTGCAGCAGGAAATACGCAAAGGCATGAGCAAGGTCATGGATGATCTGCGGCAAGCCGGAACATCAGTTGTCAGCATTAATGCGGATGGCACGTGGAATCCAACGATCTCGTTCCGCACGGTCACTGGGGTCTCCGGAGGCAGCGCGAGCTGGTCAACGAACCTCATCACGTATTCTGTGAGCAGCGATCAATTGGTCCGTCAGGTCGGTCTTTCTACGCCTGGTGTGGTTGCCATTGATATCGACTCTGTTCAATTCAGGCGGCAGGCATCAACGCCGGATATTGTTGAAGTGAATTTAGTGGCCCAAGGCACGACCTATAGAGGGCGCACGCTGAGCATATCGGCTGATTTTTCAATTCAATTAAGGAATGGGTGATACCTATGAACTGGGACATGATAATGAGCAAGAGATTAAGCAATGAAAAGGGCAGTTTACTGATGATAACGTATATGATCATCGTCGTGTTCGTCGTTTTTGGTGCTATTTTTGTGGTCTCAACAGGCAATGACCGGCTGTTTGCCGAACGCCAGCGGCTGTCCACACAGGCGTTGTACATCGCGGAAGCCGGTATTGAGCGGGCCATTTATGATCTGCGCGAGGATTTTATTAATGATCCGACACCCGAATGGGATGACGGCAATATTAACGGGATGATGATCGGCCCCAATACCGCCAGCTTTTTTACGGTTTCTTACACGGGAACAACGCTGAATAACGGCAGTTATACGGTGGAATTGAAAAATGTGGCCGGACAAGATGATATCTGGATCCGCTCAACAGGCACATTAAACGATATCACGGAAACACTCCTTGTTTATGCCTCTATGAGTAACGTGGCGCCCTGGAATAACGCGATCTTTGGAGGTGCCGGGGCTGCCGGCGGTATGGTCAATGGCAATGTGAATATCCGCGGGTCGGTCCATATTCTAGGAGAAAATTTGGCGCCCACTGATCTAGCGGTGGACCTAGGCGGAACGGCGGATCTGATCGGAAATAATTATGATGGTCTGTCGGCCTCTTTATTGGCAAAAGTTCCTGCGTTGCCGACAGTCGATTTTAACGGAGAGACCGTCTCAACACTCAATGCCGAGTTGCGCGTTAAACACGGGCTTGTCGGGTTAAGCGGTTCCGCGACCGCCGGTAATCCTGATGTCTTTGGAGACAGTGAAAAGGAAACCATCGATGGGAGCTTTGTTACCGATGGTTTTGGAGGGTCGATGGGCACCGCCAATGTCTATTCGGATAATGGCTGGTCGAATAATTATGATCTGGGTGATTCGGTCACTTTCCCAAGCTTATCCGATCCGTACGGAGCTTATTCAACATATCAAGCTTATTTAAAAGCCAATGCTTTGGTCATTAATAATGCGGCCGATTTGGCCCAGTTGTCCAGTATTACGCCGACGTCAAGTTTTAGTTACAGCAATGCCAATGGGAGCATATCAATGGATGGCAGCGGGAATATGGCCATCAGCGGCATTGTTTATGTCGAAGGCGGTAATTTTAATATGTCTAAGCAAGGCGCTGCTACAACTATTAATTATACGGGTGTGGGGTCTATTTTAGTTGAAGGGACCTCCCAAATTGATCTGAATCTCGTTACTCCAGGGAACAGTTCTTATCCCACCAATATCATGGCTGTCATGACGCCTAATTCGATCGGGTTCAACGAAGCCAATATCGACGTGATGGGGCTTTTTTATGCTGAAGATACGGTCGTTATACAAAAACAGACCGATATCATGGGGACGATCGTCACTAACTATTTTGACATGGGTACGAACGTTCCTTCCATCTTCCAAGTTCCGGAAACAGCCAATAATTTGCCTGCCGGGCTAATCGGCAACGCTCCGGTTTATTCGTTTCGTATCGTTTCCTGGCAAAAGCAGTAATTTGAATATGTGCTTGTAAGGAAATTTCCCGCCCACTATAATAAGTAAAAATCGCAATTGTTATGAGCTTATCAACTGAAGAAAAGCAGCTTTTGCTGTCGCGCAGCCGAAGATTTCTTAATTATCTGGTCTTGAAGATCGGATTATTTGCCATCGCCTCTGTTTGGGCTGTCGCCGATTTTGTCAACAGAGGGATTGCTATGCGCGTTGTCTACGTTGTGGTCGTTCTGGGGCTAATTTTTTACATTTACTTTTATTTGGACAGCAGGAAATATTTTCAGCACATCGACAAGATCGTTAAGTCTCAATAATGAATATTAAAATCATCTCTTCTATGGCGGTTTTGGCGGGATTGTTGTTAAGCTCCCACGCTCATGCCGCGCCGGCCTACGGGCCCAAATTGCCTGAGCGTAACCAGTTCCATCTGGGATTTCAATCGCATACTGTTTTTGAGCGCGAGCTATACCATGGGCATGGAGAAATGCGCAGCCAGCAGCAGTTCTTGCTCATCACCTACGGCATCACGGATTGGCTGTCGTTGGACCTTAAAGCCGGCGGGGGAGATATCGAGCAAGAAAATGATTCAGGAAGCGAGTTCAAATACCCGACATATTTGGCGGGTGGCTATGGATTTCGTATCAAGCTGCTGGATAAAGAAAATACACGAGGTGTTTTTGGCTTCCAGCATATCAGCGCGCACCCTCGCCATATTGTTGTCAATGGCGTCAAGCACAAAGCGGTCCTGGATGATTGGCAGTTTTCGTTCTTAATATCGCACCAATTAGGTAAGTTCGAACCCTACGCCGGTGTCCGTTGGTCGCGGATGGATCACATCCATTGGGCGGATAATGTCCGCAAAAGGGTCAGATCAGACCTTGATAAAAGTACCGGCGCCATCCTAGGATTCAATCTTTATTTAAAGGATAACGTCTGGCTGAACGTCGAAGGCAACGCTTTCGACACCGAGGCCCTGGCCGCCGGCATCAATTTTCATTTTTAGAGGTCACCATGAATAACGCCATCCTATTGATCTCCTGCCCGGACCAAAGAGGCATCACTGCCGGGATCACGGATTTTATCTACAAGAATAACGGCAATATCCTCCACGCCGACCAGCACATCGATGACCAGCATAACATTTTCTTCATGCGCGTGGAGTGGTCCTTGGATAATTTTAAGCTGAAAGTCGAGGATATTTCCGCCACTTTCAAGCCATTGGCTCAGAAATTCAAGATGTCTTGGGAGCTTTATTTTACCGGCGAGAAACTGCGCGCCGGAATTTTCGTTTCAAAACCGCTTCATTGCCTGTATGACCTTCTATCGCGTCAAATGACGGGCCAGCTGGGCTGTTTGTTCCCCCTTATTATCAGCAACCACCGTGAGGCGGGGGAACTGGCCACGAAATTCGGCATCAAGTTCCACTATCTTCCCATAGACGCCCAAAACAAAAAAGAACAGGAAAAGAAGGAATTGGAGATCCTGAAGAAAGAAAGGATCGATCTCATCATTTTGGCCCGCTACCACCAGATCCTATCGAGATCATTCATTGAGCATTACCCGCACCAGATCATCAACATCCACCATTCGTTCTTACCCGCTTTTGCCGGTAAAGACCCTTACGCCCAAGCGTATGCCAAAGGCGTCAAGCTCATCGGTGCCACCAGCCATTATGTCAACGAAGAGCTGGACCAGGGGCCCATCATTGAGCAGGGCACGGTCCGGGTGAGCCATCGCGACAGCCTTGAGGACCTCAAGGATAAGGGGCAGGACCTGGAAAAAATTGTCCTTTATCGGGCGGTGCGCCTTCATATCGAACGCAAGATCCTTTGTTACCATAACAAAACGGTCGTCTTCGGTTAATTTTCTTTAATTTTCCCCTTCGCGTCAATTTTTACTTCTCTTCAAGTTTTTTATTTATTCCCTTGATTAGTGTTAACCAACAAATTTATAATTATATAAAAGTTGGTTAATAAGGAGGCTTTATCCATGAAAGAGCGTTTGGAGCGTGAGTTGAAAAGGCTGCGGGCCGCTTACACAAGCAGCCGGCGCTCTTACCAGAGGTTCAAAAAGGGGTGTTTGGTCAAGAAAACCATCAAAGGCCGGCCGTATTATTACTTGGCCCAACGGCAGGGGAAAAAGGTTTTTTATACCTATCGGGGGAAGCTGGGCAAGAGAGAGATCGAAAGGTATGAGGCGGACAGGTGCCGGAGGAAAGATTGTTCTTGCGCGCTTAAAAACTTAAGAGAACAGATCGTTTGGCGGGAGCGGTTGATGAAAATTTTGCAGAGGGTGGAAGCTCATCCGCTGGATCTCGGTATTTTTGGGCCCGGCATCATACGCCTGGAGTTCCCAAAATTATAAGTATTAATATTATAATTAAACTTTACACCTCTTTTCCTCTTTGATATAAATTAAGTTGAATTTAAGATGAAAAGTTGCTCCTCCACCCCTTAGAACATCCGGAAAATCCATATTGCAATTTCCGGATAAATCTTATAGTATAAAAAGCCGTATTTTTATTAGGTATGCCGACATTCATTCAAAAACCGACAGAGATCAAAGCGCACGGCAGTATCCCGAAAATCATCAGGGAATATATCGGCCGCGTTAACTCGAAGACCGAAGCCCTTAGCCTTGCCCATATGGTGAGCCCGGGCGGCTGGCAAGAACCGGGGCAAACTCCTGATTTTGACGAGTATACGCTGGTCCTTAAGGGATTGTTACACGTTAAGACCAGGCAGAAGACATTTGAGGTGAAGGCGGGAGAGGCTTTTGTGGCCCATCAAGGGGAATGGGTGCAATACAGCACCCCCAACAAGGAAGGCGCCGAATATATTGCCGTTTGCCATCCAGCTTTTTCGCCCGATACGGTGCATCGGGATAAATAAAGATGGGCCATGCAGGACTCGAACCTGCCACCCAGTGATTAAGAGTCACTTGCTCTACCAGATGAGCTAATGGCCCGGAGGGTGATATTTATAACAAACTTTAAGGACGCTGTAAAGACATTTAAGCAGTAAGTCGTAAGCGGTAAGCGGTAAGTTTTTTAAAAAAAGGTTCATCCCCCTCATAAACAAGAATAAATAAACAGGAGGGGAAAATGAAAGTAAAAACGTTTCAAGATTTGGTTGTTTGGCAAAAAGCACATGCATTTGTTTTAGAAGTGTATAAATTGACGAGACAATTTCCAGAGGAAGAACGGTTTGGGGTAACTACTCAGGTGCGCAGATCATCTGTTTCAATTTGCGCAAATATAGTTGAAGGCTATAAAAAGAGCGATAGAGAGTTTTTAAGGTTTTTAGATATATCCCAAGCCTCGTTAGAAGAAACAAAATATCATTTAATTTTAAGTAAGGACTTAGGGTACTGTTTGCACAATACGTTCAATGAATTAACGGAAATATGTGATGAGTTGGGTAGAATGATAAATGGATTAATGAGAGCAATTAGAGCAAGCAAAACTTAACGCTTACTACTTACTGCTTACAGCTTATTGCTCAAATGGCTTGAAGGAGGAATATGGCTTCTATTAATATTGAGGAGTTTAAAAGTTTAGCCAAAGATTTCCGTAAACAAATCCTCGAAGTGACGCATGCCGCCGGAAGCGGCCATCCCGGAGGTTCCCTCTCGGCCGTTGAAATTCTTATAAGCTTATATGGCTATAAAATGAAACATAATCCCAAAGATCCAACCTGGGATGATCGGGACCGGCTGATCATCTCCAAAGGCCATTGCACACCGGTGGCGTATGTAACCTTAGCCAACTATGGGTATTTCCCCAAAGAGGAACTGAAAAGTTTCAGGAAATTAGGCAGCCGTTTGCAGGGCCATGTTCATATTTATGCACCGGGGATTGAATTTAATACGGGTTCGTTGGGGCATGGTTTATCGGTTGCCAATGGCTGTGCGCTGGGCGCACGCCTGCGTCAAAAGAATTTCAAAGTCTATTGTCTGTTGGGCGACGGGGAATTGCAGGAAGGCTCCGTTTGGGAGGCGGCGATGAACGCGTCTCACCAGAAATTGGATAATATTTGCGCTATTGTCGATTACAACAAAGTCCAGCAGAACGGGCCCGTCAATGAGATCAAAAATTTGGAACCATTGGCGAAGCGTTGGGAAAGTTTCGGTTGGGAAGTGGAAGAGATCGATGGCCACGATTTCAATCAGCTTATGAAAGCGTTGGATAAATTCGATTCGGTTAAAGGCAAGCCTTATATGATCATCGCCAATACCTTAAAAGGCAAGGGCGTTTCGTTTATGGAATTGAATCCGGCGTGGCATGGCAAGGCGCCGAATGATGAAGAATTAAAGAAAGCGTTGGCGGAATTGAAATAACAATGTAGGGGCGGGCCTTGCGTCCGCCCAGAAGATATTGGGCAACCGCAAGGGGTTGCCCCTACAATATTTCATCTAGGAGAATATTATGTCAGAAATGCTACCAACCCGTGACGGCTACGGAAAAGCGTTAGTCGAATGCGGCAAAAAAGATAAAAGGATTGTCGTTGTATCCGCCGACCTGGAAGATTCCACCCGCAGCAAATGGTTTGCCGAACAATTCCCCGAACGTGCCTTCACCGTCGGCATTGCCGAGCAGGACATGGTCGGCACCGCTGCCGGGTTGACCTTGAACGGCTTTACGGTGTTCATCAACTCATTCGCCGTATTTATGACGAACCGCGCGTATGACATGCTGCGCCTGGACGTTTGCTATAATAACCGAAATGTTAAGGTCATTTGCTCCCATGCGGGGCTTACGGTCGGTGAAGACGGCGCCTCGGCCCAGTGTTTGGAAGACCTGGCGTTGATGCGGGTCCTGCCGAACATGAAAGTCGTCGTTCCCGTTGATGCCATTGAAGCGGCCAAGGCGACGCGCGCGTTTGCGGAAGAAGAAGGCCCCATGTACATGCGCACCAGCCGCGGGCCGTTTCCGGTTCTGACAAAAGAAACCGATCCCTTTGAGATCGGTCAAGCTAACGTTTTACGTGAAGGGAAAGACGTTACGATCATCGCCTGCGGGATCATGGTTTCCGAAAGCTTAAAGGCGGCGGAGCTGCTTAAAAAAGAAAAGATCGATGCCAAAGTCGTTAATATGCACACGATCAAACCTATTGACGAAACAATGATCGTTCAATCGGCCGTTTCTACTGGTGCGATTGTCACCGCCGAAGAGCACCAGGTCCACGGTGGGCTGGGAAGCGCGGTCGCGGAAGTCGTCACCAGGAAAGCCCCCGTTCCCATGGAAATGGTCGCCGTCATGGATACATTCGGCGAATCAGGCAAGCCCGATGAATTATTGAAGGTGTATCACCTGAAAGACGTGGATATTGTGGCAGCGGTCAAAAAGGTTCTCAAACGGAAATTCGATACGGCCAAGGTCTAGGAGGGCATATGTCCCAATCAACGATGCAGCAGTTAGCACAGCACGGGCAAAGCGCGTGGCTTGATTTTATCAGCCGCTCGATGCTGGACTCGGGAAAACTCGAGGAGCTTATCCAAAATGGTTTGCGCGGCATGACCTCGAACCCGTCCATTTTTAACAACGCCATCGGCCAGACGAACGAGTATGACGAACAGATCATCAAATACAAACATCAGGGCAAGTCAACTTTTGAAATTTACGATGAATTGACGATCAAAGATATTCAGGAGGCCTGCGACCTCTTTGCCGAGGTGTACAAAAAGACCAACCGTTTGGACGGTTACGTCAGCCTCGAGATTAACCCCAAACTGGCCAATAAGGTCGGTGAACAGATCGATGAGGGCCTGCGGCTTTTCAAGAAAGTCAAGCGGCCCAACTGCATGATCAAAGTCCCGTCAACCCAGGAAGGCTTTCCCGTTATCGAGGAGCTGATCGCCAACAAAGTGAACGTGAACGTCACATTGATCTTTTCGCTGGAACAGTACATGGAGACCGTTCAAGCGTATTTTCGCGGGCTGGATAGGCTTTCAAAGAAAGTGAACGATCTGAGCGTGGTCCGCTCGGTGGCGAGTGTTTTTGTCAGCCGGATCGATACGCTCGTTGACAAACAATTAAGCGAGCTTTTATCTAAAGAAAAAGATGAGACAAAAAAAGCCAAACTTCAACAGCTTAAAGGCAAAGCCGCGGTTGCCAACTGCCGCATCATTTTTGAGAAATTTAAACAGCTTTTTTTCAGCGATGAGTTCAAGAGGCTATTCGATAAAGGCGCTAACGAACAGCGCGTCTTGTGGGGCTCGACCAGCACCAAGAACCCCGAGTACAAAGATATCAAATATGTCACGGAATTGATCACCAAACCGACGATCAACACGATTCCCGAAAAGACATTATACGCGTTTTTGGACCACGGCGAGGTCAAAGAGGCATTTGCCTATCCTGTTGAGGCAGCGGAAGAGACCATCGAAGAACTGCGCCAATGCGGCATCGATATCGATAAGGTGTGCCTGAAGCTGTTGGATGACGGAGTCGTGGCCTTTGAAGACGCCTTTGAAGCGTTGATGCACTCCATTGAGAAAAAAGCGGCCCAGCTTTCCTTAAGATAGTTGCGGTATGGACAATCGTAAAATCCTTATCTTCGAGAATTCATTCACCCTAACCAATTTTTTATTGAAAGAATGGGTAAGGACCGTTAATGAGGCCGTTGAAGACCATAACCGCTTTGTGGTCGCCTTATCCGGCGGGAAGACCCCGGCCGAGTTTTATACGCGCCTGTCGCACCTCGAAGAGTTCGATCTATGGCATAAAACCCATATTTTCCTGGCCGATGAGCATTTTGTCCCTTACGACGACCCGGAAAGCAACTTCCGGATGATCAACGATAACCTGCTTCATTACGTCCCTATCCCGCCTCAGAACGTCCATCCGATCAAGACAAAATATGAAAATGTCCTTATCGCGACCGAAGAGTATAAACATGAATTGATCTATTTCTTCGAATTAAAGGAGCGTAAGTTGCCGCGTTTCGATCTCATCATGCTGGGCATGGGCGAAGACGGCCAAGTCGCCTCTTTATTCCCCGGCGAGAAGGGCATTGATGACCCCAACCGTTTGACTATCCCTGTTTCTGCTTATCAAAGCCGGACCGAGCGCGTTAGCCTTTCTTTGCCGGTCATCAATAACGCCCGCACCGTAGTGTTTATCATTCAGGGCTTAAGAAAGGCGGATATGGTAAAGAAAGTCCTTGAAGAGAACATTGATGTCCCGGCCCAACATGTCCATCCTGCCGATGGTCGACTGATGTTCCTGTTGGATAGAGAAGCCGCATCCCGGTTATCCTCTCCCAGAAAGTTCACCGATCACGGTGAAGCCATTTCCATTTAGTCCTTCGACTCATTAATTTTTTTTATAGCCACTTACCGCTCAGGACTAATGGTGAGCAATAAAACTGGTGAAAAAATTTAGTTGTCGAACCATTAGCAAAGGCGTTTTTTGTTGAAAAATAAAAATCATGAAATACTTGTATCGAGGGGCTTGCTCCATAAGTATAATTGTATTAATAATATTATTATAACTATGGACCCTTGGCGTCATTTAAAAAACCTTAATAAAAGCCAAATCACCGAGCTTCAGAATAAGAAGCTGCGCGATTTTATCCGCCACTACGTTTATCCCTTCAGCCCTCATTACAGAAAAATTTTTGATGACAATAAGATCGATCCGGAATCTATCAAGACAGCCGATGATCTAAGGCGCGTCCCGTTCATTTCAAAGAAGGATTTCCTGGAGAATGAAACAAAATTCCGCGATTGCGTTTTGCAACCCGATGCCCAGAAGATCAAAAAATTTTGGAACGCCTCGCGCCTGACCAAGTTCATTTTTGAAAGAACTTTTAAAGGGAAAGAGTACGTTGAGCATAAACTCGGCTTTGAATTCCGCCCTGTTTTCATGACCTTCACCGGCGGCACGACCAACCAGCCCGTTGTGTTCCTTTATACCAATTACGACATCCAGAACCTGCATACCTCCGGCGCCCGGATGGTGAATTTATTCGACATCAAACCGGATGAAAGGATCGTCAATATATTCCCTTACGCGCCGCATCTGGCCTTTTGGCAGGTCGTCTTCGGCGCCTTCGCTTCCAACGTCATGGCGCTCAGTACCGGCGGCGGAAAGACCATCGGCACCGAGGGCAACATCAAAGCGCTTTTGAGGATGAAGCCCAGCGTCGTCATGGGCGTCCCCAGTTATGTTTATCACGTCTTTCGCACGGCGCGCGAGCAGGGATGCAAAATGGATTTTGTCAAAAAGGTCGTTTTGGGGGCCGCGCGGGTGACGGTCGCTTTCAAGCAAAAGTTGGCCGAGATCATAGAAGGGATGGGGGCCAGGGACGTTGCCATTTTCGGGACGTACGGCTTTACGGAAGCGCGTTGCGCTTGGGCGGAAAGCCCATCGCCGTTGGATGTCTCAAGCGGGTATCATCTTTACCCGGACAAAGAGATCTTCGAGGTGATCGACCCTGAGACAGGAGAGGTCAAGAAAGAAGGCGAAGACGGAGAATTGGTATATACGGGGCTCGATGCCCGCGGCAGCGTGATGTTGCGTTATCGCACGGGGGACTTTGTCAAAGGCGGGATCACCTACGCCCCGTCAAAATATTCCCGTTTAAGCGTTCCGCGCATTTCAAGCGACATCACCCGGTTATCCGATGTCAAGGACCTGCAGTTCTCCAAAGTCAAAGGGGCTCTTATGAATTTCAGCGTTTTTCCCGCTTTGTTCTCGGAGATCAAAGCGATCGATGAATGGCAGATCGAGCTTAAGAAAAGGAACAATGACCCCTTTGATATGGATGAAATGGTCATTTACGCCACCATCAAGAACCATAACAACCCGGACAAGTTGAAAGAGGAAATTAAAAGCAGGATGGTGGCGGTGACGGAAGTATCGCCCAATGAGATCCATTTCATCGGCATGGATGAGATGGTGAAGCGCCTGGAGCTTGAGACCGCGAATAAGGAAAGAAGGATTTTGGATAACAGGCCGAAGTCGTGAATCGTGGATCGTAGATCGCGAATCGTGGATCTTTGACGAACCACGATCCACAATGCACGATCCACGAGAAGGATAAATTATGAGCCGTATAGCTGTTGTCGATGGTATTCGAACTCCTTTTTGCAAAATGGGGACGGATTTTAACGACCTCTCCGCCCAAGAGCTGGGGCGTTTGGCGGCGCGGGAACTCCTGGAGCGTACCGGCTTTGATCCGCATGATCTGAGCGAAGTGATCTTCGGTTGCGTTGGCCAGCCGGCAGATGCGGCCAATATTTCCCGCGTGGTTGCTTTAATGGCCGGCGTGCCCAAAGAAGTGCCGGCCTATACGGTGCACCGTAACTGCGCTTCAGGGGTTGAATCGGCTGTCCAGGCCTTTATGAAGATCCAGGTCGGGGAAGGGGATTGTTATCTGGTCGGCGGCACCGAGTCCATGAGCAATATCCCGGTCTATTTGGCCAAATCGCTTCAGGACCAATACATGGGGCTGCCCAGGGCAAAAACGTTTGGCCAAAAGGTTGGCAGCATTCTAAAGTTCTATTCCAAGTATTTAAATTTCCAGAAGAATTTAAGGGTCGGCCTGCAATTAGGCTTGACCGATCCGGTCTGCGGGCTTTTGATGGGGGGCACCGCGGAGGTTTTGGTCAAGGAATTCGGGATCACGCGCAGACAGCAGGATGAGTTCGCGCTTCTTAGCCATCAGCGCGCTATCGCCGCAAAAAAAATTTTACGCGAGGAGATCATGCCGATCATTCCCGGTCCCAAATATAAGGCGGCCGTGCAGGATGATAACGGACCGCGCGAAGGCCAGACGATGGAAGCGCTGGCCAAATTAAAGCCTTATTTTGAGCGTGGCACGGGCTCGGTAACGGTGGGCAATTCCAGCCAAGTTACCGACGGAGCCGCCGCGTTATTGATCATGTCAGATGAAAAGGCCAGGAGCTTGGGGTATAAGCCGTTGGGTTTTATCAAATCCTACGCTTTTGCCGGCGTTGAACCGGACCGGATGGGGATCGGCCCGGCGCACGCGATCCCGAAAGCGTTAAAGAAAGCGCAATTGAAGCTAAGGGACATGAAAGCCGTTGAGATCAACGAGGCTTTTGCGGCGCAGGTCTTGGCGTGCCTGAAAGCGCTGGCCAGCGACGATTTCGCGAAAAAATTCGGTTATGAGGGATTTACGGGAGAGATCAACCGGGAGATCCTAAACGTGAACGGCGGCGCCATTGCCTTGGGGCATCCGGTCGGCACGAGCGGGACAAGGTTGATCCTCACCATGCTTAAACATATGAACCGCCAGAACCTGGATTTCGGGCTGGTTTCGCTTTGTGTGGGCGGAGGCCAGGGGGCCGCGGTGGTTTTGGAAAGATAAAAAAGGAGTATCGAGTCGTAAGCCATAAGCTGTAAGCCTTAAAAAAAATTTAAAGCTTACGGCTTAAAGCTTACGGCTTAAGGCTAAATATGGGCGTTTTTTTAAAACAAGATAAAGACATCGCGTACATCGAATTCGACCTTCCTGATTCCAAAGTGAATCTTTTGACCGGTGAGGTCTTAAAGAAATTGGACGGGATCTTGGGCATCATAAACTCCGATCAAAAGATCAAAGCGGTCGTCATTTCAAGTAAAAAGCAAAATGTGTTCATCGCTGGCGCCGATATTAAAGAAATAGAGCAGATCACGGACCCCTCTGAAGGCGCCGAAAAAGCCAGGCTGGGCCAGGATATTTTCAATAAGCTCGAGGACTTAAGCGCCCCCACGATCGCCGTCATCGATGGCGTTGTTTTAGGCGGCGGCTGTGAGCTCATTCTCGCCTGCACGTACCGCATCGCCACGTTTAACGAGAAGGTAAGGATCGGCCTTCCTGAAGTCAATTTAGGCATCCTCCCGGGTTTCGGCGGGACGTACCGCATGCCGCGCACCGTCGGCCTTTCGGACGGGCTTACGTTAATTTTAACGGGAAAGCCCATCGACAGCCGTAAGGCGTTCAAGATGGGCTTGGTGGACCGGCTCGTTCCCCAGGCCGGGTTAAAGGAAAGCGCGGAGGGTTTTGTCCAGGAGATCCTCCAGTATCAATCGCACCGGAAATACCGGCCTAAAAAGAAAAAGGGGATCCTTGGATTTATGGAAGGGAACCCGTTGGGGCACAAGATCATTTTTCATCAATCCCGGCAGAACGTGCTGAAAGCCTCGAAAGGGTTTTATCCGGCCCCTTTAAGGGCCATCGATACGGTTAAAAAAAGTTTCACCATGAGCCGGGAAGCCGGCCTTAAGCTCGAAAGGAACGCTTTCGCGGAACTTGTTGGCACGAACGTATGCAAGAATTTGATCAAAGTTTTTTATCTTTCCGAAAAATATAAAAAGTTAAGCCTTGAGGGGGCGGAGAATATCAAGCCGCAACCGGTTCACAAATGCGGCATCCTGGGCGCCGGCGTGATGGGAGGCGGGATCGCGCAGCTTTTAAGCTCCAGAGATATTTCCGCGCGGTTAAAGGACATCAATTTTGAGGCGCTGGCGAGCGGCCTAAAGGCGGCCAAGAAGATCTATGACCAGGCTGTTAAGAAGAGAGTTTTCACCCAAGCCCAGGCGCAGCGAAAGATGGCGCAGATCACGACGACCTTGGATTATACGGGTTTTCAAAATGTCGACTGCGTGATCGAGGCGGTCGTTGAGAATTTGGAGGTTAAGAAAAAGGTCTTTCAGGAAGTGAGCGAGGCGGTTTCTCCCAGGACGATTCTTGCGACCAATACCTCGGCGTTATCCGTGACCAAGATGGCTGCCCAGGCCAAAGACCCCTCCAAGACAATCGGTTTCCATTTTTTTAATCCGGTGCACCGCATGCCGCTCATCGAGATCATCGTGGCCCCCCAAACTTCATCGGATACGGTCGTGAGCGCTTTGGAGTTGGCGAAGCGTTTGGGCAAGATCCCCATTTTGGTCAAGGACTCCTGCGGATTTTTGGTGAACCGCATCCTTCTGCATTATATCAATGAGGCCGGATATCTCTTGGAGGAAACCGGAAATGTTGAGGCTATTGATGAGGCGATCACTAAATTCGGCATGCCGATGGGCCCGTTCTTGCTTTCCGATGAAGTCGGGCTTGACGTCGGAATAAAAGTTTTGCACATTTTGGAACAAAATTTCGGCGAACGTTTCAAAGTGGCCGCTATTTTTGAGAAGATCACCCAGGCCGGGATGCTGGGTAAAAAAGGCGGCAAAGGCTATTACCTCCATGAGAGTGAGAAACGCCACGTTAACCCGGAAATCTCAAAGATGCTGCCTAACGTCCATTTCAAGGCATTCGATTTAGCTCAATGCCAGCAACGGTTGGTTTTTGCCATGGTTAACGAGGCGGCGCGATGCCTGGAAGACGGCATCATCAAAGAGGCGGATACGGTCGATGCCGGCATGATCTTCGGGACAGGATTTCCGCCGTTTCACGGAGGGCTGTTGCGTTATGCCGATCAGGCGGGCATCGGGTCTATCGTGGAAAGGCTGGATGAATTTTGCAACAAGTTCCAGACGAATCGGCTTCGCCCTTGCGAATATTTGCGGGATATGGCAAAAAAAGGAAAAAGGTTTTATAGCCGCTGACCATGGACCGGCGCACTAAACAAAAAATCATCTTCGCTCTTATAGGGATCTTGGGCGTTCTTTTGATCAGTTACGCCGGGGTTGTTTATTATCAGGGGTACGGTTTTAGAAAATACACGGACCGGCAGGCTGGTTTCAGCATCCAGTACCCGCGCGAGTGGGCGTACGCGCCCAATAAGGACGGGGCAAACGTCATTTTTTATACGCCGCTGGAAAGCGATTATGATGCGTTTCAAGAAAATATCAATGTGGCGGTCAAGGATATTTCAGCCAATCCGGTGGGTCTTGACGAATTTACAAGGATCGCCATCAGGCAAATGGAAATCGTTTTTAAGGACCGGATAGAAGTCCTGGAGTCGACGCCCTATAATCTCGGGAACCGGTTCGGGCATAAATTTGTTTTTCAGATCAAAGGCATTGCTTTGTCAGCGAGAATGATGATGGTATGGACGGTCAAGGGTGACAAGGCATTTCAAGTCACCTATACCGCCCAGACAGATACTTATGGTCATTATATGGATATAGTCGAAAAAATGCTCAAGTCTTTTAAACTTCTAGGTTAGAAATGGTCATGCTTATTTCTCCAAATGAGCTCCGGGACGTGAAAGGAACGCAACCCCTTTGCCCGCTTTTCGGTGAATGCGGCGGCTGCGCTTTCCAGGACATCCCTTATGAAGAAGAGCTTCTTATTAAGGAGAGGACCGTTAAAGAAGAGCTTTGCCGGTGGATAGATGTGGAGGAAAAGGCCTTTGAGCCTATGATCGGCTCTCCCCAACCGTATCGCTACCGCCATCGCATCGACCTTAAGCTCCAGAAGACCAGAAACGGCATTTTGATCGGTTTCACGCCAAAGGAGGGATTTGGTATCCTTCCGGTCGATAATTGCCCGATCGCCGAGGATAGCATTAACCGGCTCATCCCGGCGATCAAACAGGAGGCGCTGGGTAAGATCACGGCCAAGCACCGGCAGGCCAATTTGGTCATCCGCACATCGCAAGACGGCCGCGTCTTTTGGGGCGGGATCGGGCGGAAGTCCTTGAGGATGAAAGAAGAGGATTATTTTTGGGCCGAAATTAATGGCCGAAGGATCTTTTACTCATTGGATACTTTTTTTCAGGCGAATTTATCCATTCTTCCCAAGCTGATCCAAACGATGCGCGAGTTAAAGATCTGGTCAAAAGAGCGCATCTTGTTCGATCTCTACGGCGGGGTCGGCTTGTTCGGGATTTCGCTCGCCGATCTGGTGAAGAAAGTCATTCTTATCGAAGAAGTCGGCGCGTCCATTGAATTGGCGCGCCACAATGCCGCCTATCATCGCTACTCCAATATGGATGTTATCGAAGGCCGGGTGGAAGACCGATGGCCCACGCTTATCGAAGGGCAAAACGGCCAAGGCCATATCATTATCATTGACCCGCCCCGTTCGGGCTTAAGCCCGCAAGCCAAAAATGTTTTGTGCTCGAGCGATAACGTGAAGTTTATTTTATACCTCTCATGCAACCCGACATCGCTGGCGAGGGACCTGGCCGATTTCTTAAAAGAAGGGTGGCAGCTGAAAAAAGTCATCCCGTTTGATTTTTTCCCTAAAACAAAACATATCGAAACATTGGCCTTATTAGAGAGGCAAACATGAAACAAAATCCAATGCCCTACCAAAAACAAATTTTTGTTTGCACTAATGATCGAAAGGGTGAAAAGCCCAGTTGCGGCGACCATCAGGGTGATATCATTTTCCAACAATTACGCCAGATCGCCAAGGACCGGGGGCTGCATCCCAAGATCCGCGTGGCGCAGGCCAAATGCTTGGGCCAATGCGCGCAAGGGACAACGATCATGATCTATCCGGATAATATCTGGTATTCCAGCGTCCGGTTGGAAGATGTGTCAACGATTGCCGAACAATACTTAAAACCATCAAGAACGGAGTAATGCCATGAGCCTATTTGATAAAAATATGAGCGCCGAGAAAAAAGCCTCGCTGGAATTTGCCGAGGACCAGCGGGAAACGGAGTGGAAGCACCCCTCCTTCGCCTTGCAGCTGTTTCACGGCAACCCCGACTGGCGGCTGATCCATCCTTTTCCGGCGCAGTCGCAAGAGGATAAACGCACCGGCGATGAATACGTGGCCGCCCTCCAGGATTTCCTTGTCAAGAACCTTGACCCTAATGAAGTGGACCAAACCGGCATCATCCCGGAGAAAGTTTATAAAGGGCTTAGCCAGTTAAAGGCCTTTGCCATGAAGATCCCCAAAGAATACGGTGGCCTGGGCCTAAGCCAGGTCAATTATAACCGCGCTATCCATCTGGTATCCAGTTACTGCGGGTCAACGGCCGTTTTGCTCTCCGCGCATCAAAGTATCGGCGTGCCCCAGCCGTTAAAATTGTTCGGGACCGAGGAGCAGAAAAAAAAATATTTTCCGATGTTCGCCAAAGGCGCGATTTCGGCGTTCGCTTTGACCGAGCCCGGCGCGGGCTCCGACCCGCGGAAAATGACGACGACGGCGAACCCCATCGAAGACGGGAAATATTTCCTGATCAACGGGGAGAAGCTCTGGTGCACCAATGGCCCGATCGCCCAAGTGATCGTGGTCATGGCGGTAACGCCGCCCGTCATGGTCGATGGAAAAGAGAAAAAACAGATCACGGCCTTTATTGTCGAAACCAGCACACCGGGGGTTGAAACGGTCCATCGTTGCAAATTCATGGGGCTCAATGGCATTCAAAATGGGCTTCTTCGGTTTACGAACGTTAAAGTGCCGCGGGAGAATATCATCCTTAAAGAAGGAGAAGGGCTTAAGCTGGCACTGACGACCTTGAACACGGGGCGCCTGACGCTGCCGGCCGCATCCGTCGGTATCGCCAAATGGTGCCTGAACGTTTCGCGCAAATGGGCCGGCCAGCGCAAGCAATGGGGCGCGGCGATCGGCGAGCATGAAAGCATCGCCCTTAAATTAAGTTATATCACCGGCCACACCTTTGCGATGGACGCGATGGCCTGGCTGACCTCGGCCATGGCGGATGATAAAAAGAACGATATCCGCATCGAAGCGGCCATCGCCAAATATTTTTGCACGCATCACAGCTGGGTCATTACCGACGAAACGCTTCAGATCCGCGGCGGGCAGGGCTATGAGCAGTACGCATCGCTCAAAGCCCGCGGCACGGACAGCTGGCCGGTGGAGCGGGTGTTGAGGGACGTGCGCATCAATCTGATCATTGAGGGCACCTCGGAGATCATGCATCTATTCATCGCCCGCGAGGCCTTGGACCCGCACTTGCGCCAACTCAAGGCGATGTTAAAGGGGAAAATTTTACCTGTGCTCGGGCATTATCTATGGTGGTATCCGGCGCTTTGGTGCCCTTCCATCACTACGTTCCAAACGGTCGATGGGGGTTTGAAGCGGCATATGCGTTATGTGCAAAATACCAGCAAACGCCTCGCTTTGGAAACATTTCACCAGATGATGAAATATCAAAAGAAGCTTGAGGCCCGCCAGGCGATCCTTAACCGCATCGTCGATATCGGGACCGAGCTTTTTGCGATGGCCGCCACCTGTTCGTACGCGGACCATTTGGCCAGGACACAGCCCGAGCAAGCCAACGCCGTGGAACTGGCGGATCTCTTCTGCCGCGCTTCCCGGGCGCGGATCGCGGATCTATTTAAGGAGAACGCCAGTAATTTTGACAAGCAGAGCATCTC
The DNA here is from genome assembly GCA_035292445.1 of Candidatus Omnitrophota bacterium. Taxonomy (GTDB): domain Bacteria; phylum Omnitrophota; class Gorgyraeia; order Zapsychrales; family Zapsychraceae; genus DATDQB01. Next base: position 50,877 of record DATDQB010000024.1, read on the forward strand.
GGTATCCAAAAAACTCTTGGCCGGCCGCTATGAATGGCTGGAGAATGAGATAATTAAATAAAGATAATCAAGTCATCAGTCATCAGCCGTCAGTCTTCAGAAGTTATCGGGCTGACAGTTTCTGACGACTGAAGACTGAAGACGGACGACTTTAACAATGGCTAATCTTTCGACCTTCGTCAATAAATTCAACCTCGTCAAGCAGATCCCCATTTTCAGCAAGCTGAGCTGGTTCGAGACCCAGAAGATCGCCCGCAAATCAGTTGTTGTCGAACACAAAAAAGGAGAGCTCATCGCCAAGGAAGGCGCTCCGCCGGATTTCCTTTATTGTCTGGTCTCGGGCCGCGTCCAGGCTTATACGATGACCGCTGGCGGTATTAAAGAGAACGTCGAGTTTATCCATCGCGGGATGCATTTCGGCATTATTTCCCTCTTGACCGGGGAGAACCATTCGCTGAATTTCGAGGCGATCAATGACTCGGTCATCCTTAAGATACCCCGCGATGATTTCCAAAAATTCTTTAAATCCATCCCACAGCTCGGCCTTGAGCTCAGCCAGTCGCTTTCCCAGCGTGTGCGAAAGCAGGTAACGGGCAGCAAATCCATTTTCGAAAGCCACATCATCTCGGTGTACAGCCCCGTGGTGGGCACCGGCAGTTCGACCTACGCCATTAACCTGGCGCTTAGTTTGCAGCGGGAGACCCGCAAAAAGGTCATCTTTGTCAATATCGCTTCCAGCCGGCAGGAAAGGGAAGAAAAAGAAGGCGTAAAGATCAATTATCCGGTATGGAAAAAGCCCGCGGCCCGTTTAAATGAGATCGTGGAAGACCAGGACAAGATCTTCACCAGCATCGTGAAAAATGACCTGGCCATTGACCTGTTGAACGTGAGCTTTGATCCCTCGGATGAAGCAGCCAAGAAGCAGATCGCGATATTCGTGAGCGCTTTGGTGGGCGATTATCATTATGTGATCGTTGATCTGCCCAATCATATGGACGATGTGGTGGTGGAAACGCTGACCCAGTCGGATTTGGTGCATTTATTGACCTTCGACCGGCGCAAAGACCTGGATTTGATCAAACATGTGCTATCGCGGCTTAAGACGATCCTTAAGGAGAATTTCCGCGCCCAACGCATCCGGGTCGTCATCCGCGGCATTCACGATAAGATCTATCTTTCCTTCGAAGAGATCAACAAGTACATCGAGTATGATGTCTACGCGAGCTTGCCGCGCATCTACAAGGCGGAAGAACAGGTACAAACTTGCCCCAGCATTATTTTCCTGACCAGCAACGAGCAAAGCGATTACGCGAAGCTGATGCGTCGGGTCTCCCGGGAGATCGGGGGCGTGTTGGTCGGTTTGGTCCTGGGCGGCGGGGCCGCGCTGGGGGTCGCTCACATCGGCGTACTCCGGGTATTGGAGCGGGAAAATATCCTCGTGGATGTTGTCGTGGGAAGCAGCATGGGGGCATTGGTGGCGGCTATTTGGGCGGTGGGAAGAAGCGCCCAAGAGGTCGAGCAAGTGGCCCGTGAGTTTGAAGACAAGAAAGCGTTGCTTAAGTTGTTTGATCCGGTTATCCCTGTATCGGGTTTGATCGGGGGGCGGTTGATCAAGCATTGGTTGAGGAAGCATTTGGGGACCAAGACATTTTATAGCACCAAGATCCCTTTAAAGATCATCGCCTATGACCTTATCCAGCGTGAAGAAATTATTATCAATAGCGGGTCATTGGTCGATGCGGTGCGCAAAAGTATTGCCATTCCGGGTGTCATGGAGCCGGTGATCGATGGGGAGCGCGTCATTATTGACGGCGGGGTCTTAAACCCATTGCCGGTCAATGTATTGACGGGCTTAGGCATCAAGAAGATCATCGCGATCAACGTTTTGCAATCGCCCGAGGATGTTTCCGCCGGCCATGAGATGGAAAAACAGCAGCAAAAAGAATTAACAGGGGTTTCTTTCTTAAAGAGCCCTTTACAATACCTGGGTTTCTTGATGTCCAAAGGACTCAAGAAACTGTTGACCCCCAATATATCGGACATTATCGTGCGTACCCTTCAGGCATCCGAGTTTGTCATTGCCGAGCAAAGCAGCCATCAGGCGGACGTGGTGATCCATCCGGACCTGGTGGGCATCAACTGGTTTGAATTGAATAAAGTGGACCAATTGGTCGCCGCCGGGGAAAAAGCGGCGGTCGAGGCGCTTGCTGATATCAAAAAACTGATCGAGGAGTAAAAAAATGGAAAGAAGAGAGCATTGGTCATCGCGCATCGGCATCATCATGGCTGTCGCCGGTTCGGCCATCGGCTTGGGGAATTTCTTGAGGTTTCCCGCCAAGGTCGTCGACAACGGCGGCGGCGCTTTCATGATCCCGTATTTTATTTCTCTTCTTTTGCTGGGCATTCCTTTAATGTGGATCGAATGGACCCTGGGCCGTTATGGCGGAGCGGAGGGCTCCGGGACAGCGCCATCCATCTTTCACAGGATAGCTCCCAAGATGCGTTTCATCAAATATTTCGGGATCCTCGGGATCTTGGCGCCCTTGTTGATCTTTTCTTATTATACCTATATCGAATCATGGACCTTGGCCTATAGCTTTTTCTCGATCACGGGCCAGATCACTTCTATTACGGATCAGCTGGAAATGAAAAATTTCCTTAAAGGTTTCCAGGGGTTGGAACAGAACCAATATTTCAACGGCATGGGTACGTCGTATGTATTTTTTTTGGTCACTTTCGCAGCGAATGTTTATATCCTCAACGGCGGGATCAAGGCCGGCATTGAAAAGTTTTGTAAATGGGCCATGCCGATTCTGTTCATCTTTGCTTTTGCTCTTTTTTTCAGGGTCGTCACGTTGGGCGGTTTTCATTCACCGGAATATACGTGGACCGTGCAGGAAGGTTTCGGGTTTTTCTGGAATCCCCAGTATTCTTCTTTAAGATCAGCCAAGGTCTGGCTGGAGGCGGCGGGCCAGGTTTTCTTTACCTTGAGTGTCGGTACCGGCGTCATCTTGTGCTATGCCAGCTATCTATCCAAAAAGCATGATATCGCGCTTTCCGGTATATCAGCCGCGAGCGCCAATGAATTTGCCGAGGTCATTTTAGGCGGAAGCATCCTCATCCCGGCCGCGTTTGTTTTCTTCGGGCCCACGGAAATGGCAACGATCGTCAAAGAAGGCATTTTTAACTTAGGTTTTGTCACGATGCCGCTCGTATTAAATCATTTGCCGTTTCCGGCGTTCTTGGGTTTCTTGTGGTTTTTCCTGCTTTTTCTGGCTGCTGTCACCTCCTCGGTGTCGTTGGCGCAACCGTTCATCACATTCTTGGAAGATGAGTTCCATCTGGCAAGAAAAGAAGCGGTGTGGATCTTTGCCATCGTGACGTTCATTATTTGCCAGCCGGCGGTCCTTTTCTTAAAGAACGGCGTCATCGATGAGCTGGATTTTTGGGGAGGCTCATTCTTCCTCGTTGTGTTCGCGACCGTCGAAACCATCATGTTCGGCTGGGTCCTGGGGATCGATAACGCCTGGAAAGAACTGCACGCGGGGGCGGATATCAAGATCCCGAATTTTTATAAATACATCATGAAATACGTGACGCCTTTGTTTTTACTGGCCATTTTGGTGATGTGGCTGTGGCAGGAATGGCTGCCTATCCTTTTGTTCCAGAACATCGAAGAAGCCAACCGGCCGTATATCATCACCACACGCGTTGGGATCCTGCTGTCGATCGCGCTGCTTGTTATTCTGGTGCGTATCGCCTGGCAACGCAAAACCGAAGGGAAGAAATAATGCGCTTAGAAGGCTGGATATTCATGATTTTGTCATGGGGGGTCATTTTGATCGCGATGGCCTATTGCATGATCAAGGTCTTAAGGTCAGAAGCGTCCCGCCATCATAACGAATAAGCACCTGCCGCCAATTCATTGGCAACTTAACCTCGCTGTGCTATAATGCCCTCACTTTAATGGTTCGACGCGCTTCGCTTGCTCACCATTGGATTATATGTCGAACCACCCTGAGCGAGTCTCGCTTTCAGCGAGACGAGTCGAAGGGTCTTGCGCTGTTTCCAATAGTATTAATATTTATATTATGAAATTCAATAAACCAATCCGTGCCGGTACCCGCGGTAGCCTCCTCGCCCTTAAGCAGGTTGAAGAAATCATACGTCTGGTGTCTGTCCCCCCGTCTGTCCCCTTTAAAGTGGTTATTTTCGATACCAACGGTGATAAAGACAAAAAGACGCCCTTGACCGCACAGCTGCCCGATGATTTCTTCACCGATACGCTTGATCAAGCCCTTTTAAAAAGAAAAATTGATGTCGCTGTCCATAGCGCCAAAGACCTGCCCCAAACGCTCGCCGAAGGCTTGTCCATTTTTGCGTTGACTGAATCGGTGGATGACAGGGACGCTTTTGTGGGAGTCGTTCCCTTTAAAAAGCTTAAGGCGGGTTCCCGCGTCGGTACCAGCAGCCCCTTGCGCCAAAAAAGCGTGGAAGAATTGAACCCAAAGATAAACGCGGTCAGTATCCGCGGCACAATTGATGAGCGGCTGGCTCAATTTGATAAAGGTAAACTTGACGGTATCATCGTCGCGGCGTGCGCGCTTAAGCGTTTAGGCCTTAGCAAACGGATAACAGAAATTATGCCCTGGGAAGCGACACCCTTGCAGGGCCAATTGGCTGTTGTCGGAAGAAGCGATGACGCACATCTTCAAGAGATGTTTTCCTCGATCGATGCGCGGGCGCATTACGGGAAAGTGTATTTGGTCGGCGCCGGCCCGGGCGACAGCGAGCTCATCACGCTCAAGGGCATCAACGCTCTTAAGCAGGCGGATGTTGTTTTTTACGACTATCTGATCAATAAAGAACTTTTGCGGCATGCCCAAAAGGCCCAGAAAATTTATGTCGGCAAACGAAAGGGAGCGCATACCCTACCTCAAAGCGAGCTTAATAAGCTCATCAAGGATAAGGCAGTGGCCGGCAAGAGCGTTGTCCGCCTCAAAGGAGGCGATCCGCTTGTTTTCGGCCGCGGCGGCGATGAGATCGGTTATTTAAGAAGCTATCATATCGAAGTTGAGGTCGTCCCGGGCGTGAGCTCCGCGACCGGCATCCCTTCGGGACTGGGTATTCCTTTGACCGCGCGCGGGGTGAGCGATTCGGTCGCCTTCGTAAGCGGCCACAGCGAAGGGGAGTCCCAAGGAAAAAAAAAGAGGATACAGATCCCCAAGGCGCAAACGCTTATTTTTTTGATGGGGCTTACGAAACTTAAAGAAATCGTTGCACAATTGACGCGCCAGGGGTGGAAGAAGCAAACGCCTGTCATCGTTGTTTCCAAGGGGACATTCCCCGATGAAAGGATCGTTGCCGGCTCACTGGAGGACATCATTAAGAAAACAAAGAGCGAAAAATTACTGCCGCCGGCTTTGATCATGGTGGGGGAAACCATCCATTCTTACCGTCCCCGCCAAAAGAGGTCCAAAACGGTCCTTTATACCGGCACCAACCCGCAAAAATACAAACGCCTGGGCAAGCTTGTCCATCTTCCCATGATCGAGATCACCCCGGTTGAATTCACAAGAAACAAGAGGATCTCTTTTCTCAAAGCGTTTCAGGCCTCCGATATGGTCCTTTTAACGAGCCGCTTCGCGGTGCGCTTTCTTTTTGATATATTGAAAAAAGAAAGGATTGGTGCGCGATCGCTGCAGGATAAGCCATTTATCACGATCGGCCGGGAAACGGCCCGCGAGCTCATCGGCCACGGCATTACACCAGAGTTGACAGCTCAGGAGGAATCGAGTGTCGGCTTGTGGAAGGAGATGAGAAAGAAATATCAGCTTAACGGTAAACGTATCCTTTTTCCGCGCTCGGCGCTTCCCAATCCTTATTTGAAGCAAGCGTTACGCAAAGCTGGTGCTATCGTTAAAGAAATAACGGTTTACCAGAATCGAATGCCAAAAAAACGTAAATTGCCCCGCGTTTCAATTGATGAGGTCATCTTCACAAGCCCATCGACGGTCAATAATTTCCTTAAAAGTTACGGGACGATCCCACGTATATGGAGGATCAAAAGCCGGGGGGAGCTCACGAGGCGAAGTTTAGAAAAGGCGGGGTTTGAGAGTGAAATTATCAAGTATTAAGATACAAGACACAAGAAACAAGGCCCAAGGAAGAAACAAAAACCAAATAACAATTAACAATTAACGAAAGGGATGGTTGCGATGGAACGGAAATTTGATTTGGAAGAAAGGACAACGAATTTTGCGAAAGGCGTGATTCAATTATGCAGGGAATTACCAAGGGACCCGATTAATGATCGTTTGATGGGGCAGGTTGTTGGTTCAGCTGGTTCAGTAGGAGCTAATTATAGAGAGGCTAATGATGCATTGGGAAAGAAAGATTTTTTACAGAAAATCAAGATTGCGCGTAGGGAAGCCAAAGAAACGCAGCATTGGTTAACTTTGATCGCTGAGGCGAATGCAGCAAAAAGAACTACAATAGTTCCTTTAATAGACGAAGTTGTGGAACTTAAGAAAATTCTATCATCAATAGCTATTAAATTAGAAAAATAAGATTATATTTGGTTATTGGTTTTTGTAATTTTCTTGTATCTTGTTTCTTGTATCTTGTTTCTTAGAATATGAAAACTATAAAATCCGAACAACTATTTAATGAGGCCACGAAGTATTTGGTGGGTGGCGTGAACTCTCCCGTGCGTTCTTTTAAGGGCGTGGGCGGGCATCCTTTGATCATGAGAGCAGGCGAGAAGGCAACCCTTTTTGACGCCGATAACAATAGCTACACGGATTATTGCCTTTCGTGGGGCGCTTTGATCCTCGGCCATGCCCACCGGAACATTGTTTTGAACGCGAAAAAAACGATTGAGCGCGGCTCAAGTTTCGGCACAACCACCCGTTACGAGATCGACCTGGCCAGAGCGATCATCGAGCGCATCCCGTCCATTGACCTTATCCGTTTTGTCAACTCAGGCACCGAAGCGACAATGAGCGCCATCCGCTTGGCGCGCGGGTTCACCAAACGCGATATGTTGGTCAAGTTCGACGGCTGCTACCACGGCCACTTTGACGATCTATTGGCCAAGGCCGGAAGCGGGGTGGCGCAGCTGAAAGAGTCATCCAGTTTAGGGATCCCTAAAACGCATATCGAAAACACGCTCAGTTTACCGTATAATGACACCAACGCTTTGGCGCAAACGCTTGAGAAATACAAAGAAAAGATCGCCTGCGTCATTATCGAGCCTGTGGCCGGCAACATGGGCGTCATTAAAGCCGAAAAGGATTTTCTAAAAACGTTAAGGGACCTGACCAAAAAATTCGGCATCGTTCTTATTTTTGATGAGGTCATGACGGGTTTTCGCGCATCAGCCAATTGTGTCCAGGGAGAATACAACATTATTCCTGACATGACGTGCCTGGGCAAGATCATCGGCGGCGGGTTTCCCGTTGGCGCGTACGGCGGCAGGAAGGACATCATGGAACACCTCGCCCCTTTAGGCGGGGTCTACCAGGCCGGGACGTTCTCGGGAAATCCCATGGTCATGAAAGCCGGGCTTGAAACGTTAAAATTGTTGACCAAGGAATTTTACAGATCGCTCAATCAACGCTGCGAAAGCATGGCGCAGGAAGTGAACGAGGCGTTCAAGAAAGGCGGCGTTGACGCCCATCTGGCGCATTTTCATTCGATGATGAGCGTGCGTTTCCGTAAAGAAGCGGTTCATAATTATCAGGACGCGCAGGATGCCTCCGGCGGGGAAAAGTACCAGAAACTGTTCCATCACATGCTTAACGCCGGCATTTACCTGCCGCCGGCGGACCTGGAAGCGTTTTTTATAAGCGGGATGCACACGCCAGCAGATCTTAAGAAACTCGCGCAGGAGCTCAAGAAGTTCTTTGCTTAATATGATGAAAGACGTCTACATTTTAGGAATATCCGCTTTTTACCATGATAGCGCGGCCGCGCTTATCAAGAACGGGACGATCGTTGCCGCCGCCCAAGAGGAGCGTTTTACGCGCAAGAAGCACGACCATAACTTCCCGGTGAATGCGATCCGCTATTGCCTGAAAGAAGCAGGCATCACGCCCAAAGACTTGACGCACGTTGCCTTTTACGAAAAACCTTTTATCAAATTTGAACGCCTTTTGCAAACATACCTGGCCTACGCCCCCATAGGCCTTCGTTCTTTCCTGAAGGCCATGCCTCTATGGTTAAAAGAAAAATTATTCATGAAGAATTTGATCTATGAAAAGCTCGAAGGTTATGAAGGCGACATCATCTTTCCGGAACACCATGAATCGCATGCCGCCTCGGCCTTTTACCCGTCTCCTTACCAAAAAGCGGCCATTCTTACGATGGACGGGGTGGGTGAGTGGACGACCGCCAGTTACGGCATTGGCGAGGGCAATAAGATCGGCCTTTTAGCGGAAATAAAATTTCCCCATTCGCTGGGGCTTTTGTATTCGGCTTTCACCTATTATACGGGTTTTCGCGTCAATTCCGGCGAGTATAAACTGATGGGCCTCGCTCCATACGGGGAACCGAAATACGCTGATCTCATCAGAAAAGAATTGATCGATATCAAGGAAGACGGTTCTTTTAAACTGAATTTGAAATATTTTAATTTTTGCGCGGGGCTTACCATGACCAATGACAAATTCCATAAGCTTTTCGGCGGGCCGCCGAGGAGATCTGAAACAAAGATCACCCAGAAAGATATGGACATTGCCCGCTCGATCCAGGACGTTACGGAAGAGGCCATGCTCAAGATGGCGGACCATCTGCATGAGGAAACAAAGGCGGATTATTTATGCTTGGCCGGTGGGGTGGCCCTCAACTGTGTGGGCAACGGCCGCATTTTACGCGAAAGCAAATTCAAGGATATCTGGATCCAGCCTGCGGCCGGTGATGCCGGAGGCGCCTTGGGTGCCGCGTTATTTGTATGGTACAGGTATCTTGATAATCCAAGAGTGGTGGATAATGTCCGCGACCTTCAGCAAGGATCTTATCTGGGGCCGCGTTTTAATGAAAATGAACTGCAAGAGTTCTTGAAGACGACAGAAACGCATTTTGAAAAGATCAGCTATGAACAGTTGCCTGCGCGCATCGCCCGGCTTATCCGCGAAGAGAACGTTGTCGGGTTGTTCCTCGGAAGGGCGGAATTCGGCCCCCGCGCGTTAGGCAGCCGCAGCATTATCGGGGATGCCCGTTCCGAGAAGATGCAGTCGGTCCTGAATCTGAAGATCAAGTTCCGCGAGTCTTTCAGGCCGTTCGCCCCAAGCGTCCTGGAAGAGAAAACAAAGGATTACTTTGAATTGTCGCACAAAAGCCCTTACATGCTTTTGGTGGCGCCGGTCGATAAAAAACGGATCATCGGCAACGGGCAGTTGCATCAGGCCCAGGGCCTTGAAAAGTTGCGGGTCAAAAAATCCGAGATACCGGCAGTGACCCATGTGGATTATTCAGCGCGGGTGCAAACGGTCTCCAAAGAGACCAACCCGATCTATTACCGGATCATTGAAGAGTTTGACAAATTGACGGGCTGCCCGGTCATCATCAACACCTCGTTCAATATCCGTGGGGAGCCTATCGTCGGGTCACCGCAGGACGCGTACCGATGTTTCATGTGCACGGACATGGATTATCTGGTCATCGAGAACTATTTGTTCGATAAGAAAAAGCAGCCAAACCAAGGAAAGTATAAGAAGGAAGATATAGCGCAAGAGTTGGATTGATGGATAAAGAAAAGAAAAATCTTTTAGTTTTTGGTTACGGCCTTGCCGTGATCATCGCGTTTTTCGTCTGGCGCCATGGGGCCAAGCTTGGGTTTGATCTATTTTCATGGATATGGCTTGGCGTGGCGGCATTTTTGGCCTGTTTGACGGCTATCGATCATCAGCGGTTAAGGCCGTTTTACGCAAAATGGATGATCGGCGCGCATTTTATTGGAATGATCATCACAACGGTCATTTTAAGCTTGTTGTTTTATATCGTTTTCGGGATCGCCGGCATTGTCCTTAGGATCATAAGGAAAGACCTGCTGGATAGGGCATTGGACCCGCACAAGGGCTCTTATTGGATCAAAAGGGAACAGGTCCCGTTTGATAAGGCCCAGTACACCAAACAATTTTAGGAAGGGCATATGTCAAAAACATCTATCGTTAAGGAATTCTGGGAATTCATCAGGACAAGGAAAAAATTCTGGCTGGCGCCGATCATATTCATCCTGTTGGCCCTTAGCGCGCTCATTATTTTCGCGCAAGGCTCGGCGGTCGCGCCATTCATTTACACGCTATTCTAATGAAAGGAGATCGACATGGTTAATTCTTTTAGAAATACCCTTACGGTTTTACTTTTAACGCTCACGGTGATGACGACCTCCGGTTGTTTCGCGCTATTACTCGGCGCGGCGGCAGGGGCGGTCGGGACCGTGTACGTGCAGGGAGACCTGCAGAAAAGTTTTGAGCGCAATATCAAGGATGTCCATAAGGTGGTTCTGGCCGTAATGAAATCAATGGATATTTTGGTCAAAAGCGATGAACTTAATTATGCCGATGCGAGCGTCAAAGGCGAGTATGAGGACGGAGAGGCCGTTACGGTCAGCATCAAAGCGCTGACGGAGAAAACGACCAAGGTCACGGTCCGTGTCGGCGTTTTCGGCGATGAGGTGAAGTCGAGCGAACTTATGAACAAGCTTGACCGGAAGATATAAGAGATAATACGTTTGAAAGCAGATAACTTAAAAATCCTTCAAGTCGTCCACTCCCATGGTGCCGGCACGCTGGAGCGGCTGGTCATCCAGCTTTCCCGCAAGCTGGTTGAGCGCGGGCAGGAGTTGGCGATCGTGTTTGTTAAAGAAGAGGGGGCGGATTTCCCCAGGGAACGGACGGAGGGCCTAAAGACCTATATATTAGAGAAGAAAAAGGGCTTTGACGGGCAGCTGATCGGGCGGTTACGGCAGCTCATCCTCAAAGAAGGGATACATCTTGTCCATACGCATGATGCGGAGTCCGCTGTTTTCGGTACGCTGGCGGCGAAACTTTCTTTCAAGCCCTGCCTTCATACCAAACACGTCCGCGGGTACAGGCACATACCGGATTGGATCTATGGCTTGAATAACTTCGTCATCTGTGTTTCCGAGGACATCAAGAAAGACCTTTTAAGTGCGAACCACGTTGCCGAGAAGAAGATCCAGGTGGTCTATAACGGGATCGATATCGAGGCGATCGACCGTTCCTTGGATCCCGCCCAAAGGAAAGCGCTGCGTCAAAAACTTGGCTTCAGCGATGACGCTTTTGTCATCGGCAATATCGCCCGCTGCGTCAAGGAAGAGGACCAGGCTACCCTCATCAAGGCGCTCAAAAAAATGGCCAGCCGTGAGCTCAACGCCCAGCTTCTCATTGCCGGCGAAGGGCCGCTCAAGGATGAGCTGATGCGCATAGCCGATGAATACCAGGTCGCCTCGCGCGTCAAGATCGTCAATTATAACGGCCATTCCTCTGACATCCTTAATGCCATTGATTGTTTGATCCTAACGACTTTTAGCGAAGGCCGCCCGTTCACCCTGTTAGAGGCCATGGCGGCGCGCAAACCCGTGATCGCGACCTCCATAGGCGCCAACACGGAAGTCATTGAAGAGCGAAAGAACGGTTATCTGGTGCCGTGCGGCTTTCCCGAGCGGATCCATTCGGCCGTGATGCGGCTTAAGGCGATCGATAGTTTGGCATCTGAGATCGGTGAGGCTGGGCGAAAGAAGGTGGAGGAGGGCTTTACGTTAGAGCAGATGGCTCGTGGCTATTCAGAGCTATACACGCAGGTGTAGTGATCTATTTCTTTTCCCGCGAATAATCATCTTCGATCCGTTCAATATCATCTTCTGTCAAAGTCTTTCCGCAAGCAACTTCAATAAATACTAATGGTGTTTTGCCTGTATTGGCCATGCGGTGCACGGAACCGACCGGCACATCAATAATGGAGCCTGGGCCGATTGACACTTCTTGGCCGTCGATCGTTACAAGCCCGCGCCCGGTGACGACATTCCATTTTTCGGATCGAAATTTATGTTTTTGCAGGCTTAAACGTTGCCCGGGATTGACCTCAACGCGTTTCACCCATACGCCTTCTTCCTGAAAGAATTTAATATAATTTCCCCAAGGCCGTTGAGTGATATTTATTTGGATATCCATATTTATCCTTTATAAGATGATTAATTTTTCCTTAAGTGTGATGGAAGGATATGAAGGTTCTGCCGGTACTTGCTCACCGTGCGCCGGGCCAGGTTGACGCCCTGGGAGGCGAAGTAGTTCTGGATGTCCTGGTCCGAGAGAGGCTTGGTCTTATCTTCGTCTTCGATAAGGAATTTGATCTCCTCTTTAAGGCTGCGGTTCGAAACAGGGGACGCCTGGGTCGTTTCCTTGATGCCGTGGGAGAAGAAGTATTTCAAGGGGAGAAGCCCCTGGGGGGTTTGCATGTATTTGTTGTTGATGGCGCGCGAAACGGTTGATTCGTTGCGGCCGATCGTGTCAGCGATTTCCTTAAGCGTCAGGGGTTTCAGGTCCATATGGTCGCCTTCGAAATAGGGCTTTTGGTGGCTGACTATGTATTCGGCGATGCGCCTGACGGTCTGGTTGCGCTGGTCAATGCTTTTCATGAATAATAGGGCGTTTTTGATCTTTTCTTGGATATATTCTTTTTCTGCGGAAGAGCGCATGGGATCATTGAGCATCTTGCGGTAAAACGGGCTGATGCGTAAATGCGGGATGTATTCGTTGTTGATCTGGATCTTATATTGTTCATCGTCCGTTTTAACGACCGTGATGTCCGGGCGGATGTACGTGTTTGCCTGGAGCGGGCGGTATTTGCGCGCGGGAATAGGTTCCAGCTGGGCAATGACTTGGGCGTATTCTTTGACCTTTTCAGAGGTCAGTTTCAGTTGCCGCGCGATCTCAATGTATTTTTTTTTGCTTATGTCTTCCAGGTGGTTATTGATAACCCTAAGGATGGTTTCGGCGCTGCCGTTGAAACGGTGGTTGGCCTGAATGAGAAGGCACTCCTTCAGGTCCCTGGCCGCGATCCCCAATGGCTCAAAGTTCTGGATCATATGCAGCACCATCTCGACCGCTTGGGCGCTTTCTAACCCCAGCTTGTAAGCGATATCCTCACAGCTTGATTTAAAGTAACCGTTCTCATCCAGGTTGCCGATGATCAATTCCCCGATCTCCAACTCCATCGTATCGCTCAATTCCAAATGCAGTTGCTCCAAAAGATAATCTTCCAAAGGAACGGCTTGGGCTATCGGCCTTTCTTCCTGCGCATCATCATCCGGTGAGGCCGGGTCATAAATAGGGGTAGGCGTGGATTCTTTCATTCTTTTGAAATTTCTATCAAGGAATTCTTCCAGTTTTTTTCTTTCCAGGTTGGTTTTCTCCTCATCGATCTCCAAGAGGGGATTTTCCTGAAGCTGGGTCTCAATAGTTGTTGCGAGCTCAGCGATGGGAAGCATCAGCACTTCAATGGATTGCTGCATGACCGGAGAGAGGATTTGTTTCTGTGTTTGTATTTGGGTAGTTCTGATAGGCATAAAGGGCTATTTGTTTGTGTCTTGTTTCTTGGTCATTGTTTCTTAACGGGATTGGTTTATAGGCTTACCTTATATGCAAAAAGTATACCATATTATATAAATTGTCAAGTAAATAGTAGGTGACGGGCGGGTGAGCAAAAGATGCGGCAAAATGGACATGATGATAAATCTGGACATACGCCTAAGTTATTGGCATAATAGCAATTTCCGAGATTGTCCGGGTATGTCCAGGACAGAGATGTTCAATTCTTTAAACACCCACAGGCTCTATGAAAGTCTCAAGGTGATTCTCCCAAAATATATTAAATATTCTAACTCTTTTAGAATCAATATGATGCGTAATTTTTAAAGTCGATATAAAATTCCTAAAAGAAATTTGGCACGGTCTTTGCTTTACAATGGGTAGTTCGGGTTTATGGGTTGGTTTGGAAGCTTGCGACAAATAGGATTTGGTGGGGGCACCAAACCAATGATGAGAAACACATGCAAGCTTCCCAACCCAAACCCGGCATCAAAACTTAAGTATATTTTTTTAGGGAACATGAAACAGTAAGAGGGAGAAAGTCAAGTGGATAAACGAATGACGATTACAGAAGTAGCGGAACTGGTTGGCATCAGTCCGAAGACCATTGTCCGTTGGGAGAAAGTGGGCAAGGTCCGCAGGGCCAAAAGGGACTGGCGCGGATGGAGGGTCTATAGTGAAGATGACCTGCATCACATCAAGCTGTTTCGCGAAACACTGGTTGAAGTTTAAAAATTATTCCAAAAGAGGTATGTCAAAATGAGATTTTTATATCAGTTCACTCTATTATTATTGAAGGCCGTTTTTGTCCTTAATTTGATTAGCACCCCAGCACCAGCGCAAAATTATGTTGATGCCGTTCCTCCGGAGGGTTTGGATGACCAGGAAAGGGCCCAAATGGAGCAGGGCATGACCGCCGAAGAGCTCACGCAGCCCATCCCGATCGAAGAGCTGATATTAGAGGAAGAGCAGAATGTGGCGATTTTTGAAAACTTAAGCGAGTACACGCTTGGCTTTCAGGATGTCATTGAAGTGAGTGTCCTTCGCCATGATGAGGTGAGCGGCCAATATATCATTAATGCCGAAGGCGATATCCAGTATGAATTTGTCGGCGATATCAAGATCGCGGGGCTTAAGAAAGACCAGGTCAAGGATCTTTTGGTCGAGAAATTAAGCCATTACATTATCAGCCCTGAAGTGACGGTTAAGATCGTCGGATATAACAGCAAGATCCTTTTTGTCGTTGGAGAGGTCAGAAGCCCCGGCAAGATCTTTATGCGCGGCGATACGATGACGGTGCGCGAGGCCTTGGTCCAGGCCGGTTTGCCTTTACTAAGCGGTAAATTAAAAGACGCCCGTTTGATCACGCCGGATGAAACCGGTAAGGCCAAGGTTAAAAAGATCAATGTGCACAAGCTTCTTTACGAAGGCGATTTAAGGGAAAATCTGGTCATGGCACCGGGCGACACGCTTTATATTCCGCCAACTTTCTTGGCCAAGACCATGCGCGTGATCCAGCCGGTTGCCGCGCCGATTTCAGCCGCTGGCGGCGCCGCACGCAATGTTTATATGCCGGGGTTTTAAAAAAAGTTGATAGTAAATAGTAAATGGTAAATAGTTAAAGTTAAAAGTTAATGGGAAAATATGGAGAAAAAAGTAAAGAAATATCAGCCAGATCGACCTTTGACATCACTATTAACCATTAACTATTAACTATTAACTATTCACTTTAATTTCGAAAGGAATTTTTTAAAATGACAGACATTGAACAAGAATCAAGCGTGAACCCGATGAATTATTTGAAGATCTTTTTCAGGCGCAAAGAGCTTGTGATCATTCCCGCCTTTATTGGCCTGATCTTAGGGATTTGCACGGGGATCATCCTGCCGAAAAAATACCTGTCATCCACCATTTTGTTGGTCGAGGAAGGGAAAACGGATAATCCTTTATTTCAAGAGCTGGCGGTATCATCGACGGTCAGCCAGCGCATGAACTCGATCCGCGAGTCTATGCTCGGCTGGTACAGCATGCTGAAATTGGTCGAAAGGCTTGATCTCGCCAAGGACGTCAAAACGCAGCAGGAATTTGAGAATCTTATCCTTGGTATCAGGAAAGATATCCTGATCAAGTTGCGCACCAACAATATCATCGAGCTGGCCTATGTCGGGGAGAACCCCACCATTACCCGCGATGTCGTCAAGACCATCACCGAGATATTTATTGAGCGTAACGTTGAGACCCAGAATCAGGAGACCTCCGATGCCATAGCCTTTATTGAAGAACAGCTTAAACTGTATCGAAGCAAGGTCAAATCCGCTGAGATAGCCAACCTTAAAGACCGGCTTAAGGTTCTTCTTATTGACTCAACGGAAAACCACCCCACGGTCAAGGAGCTGCAAAGTCAGATCAAAACCAGGGAAGATGAATTAAAGAAGGAAAACCTCCAATATATTGAAGATGCCCAGCTGACCGCCGGCACGGTCAATCCGATGATCGATCAGATCAGAAACGCATTAGATAATATTGACGGCGGGCGCACGATTAAGACCAGCGGAGATAGTTCGCAGCAGGATTACCTTAAGCTTCTTATCGCTGAAAAGCTGGATGATGTCATGGCGCGCGATGCGAGTGTTAATGATAAGATCTATGCCATGTTATTGAGCCGCCTGGAAACGGCCAAGATCACTCAACGGTTGCAGACATCCAAAGAAGGGACCAAATATACGATTTTAGACCCGCCGCGGGTCCCCTTAAGACCTTTTCAGCCCAATAAAGTGTTGGTTGCCTTGATAGGGCTTTTTATCGGCATCCTTTGCGGGACAGGGTTTATTTTGGCCATTGAATTCATGGATCAGTCCTTCATCGACGTTGAAGATGCCAACCGCTTTTTCAAAGAGCCGCTGTTGGGCGCGATTTCAAAGATTCAGACGGAACTGGGATTGAAAAAAGAGAAAGAACGCGTTTCCTGGATGTACAGCATGGCATTCATTACCGGCATGGCCGTGATTGTGATTACGCTGGCCGTGGCGCATTATTTGAAAGTGTAGACAGTCATCAGTCCTCAGTCTTCAGTCGTCAGAAGTCATCAGCCTGACAGCCGCTGACGACTAAATTTAGTTTTTCACGGAGGAAAAATGTACCACAACTTTTATGGCTTTAAAGAACCACCGTTCAACCTGACGCCCAACTCGAAATATTTTTTCTCGAGTGCCAAGCACACGGAAGCGTTAAGCACGGTTTTGTACGCCATCAACGAGCGCAAGGGGTTTTGTGTGGTAACGGGCAACATCGGTTCGGGAAAAACGACCGTTTGCCGGGCGCTCATCAATCAGTTGGATGCGAATACAAAGACAGCGGTCATTACCAACACCCATTTAAGCGCCAAAGACCTTTTATTGACGGTCCTGGATGATCTGGAGATCGAATATGAGCGCGGCTCCAAAGCAAGGCTTCACGCCCAATTGAACGAATATCTCATTGAACAGCTGATGAAGGACCATAATGTGGTCTTGATTATCGATGAGGCGCAGAATTTAACGCCATCTGTTCTGGAAGAGGTCCGTATGCTCTCTAATTTAGAGACGGAGAACGAGAAATTGATACAGATCGTCTTTTTGGGCCAGCCGGAATTGAAACGTAAGCTTGCTTTACCTAAATTAGAGCAGCTTCGCCAGCGCATCGCGGTTTATTTTCATTTAACGCAACTGGATGAAGAGGATACACGCAATTATATTTTTCACCGGCTGAAAGTCGCCGGCGGGGAGAAGGCCCAGGAGATCTTCACGGAAGGGGCCATCAAGGCCGTTTACCGCTATTCCCAGGGGACACCCAGGCTCATCAATCAAATTTGTGACAGCGCACTATTATCGGGATTTATTTATGAGAAGAAAACGATCGACGAAAAGATCATCAACGAAGTGATCGGCGAATCGCCGATGACGCAGCTCATGGACACGAAAGCGAAGTATAAGGAAGCAGAGGTAGTAAATAGTAAATAGTGAATGGTTAATAGGAAAAACCGAAAAACGAAAAAATATCAGCGAAGTTCCAATGGAAATTACACTATTTACTATTAACCATTAACTATTAACTATTTACTTCTATTAATCAATATGAAAGTAGGTATTTATAATGGGCAAAATCACAAGTGCATTGAAAAAAGCGGCCGAAGAGCGGCTCAATAGAATTGAGAGGGTCACCCGTATCAAAGAGCATGATCAGTTGGTCGTCAAACGCATCGGGGAATCTCTCGTTGATCCAAGCGTCGTTGCTTATTTTGACCCTAAAGCGCTCATCAGCGAACAGTATAAGATCCTTCGAACGAACATTTTATCCCTGAATAAGGGCAACCCGCCGCGGGCAATGGTTGTGACCAGCGCCATCCACAGCGAAGGGAAAACGATCACCTCGCTTAATCTGGCCGTGTCGCTGGCCCAGGCCGTGCATAAGCCGAAAGTTTTGGTGGTGGACGCGGACTTGCGTAAGGGCAAGATATCTAAATATCTCGGAGTCAAGCAGGAAGCCGGTTTATCGGAAGTCCTGCAGGGCAAAGCACAGCCCCAGGATGTGATTTTCCATGTCGATGCCGATAACTTGGCGTTCATTGCCGCGGGTTCTATTCCGCACCATCCATCAGAGTTATTGCAATCGCAGATGATGAAGCAGTTTATCAGCGATA